>DBTT01000041.1:0-105812 GCA_002307185.1 Bacteroidales bacterium UBA1309
GTTGCTTTCGTTTACATCGCATCAACAAACTCACCTGAAGAATCATGGAAAAATAAGATCCCCCAAATTGGAGGCGAACACTATTATCTCAGCATGGAAAAAGATGACGAAATCATGGATCAATACAATTTTAGTACAATTCCGATGTACATGATATTTGACAAAGAAGGTAACCTACTGCATCAGGAAGGCTCAATTTCCCCGGCAAAAATGAGGGAGTGGCTAGATGAGGCGTTGAAGAAATGAATATGCATGCATTTTAGAAGAAGGTGTTTTTAGCGGTCTAACCTGCAGTACGGGCGGGGGACAAATCTCCATGCAAAAGTTGTGTGGCTGTAATTTCCTTAATTTTTAAATTTTTAATCAACATGAAAAAAATTCGTTTGAATGTAGCCGATCTGGATGCTACAGAAATTTCATCAAGGAATCACTTGAAAGCTATTTCTGGGGGAAGTAACGGTGGCTGTGGTATAGAGTCTTGGCACTTACATTGCCCGTGATAATCAAGCTTATCGTGGACCTGTTACACACTTATTGGCACACCCCAGTATATCTGCCATGCGCTAATTAGCTTATTTCTTTAGAAGAGAATTCAATCTATCTTTTTAATAATAATATCTATCGACATGAAAAATCAGTATTGTACAGTTTTGTTTTTGTTCTTAGCACTTTGTTATTCCGGAGCGTCTTCCGGACAAGACAATAGGGAAAATACTATCGAGCTTTATTTTGACAAGATCGTGAATCTGTCAACTGTTCGACTGGCAATATTACTTCAGGATAAAACGGAGAAGTTAAGCAAGCTACGCTTTGACGGGTATTCTAAGGATGGCCACACGTGGTTGTTCCATTATCCGGATAGCATTTATGGGCGCATCTCCAGTATGTCATTGGCTGAACCCATGCAAAATGACACCATTGAAAAAAGCGTTGGTTTCGTAAAAATACACAACGGAGACACCATAAAAGCTGCGGGTGTTTTGTTCGCACAAGGAACACTTACTCCAACAAAATTGAGGTACATCCAAACCAGAATATTTCCGAATATCCTTTACATGAACAAGCGAACCAATAAGCCATGTTTTAAGAAAGTGTTTCAGGATACTTATATGGTAGAAGACACTGCAGACAAGGACGCAGACAAGGAGTTGGAGGCATCTATCAATTCCATGTATTATGGTTATAGCATGTTTGCAAGGACTCCCTATATGAGAAATGAAGACTATGCGTCGCAATTGAAGAGATACATCTCTCTAACAAAGGATTACCCGGACTCCCAAAGTTTAATGGCTTCTCTGTCATCGACTTTGACTTTTTACAGATCGCGAAGAGACATTGAAAAAATATTTCGTCATTTTTCAGAAGCACAGCAGAACAGCTATTTTGGAAAAAAGGTGCGGAAATACCTCACAACGATTCATTTTGAAAACAGCCTATTGCCATCATCGAAAACTGGAAAATTGGAACCAATCGTGGAAGACACAACAAAATTCACATTGGTTGTCTTCTCCGCATCTTGGTGTGTTCCATGCCACAAACTAATTCCATTGCTGAAAGAAATATATCGAAATTCGCAAACCAAGCTCAACATGGTCTATGTTTCAATGGATAAGCCTGAAACTGGGGAAAACTGGAAGGCACTGCTGAAAAAAGAAGAGATACCATGGCGGAGCGTCTTGGCTGCCGATAAAACAAATGAAGTGGAACAGAAATACACGGTACAGACTATTCCTTTGGAACTATTGATTGAGCCGGATGGCACTTATGAACCGATAGACTTATATAGACAGAGTGATTTGGACAAATTGTGCAATATGCTGAGGATTGCTAACATGAAGATTAGTGATAAATAATTGTAGGGGAGGCATTTTAAAAGCATTTACCGGATCTAAAATATTTTCTTTCTGTCTAACCTGCAGTACGGGCGGGGAGCAAATCGCCGTGCAAAAGTTGCATGGCTGTAATTTCCTTAATTTTTAAATTTTTAATCATTATGAAAAAAATCCGTTTGAATGTAGCTGATCTGGATGCTACGGAAGTCCTTTCAAGAGATCAGTTGAAGGCCGTTTTTGGAGGGAGTACTAGCGGAAGTGGTGAAACCATTGGTTGTGGATCAAATGCTTGTGACAGCGACTCCGACTGTTCAGGGAATAAAACAACTGGATGCACAAAATGTACAGCTGCTGATGGCGTTTTCAGCGGCACCCATACCTATAAAGGAACATGTACACGTTGATTAGGCATCCATTTTATTAATCTGAAAAAGATGCACCAAAAGTATAGCTATTAGGCTTTTCATGTATTTGTCAAAATAATTATGGCTTTGAGTGCATGTTGTCTAATTCGATAGTTAAGAGTTCCTAAACTTGTTATATGCTATCCAATATATAGAGCTAAAAATCTGAGAAACATTTATTCAATAAGAAAATAACAAATCTATGAGAAACCACGTAATTCTTTTTTTGTTGCTTTTTTGTTCGCTTCAATCCTCTTTTGCAGCGGCCAAGACTTATCCAGCGCATCTTTCACTGAATATTGAAGGAACAAATGCCAAGGAAGTGTATCTTTCGTACACGAAGAACGGAGTGAAGGTTACCCGGACTCTCCCTTTGTTGTTGGGGACTTTTGTTTGGGAGGACAGCATTTCTGAACCTGTCCGTGCAAAACTTAAGGTTGACTCTGTGGCATGGCCTATTTTACTGGACATCGGCAGCGTGTCTGTGTCTTTTTCGGTAAAATCCACTGATTTTAATGAAAAAGTTTACAAAGGATCAAAGACATGGGATGATTGGACTCTAATTCAGCTTGAAGAATCCCGATTGAATGTAACTACGGATACCCTTCTTGCTGAAATAGAAGTTCTGGAGGATAAATTAAAAGACGAAAAGAATCCGACGTCCTATAAATTACTTTCAGATAATTTGGAAAGAACAAAACTCGAAGCAGATTCTCTTTTCAACCAAAAGCGTCTATCACCATTGTTCTTTTTGCAGTCAGATTCCACTTCGTTTGCAAGACTATTAAATGGGACATACAGCATTCCTCTGGGTTATTCCTACACTTCGGATAAGGTATTAAACAGGTGGTTTGGCAGTTTTTCCCAAGATTTGCAAAATTCGCCTACCGGTAAATTGGTAAAAAAGATGATCGATAATTATGCGAGCGTCAAGGTGGGAAATATGGCACCGGATTTCACGACCGAAGATATTAACAAGAAGGTTATCACCTTGTCGGACTTCAGGAATAAGAACGTTGTCCTTTTGGATGCTTGGGCAACCTGGTGCGGCCCGTGCTTGGAAAGCATTCCTCACATAAAAGAATTGAATAAAAAGTATAAGGACAAAGGGCTTGTCGTCATTGGCGTTTCATTAGATTTTAAGCTTGACTCATGGCGGAAGGCTATTGATGAGAACCAAATTTCCGACTGGATACATGTTTTAGCATCTGAAAAGCCTTGGATTTCACAAGAATTTACGGAAAACGATATTTTTATGAAATATCCCATAGGTATCATCCCCCGGTATTATCTTGTTGGAAAAGATGGACGGATTCTGGGGATGTGGCAATTTTTAAGCGATGGGAATTTTCGAGAGATGAATGAACTGTTCTCTAAAGTGTTTGATGAAAATTGACTCGCAATTAATGGAGGTGTCAAAACAGATAATTTTTAATCAACATGAAAAAAATTCGTTTGAATGTAGCTGATCTGGATGCTACAGAAATTTTGTCAAGGGATCAGTTAAAGACCGTTTTTGGAGGGAGTGGTAGTGGAAGCGATACAACGACAGGATGTCCCAGTTCGGGTACTTGTTCGGGTTCATGTAAAGACTCATATGGGGTTGGAGGTACTTGTATGACGGTGAAAAATGGACCTTTGGCTGGCTGTAGATGTGCAACGGTATCATAAATTTATTATCTAAATACTCAGTAAGCAAATGCTTACTGAGTATTTGAAACTGTTTATCCAATTTGAGTATTTATATTATTTCCAACTAAAACTTTTGGAAAATCATGCATTCAATTATTCCCATGAAAAACTATTATTATACACTCCTGACCTTTTATTTAGCTTTTAGCTATTCTACTGTTTCTTTTGGACAGAACAACCAAGAGGACACGCTCAAACTTCATTTTGACAAATTGGTCAACCTATCCAACCTTCAACTGAAGATATTTCTTGAAGATGAGAAGTACAAACTAACTCGTTTATCTTTTAACGGAACTACTACCGATGGTCACACGTGGCAGTTTCATTATCCGGATAGCATTTATGAACGTATATCTTCCATGATGTTGGCTGAGCCAAAGCAAAATGATAGCATCGAAAAAATAATTGGTTTTGTGAAAATACAGAATGGAGATAGCATAAAAGCTGGAAGCATCTTGTTTACGCAAAAAACGTCTGAACCCACGAAATTGAGGTATGTCGAGGCCAAAATATCTCCAAATGTTTTTACGTATGATCCAAACACAGGAGAGCAAAGCTTTAAAACTCGGTATTATGACAAGTATATAATAGAAGATACCTCAGACAAAGAGTTAGAAGCGTATATAAATTGCCAACATTATGGCTATAGCCTGTTTAATATGAGAAATGAAGACTACGAATCGCAATTGAAACGGTACACATCTTTGACAGATGATTTCCCGGATTCCCAATGTCTAATGGCTAAATTGTCATCGACTCTGATTTACTACAAGTCGAAAGAAGATGTCGAAAAAGTGTTTAGTCATTTTTCCGAAAGGCAGCAGAACAGCTATTTTGGGAGAAAAGTGTATAAATACCTGACAACAACCCATTTTGAGAACATACTATTGCCCTCTTCGGAGACAGGCAAGTCGGAGCCAATTGTAGAAGACGCAACGAAATTCACATTGGTTGTCTTTTCCGCATCGTGGTGTCTTCCTTGTCACAAACAAATTCCATTACTAAAAGAAATACATCAAAATACGCAAATCAAGCTCAATATGGTATATGTTTCTTTAGATGACCCTGAAACAGTTGACAAATGGAAAGCCTTGCTGAAAAAAGAAGAGATACCGTGGCGGAGCGTTTTGGCAGCAGGTAAGACAGACGAAGTGAAAGCTATATATACCGCACAAACAATTCCATTGTCTCTGCTGGTAAAGCCGGATGGAACTTTCGAACGGATAGATGTACGACAACAGAATGATTTGGATAAATTGTGTGATATGCTAGGGGTTGCGAAGATGACGGCGAATGGTAAATAATTATTAGATGGGTATTTGAACGTAATTTTAAAACAACATGAAAAAAATTCGTTTGAATGTAGCTGATCTGGATGCTACGGAAGTTCTGTCAAGGGATCAGTTGAAGGCCGTTTTTGGAGGAATAGGTAGTAGTGGAAGCGAGAATCCTCCTTGTACAAATAGTGAATGTTCAGCAGCACTCCCCTGCTGCAATCCTTTTGACAGTTGTGTCCATGGATATTGTAAGAATCGCTATCAACTCTAAGCTTAAATTGGATTTGTGAAGTGAATAAATTCAATGAACCGCAAATTTTTATGACATCAAAATAATAAAAGGCTGATTCTATTTAATAACATGAAAATTTGTCAAGAATATGGAATCGTTAGCGATTCCATATTTGTCAATTGGAAAAAGCATGAACAGGGAGCGAAAAGAATACCTGCTTTGAATGATCTGGAAGTAGAAAAAGTCTTCATGTTCAGACAAAGCTCATCGAAACAGCTTTTAGTGATATAAATATACTCATTTACATATAGATATTAGAGAAACCTGACATTTTATAAATTCAATCAAAATAAGTATAATTTTTTCATGAAATCATTCCCACATTACAAACAACTCGACGCCATGGATTGCGGCCCGTCCTGCCTAAGGATGATCGCCAAGCACTACGGCCACTCGTTCAGCCTCCAGAGCCTGCGGGAGAATACAACCTTTCTCCGCAAGTGAAAATATACAGCGAAATTCCGTTGAAGCAAGAACCTGAAGGGAAAACTCCAAACTGGAGGCCACTAATAACGTCCCCGGAAAAACAACGGATTGTTGAAGAACGGCTGGAAGCGATTTCTCAATTGCTGCTTTCCGCACTGAACAGCACAAGCTCCATCGGGCTTTCGCAAGGCAGGGTGGGAATTTCCCTCTTTTTCTTCGAGTATTACCGACTGACCGGAAAGCGTAAGTATTACGACATCGGCTTGGCGGTTTTTGAATCCATATACCTGTCCATAAATCAGATAGCGGATAATATTTATTTCCCGGATGGTTTATCTGGAATTTCCTGGGCTGTTGAATACTTGGCGCAGAATGGATTTATTGAACCCGAAACGGATGAAATTCTGGATGAAATATGTTTCGCACTGAATACAAACAATCCTTTGGACTTATCTTTACAGGAAACTTATCCCACCCAAATCCTCGGCTACGGAATGCACTATTTGAGTCGTATGCGCAATCCGATGCATCGTCCCGACATAAACAAAAATCATTTGGCGGACAAGTTCATCACTTTTCAAATCGTTGACTATTTTGTGCGTCTGAAAGAGGAAGGCTATTTCCTAAACGAAGCCGGACGTGAACATAAAGAATCACTTCCTACAATTATTCTATATTTAACTAACTTGTTGGAACTAAAAATAAACCACAGTAAAATAGAGCAATTAGTAGCCGATTATATCGAAATGACAATGCAACTGATGAAGGAAGAAGGAAGAAACAATGCCCGAAATGAGCTGTTTTCGGCTTATGCCTTTCTACATGCAGCCCATGCGGGAAACAGAAGTGACTGGAAGCGGCTGGCACAAGATTTGTTAGAAGAGACGGTTGATAACCAGCTGGAATTTAGTCCCAAATATGCCAATACAAAAGAATTCATCCAAAGTATCCACTTATGCTGCCGCATCTACCAATACGTTCCGGAAGGCAAATACAAGGATCGCGTTGAATTATTGCTTGATGAAATGTTGACTCCGGATACCTTCGGCAAACTTATGCAGGAATTAATTTCGGATGGAAAATTTGGAATTCAGGACGGGATTGGTGGTATAGGCATGACTCTGATTGCAAGTGTCGCCGATTTTGAACCGAGTTGGGACGAAGCCCTTTTTGCGCTATAGAATAGCTCTCAAAAAAGCATTCCCTGAATATTCTCCCGCTGGCGATTCAAATGGATATATGCCAAATCAGTAGCCTCACGACCACGGGGCGTGCGTTTCAAGAAACCTTCCTTGATTAAGAACGGCTCATACACTTCCTCGATGGTGCCGGAATCTTCGCCCAAAGCAGTGGCAATGGTGGTGATCCCAACAGGCCCGCCTTTGAATTTGTCGATGATAGTCAACAAGATTTTGTTATCCACCTCATCCAAGCCATATTTGTCGATGTTCAAGGCTTCGAGCGAGTAAATCGAAATGGCCTTGTCGATATTTCCGGAGCCTTCCACCTGAGCAAAATCGCGCACACGGCGCAACAATGCATTGGCAATACGGGGCGTTCCACGGCTTCTGGACGCAATTTCAATGGCAGCATCCCTTTCGCAAGGCACGCACAAAATATCGGATGAACGAAGCACAATGTTTGTCAAGGTCTCGATATCGTAGTATTCCAAGTGGAGGTTTATTCCAAAACGGGCACGCAACGGACTGGTCAGCAAACCGCTTCGGGTAGTAGCTCCAACCAAGGTGAAAGGATTTAGCTCGATCTGGATAGAGCGGGCACTTGGACCTTTGTCGATCATGATGTCGATGCGGAAATCTTCCATCGCGCTGTAGAGATATTCCTCCACAATGGGCGACAGGCGATGAATCTCGTCGATGAAAAGCACATCGTTTTTTTCGAGGGAAGTGAGAAGTCCGGCTAGGTCGCCAGGCTTGTCCAAAACGGGGCCGGAAGTCACCTTGAAGCCAACACTCAGTTCGTTGGCAATAATGCTTGAAAGGGTTGTTTTCCCCAATCCAGGAGGGCCGTGCAACAAAGTGTGGTCGAGCGATTCGCCACGCATCCGTGCCGCAGTGACAAACACGCGCAGGTTTTGCACCACTTTGTCTTGCCCACTAAAATTGGCAAAGGAAATCGGACGCAACGCATTTTCGTATTCGCGCTCGGTTCCGTTCAGTTGGTCGTGTATGTCAAAGGAATCTTCCATATTTTTTCTCGGAAGACAAAAATACTAAAAATAAACGGAGAGAACAAGGGAACATGTGACCATGTGATCGAGTAAACAAGAGAACAAGAAACCCAGTGATTCAGTGATTCAATCATTCAGGTTGGGGAAGAGGTATCTATTTCGCAAGCAACAATCCTTTCGCAACCTGGTCGCTTTTTTCTTTTCCGGCAAGAATCTCTACCAATTTGAGGGCAAAGTCGAATGTCAAGCCAGGCCCTTTGCCCGTTATGATGTTTCCATCGACGACTACCGGTTGATCCACCAAAGTTGCCCCTTTCAGGTATTGCTCGAATCCGGGATAGCTGATTGCATTTTTGCCTTCCAGCAAACCCAGACCACCCAAAACCATCGGTGAAGCGCAGATGGCGGCTACATTGTTTCCTTGATTTGCAAAATCGAGGATCTCTTTCTTAACGCCTTCGTGCTGATTATAATTGGTCGTTCCGCCTGGCAAGACGAGCAGCTCAGCATTTTTGAAATCCACTTCTTCAAAAAGGAGGTCAGCCACAACAGGAATCTGGTGGCTTCCAACAACTGTCTTTTCAGTTGTCAAGGAGACAGATTTCACATTCACTTCGCCCCGGCGCAAAATATCGAGCGTAGCCAAAGCTTCAATTTCTTCAAATCCGGTAATCAAAAAAACATATACTTCTTTCATCGCCTTATTTCAATTTAAGTTAAACTTGTACGTGATTGTCCCCTTCTGGTTTCCCGGGGTATTTACGGAAGTGAATTTGGTCCGTTTTGCTGCACGCTCGGCAGCATTGCGCAACGAAGAACTTGGAGTGTTCGTTCCTTTTCCAACAGTAGCCTCCACGACATTTCCCCGTGGATCAACCACAATATCAATCACCACCTTTCCATAATCATCGACATCGTAAGAAGGCAGCACCAGTCCACCACTTCCAACGCCACGTCCACCCAAATCATAGGTTCCAGTACCACCAACTCCTGAAGTCTTTCCGTGGTTGGAATTTCCGGTGGGAACACCTTGCGTACCTTTTCCTGTGCCCTCTCCTCTCGATCCTTTACCCGAACCATTTCCAAAAACACCCGACATTTGGCTCTTTATGGCAGCAGAACGTTGTGCTTTTTCTTGCTCTATGCGGCGGGCCTCAGCTTGTTCTTTGCGAAGTTTTTCGGCAGCCAAAGATTCTTGACGGGCTTTTTCGGCGGCAGCTTTTTTAGCAGCGGCCAACGCTACGGTTTCTTCCGCATCTTGCGAATGGACGTTCTGGGTGTTATTGTTTTTTACGGTAGTTGTTTTTTGTATTTCCGCAGGGGTCGGCTTCACTTCTTTTGCCGGAGTTGTCACATCCTTCGGTTGGGAGACCTGATTAGCTGTGGCAACATCTTCCTGATTAGGGGCGGGAGTTTCGGCACGTCCACGAGGTTCATCGTTTCCGCCGGCATCCTGCACGTTGCCAAACATCACAGGCACTCCTTCCAGTTCCTCGCTCGAACGGCTCAGTTTCGGGGTTATGTAATAAAACAGCAAAAACAACAAGAGGATAAGGTGTATCCCTATCGTACCTGCTATTCCGGTCATTTTTTCTTTGGCAGTGTTCATGCTTGCTGAAACCAATTTGTTAATAGCGAAGAAACATTTCGCTGTTGTTCAAAACGTTCCTACCAGTGCGAAGATAAACAAATAACCTACAATCTGGATATGATTAAACATTTTTTATAGGCTGCAATGGTATCTTTTAGCCCGAGATATAAGGCATCGGCAATCAAGGCGTGACCAATCGACACCTCGTCTATCCATGGAATATTCTCACACAGGAAGTTCAGGTTGTGCAGGTTCAGGTCGTGGCCGGCATTCAAGCCGAGACCTAATTTTTTAGCCAAATGAGCCGCTTTCACAAACGACTCCACCGCATTGTCGGGATCTTCCTTGAACCCGGAAGCATACGGCTCCGTATATAGTTCCACGCGATCGGCTCCCGTCTTAGCAGCCCCTTCAATCATATGCAAATCGGTTCCAACAAAGAGAGATGTGCGTAATCCGCACTCGGTGAATTCATCCACGATGTCGCTCAAAAACGTAGCATTTGTGACAGTATCCCAGCCAGAATTAGAGGTGATGGCATCCGGTGCATCAGGCACCAAAGTTACTTGAGCAGGCTTCACAGTTTTCACCAATTTAATAAACTCAGGAGATGGATAGCCCTCGATATTCAGTTCGGTTTTGATAACTGCCTTTAGGTCGTAAACATCCCGGTACCGGATATGCCTTTCATCGGGCCTTGGATGAACAGTAATACCATCTGCACCAAAGGCTTCACAATCCAAAGCTACTTTCACAACATTAGGAACATTGCCGCCTCGTGAGTTACGGAGAGTGGCTATTTTATTGATATTTACACTTAATTTTGTCATATTCAGATAAAAACGGAGTTCTAAATTCTATTGTAGTGAACGTGTAGGTTTGCGATAGACAAGAACACTTTTTGAATTTTTCATTTTGCAAACTGCCATGCAAATTTAATATGAATTAGTCAAAAAGGCATGCCTTCACTCCTTTATTTATCAACATTTCTTCAGAAAAACAGAGGGAAAAAGACAAAACTTGCAAATTTGATTTGAAAGCTGTGTTCAATAACCGTATATTTACACCATTAAAATTCGACTGTTCTATGAAAATCGGGATTTTTGGGAGTAGGTTTCAAACAGAAGAGCAGATACGGGAAATTTTCCGGATTCTGAATGAGCACGAGATGGAAATCTATATCCATCCCGAATTTTATGAATACATCCACACAAATTTTCAGATCAATTGCCAGTCGCACCAATTGATAGATGTCGAGAATTTCTCGGCGGATATTGCCTTGAGTGTTGGCGGCGATGGTACATTCCTCCGCACTGCCTCTATTATCAGCCACTTAAACATTCCTATATTGGGGATCAATACGGGACGGTTAGGTTTTTTGGCGGAGACCAACGAACATGATTTGGAGCAAACCCTTGCGGAAATATTTTCTGGTGAATATTCCGTGGAAAAACGGATGTTGCTGGAGGTTGTCTCCGAAAATGGACTGATTGATGACAACAGATTTGCATTGAACGAAATAGCCATTCTCAAACAAGACTCGGCTGCCATGCTGACCATCCATGCCGAAATCAACGGCGAATACCTCAATTCGTACCAGTCGGATGGCTTGATTGTTGCTACGCCAACTGGCTCCACGGCCTATTCGTTGAGTGTCGGAGGCCCCATTTTGGCACCTGGCACAGAAAGCATCATCCTCGCTCCCATTGCGCCGCACAGCCTCAATGTCCGTCCGTTGGTGGTAAGCGACACCAGCCATTTGAGACTGACCATCGAAAGCCGGAACAACAATTTCCTTGCCTCCATCGACGGAAGATCTACAGTTTTGAATTCCGAAGTGATTGTGAATATCAAAAAGGCGGACTTTTCATTGAACGTCATCAAACGAAAAAATAATTCTTTCTACCGGACGCTGCGGGAAAAATTGATGTGGGGTGCAGATGTTCGGGGCGGGAAAAATGGATGATTCACGGCAAGAATAGGTAAGCCAAATATTTGCTCTCTGCATTTAAGGGGCAAAGCGGGAAGTAGCCCGAGCGCATTTTCCCATCTATATACATAGCCGGATTTGTTTTCAATAATTCGGTGTGCTTAGCGATAAGTTTGTCTGTAGATCTTAGAAATTCAACGTAAAAGTGTCCCGAAGCATCTGGATGCACATAGTTTTTTTGAAGGGCGATGGATAAAACGCCCATATTTGTCCGCAAGTTGATCTCCACACAAGGATGAAATTTAGACTCTCCGTTTTCCACATAAGCCATCATGTCCACCCCGACGTACCCTTTGTGAGTGAACGCCAAATCCGAAGAGAACAACGCTACAAGTTTTCCTTGAGCAAGCTGGAGGTATTCCAATGGAATTTTTTCAGTGAGAATATCAACTATTTGCTCCTGCGAAAGGATTTTGTTTCCCAAATAATTCCCTTTTTCGGAAGTCTCGAACAACGAATACCCGTCAAAAAAGCATCCCCCTACCCCATCACACCTAAATTCCATGGCGAAGTCGAGTTCTTTTTGAAGGGCATATTCCAAAGAAACGCTTTTTTGTTTATTCAAATGTCCATGCAGGATTTGCCTTTCTACCCGGGTCAATTTCCCTTTGGGCAACCAAAGCAAGCCTCTTCCCGAAGAAGAATAAGGGGCTTTTGCCAGAAAAACGATGTCGCCTTCTCTTTCCAATATCGCATCAATCTCTTCCAAAGATTCGCATGAGCGAGGCATAAGCTTCGGAGAAATAAAGGAAAAAGAGTCGCATAATTTACCCAAATATTGGGCAGCCTTTTGCCTATGGGAAAATTCGGCATACAAAGGATTCCATTTCGGAATATCCAGGCTCAAAGTATATTTTTCGCTGATCGATTCAAAGCAATGAACAGCTTGTGGCGAGATTCCCCACAACGCAACTTCTTGTTTGGCAAGCTGCGCATAATCCACAGAAGGTGAATTTCCACCGATTTCTTTCACCGAAAAGTCTTTCAACGGCGACCAGAACTGCAAAAAATCTTCGGGCAACGGATCAACTGTCCACACGTAATCACCTACCCCGGCATACCAGGCAGGTAAAAACGCCAGGTCGCGCTGCATTTGCACGACATTGGCTGGTGCATGATAATACGGTGAGCCGTTCAAGATGGCAGCCTCGTGTCCGGGATTGAAGTAATGAAGCATTTTTTCAGTGGGCAGCGAGCAACATTAATGCCCATTATTGTTTCTTTGGATTTTGTGTCGAAAACGTCAGCAGCATCATCCGCAATTTATGAATCAACTAAGCGTCCAAACCTTAGAACAGATATCGAAAACAATTAACTTTTCCGATTTTCAAAACCCATCAATTCGCGAATTTTGTCAGCGTTATTCTTTGTCGTCAAATTTTCCAACAACAAAAATGCAACATCTATTGCTGTTGCCGGATTCCAGGAAGTAATCACATTATCATCTATCACAATAGGTTGATGTATCACACTAACGCCAAATCGGGTCAAAGCGTCTCTTCGAATAGCGCTGTTGTAAACTGTTCCCTTTTTGCCTTTTAGAACGCCGCTCTTCCCTATTGGCAAAGCTCCAACACAAATAGAAGCTATCATTTTGTTATTGGATTTAAACGCTTTAATCAAATCCAAAAACCTAGTGTCGTAGGCATCATTATAAAAACCATAGGTCTCAAATCCGCCTGGAATGGCTAATGCCTCAAATGAGCCAACATCTATTTCGTCAATCGCATAATCTACTATGAACCGCTGGTTGAATGAACTTTTTATTTCTTTTTTCAATCCGCACGTAAACAACTCGGTTGAGTTATCACCTTCAACAAGATTCCACCCTATCACATCGATAAAAACACTTGCTTCAAATGTCTCAAATCCATCCGCTAATAATAACAATACTTTCTTCATTTTGAATAAAAACTATATTCTACGATGTATGAACTTATTATTTGCAAAAATCACATAACACTCCTCAGTTTTCGTATCATTGCTGCGAATTAAATACACTTAGCCGCAATAGCATCGAGTTGTATTAACTGCGAACGGCTAATTCACCCTCAAAATATTTGCACCCAATTTATTCAGACGGACATCGATCTGTTCATAACCACGGTCGATTTGCTCAATGTTGTTGATCGTGCTTTTTCCATCGGCACACATGGCTGCTATCAAGAGGGCAATTCCTGCGCGGATATCGGGAGAAGACATCGTCATGGCACGCATCGGACGCTTGCCAGTTCCAATCACCGTGGCGCGGTGTGGATCGCAAAGAATAATCTGAGTACCCATGTCGATCAATTTGTCCACAAAGAACAGACGGCTTTCAAACATCTTCTGGTGTATCAAAACACTTCCATGCGCCTGAGTGGCCACAACGAGCAACACGCTGATCAAGTCCGGAGTCAAACCCGGCCAAGGCGCATCGGCAATGGTAAGGATGGAGCCGTCAATAAACGTGTCGATGGCATAACCATCCTGGCGTGGGATGAAGATGTCGTCGTGATTTCTTTCCAATTGGATTCCGAGACGGCGGAATGTGTCGGGAATGTTTCCCAAATTGTCGTAAGAAACATCCTTGATTGTCAATTCCGAACCTGTCATGGCAGCCATACCGATAAAACTGCCAATCTCAATCATGTCTGGCAAAATGCGGTGACGCGCGCCTCCCAACGAACTAACCCCTTCGATGCGAAGCAGGTTGGAGCCAATCCCTTCTATCTGGGCGCCCATCGTACACAACAGTTTGCACAATTGCTGGATGTAGGGTTCGCAAGCGGCGTTGTAAATTGTGGTTTGTCCTTCGGCCAAGACGGCAGTCATCACAATGTTGGCGGTGCCTGTCACTGAAGCCTCGTCCAAAAGCATGTACGTGCCCTTCAAATGATCTGCCGTGATAGAATAGAGCTGGCGTTTGTCATCGTAATCGAAGTTTGCACCCAGTTTCTGGATTCCCACAAAGTGCGTATCCAAGCGGCGGCGACCAATCTTGTCTCCTCCGGGCTTGGGCAGAAGCGCATGCCCAAAGCGTGCAACCAACGGTCCGATAATCATGACCGAACCCCGCAAAGAGGCACTTTTTTTCAAAAATTCAGGACTCTGCAAATAGGACATGTTCACGTGGTCTGCCCGGAACGACCAAGTGTCGGGCGCCAGTTTGCTCACCGTAACTCCCATATCGCTCAACAGCATGATCAGGTTGTTGACATCCAATATGTTCGGAATATTTTCAATAACCACTTCCTCTTCGGTCAACAAAACCGCACAGATAACTTCCAAGGCTTCATTTTTTGCTCCTTGTGGTGTAATTTCCCCTTGCAAGCGGTGACCGCCTTCTATAATAAATGATGACATATAATAATTTAATAATTAGCAAATTTACGATTTAAGACCCCTTAAAACATCCACACTTCCGGCTCCAGCAAAATCTCAAATTTAGTATTCACCGCATCACGGATACGGTTCATGAAACGGACAATCTCGTTTCCATCCGCAGTGCCATAATTGACAATAATCAAGGCTTGGTTCGGATAAGTGCCGACATTGCCTTCACGCACACCCCGAAAACCTGCACGGTCAATCAGAAATGCAGCGGAGGTTTTGAGCAAACCACCTTCCACCGGATACAAAGGCAAGTTTTCGTATTCGGACTTAATCCTTTCAGCTATTTCAGCAGAAATATACGGATTTTTGAAAAAACTCCCACAATTCGGCAATTCCAGATGATCGGGCAATTTCCTCTTGCGCACACGAATCACGGCTTCTCGGACATCAGAAAGGCTTGGTTGTTCCACCTCAGCCAGTTCTTTATTCAAATCAGCATATTTTTCAACGTAGTGGAATGACTTTTTCAGACGGAAGACTACCGAAATAACGATATATTTCCGTGTCCTTTTGAATATACTGTCTCTATACGAAAATTCACATTCATGATTCGAGAATGAGAACGATTCTCCGGTGTGGATGTCCAAAGCAATCACTTCGAGTATGCAATCTTTCACTTCCGCACCGTAAGCCCCAATGTTCTGTATCGGCGCAGCTCCCACACTTCCGGGGATGAACGAGAGGTTCTCCAAGCCAGCGTATCCATTTTCAACACAATGGGCGACAAACGAATCCCAATCTTCGGATGCCATCACCTCCACCATCACACTGTCATGCTCCTGATCGGGCATTTCACGCATCCCTCTGAGGTTTGGCCTAATCACCAATCCATCAAAATCCTGTGTGAAAAACAAATTACATCCCGCTCCGAGCACCAATTTCTGCTCCTCTGGATAATCAAGTATCGCTTGACGAAGTTCTTCAATCGTTTCAGGCTCACAAAATAATTTCGCAAAAGCCTCTGTTTGAAATGCGTTGTATTTCTTTAGTTGAAAATGGCGGTGATAAATCATTCTATTTCGTTGTTATTTTTCTTGTTGGATAAAATCCAAAGGAGACCTCCTAGAGCCGCTATTACACCAATTACAATCAAAATGATTTTCCAATTGTGGATCACAAATTTAATGGCAAAATAGGCCAATAGCACACCGGCCACCACGGCCAAAACAATCAAAACCCGATTGAGGTTTGTTCTAACCTTGTTCTCGGAAGAGTATTCAAATTCCATGTTTTCGGAAGAACCATAGTTGCTTGCGGTTCCACCCACTACTCCATCGATATCACCCGCTTCAGCAGTGACGCTTGGCTCTGCATTTGAAAGCCCGGCATCTTCCATTTCTACATGCTGATCGGCTTCTGCATCTGGTTGGGATGGGATTTCAGGATACTGGACTGGCGAATCCACCATCTCATGATTGGTGCCGGCCTCCGGCTGAAAGCTACCACCATTCTCTATCAACGCAATGATATTGTTAACACGCGATGAAGCCACCCGGGTGTCAAAGTCATTCGACTGAATCATTCGAATCAATTCGTCTTCAATGCCCGGATATTTTTTCATGAAAGCCTCACAAGCGAATGAAAAATCACGAAACCGATTCAATTTTTCGAGATTGACTTTTGAGTGATCGCCACTTTCTGACGAGACCTCAATGATCTTGTCTGCTAAAACAGATTTTAATCGTTCCATACAATCTGTATTAATGGATGTAGAACATATCGTTGTCGATTCTAATAGAATTTTGTACAAAAGTAAAAAAATAAATGATTGCCAAAACTATTAGAATAGTAACTTTGTTTTAAGGCATCTGCGCAAACCCGGTTCTAATTTTGGAGAAGCCATAAGCAGCTTGCTGTTAGAACGGATTATGGCCGGGAAATACTTTTAAACTTTCGAAAACGCCATGCGCACCATCCGCAACAAGCATATTCCTTTTCGTGGATTCCAAGCAATCAACCTATTTGGCCTGGTCTTTGTCCGAAAAGAGCATTTTCCGCTGTCGGAGACAAGCATCAACCACGAAAAAATCCACACACGACAGATGCAAGAGCTTGCATTTCTACCGTTTTACCTGTTTTACATTCTTGAATGGCTAATCAAAAGCACCCAACACAGGAATTTCAGGCAAGGTTATCTTTCCATCTCCTTTGAGCGGGAGGCCTATTCCAACCAAGAAAATTTTTCCTACCTGGAAAATAGGAAATGGTGGAACTTTGTGAACTATTTGTAATGGAAAGCAACCCATCTAAAAGGAAATGGCCCAATACCAACCGGATAACAGAATTAACCCCTCGGCATTTGGCCATTCACCTCAGAATAGGGAAGGGTTTACAAGAAGGGACTTCCTATGCCCAGCATTAGAGGAACTATCCCCCCAATAAGTGATCGCAACGCGTGATAATGTCGTGATTCCCTATCAGTATGCCAAGAAGACATACCGGCAAGCCCCGGAGACAGAATGGAGTGTCCGCCAGCCACAACGGAATGCCTTCCTTGCATATCATTATGTCTCGGAGACATATTATTATGTGTTTGGGACATATCATTATGTCTGCCGACCCTATTTTTGTGTTTCCATGACACATCAATAAGTGTGGCCGACATAAAAGAATGTCCGCCACACGCTCCGTTGCGTGTGGCAGACACAACGATACCCCTCGACGGGAATACGCCCGATGGGAATCGCTTACTTATCGGCGGATTTCGTACGCGGACGTTTGAAGAATAACGCCATGGCCTCGTAAGCAACACTTAGCCCGGGCACCTTGTCCTTGTTTTGCTTTACACTTGCATACAC
Organism: Bacteroidales bacterium UBA1309; assembly: GCA_002307185.1. Lineage (GTDB taxonomy): Bacteria > Bacteroidota > Bacteroidia > Bacteroidales > Dysgonomonadaceae > UBA1309. Next base: position 17,869 of record DBTT01000041.1, read on the forward strand.
CTCAAGGGCTTCGTCTATCGAATCGCTGCCCACCGCGATCAACGCTTTCTGCACGCTCTCATTCAACTGCCCGATTTGCTGGGCCACAGACAGCATGCTCTTGTAGAGGGCGTAATCTTTCGCAAACTCCTCCATGTCGAACACTCCCGGAAGAATTTCGGGATGCATGTCCGCCGTTTGTTTTGCCAAGTCGAGGAAAGGTTGGTAATTGGTGCCGACCTTGAACAGGGAGCCCACTTCCTTCTTTTGAATGGTCGATAAAAAAGGCATTTTTTCTTTTAACGTAGCAATAGCTTCATTGATAATGTTCACATCCTCGGCAGAAAGGGACGCCGAAATTAAATTCTGATTCATAGTTGTAAAGTTTAATTGTATTACCGTAAAAATGAACGCACCGCACAATGGCGGCAGCGGCTAAGATAGTGATTTATTTGGAAAAGGGAAAAGAGTTGTTTTTTCAAACCGGATAAATGAAAGCAAAAAAAAGACTGTTTCTGTGCGAAGCAGTCTTTTTTATATATTGTTGCGACACATATTACAACCCGAAACTCGCCAAACTTATTTGTTGGTAGAAGAAACTGATCAGACCAATCAACAAAATGCCAAACAGCGACAAGAGAACAGACGTTTTCAAATAACCTTCTGTCTGAAACGGTTCGATCGGTTGATTGCTCGGTGTGACAAACATGGCCTTCACCACCAAAAGATAATAGTACAAAGAAATTACGGTGTTCACAAAGGCAATCACCACCAGAATAATACTGGCTGTGCTCAAACTTTGCATCGCAGCGGTAAAGACAAACATTTTGCTAAAAAATCCAGCCGTTGGAGGCATTCCCGCCAGCGAGAACATGGCGATCATCATCACGATGGACAGCTTTGGATTCGTTTTATAGAGGCCATTGTAATCGTCCATGTTGATCTTTCCCGATTTGTTTTCGATAGCCGTAATTACGCCGAAGACAGCTGCGTTGGAAAAGATATACACGAAGATATAAAACACGGAAGCAGCCATTCCTTGAGCCGTTCCTGAATAGATACTCAATAATATATAACCTGCTTGCGAAATAGAAGAGAACGCCAGGAAACGTTTCATATTTTTTTGACGAAGGGCAAACAAGTTACCAACCGTGATGGTAACAAGGCTAAGAATCCACAAGATGCCTTGCCAAGTTGGGAACAAAACGGGAAATACTGTATAGAGCAGGACGATCAATGCAAATACGGCCGCCCCTTTCGAAATGGTGGATAAGTAGAATGTGACATTTGTTGGCGCGCCCTGATACGTGTCGGGTGCCCATGCATGGAAGGGAACAAGCGATATTTTGAAGAACAAGCCCGATAACACCAAAATCATGGCCATGATAGTCAATGGGGTGGAACTGATGGAGCTGCCCAGATCTGCGAAATAAAGCGTACCGCATGCGCCATACACGAAGGAGATACCAAATATCATGACTGCCGACGAGAAGATGGCATTGAAAATGAATTTCAATCCGGCTTCGGCCGATTCGTAACGGTGTTTGTCGAAAGCAACCAATGCGGCTATCGGAAGCGAAGCCGTCTCAAGCCCGATATAGAACAACAAGAAGTTGCCGGAAGAGATCATCAGGTACATCCCGAACAAGGTGAGCAAAGTGAGCATGAAAAACTCGCCACGCTTGATGATTGACTCTTCGGATGCCAACCAAGTTTTGGCTTGAAGGAATACCAGGAAAAGCCCCACATTCAGGATGTTTTTCACCAACGCTTGCGCAGGCCCGGCCACAAACATGCCTCCAAAAGCAGTGCTACTGTCATGGAAAAAGAATCCCAACACCGTATGGATCAAAAACAAGGTGCACGCAATAGGGAAAAAGTATTTCTTAGCTTTGTCTGAAGCAAACAGGTCGTAAATCATCAAGATCAGGAATACCACAATCAGAGATAGCTCGTGCTTCATCAACAAATAATTACTCAAATCCATCTTATCTCTTTTCTATAATTTTATTATCTACTTCTTTATCTAAAAGACAGCGATTGGCTATCAATGTACAAACGTCAAACTGGCATTGATCATTTCCGAAATCCATCCGGGATACAATCCGATGCCTGCAACTCCCACTATCAGCACAACGATGGCTATGCGTTCGGTGAATTTGGCATCCGTCAGTTCCAAGTGGTGGTCGTTGATGACCGGCCCGTACAGTACTTTGCCAACTGCCCGCAAGATATACACGGCCGTTATGACAATGGATGTGACACACAATACGGTGAATATGCGGGTGAATAAGTCTGCATGGGCAAACGAACCTACAAAAATCATCATTTCAGCAACAAAACCGCTCAACCCTGGAAGACCCAACGAAGCCAAACCGGCAATAATATAACCAACGCCCAGGAAAGGCATGATTTTCATCAAGCCGCCCAGCTCTGTCAGGTTACGTGTATGTGTACGTCCATAAATCATTCCAATCAGCGCAAAGAACAAGGCCGTCATCACTCCGTGCGAAACCATTTGCATCACGGCTCCTGTCATGGCAGTTTTGTTCCACATCAAGATGGCGAACAAAATCAAACAGCAGTGCGATACCGACGAATAGGCATTGATGTATTTCAAGTCTTTTTGTGAAACAGCACAGAAAGCACCGTAAACCACTCCGATTGCCGACAAAATAATGAATATCCAACCCACTTGGTTTGCTCCTTCGGGAAGTAGCTGCATGGCGATGCGGAAACATCCGTAAGCACCTAAGTTTTTCAATACTCCGGCATGGAACATGGAAACTGCTGTTGGTGCGCATCCGTATCCATCGGGTGACCAGGTATGAAAAGGGAACAAGGCACTTAGCGTGCCAAAGCCGACAAATATACAAGGGAATGCCCAAAGCTGCACAGCCACGGGAATGTCGGCTTTTGCCAGTTCGAGCAAATTGAATGTGTGCTGTCCGTTCACTGTGGTGCTGAAGTAAATTCCGAGCAAGCCTGTAAAGATAAAGGCGGAAGCTCCCATCAGCATCAAGGCCACTTTCATGGCCGCATATTCTTTCTTGCCGTTGCCCCAAACTCCAATCAGCAAATACATCGGGATCAAGGCTATTTCGTAGAAGAAAAACATGGTGAACATGTCCGTGGTGATAAAGAAACCATACACACCGATAGCCAGCAAGGTGAGCCACATAAAGAAATCACGGGGAAGAGGATTCATGTCCCACGAAACAAACACGCCGGTGAACATGATGACCGATGTCAACATCAGCATCAGGATGGATATGCCATCAACCCCCAACGAAAAGTGGATATTAATGTTTGCGGCTTGATACCACACAGCATCAAATGTGAATAACATCTCGGCTGTGTTGCCGGCGTTGCGTTCTGCAAAAAACAGGAACAACAATACGACCGACAAAATAAGTTCGATGGAAGAGCCAATGACACCTATCGCACGCACTTGCTTGATGTTTGGGCAAAAAGCATAAGCCACAAGCATCAATATCGGAACAAGAACAAATAATGAAAGAATATTCATCGTTATTAAATCTATTTTATCAATTTGTAAATCCGTAAATTCGTAAATTTAGATTCTACGAATTTACAATTTCACGATTTTACTTCGTAATAAACGCAACCAACCAGCCGCAGAATGTAACTATCAACACCAATGCCCCAACCAGGTAAATCAAAGCATACTGTTGAATGCGGCCCGATTGGAAACCTTTGATTGCCTCGGATGCCTGGTGGCTGACGTATGCCAAGCCATTCATAAACCCATCAATCACATTTACATCTATCCAAGCCATTGGTTTGGAAACACATTTAAAGATGATGCTGCGGGTGGCAAACATCCATATTTCGTCAAAATAGAATTTGTTGTGGGTAGCCCTGTAGAACCATCCCAAAGAAGTTGCCACCTGATCCGGTTTTTCGTTTTTCTTGAAATAAAACACATAGGCTCCCACAATTCCTACAAGGGCAATACCAATGCTCAGACCGGCAACCAACGGATCGATATGCGATTCGAAAGCCTTTCCGTCGGCAGTGATTAGTGTATCAAAAGGAATCAACCAACCGGCAACCACGGTAACTACAGCCAAGAAAATCAAAGGGATTGACATGGATGGACCGGCATCGTGCGGTGCGTGGTGGTATTGCTTGTTTTCGTAGTGGAAAATCCGGAAATAGAGGCGGAACATATAAAAAGCTGTCAAACCGGCTGCAATGAACAAGATGCTGAACAAAACAATATCGTGATGCAGCGCGGCAGCCAAAATTTCATCTTTGGAGAAGAATCCCGAGAAAGGAAAGATTCCCGCAATGGCCAAACAAGCGATCAGGAAAGTCCAATTGGCGATCGGCATTTTTTTCCACAGTCCGCCCATGTCGTCCATCTCATTGCTATGCACTGCATGGATAATCGCACCAGCTCCCAAGAAGAGCAATGCTTTGAAGAAAGCGTGCGTGAACAAATGAAACATAGATGCCATGTATCCCAATCCATCGTGGCCGTCGTAGCCGGAAACGCTCAAGGCCGTAATCATATATGCTATTTGGGAAATGGTCGAAAAGGCCAATACCCGTTTAATATCGGTCTGGGTGCAAGCGACAACCGCAGCAAAAATAGCCGTTATTGCTCCAATGTAACCAATCAGGTGCAGCACTTCGGGAGTTTGAAACAGGTATATCGGGAACAAACGTGCAATCAGGAAAACACCCGCAACAACCATCGTGGCAGCATGGATAAGTGCCGAAACGGGAGTTGGCCCTTCCATGGCATCTGGCAACCAAACGTGAAATGGGAGCAAAGCAGATTTGCCGACACCTCCCATGAAGATCAAAAACATGGTCCACGAGATGGCCGATATTCCGAGGAAAGAGGCACCGGCAAAGGAACTAAAGCAAGGTGCGCCGACTGCGGTAAGCGTTCCGAAATCGAATGTCTTTGTGAAATAAGACAATAACAAGATGCCGATCAGGAAGAAAAAGTCGGCAAAACGAGTGACAATAAATGCCTTTTTCGAAGCGGCAACAGCCGAAGGCTTCGTATAATAAAATCCGATGAGCAGGAAGGAAGAAACCCCTACCAATTCCCAGAAAATATACATTTGGAAGATATTCGTGGCGACCACGAGTCCCAACATCGAGAAACTGAACAAAGACAGAAAAGCGTAGTAGCGTTGGAAGCCTTTCTCCCCTTTCATGTATCCAAGGCTGTAGATATGAACCATCAACGACACCGTAGTGATCACGATCAGCATCATCGACGAAATGGCATCGATGTACATGCCCAAATCAATATGCAAGGTGTCTGTAAATCTCAGCCATTCAAAGTTGAAAGCTTCGATTGCCTTGTAAGTTCCATCAGCCGCTTTCCCGACACTAAAGAAATATTGATATGCAGTCAAATAGGCAAGAACAGTTGTTATCGCCATGGTGATGGTTCCCAAAACACCTGAAACAACAGGTTTCATGTATTTTCCCCCAAGCCCTAGCACCAGAAACATCACGGCCGGAAGAACAAGAATCCATATCGAATAATTAAAAGTCAGCATAAATCTTTTTTCTATAATAGTGATGAAGCAGGCACTCTTTCAAACTGTCGGCTCATCAGTGTTTGTTTTCTTCAATTGTAATTAATACTTCATTTTAGAAACATCCTCATCCACATAAATAGTATGAACCTTGCGGTAGATGTTGATAATGATGGCAATGGCAATGGCAGCTTCAGCGGCGGCAATGGCTATGGCAAACAATGTGAAATAAAATCCTTCCAATTGGCCAGGATAGAGATAACGGTTGAAGACGGCAAAATTAATGTCGGCAGCGTTCAGCATCAATTCGATGGATATCAATACCATTATCATGTTTTTGCGCGACAAAAAGCCGTAAACTCCTACAAAAAACACGATAGTGGTTACGGCCAGATATAGCTCGATAGGTATCGTATTGTTTAGCAGATTTGTTATGAATTCACCCATATTTTTTTAATTTGAAAATGCAAAATCAGCAAATTTGTAAATTCGAAAAGGAAACAATTGTTGAATCCCTTATCTTTTTCTGGCAATCATTACTCCTCCGATGATGCAAGCCAGTAACAGCAAACTCACGGCCTCGAAAGGCAGCATGTTCTGATATTTCTCGGTTCCAAGAAGTCCAAAACCAATATCTTGAACCTTTAATTCATCTTGCGTCACATAATAATAAACGCGGTTGACATTGTAGAAAATGATATGCCCGCAAATGGCCAGTCCGGTCAAAGCAGCCAATGCTGCAACCAACATGCGTCCCGGCTTTTCGAATTTCACACCAATTCCCGGCTGACTTGTCAACACGATGGAGAAGATAAACAAGACCATCACACCGCCGGCATACACTGCAATCTGAGTGATGGCAAGGAAATGATAATCGAGCAGGAAATAAAACCCGCCCGTACTCAACAACACGAACAGCAAGAACACTGCTGAGCGTATGATCTTTTGCGAAGTTACCGCCAAGATGGAAGAAACCACCGTGACGAACGCCAAAATGAAGAAGATGATATTTGAAACCATAATTTTTCTTACAAACCTGTCGGAAACCCGACATTAGCCTTTATTATATTGATTGAAATGCGGATGCATCGATACTGATCTTTATCCAGCAAATGGCGAAGGAGAATTGCCGGCAACAGCTTTCGGCGCGACTTTCTTTTCGCGGAGCTTTGACCCTTCGTGATTGAGCCGCTCAAGCAATTTGCTACGTGTGAACAAAGCGTTTTCGAAACTATTATCAAATTGAATCGCATTCGAAGGACAAGAGATCACGCAAAGGTTGCAAAAGGTGCAAGTGCCCAAATCGTAGGTATAGCTGTCCAGTATTTTTTTCTTTTTGCCTTCCTCGGTTTCGATAGTCCTCGATTTGACCACAATCGTACCGTTAGGACAATTCATCTGGCAAATACCACAAGCCGTACAAGCATGTTCGTTGTTCTCGTCGTGCGGCATGGTCAGATTCCCCCTCCATCTGTTGGAGATAACAAGAGTCCCTCGATTCTCGGGATATTGTTGGGTGATCTTTTTGGTAAATAATTCCTTCCAGGTAACACTCATCCCGATCAAGAGCGACTTGATTCCCGTAAATAATCCTGAAAAATATTCTGATACTGTCATTTTATAAAGCTCCTATTTTTTACAGATTTGCAGATCCGCATTTATTTGATGTACAATCCGAAAACAACGATAATCGCCATGATGACTAAGTTTACTAAGTTGATTGGCAACAGGTATTTCCACTCCAAATTCAGAAGTTGGTCGATGCGCAAACGAGGGAATGTCCAACGTACCCACAAACTCAAGAATATCAACACTGCTGTTTTTCCAAAGAACCAGGCATAAGAAGGAATAAAATTCATCACTTGATTGAACCCGTCCCATCCTTCCACTTGAATGGCATTCCATCCACCCAAAAACATGGTCGTTCCGATTCCGGCAATAATGAACATATTCAAGTATTCAGCCAAATAGTAAAATCCGAATTGCAAACCGGAATATTCCGTGTGGTAGCCGGCAGTCAATTCAGATTCCGCCTCCGGCAAGTCAAAAGGGCCGCGGTTTGTTTCCGCATGTCCTGCAATCAGATAAATGATGAAGGCGATGACGGCGGGCAGATGTCCTCTAAAAAGATTCCAATGATACACATAGCTTTGGTCGGCGACAATGGTTGACAATTGCAACGAGCCAGCCAAAACCGCAACTGTCAGCAATGATAAACCCGCCGACAGTTCATAACTGACGAATTGGGCTCCGCTCCGCATGGCTCCGATCATGGAATATTTGTTGTTGCTCGACCATCCTGCCAAAAGGACACCGATGATGCTCAACGAAGAAACGGCAATCAGGTAGAAAACTCCCATGTTGAAATCCACTGCATGCAGGCCATTTCCAAAAGGAAGAGCAGCAAAAGTCATCATGGAGGCACAGATCACAAAAAAGGGAGCCAAGTAGAATAAAAATTTATCCACATTGTTCACGTGAATGATCTCTTTCAGCAGAATCTTCACCATGTCCGCCACGGATTGAATCAATCCGTATTTACCAACACGATTTGGCCCGTAACGGCATTGGAAAAATGCGGTGATTTTACGTTCTGCATAAATCAGGATCAAGGCAATCACGGCATACATAGCCAACAAAACAACACCTACAAGAATAAATTCAATCAACAAAGCCGCCCAAGAAGGCAATAGGCCTTGGAGAAAGCCATCCAACCAAGTGGTAAGTTTGATAAGCTCCAGTGGATGCATAATTTCTAACAACATATATTTTTTAATTGTAATATCGTAAATCTGTAAATTTGTTTATTAGCAAATCTGCGAATAAGCTATCTGTCAATACATGGAATCACATAGTCCATCGAACCTCCAATACCGATCAAGTCGGCAATTTTTTCTCCACGACAAATATGCGGCATGATAGAGACCAAAGCCATGGAAGGCGAACGAAACTTGATCCGGTAAGGGAATTTGTCGCCGTGGCTTTCAATAAATACCCCAAACTCGCCTCTCGCAGCCTCCACCCGTTGAAAGAATTGACCTTCGGGCAATTTGATGATCGGTTTGGTTTTGGTAGCAAAAGCACCTTCCGGGATATTCGGAAGCAATTGCTCTATAATCCGGCAAGATTCTTCAATTTCGTCCAAACGGTTCATATAGCGGGCAAAGGAGTCGCATTCGGTACGGATAACCTCGTTGAATTCCACCTTATCATACAAGGCATAAGGAGCATATTTCCGCAAATCACACGACCAGCCGGAACCACGTCCCGCAGGTCCAGTCACAGCCCAACTGATCGCATCTTCTTTCGACATAATGCCGATACCCTTCATACGTCCCAAAGCAATCACATTGCCCGAGAAAAAGCGGTGGTATTCGATCAAAGCTTTACGCATTTGAACGATAAATGCCTCCACATCTTTCTGGAATTCAGGATATATATCAAACATCACACCGCCTATCACGTTGTGGTTCATGATCAAACGGCCACCGCATACTTTTTCAAAAATGTCCAGAATCACTTCCCGTTCGCGGAAACCATAGATGAACGCAGTGGTGGATCCAATATCGTTACACATCGCTGCCCAAGCCACCAAATGCGATTCGATGCGGGTCAATTCGTCCATAAGGGTACGGATGTATTGCGCTCTTTCGGGTACCTCTATTTCGGCCGCTTTTTCCACACACATACACAAGGCATGGCGGTTGATGTTGGCAGCAAGATAGTCAAGGCGGTCGGTAAAATGAAGTATTTGAGAATAAGTAAGTTCTTCGCTAAGTTTTTCGATCCCTCGGTGAATGTATCCACTGTGAACATCGATCTTTTTCACATTTTCTCCATCCAAAGCTGTGCGGAAGTGCATTACACCGTGCGTGGAAGGGTGTTGAGGGCCTATATTGATGACGTAATCGTCTTTTTCAAAAATGTCGGTTTGCTTTTCTTTGATTTCCCCTTGCGGTGTTTCATAAATGCTTGGAGCAATGTCTTGGATCTCTTTACTGACGACATTTACGGGATTCAGAACAGGATCGGCATTGTAATCTTTGCGAAGCGGAAAACCTGTCCAGTCACTATTCAGAATAAACCGGCGCATGTCCGGATTATTGATAAACCGAATGCCAAACATTGCAAAAACTTCACGCTCATTGAAGTGAGCCGTTTCATACAAGTCTGTAATGCTATAAAGCAAAGGATTTTTGCGGTCGTCGGTTGCTGTGGTAAGGACAATTTCTTTAGAAATGTCGGTAGAAGATGACAACAAATACACCACACCCAGTTTTTCACCCCAGTCCATTCCATTCAATTGCATCAAAAGGTCAAAAGGAGAAGAAGGTTCAGCTTTGAGCGCAGCAACCAAAGGATGCAGGTCTTTGGGTTCGACGGTAACGGTTAATTTTTGCTTTTCTTCGACAACGGCATTGGGAACGGTCTCTAAAACCAGTTCTTTAATATCTTTCATATACGATTTCAGCCTTTTTTATTATTTCACTTTGAAGAGAAAACGCTCCATTTTCACTTTACGTTGCAGTTGCATCAGTCCGTAGAACAGACCTTCGGGGCGAGGAGGACATCCAGGAACATAGACATCCACAGGGATGATTTCGTCCACACCTTTGACAACGTGGTAAGAATTGATGAACGGACCTCCGGAAATAGCGCAACTACCCATCGCAACCACATATTTAGGCTCTGCCATTTGGTCGTACACACGTTTCAAGAGCGGTGCCATTTTGTGCACAATGGTTCCGGCCACCAAGATTACATCTGCTTGACGCGGACTATTCCGGGTAACTTCCATGCCAAATCGGGCCAAATCGTGACGAGCTGCTGCTGCCGACATAAACTCGATGCCACAACAACTTGTCGCAAAAGCCAATGGCCAAAGGGAATTGGAACGCCCCCAATTGATCAGGTCGTCCAATTTCCCGATAATCATCGGCACACCGTTTTGACGAAGCTCATTGACGTAGTTTTCAAGGTATTCGTTGTCTTTAAATTCTTCGTTGGGAATCCCCTTGATATATATGTTCTTTACTTCCATTTCAACGCTCCTTTTCTCCATGCGTAAGCAAGGCCTAATCCGAGAATAAGTATAAAAAATAATATGCTAACTAAGCCCGAAGGTCCTAAATCCCGGACAATTGTTGCCCATGGAAATAAGAAAACGGCTTCCACATCAAACATAAGGTAAAGAATCGCATACAAATAATACCCCACATGGAATTGCATCCAGGAAGTGCCTCGGGTGGGGATACCACATTCATAAGCTTCGCCTTTTTGAGGATTGAAGGATTTTGGGGACAAAAGAATTGCCATCCCCAAACCGGCAACGATAAGACCCGCGCCAGTAATCAATGCGACTAAAAACAAGGAAGAATTCATATTTTCAGTTGAAAAATTACAATTAGTAACCATGCGAAAAGCTGCGATTAAAAATCAGAAGCCCAAGTACGCTGATAGATTTCATCTAAGGCTCATACGCTTCAGCTAATTTCGCCCACAAAAGTAAAATATTATTTCAATTTTGCAAAGAAAATATTTCAAAAAATACCTATTTTGCTAATTGAATATAGCATTTTTGGCCGTCAATGCAAGTTGACCTATTCAAAATCGGGACAAAACGCCAAATAAGAGATACAACAGGCTGTTTGTGAGAAAAAGTGCAATTTCCGCATAGTTTTCAAGAATATCGCACTATGAGCAATTTGCATGTAGGAAAATGTATCGAAAAATGTGTTTTACATGGCTAGTTTCAAGGCACTTTATCTACTTAAATATTTTTTAATATCCTCAACTAATTCTTCCGTCAACTTCACAATCGATTTCACATCGCCTCTCCACCCTTGATAAGATTTCGGGTCGGCGTTGTGCGAAGAATCCATCTTTTTGAGCAAATCTATTGCCTGATTTTCGGAATCAATCTGCATAAACATGGACAACATTTTGTGGCATTTTTGCTGGGCTGTCTCAAAATCTTTCCCTTTGGCTGCTTTTTGAAGGCTTGCTAGATCTTTCTGCGAATTCTCAACAAATGCGGACAATACAGCGGCAATAGCATCCTTATCGTTTCCGAGCATTTGGCTCAATTCGGAAAAACGGATTTCTCCCTGTGCCTTTTCTGTAACAACTGCACCAGCCTTATTTTCAGATTCCCCCAATAATATGGACAACACGTCCAACGAAATGGGCTTGGGCAGACAGCTGGTAAATCCCATCAATTTGACCTGTTCATCGTTGATTTCGGAACGAGCTGTCATCAAGATCACAGGAATATCGGCATTGGTCTTTCGAATATACTCCAATGAGTCAAGTCCCGAATTGACACCCATTTCCATGTCGGTAAGCACCAGGTCGTACTTCCCCATTGATGCTATTTGTTTTTTGAGTTCATCAATAGATTGACAAGTCTCAGCTTGATGTCCAAGTTGCAGGGTCATCGATTTCAAGGTCAAAAGCAAGGCTGGATCGTCATCAACAAGCAAAATATGTTTTGTCTTCCTTTGGGTATTGCCTGACGGCACAGCATCGGCAGGAATGACAAGAGAAAAAGTTGTTCCTTTTCCCACAACAGAATCAGCCTTGATGGTTCCACCAAACAGTTCCACCAAGCCTTTCACCACATACATTCCAAAACCTGAACCTTCAGCAACGGAGTTGTTCTCCTCTAGCCTGACAAATGGCTCGAAGATTTTATCGAGTTTGTCTTTAGCGACCCCAACTCCAGAATCTTGAACCAAAACAAGGATATTGTTGCCGCTGTAGGATACGCTTAGTTTTACACCACCCTTCAATGTATATTTCACCGCATTCGAAAGAAGGTTGATAATGACTTGTTTCAATTTCAGGTTGTCGGCATCAATAACCTGACTCGGATCAAAATTGAACTGCGTTTCGAAACTCAAATTTTTCTTTTCGCAAAGAGGAACAAACATTTCTTGTAGTTCGACACACAATTCGTAAAGGTGGAAAGGGACATTTTGCAAAGCAAGCCTACCCTGTTCGATACTCGAAAATCCGAGTAAGTTGTCCAACAAAGAAAGGATATGCTTCCCCGAATTGTGCATCGAACTCACACTGGAGGAATTGACCGCTCCCCCACCCTTGTTCAAGTCCAGACTCCCCATGATGGAATTCAGAGGTGTCTTTATGTCGTGAGAAATCGACAGCAATAGTTGGTGCCTGCTCTCCATCACCTCACGGATGCGGGCATTTGCATTTTCCAAGTCCTGACGGGCTCTTTTGCCCTTGTTGACATTGTGTAAGATCGTAATCAGTGAAATAATAATTGGAATCAATGCGATAAGACCTCCAATTAGCGTGTAGTTGTTGTTTTGCCTGATTAGCCGATCACTACGGTGCATTTCTTCAAATCTTGCATTAATTATCTGGCTATAATAATTGATAAGAAGTGAAGAAATTTTCGTTGAGATTTCCTGATCGGCAGTAATCAAGTCATTGACCCGATTCTCAATGCCGACCAATTGAGCTATATAGTCATGACTCGCTCGCTGAACATATTTTTTTATTTTGCGAGCCATTTCATCCTTCTCATGTTGCAACAATCTCTTTGTTTTTGTCTCTTCAGTTTCTTGTGATTTAATGTTTAGAGAATCTGTTGCCGTCTTTGTAGAAAACAAATCACCCATTTTTTTCCAAAAGTTCTTCTTGGGAGCAGCTTTCGTGATAATAGTGTCCTGCCTTTGAACCTGCTTGTTTGTTAACAGGGAATTAAGCTCATTAGGCCTATAATGCTTCAAAAAACCATTGATATTTTCAAGTAAATCCTTTTCCTCAAGTGCTTTATTAAGCTGGCCAACAATATCCCCTTTTTGGGTCAATAATGAATCTATCGTTTCAAGAGTTTTCTCATGGGAGGAGGAAACACTCTTTGACTTTAGAGAATCGATCGACAATCTTATGTGAGAAAGATTATCGATGAATTTATTTTTATAAGCCGAATCTTTGGTTGCAACGAAAAGATTTACGTCCGATTGTGTTTTGTTTACTTGACTAATCAAACTCTCGGCTGCATTTAGTTCGGCACTATAAAGTTCGATATTCCTTTTCTGTTCGTCGAGATTAGTGCGAAAGCTGTAAATATATGCAAACATGCTTATAAATAAGACCACAATAATCAGATAGACAATAACTGTGTTAATTTTGATTTGTGCTTCGATTGACCTTTTCATGACCTTCTGGGATTTTCAAAACGCAAATCTACATAATTTATTTATAAATGGTAGTAGTTGAATACAATAAAGATGCAAAATGCGGAAACATCCTAGAGAATAATCTAGTAAAACGTCTCCCTATAAAATTAAATCCCTACATTCCTAGCGACGCTCTTTCCACACTGCCTTCCACACTCTATTGTGGAAATATTCTACACATTCCGCAATATTCCACAACACCCCCTGTAATAAAAAAAAACATAAACACCTCATCAACATAAATTTACCAGCAAAAAAAATTATTCAAATCAAATGGCATGGGAATTGACTATTATATTGTGTACACAGCAATAAAACTAATGAACTGAAAAAAATCAGAAAGCGAATTGAAACTTTCTCTCTCCCACACAAAACAAAACTAAAACTCGACTTGAAAGCTTCTGCCACCCCCAGCATAGGCTTTTTTTTATTATTAACGGTATCCGCCCACAGCTCTAACAAGAGCAGAGTATAGAAACAAATATGTAAAAAGGCTATAAACTATTTCTCTTCGGCTACAAATAAAAGATTGTATGAATTGCTATATTCTCTGGAGTTGGGAGAATAGCAAAGGCTTGCCTGAAACGCATACACGATCCTATCAGCAGAAGTTTTTATATCAATCATATAGATCATTGTCATCAAGTGGATAAATTGCCCAATCGCAATAGTCCATAATGTTTTTTTCGTGTTGGTCGTTATCCTCATGATAATTATGACAATGCGGTGCAGGAAAAGAAAAGGGTTGTTCTCTAAAACCACGATTCTCTAATATTCGCTCAAACCTGTCGATTGGCCCATAAGCAAATATAACATGATGCTGGTCATAGACCAATAGTCCGGAATTATTGGTTGCGCCAATCCAAATACGATGCCTGCCATCTGTTTCAAAAAACTCTTTGAACTCAAGCAAGAAATCTTGTAGCTCTTGTTTGGTTCCAAATTCAGGAGATTGATAACGTCCCGCTTCGTTGCCAAGTCGAGAAACAACTAACACATAGAGTATGTAATAGGGAGGCTCCAAGCAGTCCACCAATTTCAGGATAAGGTCAATTTGGTCGGTTGATGCGCCAATTTTTATATTTCAGATTAAACTAGTAATACCTTGTTTATGGCCTCAGAAACCAGTAGCTTCAGCAGCTATTCGTCTTCAAATTTGAAAATGGGTTCGTTATCGGAATAGGTTCTGCGTTCCCTCGCCAATTTCTCAATCTCGTCCCGGGGAACTAAAAACACGGTGGGTCGTCCTGTGATGGGATTGGAACGGGTAACCACTACGGTATTATACACTTCTTCGATTATTTGGTATTGCAACACATCGGCAGGTATTCCCTGTGTGACTAAACGTCCATCTCGGAGAAGAATCAGGTGGTTGCAATAGGTGCTTGCCAGGTTCAAATCGTGAATAATCATCAAGACGGTAAGTCCCAGTTCACAATTGAGCATGCGTACCAAATCGAGGATCTGCACCTGGTGCGAAATATCGAGCTGGGATGTGGGTTCGTCGAGCAAAAGTAGATCGGGTTCTTGAGTGAGCGCACGTGCCATGGCGGCAAGCTGGCGTTCTCCACCGCTGAGCGAAGAAAGGGGATAGTCGCTATATTTGGAGATCCCGGTCAGTTCCATGTATCGTTGCGCCTTTGCGACGTCTTGTTTCTTTTCGAAGAACTGAAACATTTGACGATAGGGCAGCCTTCCCAACAGTACATATTCCAGCACAGACATGGAAGTGTCTTCTATCCGCTGTGTCACAACCGCAATTTTTCGGGCCTTTTCGCCAACCGACATGGTGTTCAGTTCCGTTCCATCAAGAAACATTTTACCTTGAGTTCGTTTGAGGTCTCCCAGCAAAAGCTTCATCAGAGTGCTTTTCCCAGAGCCGTTTGGACCAATAATTCCGGCAAAATCCCCTTTCGCTAGATTGAACGAAACATCTTCCATCCGGAAGGTTTTATATCCACCATGAAGGTGTTCGACTTGAAGCAAGTTTGTCAGTTTTTCCATCCTGCTTCCTTTTTGCTAAGTAAGACAATAAACACAATTCCGCCCGTGATTCCGGTCAAAACGCCAACAGGCAATTCGTTGGGTGAAATCAAGGTACGAGCCAATACATCGCACACGATCAGAAACAACCCGCCACCTAGAAAACAAGCGGTGAGCAAAATGCGGTAATCGGAACCTACCGCCCGTTTCATCAGGTGCGGAATCACCAAACCCACAAAGCCAATGATACCAGCTATGGAAACACAAAGCCCAGTGAGCAACGAAGTCATCACAAACAGAACTTTGACCGTTCTGGGGACATTGATTCCCAAATGAATAGCTTCGTCTTCGCCCAAGCGGAGTGCATTCAAGGCATTTGCAAATAAATGGGATAATAAATAAACGGCGATGCAGCCTGTCAGCATGAGGCCAATCAATGTCTCGTTTGGCTCTTCCAACGAACCCATCGTCCAAAAGATGATGCTGTGCATATTTTCGGTGGTGCTGATCGACAACAAAAACATCAGGAACGAAGAGCAAACAAAGCTTATCATAACTCCCGTGAGCAGCATCCGGTTGATGTTTGCGCCATTCCGCCTGACTCCTAACAGATAGACCAAGAAGATCGTTACAAAAGCGCCTCCAAAACCAGCAACCGGCAACATGATTCCTCCGGCAACGAGAGAAAGCCCCGTCACGATCGTAATGGCCACACCCAGGGAAGCTCCGCCAGAGATCCCGAGAGTGAATGGTTCAACCAACGGATTTTTATAAATTCCTTGCAAGATAACACCCGACAAACTAAGCGAAGCCCCCACCGCAAAGGCGAGGATGAGACGGGGCAAACGCAGGTTCATCAACACCGAATACTCCATGCTCTCGGGATGCTGGAATACATAAGGAAGCTGTTTCCATGACACATCGATGTCGCCCGATAGCAACGACCAAATGGAAACTGCGATTAAGAGTGCAATAAGAAGCAATAGAAACAGTACGCGATAAATACGAAAAACCTTCATGTGCCAAACTAATATTCGATGCCTTCCCTACTCCTTATCTTCTGGTCGTAAGGATGCTTTATTTTTTTCACTTCACTCACGTAATCGGCCATTGCCACCACCTTTTCCGTTGCCCCACGTCCGGTAAGGACGAGTTCGACATATTTCGGTTTGGCTGCCATTAATTCAAGCAGCAATTCTTCTTCCAAATAATTATCCCGAACGGATATAAGCATTTCATCCAAAATGACAAGGTCATAGCCGGCAGCAAAGAATTCGCCTTTCACCCGTCGGATGCCTTCGTGTGCCTCTTGCCGGATCAGGTTTTCATCCAAACCCCGGTTTAAGTGCGGATGCCCTTTTGCGAAATTAAAGACATCAACGCCGAGCTTGGTCAAGCTTTGCATTTCGTTGTATCCGTACTTTTCGGGATCTTTGTGAAAAGAGCAATAGCACACTTTTTGCCCATGCCCAACAGCCCGCGTGGCCAAACCAATGGCGGCTGTTGTTTTTCCCTTTCCGTCACCCGTATATACGTGGATAAGGCCGTTCTTTTTCATCGCTTATTTCAAATTTTTCATAATCAATTCCAGTGTTTCGGCAAAGGTCACAGGAGTTGGAGTACAGGCTTTGTCTGAATCGATAATGAATATCTTTTTATTTTTCACTGCTGCTAAATTCGAATAGCGTTCCCATTCCCTTTTTTCCTGACCCGCAAAAACCCCCATCGTGACAATGAAAATCGCTTCTGGATTTCGTGTCAAAACCGCCTCGCGGGTAATGGAGCCGGAAGTCATGCCCTGCGTGATATTTTTTGCCCCAGCAAACACAATATAATCATTCATAAACGTATTAGGGATCACGGCAAACAGCGGATTGGCTCCGAGCTGAATAAAAACCCTTTGATTGGAAGTTGTTGTGGCTTTCAGCTTGGCTATTTTTTGATTGATTTGCCTCAACACTTTTTGAGCCTGTGCTTCCTTGCCGATCAGTTTACCGAGTTGTAGAAACTGTGCGCAAATTTCACTGAAAGAATGCGCCATCGGAAACACCACGGTTTTCACACCGATTTTCTTCAAAGCCGCAATTGTTTCCGGTTGAGTCAAGGTACTTGCTATCACCAAATCAGGTTTCAAGGAAACCACTTTTTCCACATTCACCTTCACTGCCGAGGCCACCACTGGTATTTTCCGGGTTGTTTTGCAATAACTGGTGCATCCCACCAATTCATTTTCAGATCCAAGATATTGGAGGTTCTTAGTAAGAGAAGGCGTTAATGAAATAATACGCTTGGCCGACAACGGCGAAAGGCTGAGAACAAACGAAAAAATTGCAATGAATAATACAAAAAACTTGTTCATAGAATTTACAGGTTGGCTAATTGATGAATCTGCCGCGCTCTCCCCTTTTGGAGACTAGCATAGCTGCAATTGGCATATTAAATACTTGATCGGAACAAGAACAGGAAAAGATAACAACGTAAAGAGTTGAATGGATTCCCTTGAACTTATCTCCCGAAGCTTCAGTGAATAAAACAGCATTTTGGCAGGTCTTCTGGCTTACTCTGTGTTGAACGCCTTCCCGCACCCCCACCCAACCTCCCCCAATAGGGGAGGAGTTTGGATTGCGCAGTGGCAAAAGTATGTTCAATACCTTGTTTTCAATTAAGCCGCTAACGGGTCCTTGTCAACGAATATCTGTTAACTGAAGGCTGTTAACTGCTAACTGAAAAGAGCTTACAGCTGCGGGTACAGCTCCGGAATAATTTTGTCGATTCAAAACGCACCGGATTCCCTTTTGGATATTCCCCGTATAGGGAAACTATCACCTAATGCAGGAGCAAAGGTAAGGAAAGTTGCGAGAATAGGCAAATGTGAGCGAATTCAACAAACTGCCATTAAAAAAAGCGAGACCAGAATATTCCGGCCCCGCATTTCTCTATTGATAGGAACTAATCTTTAGTCGTTGAATTTTGCTTTCAAGAATTCCCGGTTCAAACGGGCGATATTGCTGATAGAAATGCTTTTGGGGCATTCCACTTCGCAAGCACCCGTGTTGGTGCAAGATCCAAAACCAAGTTCGTCCATCTTCGCCAACATGTTTTTGGCACGGGAAGCAGCTTCCACTTTTCCTTGAGGAAGAAGTGCCAACTGGCTCACTTTTGCCGAAAGGAACAGCATAGCCGAACCATTCTTACATGCGGCCACACAAGCTCCGCATCCGATGCAGCTGGCTGCATCCATTGCTTCGTCGGCAATTGGTTTTGGAATGGCGATTGCATTGGCATCGGGCACGCCGCCGGTATTCACCGAAACATAACCTCCTGCTTGAATGATTTTGTCGAAAGCGCCACGATCCACCATCAGGTCGCGGATCACGGGGAATCCTGCCGAACGCCAAGGTTCGATTGTGATCGTTTCACCGTCTTTGAATTTACGCATGTGCAGCTGGCAAGTAGTTACATCTTCGTCCGGCCCGTGAGGATGTCCGTTGACATACAAACTACACATTCCGCAGATACCTTCGCGACAGTCGTGATCGAACACCACAGGCTCTTCGCCCTTGTTGATCAATGTTTCATTCAAAATATCGAGCATTTCAAGGAAAGAAGTATCCACAGACACGCCATCCAAAGAATAATCTTTAAAAGCACCTTGATATTTTGGCCCTTTTTGACGCCAAATCTTAAGTTTTATATTGATTGTTTTATCCATAATGTAAGCCCCCTTTATTTTCTCCAAAGGAGAAGATTAGAAGTTTTTATTTTAATGATTTATTTAAATACCCCGAATAAAGCCTCCTTCGCGGGAGGTTTGGAGGGGCTTATTATGACTTATAATTACGTTGTTGTCTTACTACGAATTCGTAATCAAGCGGTTCTTTCACCAATTCAGGAGCTGATCCGTCTTGCACATATTTCCAACAAGCAACATAAGAGAATTCTTCGTCGTGGCGAAGGGCTTCCCCTTCTGGAGTCTGGTGTTCTTCGCGGAAATGGCCACCACAAGATTCTTTGCGGTTGAGAGCGTCGTAAGCCATCAATAACCCGATTTCTATAAAATCATCCAAGCGGAGGGCTTTTTCCAATTCAGTATTCAAGTCATTGGGTTCTCCTGGAATGTACAGGTTTGTCCAGAAATCATTTTTCAAAGCTTTCAGTTCCTCAATTGCTTTTGTCAATGAAGCTTCCGTACGAGCCATACCCACATTGTCCCACATAATCAAACCGAGTTTCTTATGAATGGAGTCCACGGAATGTTTTCCCTTGATTGCAAACAACTTGGCGATCTTTTGTTTGATACCGCTTTCAGCTTCATCAAATTCAGGAAGCGACGTGCTGAAGCGGGGAACAGTGATTTGATCCGCCAAATAGTTTTGGATAGTGTAAGGCAACACAAAATATCCGTCTGCCAAGCCTTGCATCAAAGCAGAAGCCCCCAAACGGTTGGCTCCGTGGTCTGAGAAGTTCGCTTCACCAATGGCAAACAATCCGTTGATAGATGTTTGCAATTCGTAATTTACCCAGATTCCACCCATTGTGTAGTGGATAGCAGGATAAATCATCATCGGAGTTTCGTAAGGATTTTCGTCCACGATTTTTTCGTACATCTGGAACAAGTTCCCGTATTTGGCTTCCACGACACTCTTGCCCAAACGTTGGATAGCGGCAGAAAAGTCAAGGTAAACAGCCAAACCTGTATTGTTCACACCGAAGCCGGCATCGCATCTTTCTTTAGCGGCACGGGAAGCCACGTCACGGGGAACCAAGTTACCAAATGCAGGGTAACGTCTTTCCAAGTAATAGTCGCGGTCTTCTTCTTTGATTTGTGTAGGTTTCAATTTTCCTGCACGGATAGCTTCGGCATCTTCTTTTTTCTTAGGCACCCAAATACGGCCATCGTTACGAAGAGATTCGGACATCAATGTCAATTTTGATTGGAATTCTCCGTGAACAGGAATACAAGTAGGGTGGATCTGGGCATAACAAGGATTCGCAAAATAAGCTCCTTTTTTGTAAGCTTGAATCAACGGCGATCCATTAGAACCCATCGCGTTTGTGGAAAGAAAGAATGTGTTTCCGTATCCCCCTGTTCCAAGCACGACGGCATGGGCGGAGAAACGTTCAATTTCACCTGTCACCAAGTTGCGGGCGATAATACCACGGGCACGGCCATCGATGATAACCACATCCAACATTTCGTAGCGGGAATACAGCTTCACTGTACCTTTTGCCACTTGACGACTCAATGCAGAATAAGCTCCCAGCAACAATTGTTGTCCAGTCTGTCCTTTTGCATAGAACGTGCGCGAAACTTGTGCGCCACCGAAAGAACGGTTGTCCAACAAACCTCCGTATTCCCGGGCAAAAGGAACACCTTGCGCCACACATTGGTCGATAATGCTGTTTGACACTTCAGCCAAACGGTGAACGTTTGCTTCACGGGCACGGTAGTCGCCACCTTTGATTGTGTCGTAAAACAAGCGGTAAACAGAGTCACCGTCATTTTGATAATTCTTTGCAGCATTGATTCCACCTTGCGCAGCGATAGAATGAGCACGGCGGGGTGAATCTTGGATGCAGAAATTTAGCACATTGAATCCCAGCTCTCCCAGTGAAGCAGCAGCAGAACCCCCTGCCAAACCGGTTCCAACAACAATGATGTCGAGGCGACGCTTGTTAGCTGGATTCACCAATTTCTGGTGATCTTTATAGTTTGTCCATTTTTCGGCCAAAGGACCTTCCGGAATTTTCGAGTCTTTTTTTGGATCTAGTATTGTAGTCATAACTGTTTATTTTCTTTTAATCTAATTATTAATTGATTTCAATCTTCTAATTAGTAGTACATTGCAACTGTTGAAGGATCAATAACTGATCTTGCATAAAAGTAGATTGTGACGAAAGCGAAAGCCAGCATGATTACTGTAGCAAAGATGTTTCCGATCACTTTCCAACGGTTCAACCATATTTTCCCACTTGTACCGATGGTTTGGAAAGCACTCCAAATGCCATGGGAAAGGTGAAACCACAACGCAACGTACCAAATCAAGTAAGCTACAACAACCCAAAGGTGGCTGAAATAGTATTTGACGAATTCTGCTCCATCTTGTGGACTGGCTGTGCTGGTTCCAAGCGCAACTTCATGATGTCCGAGAAGCTCAGTGAACATCATTTTATACCAAAATTGACTGAAATGCAACAACATAAAGCCAACGATGATAATACCCAGAACAAACATGTTTTGGGATGCCCATTCAACTCCTGTTGGACGCACTGAAACTGCATAAGCTGCATTTCCACGAGCCTTGCGGTTTTGAAGTGTCAGTAACAAAGCGTAAATGAAATGGATTGCAACAAATCCGCCCAAGACAGCAGTTCCTGCCACAGCGTACCAGTTAGCTCCCAACAATCCGCAAATGGCATTGTAAGCGTCTTCCGAAAAGACAGCCACAACATTCATTGTTGCATGGAAAATTAGGAAAAACACAAGAAAGAATCCTGAAATACTCATTATCAGCTTCTTTCCGATAGAAGAATTTAGTAACCAACTCATAAAAAGAAATAGTTTTAGTTATTTGAATAGATTTGAATTGTCATCGGTGAACAATATATAGCAACTATGCCTTATCAGTATTTTCAATCTCTATTTATAGCCGTGCAAAATTAGCCTAAAATGCCAACTCCATGAAGCTTTTCCATGTTTTTTTCCATCATTTCCCACTATTTAGATTGATTATATATAAAGGCATTTTCATGGAACAAAATAGGTTTTTCAATTAGACAATATTAAGGTTTTTACAAAAAAAAACAATACAAACATACATATCCCTGAAAATCTTAATTTAAGAAAAAAACGTAATAATTTTTGGATAAATAAAATTTGCACCTTGGTTTCCATCCCCATATGGGAATTCATTAAGCTATTTTCATGGAAAAACGTTACAAAATAAGCAAAAAAACCGAATAATGGCGCACTTAAGACAAAAAAAACAGGAATGCCCCAAAACTTAGCCAAAGATTACATTTTCGCATAGTTTTAACATTTTCAATGGGGAATATGAAGACAAGACAAACTTTGCCTCGTTCTTAAAAATTCGAAGATGAAATAGCTATAGTTTTAAGCCAATGATTATCTTTGTTAATAACAAAAGATGCAGAATAAACAAAACCAAAGAGCCTGGTAATAAAAGAGCCAATAAAAAGGAGAAAATGCCCCCAGTATAAAACTTAGATTTAACAAAAATGGAATATAAAATGCTTGTGTTGGATGTTGACGGCACACTGCTTAACAGCGAAAAACAAATTTCCAAAAGAACCCATGCGACTCTACGCAAAGCGCAACAAATGGGCGTAAAAATCGTCTTGGCATCGGGAAGACCGACTTATGGATTGAAACCAATAGCGGAGTCAATCGAATTGAAAAACTACGACGGCTATTTCCTCTCCTACAACGGAGGACAAATTTTCAAATGCCAAAAAGGACACAATGAACTTTTCTTTGAGAAAAGGATTGACCCTGAGCTAATTCCGTTTTTGGAAGAAAAAGCGAAAGAATACGGTTTCGACATCTTCACTTACCACCTCGACTTTATCGTGACCAACAATCC
This sequence comes from Bacteroidales bacterium UBA1309, assembly GCA_002307185.1. Lineage (GTDB taxonomy): Bacteria > Bacteroidota > Bacteroidia > Bacteroidales > Dysgonomonadaceae > UBA1309. The sequence goes on from DBTT01000041.1 coordinate 41,173, forward strand.
TGACAATACTCATATACGGCATGAGTCGGAAATCAACAATATGAGATTGATAAAAACCGATAATTTCGCCGAATCCATAGATTTTTGGCCTTGCAAGTGTGTCCTTGTCAGCGAAAACGAAAAGGCTTTGGTTGACTTGGAAGAACATTGGAAAAAGCGCCTTAGCGGCTCGTTGGATGTAATTCGCTCTGAACCTCATTTTTTGGAATTCGTCCCCCCATTCATCGACAAGGCAAATACGCTGGCCATTTTGTTGGAAAAACTTCAGGTGAAACCCAAAGAAATAATCGTCATCGGAGACGGGGTGCGCGATTTCTCCATGATCCAGATGGCCGGCCTCGGCATAGCGATGGGCAATGCCCAAGATTCGGTGAAAGCATGTGCCGACACCATCACTCTCTCAAACGACGAAGACGGCGTGGCTGTGGCTGTGGAAAAAGCGTTTTTGGCAGAGATTCCCCCTTCAAAAATCCCGCTCGAACAATTGAACGCAAGTTCTAGGCATGCCTTGATGGGAAACCTCGGAATTCAATACACTTATGTGGACGAGGAACGCATTGAAGCGACCATGCCTGTGGACGAACGCACACGACAACCTTTCGGCGTTTTGCACGGGGGGGCAACCTTGGCTTTGGCAGAAACTCTTGCCGGATTAGGTTCGTTGTTCTTGTGCCAACCCGATGAAATTGCGGTGGGAATGCAAGTGAGTGGCAACCACATTTCTTCCGCCCACGAAGGCGACACCGTACGGGCGGTGGGAACAATTGTTCACAAAGGACGGTCTTCCCATGTGTGGAATGTGGATGTGTTCACTTCTACAGGGAAATTGATTTCAACCGTTAGGGTGATAAATAGCATCCTGAAGAAACGATAGACAGAAGCCATTAGCCAACGGATATCGGACAACACATTACCTAAATGAACATCTGGATGGGAAGTAAATTATTTTCTGAAATAAAAATTGGAACGCTGAACCTACAAAACAGAATTGTGATTCCTCCCATGTGCCAATACTCCGCTTCTGGAGGGCTGGCCAACGAATGGCACTTGTCCCATTACGGGAATTTAGCGTTCTCCGGTTCGGGTCTATTAATTTTTGAGGCTACGGCAGTTGCACCAGAAGGACGAATCTCGTATGCAGATTTAGGTTTATGGAATGACGAGACAGCCGTAGCCCTGCGCCATGTAGTGAATTTCATACGTCTGCATTCCCAAATACCATTGGCTTTGCAAATCTCGCATGCAGGACGCAAGGCTTCCACCAATCTTCCGTGGAAAGGTGGCGGATATATCAATTCCGATCAATCACAAGGATGGCAAACCTATGCTCCTTCTGCAATAGCACAATCCACAGGAGGGACCATTCCCAAAGAGCTTTCCATCAACGAAATAGAAAAAATCATAGAAAATTTCACACACACGGCCAAGTTGGCGGCTGGAATTGGGTTTGATGCGATTGAAATTCATGCGGCACATGGCTATTTGATCCACCAGTTTCTATCGCCAATCACGAACAACCGTTCAGACGATTATGGAGGAAGCCTCGAAAACAGGATGCGGTTTGTGATTAAGATCCTGGAAGCTATCAAATCGGCCATTCCATCGGAGATTGTGGTTGGAATACGAATTTCAGCCACCGACTGGATTGAAGGGGGTTGGGATTTGCAACAAAGCATTGCCTTGTCCAAAGAATTAGAAAAAAGAGGTGCTGCCTATATCCATGTATCAACAGGCGGCCTGGACAACAGCCTCCAGCAACTACCGCCGTTGGGTACGGGATATCAGCTTCCGTTTGCCGAAGCCATTAGGAAGGACATAAACATCCCCGTAATCGGCGTAGGCTTGATCACCGATCCCAGAAGTGCTGAACAAGCAATAAGAGATGGGAAAGCTGATCTGATCGCAATCGGGCGAGCAGCATTGTTCGATCCCCATTGGGGATGGCATGCCGCAGCAGCCTTAGGAGGTCAGGTGAAAATTCCACCTCAATATATGCGTTCTGCTCCACACGAGTTCAAAAATCTATTTGAACTATAGCATAAAAAAATATGCACCAGAGGCTATAAAACAAAAACGCTCCTCCATTTAATGGAGAAGCGATATTTTGTATCAAATACCGAAACAAAAATTATTTCTTGTTTTGTGCGCGTTTTGCGTATCTGCTCATGAATTTGTCCACACGCCCTGCGGTATCCACCAGCTTTTGCTTTCCGGTGTAGAAAGGGTGCGAAGAACTTGTGATTTCCAGTTTCACCAAAGGATAAGTTACGCCATCAATTTCGATGGTTTCTTTTGCCTGAATGGTAGAACGAGAAATAAAGATATCCTCATTCGACATGTCTTTGAAGACAACAGGACGATAAGATTCAGGATGAATTCCCTTTTTCATTGCTATTATTATGTTTATTTATTTATTATTCTTTATATATTTTGGAGTGCAAAGATATGAAATGTTTTAGAAAAGAAAAAATCTTACGATACATTTTTAATGAATTTACATTCCTTCGTTACTGGAAGATGTGAAATAATTTATTCTATATTTCTCCATTTTAACAACGTCTATGGTTGCCGAATTGAATTTGTTTTATTTATTTTGTTAGTCGATTAGAAAATTGCACTCGCATTGCAAATTATTCTGTCATGAAGCAATTGCGGACATATTGCATAAAAAAAACAAAGAGCTATGAACCTTGCAAATATTCGGATTTTCGTAGTTGCATCAATGTCGTTGTTGTATTGTGCAGCATGCTCTGATGTGAAAACCAAGAAAAGAAATGTATCAATCGGAAATATCAATATGGCAAACAGCCTTTTCCTTCTTATTGGAACCTACACCACGGGTGGAAGCGACGGGATATACGTTTACCGCTTTGATACGGTGAACGGCAGCAGCGACTACCTAAGCCAGTCAACATCGGTAGAAAACCCGTCATACCTAACCTTGAGCAACGACAACAACCACATTTATTCCGTAACCGAAAACGAAGACACCAGCGCATGCGCCAATGCTTTCACTTTCGACAGAAAGACAGCCGTCCTTAATCTGGAAAATTCTTCCAAGACGGATGGCGCTGCACCTTGCTACATCAATATGGACCCAGGCGAGAAATTTGTACTGACGGCCAACTACCTAGGCGGGACAATATCCGTGATTAGGCTCGAAAAGGACGGCACTCTCTCGGACGACCGAGACATTATAGGGTTTCGACAAGGGCCAAAACAGGCCTTCCGCAGAAGATCGCACCTGCACACAGTGGTATTTAGCCCTGATGGAAAATACCTATTGGCAACAGACTTGGGAAAAGACAGGCTGTATTGCTTTGAAGTAAACAGGCAGGCGCAAAAAGCAAGCGAACTTTTGAGTACCACAAAACTAAGTGTTGTCGATCTTGAATTAGGCTCTGGCCCAAGACACTTGGCTTTCCATCCGAATGGGAAACAGCTTTATCTGCTGAATGAACTCTCGGGGAAAGTAAATGTGTTTAACTATCACGATGGAAAAATAAATGAAGTGCAAACAGTGACAGCCGATGGATTCAAAGGAAAAGGAAGCGCAGACATACACATCACCCCCAATGGAAAATTCCTCTACACTTCCCATCGTCTTAAAAACGATGGCATATCTATCTTCTCGGTGTCGAAAGCCGATGGAAAATTGACAAAGATTGGATACCAGCCAACCGGAATCCATCCACGCAACTTCATTATTACGCCGAATGGGAAAATGCTGCTTGTTGCCAACCGCGACAGTAACTCGATACAAGTTTTTGCAATCAACCAATCAACAGGAATGCTCACCAACATGGACAAAGACATACGAATTGACAAACCCGTATGCCTTAAGTTAGCATCCATTGAAGAGTGAAAAAGAATTACTTAGGTGACAATAATTAGTCGTAGGGCCAGCGGCTGTTGCCTATGGCTTTTTAGCCGACAGCCTTATCCAACAGCTATATGCCTATTATGAAAGGCTGTTTTTTTAATACAAAAATTCACCCTTGGGATTACTTGTCTCAAAAAACTGAAATAAAAAAGTATAACAACGAAAAAATGAGTCCTGTATCCAGGCAATTGTTTTTTAAATAATAGGTATGAAAAGATTGATCAGTGTTTTGGCTATGTTTACAATATTATTCTCGGCCTCACTTGGTGTATTTGCCGAGGAAGTCTATCCTATAACATTATCGCAAGAAGCGGAAAAGCCTCAAATTCTCACAATAGATTCGAGCCAATACGTCCGCCAGGATGGGATTCTAAAACCAGCAAGAAAATGGACTCCCATTGACAACGGAATCACATTCCGCGACACCATATTCTACAACCCGCTGTTTCTTCCCGTTATATTCGATGGCCAGATACTACCCCAAGATTTGGATTTCCTAAGTGAAGACAAATTTCAAGAGCATCTGTTAGGCTCCAATTATCACCTTCTATCCCCAGACAGCACATTTTTGCCAATCATCCGCCAAAACAGATGGATTCAATCGGTTCGGAAAAATTACTTTACCAGCAACCCTCCTTTTGTCAAATACAACATCTTCTCGTTCAGCAGAACACCATTCCTCAACAACCAAATGATGCTTTCGCCGAAAGAGTTCAAGGATCAAATCAACGGCAAACGAATCAATTTGAACACAAATATCGCATTGAAAAAATATATTCCCAAAACAATCTACTGGACAAAAAGCGGTGAACATTCGCTCCAAATAAACCAAAACCAATATTCCAACAACTGGTACGCTGGAGGGAACAGCAATTACAGCGTAATAAATTACCACAAGATATCGCTGAACTACAAGAAAGACAAGATATCATGGAACAACACCATTGAATGGAAGTTGAATTTCCAGAAAACACCTGCGGACACACTCCACAACCTCAGCATCAGTGAGGACTATTTACGCACGTATTCGGTCGTAGGGCTTAGCTTTTCGAAAAAATGGTCATACACGATAACTAATGAAATCAAGACGCCGCTCTTCCGTAACTACAAGACCAACACAGCCACCCCTATTGCCGGGCTTCTGTCACCATTGGTTATAAATACCGGGGTTGGTTTAAACTATAGCCTAACTCAAAATTCGAAAGTGGATAAATACCGAAAACTGACCTTGAGCCTCGACCTATCTCCCCTGTCAATCAACTACACCTATGTGGGCGATGATGCTGTTGACGAAACAAATTTCGGTGTTGACACCTTGAAAAAAGCCAACATAGACATCGGATCTACATACAACGCCAATCTCAGCTATTCCTTCAACAGGAACTCGACAATATCGTCCCGATTGAAATATTTCACAAGCTACACGAAAGTCATTCTGGAGTCCGAAAACAAGTTTAATTTTGCATTTACCCGCCTTCTATCATTGACTGTCTATTTATACTTACGCTACGACGACGGTGTCTCCTCATCCAAAAAAGACGATAATCTGGGTTATTTTCAGTATAATGAACTCATTGGATTTGGACTAAGTTATAGCTGGTGATGAATTTTCAAGAATTAAAATATTGTTTTACAGCAAATTAGGATAACAATACAAAAAGAATAAAATATTTCACCCTTTTAATTTGTTTTTTTCATTTATCCCACCTATCTTTGCACTCACAAAATCGCGGGGTGGAGCAGTGGTAGCTCGTTGGGCTCATAACCCAAAGGTCATCGGTTCGAATCCGGTCTCCGCAACGAATCACAACGGAAATCTTTATCGAGAGAAGATTTCCGTTTTTTTATTTAAATTGAAGCAGCATTGATACAAACAACAGTGTTGCATTAGCTCGAAAAACTATTTGAAATAGATCGTCCGAAACCCAATAAATAACTTTTAAGAAAAAAAAGGAGGCATCTATTTTCAGTACTAAATAAAAAGCTATATATTTGCAATCCAAAAAATTAGTTACAAATCATAATATAAAGATTAAAGCAATGACAAAAGCGGACATCGTTAACGAGATTGCCAAAAACACTGGCATTGATAAAGTTACAGTTCTAACCACGGTAGAATCATTTATGGAAGTAGTGAAGGAATCGTTGAGCAAAGATGACAACGTCTATCTAAGAGGGTTTGGTAGTTTCATCGTAAAAAAGAGAGCAGAAAAAACAGCTCGCAACATTTCAAAAAACACGACTATTATTATCCCCGAACACAATATTCCGGCTTTCAAACCCGCTAAAACGTTCGTAGCTCAGATAAAAAAATAAAGTTTACTAATTAAAAGATAAAATCATGCCAAGCGGAAAAAAAAGGAAAAGACATAAAATGTCAACGCACAAGCGTAAAAAAAGACTTAGAAAGAATAGACACAAAAAGAAAAAATAAAAAATCTATTGTTTCTCAAAAGTTAGCAAAGAACAAACTTGGCCGTAATTCACAACAAAGTTTGTTCTTTGCATGTTTATAAATGCAGACATGTAATCAGCAGATATAAATGTCTTGTAATCTCTAAAAAAAGAAGCGTAAATAAATATTTAACTTATTAAAAATTGTGGTTAGTGAACTAATTATAGATGTACGGCCCAACGAAGTGTCAATAGCTGTCCTCGAAGACAAGAAATTGGTCGAACTTCAAAAAGAAGCTACAGACGAATCGTATGCGGTCGGTAATATCTATGTAGGCAAAGTAAAAAAACTGATGCCAGGTTTAAATGCCGCTTTCATCGATATAGGTTACAAAAAAGACGCTTTTCTTCACTATCTTGATCTCGGTCCTCATTTTAGTTCTTTCGACAAATTCTACAAATTTGCTGTTTCTGAAAAGAAAAAAAACCCACTGATAAGCAAAGCCAAGCTTCTTCCCGAAATTGACAAGGAAGGCAGTATCACAGATGTATTGAAAGTAGGACAAGAAATTTTGGTTCAGATTGCCAAGGAACCAATTTCCACCAAAGGTCCACGACTCACAGCGGAACTTTCATTTGCTGGCCGATATTTGGTTTTGATCCCCTTCAACGACAAGGTTTCCATCTCGCAGAAAATCAAATCCAAAGAAGAACGGGCACGCCTGCGGCAACTGATCCAAAGCATCAAGCCGAAAAACTTCGGTGTCATTGTACGCACAGTGGCAGAAGGAAAAAAAGTAATAGAATTAGATGCAGAACTAAAAGCCCTACAACTTAAATGGGATGACAATATCCCTAAAATACAAAAGGAGAAAGTTCCGTCCCTTATCATCGAAGAAAGCAGCCGTACCTTGGCTCTCCTCCGGGACGTATTCAATCCCTCATTTCAGGAAATCCACATCAATGACAACAGTTCATACAGTGCCATTAAGGAATACCTGAGAGTTATAGAACCCGAGAAAAAAGATATTGTCAAACTTTACAATGGGGAATTACCCATTTTCGACAACTTTTCAGTCACAAAACAAGTCAAGGCGCTTTTTGGCAAAACAGTTACTTTCCGTAATGGAGCTTACCTGATAATCGAACACACCGAAGCCTTGCACGTGATTGATGTTAACAGCGGAAACAGGTCCAAATCGAACAATGGACAAGAGAACAACGCCTTTGAAGTAAATTCGGCTGCTGCAGAAGAAATTGCACGACAACTCCGATTGAGAGACATGGGAGGTATCATCGTCATTGATTTCATCGATATGACCGAAGGCGATCACCGCAACAAACTGCTGTTGAGAATGCAGGACGCAATGTCGGCCGATAGGGCCAAACACAACATCCTGCCATTGAGCAAATTTGGATTAATGCAAATCACTCGTCAAAGAGTGCGCCCCGAAATGGAAGTGAGCACCACCGAAGCGTGTCCAACTTGTTTCGGAAAAGGCGAAATTCGTTCGTCCATACTTTTTACCGATATGCTCGACAACAAAATCGACTATCTGGTCAATAAGCTGAAAGTGAAGAAATTTGCGTTGCATGTACACCCGTATATTGCGGCATTTATCAATCAGGGATTCATTTCGTTGAAATGGAAGTGGAGGCAAAAATATAGTTGGAAAATTGATATAGTTCCCAACCAAAGCCTAACTTTCTTAGAATATCAATTCTACGACAACGATAAAAATGAAATCGACCTGAAGCAAGATTATGAAATGAAATAAGGCTTTGTCGGAAACAACTAAACGCCAAAGCTGAATACAAAGAAAAAGGGGCTGCCAATGACTGGCAGCCCCTTTTTTTGTATCCCGCTGGCATTTATCTTTTCTCCAGCATCACCACATTTTCTACATGGTGGGTATGGGGAAACATATCCACGGGTTGAACGGCCAGCACTTTGTATTTGGCATCCAACAAGTTGAGGTCACGTGCTTGGGTAGCCGGATTGCAGCTTACATACACAATCTTTTGGGGTTCTGCATGGAGGATCACATCCACCACATCCTGATGCATTCCAGCACGGGGCGGATCAGTAATGATGACATCCGGACGGCCATGTTCGGCAACAAATTCGTCAGTCAGTATATCTTTCATGTCTCCCGCAAAGAACAAGGTGTTTGCAATGCCGTTGTTTTCGGAGTTAATGCGGGCATCGATTATGGCATCTTCCACGTATTCGATCCCGATCACTTTTCGAGCTTGGTGAGCAACAAAATTGGCGATAGTTCCCGTTCCCGTATAAAGGTCATACACCAATTCATTGCCGGTTAGCCCTGCAAATTCACGAGCCACCTTGTAGAGTTCATAGGCCTGTTCACTGTTGGTTTGATAGAACGATTTGGGGCCGATTTTGAATTTCAAGCCTTCCATTTGTTCATAGATACAGTCTGCCCCGCTCCATTTCAGCACTTGCTGGTCTGTGATGGTATCATTCGCTTTTTGGTTGATGATGTAGAGCAAAGAGGTAATTTCCGGGAATTCTTTTTCGATAGCCGATAACAGATTTTCATGTTTCTCCTTGTCGTTTTCGTAAAACACCACAATGAGCATCAGTTCTCCGGTGGAAGATGTCCGTACAATGAGGTTGCGCATCAATCCGAATTGATTTCTCAGATCGAAAAAGGAATAATCGTGCTGGTAGCAATATTCACGGATGAAGTTGCGGATTCGGTTGGATATTTCGTCTTGAAGCCAACATTTGTTGATGTCGAGCACTTTGTCGAACATGCCGGGAATATGAAATCCGAGGGCATTCATGTTCATCGATTCAAACGACTCACCTGCCTGCAACTGTTCTTGCGTGAGCCATTTGCGATTGGAAAAAGTGAATTCCAATTTGTTCCGGTAGAATTCGGTTTTCTTCGAACCAAGTATCGGATTGATAGCTGGAAGTTCCACCTTGCCGATACGCACAAGGTTGTCCTCCACTTGCTGTTGCTTGTATTTCAATTGCTCTTCGTAGGGCAGAATTTCCCATTTGCACCCTCCACAAATGGTGAAGTGTTCGCAAAAAGCCTCCTGACGTTTGTCTGAATATTTTTCGAAACGGATGGGACGGCCTTCTGCATATTTGTTCTTTTTACGAGTGATCTGTAGGTCAACTACATCACCTGGGACTACGTAAGGAACAAACACCACCATGTTGTCCAACCTTGCAATGGCCTTTCCTTCGGCTGCAATGTCGGTGATTTCCACATTTTCAAAAATGGGCAAGTTTTTCTTTTTTCGGATCATTTCTATCAATTTGAAATGCAAAAGTAACACATTAAAAGAGAGGAAGCAAGGCTGGGTTGGAATTAAACGCAAAGCATCCGACAGACTAAAGATGCAATGAATCTAAATCCAGCAATAGAAAAAAACAAGAACGCAAATTTGGCCAATAGACGCAAATTCCGTATCTTATATCTAATTGATAATCTGCAATATACAAGCTTAAACCCCACTCCTGGGACATATCCAATTTCTCACCCATTGGTTTTCCTGTAGCTCCACACAGCCAACGTGTTAAGTACTGTGACAAAAACTAGCATCTTGTATATGAGAGGTAAAATATCAGTGAAGCTGCTTCCCTTGAGGTAAACCAAACGCATCACCTCTACATAATAGCGTATCGGATTGAAGAGTGTCAGCTTTTGCGCCCAATCTGGCATGCTGCTTACAGGTGTGAAAAGCCCGCTGATAAGGATGAAAATTATCAGGAAAAACAAAATGACGAACATCGCTTGTTGCTGTGTCTGGGCAAAGTTGGAAATCATCAACCCAAGCCCGGTGAAAGCGAGCAAATACAGAAAACCGAAAGTATAAATGCTAAGAATGTTTCCGGCAGGAGCTATTCCGTAAACAATCCGGGCGACGAGCATCCCGAAAGAAAGCAAGATGATGCCTATCACCCAAAATGGGATCAGCTTGCCAAGGATAAAAGTGACCTTGGAAACTGGAGTCACATTGATTTGCTCTATCGTTCCTATTTCCTTTTCGCTCACAATATTCAGGGCCGACAACATGCCTCCAATGATGGAAACCAATAGCACAATGATGCCTGGAACCATGTAGTTGTGGTAATTCATTTCGGGATTGAAACGGTAAGAAGGGGACACATCAACCAAAACAGCATGTTCATTCGAAGATACTATCTCTGCGCCAAACATATTGATTATTTGACTAATATATGACAATCCAAGTCCGGCTTCCTGACCATTGACCGCATCAATGGACAACATCAACTTGGGAGAATTTCCGTTCACCAAATTCTTTTCGAAATCGGCTGGAATATCCAATATCAGCCTCGATTTACCATTTTCCAAGGTATTCAGGGCTTTTTCATGCGAAGGAATATAGTCCATCAACTTGAAAAAGCCGGACGAAGTGATTTTGTCGGCCAATTTTCTGGAATAAGAACTGTTGTCGTTGTCAACAATGCTGAGCGGAATGTTGCGCTGGTCGAAAGTGGCAGCCCAGGGAATCACCGTAAGCTGGAACAAAGGCAGTGCGACCAGCAACCTGCCAATCAATTTATTTCGAAATACTTGAAGAAATTCCTTTTTCAGAAGAAACGAAAGGGTTTTCATATTTTGTGAATTTGTGGATTCGTTTATTTGCGGATTTGCATTAATTTGTCCCAACTGCTAACTGATGACTGTTCACTGCTAACTGCTTCAAAGCCTATTTTTGAATTTCCGGATGCTCAAAGCGATCAAAAAGACAGTCATCCCAAGAAGAATAAGAAGTTCTTCCCATATTTCGACCAATCCCACGCCCCGGATCATGACATCACGTATGGCGGCCACGAACCAGCGGGCAGGGTTTATACAGGAAATCCATTGCAATATGTCGGGCATGCTGCTGATGGGAAATATTATCCCGGACATCAGCATTGTTGGAAGCATTAAACCGGCTCCGGAAGCAATCATGGCACTTCTTTGGGTGTCGGTGATCGTGGAAATAAGCAACCCGAGAGCCAATGCGCAGAATGTGAAAAGGAATGCCAAGAAAAAAACCAAAAACAAGTTGCCAGCAATTGGCACACCCAAAACAAAATGGGCTAGGGCAATCACCAACACATTGTCAATAAGGCCTACTATGAGATAAGGTAGCGCTTTTGCAATGATGATGGTGGTTGGCCGCAATGGCGATGAGAGCAAGATCTCCATTGTTCCCATTTCTTTTTCCCGAACCACGGAAACGGAGGTCATCAAGGCACAAATCAGGATCATCAACAGTCCGATGATTCCCGGCACCATGTTGTAAGTGCTTTCCATCTGTGGATTGTAGAGCATTTTCACTTCTGTGCGAATGGGCGCAAGAGGGGCTTGTCCCCTCGCTTGTGTCTGCATGTATTGCTGAATCATCAATTGCGCATAATTGGCAATCGTCGAAGCTTCGTTCGGATTGGAAGCATCCACAATCACCTGGATGGCTGCTTCGCTAAGCAACATGTCGCTATTGAAAGAAGACGGAATCACCAAGGCTAGTTTTGTGTCTCCTTTTTGAAAATGACTTTCAATTTCAGAGGAGCTATGCAGGTACCCAGCCAATTCAAAGTATTTATTTTGGCTCAATTTCTCCACCAACTGCAACGAAAGGATGGATTTGGTTTCGTCCAACACCACAAAAGGGACATTCTTGATGTCGGTGGAGATGGCGTACCCCAATACCAACAACAGCACCACAGGCAGCGAAAGCATGATGCTCAGCGTCAGCTTGTCGCGGGTGATGTGATACACTTCTTTCTTGAAAAAACTAAAAAACTGCTTCATTCTCCTGACCTTTTTGCTTGGCGAGCCAAGGCGTGAAAAACCTCTTCCATGGATTCTGACTGAAACTCCCGTTTCAAGTTGGAGGGAGTGTCCAATGCCCTGATTTGCCCATCCACCATGATAGAAATGCGATTACAATATTCGGCTTCATCCATGTAGTGGGTGGTGACAAAGGAAGTGATGCCATGTTCGGCTGCCGCATAGATCATTTCCCAGAAAGTCCGGCGTGCCATTGGATCCACACCACCCGTTGGTTCATCCAGAAACACGATTTTGGGCGAATGAAAGGTGGATACGGCAAACGATACTTTCTGCTTAATTCCCAAAGGAAGTGATTTCACGAGCAGCTTGCGTTGGGCTTGCAACCCCAGATCCGCAAACACTTTCTCTGTTTTCGATTTTATCTCCTTCCGGCTAAGGCCATAAATTCCACCGAAAAGTTCGAAATTCTCGGTGGCGGTAAGATCTTCGTAAAGGGAAAACTTCTGGCTCATGTAGCCGATGTTCCGTTTGATGTCGTTGGTATTCTTATATATATCAAATCCGGCCACTTTTCCGTATCCAGAAGTTGGGTTCAGCAAGCCGCATAGCATTCGCATGGCGGTGGTTTTTCCAGCACCGTTGGCTCCGAGAAACCCGAAAATCTCGCCCTGTTCCACCTCGAATGTGATTTGGTCAACGGCCGTGAATTGTCCAAATCGTTTGGTTAGACCTTTTACCTCTATTGCTTTCATTTTTTGAATGGACTGATGTCGTGTTTTCAAATGATTAAAAAGAAAAATCTCGTTTATGCGTTCACATGCTACCGATTCATCAATTGGATAAAACAATCCTCTATCGTCGGTTTTATCGGCTTCATTTCCAAGTAAGGAAAATCAATGCGAAAGCCTTCCTTTTTGAAAATCAGGTGTAGAAATTCTCCTGAAATATAGGCCAGTTCCACATTCTCCTGTCGTTTCAAATGCGTGAGCAACCGGTAGTTGTTGTCTGCTCGCACAGCATATAGTTGGTATGGGAAAGCCTCCACAACGTCCCGAGGTGTATCTACCGAGAGAATTTTTCCAGATTGGATCAGGGCAATCCGGTCACACAACGCCGCTTCATCCATGTAAGGAGTGGACACGAAAATGGTGATGCCTTGCTCTTTCAATTTGCGGAGCATTTCCCAAAATTCTTTCCGGGAAACAGGATCCACACCCGTTGTGGGTTCGTCCAAAAACAGGACGGTCGGCTTGTGAATCAAGGCACAGCAAAGTGCCAGCTTTTGCTTCATCCCGCCCGATAGTTTCCCTGCCCGCCTCTTTTTGAAAGGTTCTATTTGCACATAGATATCCTTAATCGATTCGTAGTTTGCCTCAACGGTAGTGTTGAACACATCGGCAAAGAAACGGAGATTTTCCTCCACGGTCAAATCGGGATAAAGCGAGAATTTGCCGGGCATGTATCCGATTTGGTCACGGATTTTCCGAAAATCTTTCACCACATCCAGTCCCTCCACCATAGCCGAACCACTGTCGGCCAACAGCAAAGTGGTGAGTATGCGGAAAAGGGAAGTCTTTCCCGCACCGTCAGGCCCGATCAGCCCGAACAATTCGCCTTCCCCAATTTGGAGGCTGACGTTGTCCAAAGCCATTACGGCTTGTTTGCCCGGATAGGTTTTCGTGATCTTGTCGATGAGAATGGCAGGTTTCATCAGTTGCTTTTGTTTGAGAAATCCACGTCGCCGTACATGCCGATTTTGATGACTCCATCCTTATTGTCCACCGCTATTTTCACAGCATAAACCAGATTTTGCCTTTCGTCTTTTGTCTGGATAGTTTTAGGGGTGAATTCAGCTTCATCGGCAATCCAGCTGATTTCGCCTGCATAAGATTTTTGGCCGCCATCTTTGCCATTAATAAACACGGTTACCTTTTGTCCTATTTTGATTTCAGATAATTGATCCGAAACCAGGTAAGCTTTCAGGAACAAGTGCCGCGTGTCGGCAATCTTGAACAAGGCTTTGCCTGTTTGAGTGATTTCTCCAACTTCGATATATTTTGCCAAAACAGTGCCATCCATCGGGCTTGTGATTCGGCTTCGGCGAAGTTGATCTTCGATTTGCGCCACTTGTATTTGATAAACGTTGCTTTCGTTGTCCAAACCCTGAACGGAGGTCGTCAATGAGTTCATTTGGGCAGACAAAGAGCTTTTCAGGACATCCAATTGCGAGTTGATGTCATCCAACTGCTTTTGGGTGGCAGCGCCGTCCCGTAACAGACGTTGGATGCGCGCCTTTTCGATATTCGCTTTCGCTATTTGGTCTTTTGTTGCAGCCACCTGTATGGACACATTTGGCTTGCGAACGGTGACCGATCTGGAGGTTGCTTCCAATTGAAGTTTTTTGAGGAACAATTGCGTAGTGTCGATGAATCCGATGTATTGCCCCTTTTTGAGTTGGTCTCCTTCGGTGATGTCGAGGCTTTCTATTTTGCCAGGCACTTCTGCCGAAACAAGTATGTCGGTGGTTTCGAAAGTGCCAGAAGCATCGTGTTCCATTTGGTTGCGGTTGCATCCTGAGAGTGCAACGAGCGCAATGCTACTTATCAAGAATAGACGTTTCATATTTTATGCTGTTTTTAATTTCCTGAACTTACTTGGTTTACTTCCCCTGGATTTGTTTATAATTATAGACATTCATCAGGTATTGGATCTCGTGCAAAGCCTTGGTTTGGCGGGCAAGCGATTCGTTGTTGATGTCGCGAATCAGTTCGTTCATCTGGTAGGTGCCGTTTTTGTAGCGGCTCTCCCCGGACAATTTCACCCTTGCCCTGAGTTGAATGATGTCGTCGTCTTTGGAGAGCAGATCCTTCATTTTTTGTATTTCGGACTGCTCTTTGGTTAGCTCCAAGTTGGTATTGAACAAAAATGCCTCCTGCTGAATTTCGAGGTTGTTGATATTTGTTTCAATTAATTTTTGCTCATTCTTCTGGGTGTAAAGGCCTCCGAAATTCCAGCTCAGCTTCACTCCCGCCACACCAAACAGTTTGAATTTATCTTCCATCATATTCAATCCCGGACGACCGTATCCCCCTTGTGCAAACAAAGCCAGCTTGGGCCTGTTTTTTGCATCGAGCGCATAATTTTGTGTTTTCAACGCTTCCATTTGCGAAGCATACAAATTCAATTCGGGACGAGAAATGCCCTCCAACGAGAAGTTTGTTTCCAATGGCTTTTCGAGTTCCACATTGTCGGCGAGGGGCTTGTGAATAAAAAGCGAAAGCATCTGCACATAAGCTTTTCGAAGGGCTTTCTGAGTAATCCGGGTTTGATCGAGACTCAGGAGCTCTACGTCCAACAGGTCGGCATCCGGCTGCATGGCCACGCCGTTTCGGAGCATGGAAGCAACCACCTCTCGATTCGATTTCAGGTTCTTTTCTGTCAAATCAACGATGCCCAATTGCTCGTCAACAGCCAAAATACCAAAATAGAGTTGGTTGATTTTATCCTTCACTGCATAAAGGCCCACATCGATCCGCTGTTTGTCCACATTGCTGTTTGCTTGTGCGACTTTCTTTTGGGAAGCGGTTGCCCCGCCATCCCAAATCAACTGCGACACATCCACCGTTGCTTTGTATTGATCTTTGTTTACGGATGGAATATTCAACGTGAACGGCAACGAAGACTGGTCGATGCTCAATTTTGTGACCTCCGACTGATACGTTGCCTGGGCATTGAACCCGATCTGAGGCAAGTAGTTTTTCGCAATATTCTCCAGTGTGTATTGCGATGATTGCTCCACCAACTTGTATTGCCGGATAAACGGATAATTGTACACCGCCAATTGCTTGCATTCATGAAGGATCAGCTTGTTCTGGGCCTCCAAAGTGGTAGCTCCATATGCCAATACTAAAAAAATAATAGCCGATAATCGTTTCATCTTCACTTAGTCCTATTTGATTTATTCTTCAATTTGCAACATACCTTTTATCCACAGAGGAATCAGACCGCGCCTTTCCTCAATCAATTGACGAAAACTGTCATCTTCAATCCCGTATAAATGTTTCGCTAAAGGTGAAGCGATTACGGGCATCACGGAGAGGGAAATCATATTCATGATAAAATGCAAAGGAGAGGCAGGTATTGACTTGGCTTGCAGGTGTTCGGTTATTTGTTTGGCAAAATAGCTCTCATTTAAAAACTTACGCGGTATCCTCAATTCCTTGATAAGCAGTTTGGGATTGGCATGCAACTCGTTCAGCACAAAAATCGCCAAATTTGGAGTTGCCAGCACAAGATCCATATAACCGTTTACAATCTCATCTATTTTGTGAGACAAAGAGGTGGAAGGTTCATAGATTATTTGTTGTAGAAAAGCAAACATTTCTTGGATGCTCTCGTTCATGATGATGCGGAAAAGCTTCTCCTTGCTCCGAAAATAATAGTGCAGCAAAGCGGAATTGATTCCGGCCATTTCAGCTATCTCGCGGGTCCGCACCGCATCAAAACCCTTTTCCTGAAACAGCTTCCGGGCGGCTTCTTTTATTCTCAACTCGTTAGTGTCTTGTTCCCTCATCTTCAACCAATTCAATTGTTTTGCAAAGATGAACTAATCAATTGGTTTAATCATTTGATTAAAATATTATTTAACTTTTAAAAGGCTGGCAATCCATTTTTCGGTGCGGAAGATGCGATGAGCCATACTTTAAATGCAAAAGACAAGCCACTTCATCCCGAAGGAGCTCATTTACTAACCATTATAAATCATCGTATCTGACCATCGGTAGCGCAACCGTCTATTCCTAGTGATTTCCAAACGCACAAAATTTGGAATAGATACCACGCAGCCACCCTGAATATCAGCTGAACTCTGCGCTTCAAACATACATTAAGATACTGTTAATCGGTCAATTGAATGTTATATTTTATTTTCTACTGGTTACTTTCTTTATTATAGCCTTAGTTTCCGGGATTTTTCTAGTTTTTAGCCTATGCCGCAAAACATATCAGCCGGATATTCTGTTTAAGAGTACCACATCTGGACAAATAATGGAGTGAAAGAGAAAAAATGAAAAAGATTGCTTTATCGGTACTCGAACTCGCAGTGGTGAAAGAAGGAAGAGACTCACGCACGGCTATTGACGAAACAGTAGCCGTGGCACACCGCGCAGAAGAATTAGATTTTAGCCGGATCTGGCTGGCAGAGCATCACAACTCCTGCAACATCGCGAGTTCGGCAACAGCTGTGCTGATTGGACATGTAGCCGGAGAAACAAAAAAAATACGGGTTGGCTCCGGAGGGATCATGCTTCCGAATCACGCCCCACTGATCGTAGCCGAACAGTTTGGAACGCTCGAAACACTCTATCCTGGCCGCATCGATTTGGGACTTGGACGTGCGCCCGGCACAGATCAACAAACAGTTAAGGCTATACGGCGAAAAAACATGGATGCCGCATTTAATTTCCCCGACGATGTGAAGGAATTAAGCCGTTTTTTGGGCAACAACGATGAACACACAGCTGTTCGTGCATTTCCAGGAGAAGGGCTGGATATTCCGATCTGGATATTGGGTTCCAGCACTGACAGCGCATATGTGGCAGCAGAACTGGGCTTGCCATATGCCTTCGCATCCCATTTTGCACCCGAACAACTCTTTCGCGCCATTGAGATTTACCGAAGTCGGTTTCGCGCTTCAAAGCAGTTGGCAAAGCCCTACGTGCTGGCTTGCGTGAATGTCATCGGAGCTGACACGGACGAGGAAGCTAAGCGACAAAGTTCGAGTATGCAGCGGATGTTTATCGGGATTCTTACTGGCGAACGCCGTCCCTTGGCTCCGCCGCGCGATATTCCGTTTGCGTATGTCCAACATCCACAAATCATGCAACACTTAAGTATGATGATGAAAGGAACATTTATCGGCAGCGAAGAAACTTTACGCCGGGAATTGGCCGCCTTTATAGAAAAGACTCAAGCCGACGAGTTGATGGTCACTTGTTATCTGTATGACAAGGAAGCAAAACTCAAATCACTCGAGTTGGCTTGGAAGGCCGTATATGAATAATCAAATTGCCGTTTGCAGATTTGCAAATATCCACTTATTTTCTTACCCAAATGTGGATGATGTCCCCGAAAACTATTTTGTGGTAAGACCCCACGCTTTTATAAGCATCTTCGTAGAAGGTTTTGTTCTTCTGGGCATACACTTCTTCTGGATTTATGGTGTGTGTTTCAGCCAAATCACATTCAATAATAATTTTGGCTTCTTTATAGCTGACACGTCCCGAAGGGGTAATCAATGGAGTCAATGTGGTCTTTTTCATCTTGTCAGAATCGCGTCCCGAGCTGCTTCCGAAAGGCAAGAACGCGGGCTTGAATTGATCGTCGAAATAAGCCATGGTGTATTTCTTGTCCTTGAGAATGAGTTCCAGGGTGTAGCGACTACCACGAAGCCCGCAGAATGTAACAGGCTTTCCCATCAACAGCCCAACGCCGCCATCGCCCGCCACCATCGAGTTGTAATGCTCGGGCAAGCCGGCGGTAATCACCGTGTAGTCTTTCCCTACTAATTTGAAAATGCTCTCTGGCAGTTGTTCCGGGGTGATTTCTACAAACAAGTCGTTGAAAGATTTGTCTTTCAAGTTGCTATAATCTACTACTTGGTTGGAGGCTTTAACTTGGCATGAACAATTCCACCCAAGAAACTGGCAAGGATAAGGTTGAATAAAAAGAAAGTTTTCATCCTGAAAAAGTGAATGGGTGGGCAATAATAGTTATTTGTCTTTTTGTGTGAAAAGTACCATTTTCACCTTTGCCGCATTGCCAAGATCAATCACATTGACAAGATCCTGGAGATTCAGCGTTTTATCAGCCTGGAGTAAGACATTGATTTCCTCGTTCTCTTTTTTTTGGGCCATTATTGATAACAAAGCCGGTTCTATTTCTTCAAAAAGAATTTCTTTGTCATTCAAAAAATAGCGATGGTCGGCCGTGATAGCCAATTGAATACTCTTTTTGTTAACAACCTCTGTGGAAGTCTTGGAATTTGGCAGGGCTACTTTTATTGCCGCGGGAGTTACCAATGTAGATATTATAAGAAAAAAGAGCAACAAGAAGAACATAATATCATTCAAAGAAGCTGTATAGACTTCTGCCGATCGGGTTTTTCTTCGTTCTATTTTCATTGAATTAAGTTTATGGTGTGTAAAATAATTGGATCATGCAGCAGGACTGCTCCCTTTTTTGTATGAGCGGATTGCTTTCAATATTTCATTGGAATCTTTGTCGATAAGCAAAACAGCTTTGTCAATAAACCCATTAAGCACATAATATCCAGTGTAGGCAATGATGCCGACAAACAAACCGGCACCCGAACAGATCATCTTCTGATAGAGACCATCTGAGATGCTCGCGATGTTGAGATCGCCACTGACGGAAATGCTGTAGAAGATTTTGATGACTCCAAAGATTGTTCCCAAAAATCCCAACATAGGAGCAATCGCCGCAGTGATTCCCAAATAGTTCATTTGGTTTTCGAGCAACGAGATTTGCTGACGGGCTTCTATTTGCATGGAATCTTCAATCTCTTTATCTTCACTTTCTATTTCTTTCAATCCAGCAGCAATGACCCTTGAAGTAGCCGTTTGCCTCTCCAACGAGAATTTCACAGCTTTGTCGATTTTTCTTTCCTGAACCAACTCCCAAACACGTGAAAACCAAAGCGTATCTTTTTGCCCAAGTTTCCTAATTACCAAAATGCGGTTGATTATAACATATATCGACAACAAGGACAAAAGGAAAATAGGGACTAAAATCCATCCGCCTTTCATCAGCAAGTCAAAATAACTCTCTTCTATAACTTTGGGTTGTGGAGCCTCTGTCAATGTAGCAGTTGCTTGAAGGAAAATCGTCAATAAGTTCATCATTTCTAATGCGTGTATTATTAATTTTTGCTTATTTATTTACTTTTCAGGAATCTCACAAATCTAACTTTTGGCAAATATAACATCTTTCTGGATGGATTGGCTGTTTTAAAATGTCAATAAATGTGTAAAAACATAGTTCCACAACCCTACCAAAACGATTTTATTCATTTTTTCTGCAAATATCCGTTTTCCTTAATAAAAGAATTATACCTTTGTTTGTGGTCATAGTTTTATGCTTGTAAGTATTTTAATGCGCAACATTAATTTTTTAGAGAGAATGAATACTAACTTACTGCAGCTTAAACTAATCCCCCCAGTTGTTGCACTTCTTTTGAGCTTTTTGATTATTTTTCCGGATATTGTCTGGACATACTCACATTCTTCAGAGGATCAGACTCCCCAGAAAGAGCATCCTATTCCTGAAGAATTCGAGCATCGTGAACCGAATCAGGATTTTCATCGTCCGGAAGGAGTTCCCCAAATGCCCCAGAAAGAAGGACAAGATTCTAATTTTGGGGAAAGAAAAGAACCCCATGGGCCACAGATCAACAGTGTGGAGCGCATGGCAAAAGAGTTCTTTCTATTCTTTATCATCACCTACATTTTCATTCAAATGGATCTTTTTTTATTCGACAAAAAAAGATTTCTAAAAATACCTTCAGGACAACTCTGTCTTCATGTACTTGTCATCAACCTGCTATTAAGTACTTTAATAGCAATTATTTACACATCCTTTTTCCGGCAAGGAAGAACTTGGCCTATTGACGGGCTTTTGTTCTTCAAATTCTTTTTTATGGCGATCATCTCCTACCTCATTGTCTATCTATTGAAATCGGTGATTCGCCAACAAAAGATTTCTTTAGAAAATGAACGTCTTAAGACTCAAAATATAGAAGTACAATACGAATCGCTTACGACACAATTGAATCCCCACTTTTTCTTTAATTCGATGAACTCGCTCTCGTATCTCATAAGGGGAAACCAACGTGAGAAATCACTGAAGTATTTGCAAAAACTTTCCGAAATGTTCCGCTATGTACTCTCTGCCAGCAAAAGGACGGTAGTTACACTGAGAGACGAAATGGAGATGCTGGAAGCATATCGTTACATGATGGAGATCCGATTTGAGGATAAATTTATTTTTGAGGTGGATGTGGATGAAAAATATTACAGTTATTTCTTGCCAGTATTGACTGTTCAACCTCTGATTGAGAATGTAATAAAACACAATGAAATTAGCGAAGAAAGGCCTCTCAAAGTTTATATTAAAATTGACAAAGGTCAAAAGTTAACGGTCAGCAATACGATTCAACCCAAATTATTGAAAGAAGAAAGCACCGGAATCGGATTAAGAAACTTGAACGAACGGTACAAACTTCTCTTTGGAGCGCAGATTTCAATTTCAAATGAAAATAATACCTTTGCAGTAAGCATACCTTTATTTTCCGAAATAGATAAAGACCTATAGCCTAAAGTTTATGAAAGCTATTATTATTGAAGACGAAACTGCTGCCGCACGCAACCTAAAAGCAATTTTGAACGACATTGCACCCGAAATTGAAATTCTGGCCACCTTGGACAGCATTCAAAAAAGCGTGTCGTGGCTTACTGCAAACACGCAGCCGGATGTGATATTTATGGACATCCATCTCTCGGATGGAGACTCTTTCCATATTTTTCGCTTGGTAGATGTTTTTTCCTATATCATTTTCACCACAGCTTACGACGAATACGCCATTCAGGCATTCAAGGTGAATTCGATTGATTATCTCTTGAAACCAATCGACCCGGAAGATGTAGTGAATGCCCTCAACAAATTGCGAAAAATTAAAACAACTGCTGAACCCGATTATTCTGCCTTGCTTCCGAAAATATTAAAAGGATCTGTCTATCCGAAAACGCTCCTAGCTTTCTACCAAAACCGAATCATTCCGTTGGAAACGGCTCAAATCGCATTCTTCCAGTCTGTGAATGAGAAAGTCACGGCGCATTGCTTCAGCAAGGAAATGTACCCTATCGAAAAAGCACTCAATTCACTGATGTCGGCACTCGATCCTGAACAATTTTTCCGGGCAAATCGACAATTTCTCATTGCCCGAAAATTGATAAAAGAGGTGCAAATGTGGGAAGGTGGACGTTTGTTAATCATTGCGTCGATCGAAACCCCAGAACAAATTGTCATCAGCAAAGAACGGGTAGCCTTGTTCAAAAACTGGCTGCAAAACAAAATTTGAACAAATCCTCCACTTACATTTTTCGCACCACCCTATTTGTCTTTCTCCGTTTTCGCCACCAGATCACCACACCCGTCACGGGCAGGCTCGCAATAAACAGGCTTGCCAGGAAAGCCAGTATTTTTCCAGGAAGGCCCAATATGGCTCCCGTATGGATTTCGTAGTTCATCCGCAAAAGCTTGTCGGCACCGTCGGCATCGGCAAAACGTCCATAAATATTGTCGGATTTGATTTCTGCAAGCGAACGGGGCGCAAAATAACGGTAATCAGTTTTCCAATACAGTCCATCGGCCTGAGTGATATTGGCTGTAATGGCAGAAGTGCTGTCTCGCGAAGGGCTAATCGAGATCGAACCCGCATCGGGATATTCCCGGATCATATGCGCCCAAATTTCGTCAGCTGCCTGATTCGGTGACAAGCCATCTCTCGGCAAAGATTTCGGGAGAGTAACTCCGTATCCAAGCGATTTGGTGCCGCCCACCAATTTATGCACGCCATCGGCATAAGGAGGCAATCCCCACACCAATCCGGTGAGGGCAAAAATCAACCCGAAAATGGTGGCATACCATCCGCCCACCACGTGCAGATCATAATTCACCTTGTAGGCTTTCACCCCTTTTTTCCATTGGATAAGCAACCGGTTTTTGATTTTCGACAGCGTTTTGGGAAACCAGATAACAACACCTGTTATCAGCACCAACAAGAAAACGATGGTGGAAACAACCACCAATGGCTGACCAATAGCAGGCGGAAGCCAAAGGTAGAAATGGCCCTGCATCACAATCCTGAAAAAGTCCTTGCCCATGTCTTTCACCTTAAGTACTTCCCCGTTGTAAGGGTTCAAAAAGACGATGTAATAATAAGTCGGACCGTAGCCGTAAAACATGGCTTCTACAGATTTTTCCGGTCCATGATATGCGATGGAATTCATTTTTTTTCCCGGCAACTGGCTTTCGGCAATCTGCTGCAAATGAGAAGGGGCTACAAAATCTGCATTTTGGGCTTCCACATGGTGGTAGGAATTCAGAGAAGAAATTTCTTCCTGAAAAGCGTACAAAGCCCCAGTGAGGGCTATCACAAATACAAAAAGCCCGGACACAAGTCCGAGCCATAAATGGAGTTTATGAAATAGTTTCTTCATGCTTTAGAAGCGATAAGTGACATTCATCCGGTAATTGGCGCGTGGTTCCGTTTGCCAGTAATAGTAGCCAGAGTAGTATCCACCGGAGTAAAGATACCGATTTGTAATATTATTGACATTCAAGGCCATTGAAAATTTATTCATCTGGTAAGAAATAGCTCCATCCAAACGAAAATAGTCAGGCAATGTGCCGGTTGCCCAGGATGTACGCCCCCCTTGAAACTGGGAACCCAGTGAAATGCCAAGCCCCTTCAACGACTGGTTGGTGAAACGGTATGTAAGCCATCCGTTGGCCAAATTCTTCGTTACCCCTGGGATATCGGTGCCAATATTGGCTGGAGTGGGGTCTTCGGTTATAATTGCATCTGTGAAAGCATAGTTTGCGGTAACACTCAATTGGTCTGTGATTTGCCCACGAATATCAAATTCAATTCCTTTTGTCCTTGTCTTACCCAATTGAATAGACTTGTTTATGTGCTCTGGATCGGTAGCTAACACATTGCTTTTGTTAATATAATAGGCTGAGAAGGTAGTTTCCCAATTTCCATTGAACCATTCTCGTTTAATACCGATTTCTTTGTTGGTGCCCACCGATGGTTTAAAAGCATTTTTATAATAATCTTCCCCTGTCTGAGGCATAAATGACTGGTCAAGAACCGCATAAGCAGAAGTGCTTTTGTCGATGCTGTAGCTCAAGCCCACACGTGGTGTAAATCTCTTGGCATCCACACTGCTATAAGGATTTTCGCTGGTGGCCGTCGTGTAACGTCCGGCCAGCGTAAGGCGAAGCTTATCCTTGAACAGGGCAATCTCATCCTGAACATAATATCCCGTATAAGCCTCACGGTATTTGACACCCCTGCTGCGGATATCCAGACTGCGGTCGTAAACAGGGTAATCCGATGCGGCAACCAACCCGTAAGTTGGGTTATAAATATCCTGCGATCCAAACATCCCGCCTTGAGACCAATCGTGGAAAAAAGTTTTGTCACTCATATCTATTCCCGCCAAAATACGGTGGCGCAGTTTCCCTGTATAGATATCTCCATTCACGAAAAATTGCCCCACTTTGCTCTCTCCAAGATAATCCCAGTTGGCAATTCCACGGTAGATAGTATCTCCCGCCACGTTAAAGCCCCAAGGCCACAAGCTTTCTCCAAGTTGTTCAGAACGGACATAAGCTACTTGCCCCGTAAATTTCCAGTTGTCGTCAAACTTATGCAACATGGTAAGAAAAGCCGTGTGTTCTTTTAGTTTGGTTGGAGACATGTTTGGCTCTGCCGTTGTATAATCAACTGGCAGGTCGGCATAGCCTACGGGAGAAAAAGCATAGTTGGTGCCAATCGGAGACATTTTGGTTGTGCTGTAAGTGTATTCCGCAGTCAGCGAAGTCTGCTCATTGAATATGTATTTCAACACAGGAGCCAACAAGACACGGTTGTTATACTCATAAGGGCGATGGGAAGCTTTCGATTGTGCCATCACATTGAAACGGTAAAGAAGTTTTCCGCTTTTATTGAGCTTGCCGTCCAAGTCAAGTGTGGTGCGATAGGTGTTGTAGCTGCCAATAGTCATGGCAAATTCACCTTTTTGTATTCCGGTCGGTTTTTTGGTCACCACATTGTAGAACCCGCTTGGTTCTGCGTTTGCCAACATAAATCCGGCAGGACCTTTCACGAATTCAATACGTTCTACGATGCTCATGTCCTCGGTCTGCGGACTCCAATACATGGTAAGATTCATCCCGTTGCGATAAGCCGCAATCTGTGCTCCACGCATGTAAACAACCGCATAATTGTCCCAATGCTCCATCCGGCGGGCACCACTCACATTGCGAGTAATGCTTTCAAGCATGTCAAAAGCCTGCTGCTCCTGAATCACCTGCTTGGTGACAACTTGTATATTTTGGGGAATCTCCAACAAAGGTGATTGCAAACGGAGTGAAACAGAAGGATAATCAGTCACGTACTTGCTCGGATTGGCAGTGACAATCACTTCGGAAAGCTCCTTGCTGTTTTCAGCCATGGAAAAATCCACCTGGACAGTTTTCCCGTTTTCCACGGCTACGGTTTTGCTTTGGGTGTTGACACCTGTGAATGAAGCCACAATGGTGTATGATCCGTGTTTCACATTTTCAATGACATACGATCCTTCTTTATCCACGATAGCACCTTTCTGAGTGCCCAAAAGAAACACATTGACGAATTCGGCAGGCTTTCCATCTTTTGTCGAAACCTTACCTTTTATAGTTCCTGTTTGAGCAATCAGGTGGATTGCCAAAAGCAAGAACGGCACAAACAACAATCTTTTCATATCTTTAGGTCTTTTTAAAACAATTATCTTCACTGCAAAAGTACCAATGAAACAGATACATGTTCAATACCTACAAATAATGAAAAATAGAACTAAAAATCATTACTATCATGTATTGATTGGTTAAAACTCAGCCGTACACACACGATTTCACGGAAAAATATTTCCTGTTAAAATGTATAGAATCGGGATATCTGCTTGCTCGGAATGACAAGCTCGTAGGCCAGAATCCTGTTCTACGAAACCCTATATCAAGTGGAAAAGAGAACGGAATGCAGAATTCCAATCAGGAAATAAACCGCCAATTTTTATCGCTTATGCCGAATTATCTCGTTAAACCGTGCTATCCTGCAGCTATCCTTTCACAGTGGAACCACGCACTGTCAACACGCATGGAACAACTTTTTTTTCGATTTTTGAGCTTCCGTTTATTTGTTTTAAAAGCAGATTGAAAGCCGTTTCTCCCATCTTGGAAGTTTGATGGGTCATGGCAGATAAGGGAGGAAGAACGTAATTGGCATGGATTTCATCGATATAACCGATCAGCGCAATATCATTGGGAATATGCAAGCCTTTGTCGCGGATAGCCTTGAGCGCACCAAATGCAAGGCTTTCCGAAAGGCATAAAAAAGCATCCGCTGGATTCGGCTGCGACAGCAACTGCGATGCAGCCTCATAACCAAGTTCATACCCAATTTCTTTGCACACAACAAGGTCTTTGTCTATTGGCATTTTGTAATCCCTTAACGCCTGAAGATACCCATGTTTGCGCAGCTTCACGATGTTGAGATGGTTTGCCCCTCCAATAAAACCGATTCTTTTCGATCCGTTTTCCAACAAATGGATTGTCGCTTTTTGTGCAGATTCAACGTTGTCGGTAATCACACAGGAATTTTTCTCAGAAAGTCCTACCCTATCAAAGAACACCAGTGGTATGTTTTGGTCGGACAAAAGGTCGAAATGGGAAAAATCCGACGTTTGCTGGGAAACGCAGGCCAGAATGCCTTCCACTCGAAAATTTATCAGGTTTTCAACACACTGCTTCTCCACCTCGTATGTCTCATCCGAAGAGGCAATGATCGTCGAATAACCTTCCCCGATAGCCACCTGGTTGATCGCACTAATGATCGAAGAATAATAATAGGTGGCAATGTCGGGAACAATGATCCCAATGATTCTTGGTGAATTTTTCAACAAACTCACAGCAAAAGGATTCGGACGGTATTTCCTTTCTTTTGCTAACTTTTTCACTTTTTCTTTCATGGCATCACTCACTTCGGCGCTATTTTTCAAAGCACGCGATACTGTTGATACCGAGACGCCCAATTCCTGAGCCAAATCTTTTAGAGAAACAGGCCTTTTCATTTGCTACACACTTTTTTTGTGGCATAAAGATAAGGATTAAGACAAACTACGCAAACCTTTGCGTTCGAATTTCCATGTTTACACATACATACAATACCACTATCGTTTATTTTTGACAACCGAATTCTTAATAACAATATCATGGAATATAGAGAAATAGGAAAAACCGGCATGGTGGTTTCAAATTTGAGCTTCGGAGCATCGTCATTAGGCGGAGTTTTTCATTCAATCAAAGAGGAAGAAGCAATCGAAGCTGTCTATACGGCAGTCGATAACGGGATCAACTTCATCGACGTTTCCCCTTACTATGGCCACCTCAAGGCCGAAATAGTGCTGGGAAAAGCTTTAAAAAACATTGACCGAACAAAATATTATTTGTCAACCAAAGTGGGGCGTTACGGTAAAGACGGGCAAAACCTGTGGGATTATTCCGCAAAAAGATCCATCGAAAGCGTATATGAGAGCCTCGACAGGCTAAATACAGACTACGTGGACTTGATCAATGTGCACGACATCGAATTTTCCGACTTGGAACAGGTGTGCAAAGAAACACTTCCTGCATTAGTGGAATTGAGGGAGAAAGGCATTGCCAAACACGTGGGAATCACCAACCTCACGCTCAGGCATTTCAAATACATCATCGACCACGTACCTGCAGGAACTGTGGAAAGCGTACTTTCCTTTTGCCACTACTGCCTCAACGATGATGCGCTGGTGGATTACCTCGACTATTTTGAAAAAAAGGGAATTGGTGTCATCAATGCATCTCCCTTTTCGATGGGATTACTCACCGAACGGGGTGCCCCCGAATGGCATCCGGCTCCTAAACCGTTGCAAGATTTGTGCCGCAAAGCCATATCGCACTGCAAATCGAAAGGAGAGGCAATAGAGCAATTGGCAGTACAATATTCTGTGTCGAACCCAAGGATAGCCTCTACCCTATTCAGCACATCACGTCCCGAAGGAGTTTTGCAAAGCATAAAATGGGCAAATGAAGAATTAGATAAAGAATTATTGGCGGAAGTACAATCTATCTTGGAACCACGTTTCCGCGACACTTGGTTAAACAGTTAAAATACTATCTAAAATGAAAGCAATACAAATATTAGGCGAAAAGAGCGTTACCGTTATTGAAAAAGAAAAACCTCAACTTCAGTCCGGAGAAGTGCTGGTGAAAATAAAATATGTGGGATTTTGTGGTTCCGACCTCAACACCTTTCTGGGAAAAAATCCCATGGTGAAACTTCCCGTGATTCCCGGTCATGAAATCGGCGCTGTAGTGGAAGCGGTGGGAGATGGAGTGCCAGCATCCATAAAACCGGGAGCAGCTTGCACCGTGAATCCATACACCAATTGTGGCTATTGTCCTTCGTGCCGCAATGGGCGGCCAAACGCCTGTCAGTTCAACCAAACATTTGGAGTCCAGCGCAACGGGGCCATGTCGGATTACATCGCAGTGCCGTGGCAAAAAGTGATTGTCGATGAGGCCATCAGCCCGCGTGATTTTGCGTTTGTGGAGCCGATGAGCGTCGGTTTTCATGCTGTTTCCCGTGCCGAAGTTACCGATCTGGACGTAGTCCTCGTGATCGGTTGCGGAATGATTGGTCTTGGGGCGGTGGTTCGTGCAGCTTTACGAGGTGCTCGGGTTATTGCCATGGATATGGATGATGAAAAGCTGAACTTGGCCAAAAAGCTGGGAGCAAGCTACACGGTGAACTCGAAAACAGAAAACGTACACGAAAAGCTACAATCACTCACCAACAACTTTGGCCCCGATGTCGTGGTGGAAGCCGTGGGCGCACCCATCACGTATCAAACGGCCATCAACGAAGTGGCTTTCACCGGAAGGGTTGTCTGCATCGGATATGCAAAAATAGAGATTGCTTTTGAAACCAAATATTTCGTACAAAAAGAGCTGGACATCAGGGGATCCCGCAACGCAATGCCGGAAGATTTCCGAGCCGTGATGGAATACATGAAACGGGGAACTTGCCCGGTGGACGAACTAATCAGCGGAATATTCCAACCAGAAGAAGCGCAAGCTGCCCTCGAGAAATGGGCGGAAAATCCGGCAAAAGTGTTCAGAATGCTCGTGGAATTCTAACTAATTGGCACAATAGCATGGAGTACAAAATCATTGATGCGCATGCCCACCTTTGGCTTCGTCAAGACACGGAAGTGGATGGCATGAAAATCCAAACCCTAGAAAATGGCAAATCCCTCTTCATGGGAGAACTCCGGCAGATGATTCCACCCTTCATGATCGACGGGATGAACACCGCCGAGGTCTTTCTTTCCAACATGGATTATGCGCAAGTGTCGGCAGCGGTCATCACACAGGAATATATCGATGGGCTTCAGAACGAGTACCTTTGGCAAGTGGAAACCAAATATCCTAATCGGTTTTTGACCTGCGGAATGTTTGACATTCGGATGTCGGATTATCCAGAACAAGCTTTAATGCTGATAAAGCAAGGCTTTAAAGCGATAAAAATACCTGCCCAGCGATTTTTCCTCCCTCAGGGAAGGGTGTATCTCACGTCCGACAAATTGATGAAAATATGGAAGGAGATGGAATCAAAAGACATACTCTTATCGATTGATTTGGCGGATGGCGACCTTCAGGTGGGTGAAATGGAAGAAATTATCAAAGAATTCCCCAATTTACGAATCGCAATAGGCCACTTCGGAATGGTGACGCGCAAAGGTTGGCTGGAGCAGATAAAATTAGCCCGCCATCCGAATGTAAGGATCGAATCCGGCGGAATCACTTGGCTTTTCAACGATGAATTCTATCCCTTCAAAGGGGCATTAAAAGCTATCAAAGAAGCGGCAGAGCTTGTGGGCATGGAAAAACTCATGTGGGGATCCGATTATCCACGGACTATAACCGCCATCACCTACCGCATGTCTTACGATTTTGTTGTAAAATCGCAAGACATAAGCGAAGAAGACAAAGCCTTGTTCCTCGGATTGAATGCGGAGAAATTTTACAGGTTCGAGAGCCTTGTCGATTTGCCCTATATTAAAAATATGTCAGAGTAATAATGCGAATTTGTAAAGGCGTAAAATCGTTAATTCACAGATTTACAGCCTTTCTTATTAACCCAGTTTATAACTTATTTCACTATGTCAAAGAAAAACTTTTCGATTGCACTCGGTCTTATATTCAGCCTATTCTTCATCTGGGCCATCAGTAGCAACTTGCTTCCTACCATGATTCGCCAGTTGATGAAGACATTCGAACTCTCGGCTTTCCAGGCTTCACTCACCGAAGCCTCCTATTGGATGGCATATTTCATTTTCCCCATTCCGATAGCCATGTTTATGAAACGGTTCAGCTACAAGGCCGGAATTATTGTTGGCCTGTGTGTTGCGGCAGCCGGAGGGCTGTTGTTTTTCCCGGCGGCAGCCATCCAAGAATATTGGGCCTATCTGGTGATATTTTTTATCATTGCCACCGGAATGTGTTTTCTCGAAACGGCTGCGAATCCTTATGTTACCGTATTGGGTGATCCGGCAACAGCACCCAGAAGACTCAACCTGGCACAATCCTTCAATGGCTTAGGGGCTTTCATTGCCGCCATGTTTTTAAGCAAATTGGTCTTAAGCGGGAAAGAATACACCAAGGCTAACATCCCTAACGACTTCCCGGGAGGCTGGCATGGTTACGTTCAAATGGAAACCGATGCGATGAAACTGCCCTACCTTATTTTGGCAAGTGTGCTCGTCGTAATCGCCATCGTGATTATCTTTTCCAAGTTACCAAAGATCCAAGAAGGCGACCACAAAGAAGGTGAAAAAAACAACGACAAGCTGATCGACTTTTCGGTACTCAAACGCTCGCATACCCGCTGGGGAGTGATCGCCCAATTTTTCTACAACGGCGGACAAACCGCAGTGAATGCAATGTTTCTTATCTATTGCTGCAAATACGTGGGTATGGACGAAAGCACTGCTACCACTTACTTCGGCTTGTATATGCTTGCGTTCTTAGCCGGACGATGGATCGGCACCTTGTTGATGGTGAAATTCAAGCCTCAAAACATGCTGGTGGTTTACGCATTGGCAAACATTGTCTTGACAGGGGTCATCATCACATTTGGCGGGATGATTGGCTTATACGCCATGCTGGGCGTTTCGTTCTTCATGTCCATCATGTACCCAACACAATTTTCGTTGGCATTGGAAGGCTTAGGCAGCAAGACAAAAAGCGGCTCGGCTTTCTTGGTAATGGCAATTGTTGGGAATGTGATTTTACCTCCACTGACGGGCCATCTGATGGATATCAACGAACATTTTTATCACATCGCCTACATAGTTCCGCTCATCTGTTTCGGAGTTTGTGCCTATTATGGATGGAAAGGCCATCGCGTGGTAGATTAACAATCATGATTTAAATTGAGATTTCTTGTAAACTGGAAGCTTTTTCGGCCCAAAATGAAAAATTGCAATTTCCAGGCTCAAAACAAGAAACACCATTTTTCAAGACCGAATATATCTGCAATAAATTATATGTAACAAAGAAATTGGCTATGGCAAAACGACTTCCAATACTTATTTTATTGGCACTTACTGCATCATTTGCATCTTCTAAGGAAAACCTCAAGTTATGGTACGAAAAGCCGGCATCCGAATGGGTAGAAGCACTGCCTATTGGAAATGGCTTCATCGGAGGCATGGTCTTTGGAAAAATAGACGAGGAACTTATCCAATTAAATGAAACGACCTTGTGGTCTGGCGGTCCCCGAAAGGAGAATGTCAACCCCGAAGCTCCGAAATATTTGAAGCCAATCCGGCAAGCGCTTGCAAAGGGGGATTACAAACTGGCTACGGAATTGTGCAAGAAAATGCAAGGCAATTACACCGAAAGCTTTTTACCTATGGGCGATTTGCTCATCAAGCAATCCTACAAAGAAAAAAGAAACCCGTCTAGTTATCGCAGGGAATTGGATCTGGACAATGCGATCGCATTGACTGAATACGAGATAAGAGGTGTCAAATACAAACGTGAAATTTTCACATCTGCCCCAGACAGCGTGATGGTTGTGCATATCACAGCAAGCAAGCCCGGAATGATTACATTGGATGTATCACTGCAAAGCCTATTAGTCAATAAGGTTTCAGCAGTGGGTTCCAACCAGCTCAACTTATCGGGAAAAGCGCCGGCTCGCGTTGACCCGAGTTACTACAACAAAGAAGGCCGCAACCCTATCCAGCAGGAAGACCTCGCTGGCTGCAACGGCATGCGTTTCCAAACAATCGTGAAGGCTGTACCCGAAGGCGGATCAATAGTTGCGGATACGCAAGGCATTCACATCAAGGATGCTACTTCTGTCACCATCTACCTGACGGCAGCAACCAGCTTCAATGGTTTCGACAAATGCCCCGACAGCGAAGGAAAAGATGAGAAATTACTATCTTCCAGATACCTGGCAAATGCGGAAAAAAGGCAATACGATGATCTGAAATCGAGGCACATCACCGACTACCGTTCGTATTTTGACCGCGTGTCGCTTTTCTTGCCAAACAGGCAATCCTCTAAAGCAGTGAATGACAGATTGCCTTCTGATTTACGCCTGAAGCTTTATTCGTATGGAAATTATGACCCCGAAATGGAAGCATTGTTTTTTCAATATGGGCGTTATCTTCTAATATCGTGTTCTCGACCTGGAAGCGCTCCCGCAAATTTGCAGGGAATTTGGAACAAAGAATTCCGTCCGCCATGGAGTTCGAACTTCACCATCAATATCAACACAGAAATGAACTATTGGCCGTCCGAATCGGCTAACCTTTCAGAAATGCACACCCCGCTGTTGGAATTTATCAAAAACCTGTCGCAAACGGGAAAAGCAACTGCCCGGGAATACTACAAGGCTAGAGGCTGGGTGGCTCACCAAAACACCGACATATGGGGATTAAGCAATGCTGTGGGCGACTGCGGAGACGGCGACCCGATGTGGGCCAACTGGTACATGGGAGGGAACTGGCTTTGCCAAGATTTGTGGGAACATTATAGCTTCACCGGCGACAAGGAGTATTTGAAAAATTTTGCTTATCCCATCATGAAGCAGGCTGCCTTGTTCTGTTTCGATTGGTTGGTTCAGAAAGATGGCTATTTAGTGACATCCCCATCCACATCCCCAGAAAATGCTTTCTTGATAGATGGGAAAGAATATGCCGTCAGCGAGGCCACCACGATGGACATGGCCATTATCCGCGATTTATTTTCAAACGTGATCGAAGCCTCAGAAATCTTAAATACAGATGTTGATTTCCGAAAAGAAGTTGAGAAAAAACGGGCAAAATTATTACCCTACAAAATTGGTTCTCAAGGACAATTGCAGGAATGGAGCAAAGACTACAAAGAAGCCGACCCGCACCACAGGCATCTATCTCATCTATTTGGATTGCACCCTGGCAAGCAAATTTCACCACTGACCACACCCGGGCTGGCTGAAGCAGCGAACCGCACATTTGAACTTCGCGGAGACGAAGGAACAGGATGGAGCAAGGCTTGGAAAATAAATTTTGCCGCAAGACTTTTGGATGGAAACCACGCCTATAAGATGATTCGTGAAATTCTGCGATACGTGGACCCATCGGCGGGAGGAGTAGGCGGAACTTATCCCAACTTTTTCGATGCACATCCGCCTTTTCAAATTGACGGAAACTTTGGCGCTACAGCGGGTATAGTCGAAATGTTACTTCAAAGCCACTTGAAAGAAATCCATCTTCTGCCTGCCTTGCCCGATGTGTGGAAAGAAGGTGAAGTAAAAGGACTCAAGGCTAGAGGAAACTACGAAGTTGCCATCAAATGGGATCATGGTGAACTCACGAATGCTACGATAAAATCAAACATGGGTGGTCAATGCACGATAAGAACATCAGTGCCGGTTAATATCGAAGGTGTTCAGGCTCAAAACATAGTTGACGGGAAATATTATTTGAATACTTTTTCAAGTAAAAAAGGGGAGTCGTATTCAATCACAAGAAAATAAAGGGCGGAGCTAAACAGTATTGCCGCTATTCTATTTGTTGGTTTTAGATATAATCCAAAAGAATGAGGCTGATGTGGTTTTCACATCAGCCTCATTCTTGTTATTTCAGAAAGGCAAATCGTCTTTATCACTTTCAAAACTAATCGGTTCGGCAGGAGGTGGAGGAAAAGCAGCAGCATCGGGATAAGCTGGTGCTTGCGATCCTGAATTAGCTCCGGCCAAGTCCACTTTCCACGCCTTCACATCGGTGTACCAGCGACCATTGTATTCACGGCTTTCCACGTCGAAGGAAATAGTAAGAATATTACCTATTTGAAGCACCGAAGGGCTTGCCTTGTCTCCCCATATAGAGATGCAAACCTTCTTGGGGTACTGACCATCTGTTTCAACGATTACATCTTGTTTTTTCCACTCTCCATTTCTACCTGTTCCTGTCTGAAGCGGTAGTAATTGAATTAATTTAGCTGTTAACTCCATGATTTAATTTTTATTTTCAGTATGCAAACTTAGACAAAAATTTGTGATTGAAAAAATTCATTTGAGATTGTTCCAATTAAATAAGTACTTCCAGATGGGTTGGATGGATACTCGAAGATTAAAGAATTTTGCGTAACTTGCGCCACTTTTCAAGATTTTGCCGGCCACGGCGCATCTGAAAGACTTAAAGTTGAACAAATATTCTTTATGAAAGATTTTATCACTCTTATTAAACGCTTCTTGCGGCCTTACAAGCATCTGGCTGTCTGGAATCTACTTTTCAATATCTTTAGCGGGTTCTTAAATGTTTTCACCTTTGCGTTGATCAGTCCCATCATTAAAATCTTGTTTAATGTTGACAACAACCACTACAAATACATGCCAATTGACACATCAAGCATTTCAGGCCTCACATCGACATTAAAAAACGACTTCTTCTGGTATCTGTCTGATATGATGCAACGCTATTCGGCTGGCACAGTCTTGCTGATGTTGGGTATCATCTTGGCCTCCATGACTGTATTTCGGGCTGTGGCAATGTTTTTAAGCGGCTACACGATCTCTCTCTTGCGTACCTATGTGGTTCGTGACATACGGAAGAAAATCAACGATAAAATACTTTCGCTGCCATTGAAATTTTTCTCAAATGAACGAAAAGGCGACATCATTGCAAGAATGACCGGAGACGTAAGCGAAGTGGAAAACTCGGTAATGAGCTCATTGGATATGGTAACCAAAAACCCTGTACTAATTCTCATCTACCTAGGTTCACTCCTATACATTAGCTGGCAACTTACCGTGTTTGTGCTCATCCTCTTGCCCATCTCTGGATACATCATGGGGAAGGTCGGGAAAAGCCTCAAAAAGCAATCGGTGGATGCACAAAACCATTGGGGATTACTGATTTCGCAAATTGAAGAGACATTAAGTGGATTACGCATTATTTTTGCATTCAACGCGCAAGATAAAATAGAAAAACGCTTCAACGACTCCAACGACACGCTCAGGCAAATGCTCAATAAGGTGGCTGCCCGCCAGCAATTGGCGCATCCCATGAGTGAGCTATTGGGAACAATCACCCTTGTTTTGGTGCTTTGGTTTGGAGGAGTCTTGATATTGGACATGCACACGGGGCTAGATGCTTCGCAATTCATTGTTTATCTGACAATCTTCTACATGATTATCAATCCAGCGAAAGACCTTTCGAAGTCTGCCTATGCCATTCAAAAAGGGATGGCTTCCGTGGAACGTATTGATATGATTTTGACTGCCGAGAACGATATACT
Source organism: Bacteroidales bacterium UBA1309 (assembly GCA_002307185.1). Classification (GTDB taxonomy): domain Bacteria; phylum Bacteroidota; class Bacteroidia; order Bacteroidales; family Dysgonomonadaceae; genus UBA1309. Next base: position 76,981 of record DBTT01000041.1, read on the forward strand.
TGAACCTGCGCAACCAAAGAAACTGACATTTAATGAAGGAATTACGTATCGCAACGTCAACTTCAAATACGACAAGCAGTGGGTGCTTGACAACATCAACATCACGATTCCGAAAGGAAAAAAGGTGGCTCTTGTGGGACAGTCCGGATCCGGAAAATCCACGCTCGCCGACCTGCTTCCGAGATTCTACGACGTGGAAGAAGGTGGAATTTATATTGACGGAGTCAACATCAAGGATGTCACCACGACAGATTTGCGCTCGCTGATGGGAAATGTAAACCAGGAAGCCATCCTGTTCAACGATACCTTCTTCAACAATATTTCATTCGGAGTGGAAAACGCCACGATGGAACAAGTAGTAGAAGCCGCAAAAGTGGCGAATGCCCACGATTTCATTCTTGCTTCAGAAAAAGGATACGACACCAGCATCGGCGACCGCGGCTCAAAACTGTCTGGCGGACAACGCCAGCGAATCAGCATTGCCCGCGCCATCCTCAAGAATCCGCAGATTTTGATTCTCGACGAAGCGACTTCCGCTTTGGATACAGAATCGGAAAAATTGGTGCAGGATGCCCTGGAGAATTTGACAAAAAACAGGACAACACTTGTCATTGCACATAGATTATCGACCATCAAAGATGCCGACATGATTTATGTGATGAACGAAGCACGTGTGGTGGAGCAGGGAAACCACGACGAACTGTACGAGCTAAATGGCTATTATAGACGTTTGTGCGACATGCAGCAATTTTAATGCGTGTTACGTAGTTTTGAATTTCTATTGAAGTGGGGACACATTATCCCCAGAATTTTGGAAAGTATATCCAGACGGAATATCTTTGTGGATATATAAAAGGATTGAAATTTTATGACAAATAAAAAACCGCTGATTTTAGTCACAAACGACGACGGCTATCAGGCCAAGGGAATCAATGCACTTATAGAAAGCGTAGTAGGCTTAGGGGAAATTGTTGTTCTCGCACCGGATGGGCCACGGTCTGGCATGTCGAGCGCGATCACTTCGGTTCATCCGCTGCGATATTCCTTGCTTTCCAAAGACGAAAACAAAGATGTCTCTATTTACACGTGCAGCGGCACTCCTGTTGACTGCATCAAATTAGCCATCAACGAATTGCTCGAGCGCAAGCCCGACTTGGTGGTTTCGGGAATCAACCACGGCTCCAATTCGGCCATTGCCGTCGTTTATTCCGGCACCATGGGTGCTGCTATCGAAGGCTGCATCTTTGGAATCCCGTCCGTTGGATTCTCCATAGACAACCACAGCGCCAATGCGAATTTTGATGAAACAACAAAGATTGCCCGGATAATCAGCCAACAAGTCCTTAAAAACGGACTGCCCGAAGGTGTGTGCCTGAATGTGAATGTGCCAAACACGACATCGGTGAAAGGAATCAGGGTTTGCCACCAAACTAAGGGGAAATGGATCAAAGAATTTGTGCGAAGCAAGGACGGTGCAAAACGTGAAATATTCTGGCTCACCGGAGAATTTTCGAACACGGAACCAGAAAATGAGCATACCGACGAATGGGCTTTGAGCCACGAATATGCAGCCGTTGTTCCGGTAAAAATAGACATGACGGCATACGATACCATCTCCTCCCTCAAAGAATGGGAAGGACTGTATTGATCAGTTACAGTCAGCAGTGATTTACTTGGGTTAGTGAGTATCGATAATTGATTGCTGATAGCTGGAAACTGGTTATTACCACTTAGAGAACTGGTTATTGCCACTTCGGAACTAGATATTACCACTTCGGAACTGCTTATTGCCACTTAGGGAACTGCTTATTACCACTTCGAAACTGGTTATTGCCACTTCGGGAACTGCTTATTACTACTTCGAAACTGGCTATTACCACTTAAGAAACTGGTTATTACTACTTCGGAACTGATTATTACCACTTAGGGAACTGATAACGGATGAAATACTACCTCATAGCCGGCGAAGCGTCCGGCGACTTGCACGGCAGCAACTTGATGGCTGCACTCAAAAAATCGGACAAGGAAGCTGAATTCCGCTTTTTTGGAGGAGACCTTATGCAATTGCAAGGTGGCACAATCGTAAAGCATTACAAGGAAATGGCTTTCATGGGCTTCATTCCGGTGTTGCTCAACCTGAGAACCATCCTCCGCAACCTCGAATTGTGCAAGGAAGATATCCGGAATTATAAGCCGGATTCGATTATCCTCATCGATTATCCAGGGTTTAACCTGAAAATAGCCAAATACGTCAAAACAGTGTTACAGATACCCGTCGTTTATTATATTTCCCCGAAAGTATGGGCCTGGAAAGAATATCGGGTAAAATCCTTCAAAAAATACGTGGACAAGATGCTTTGCATTTTGCCTTTTGAAGTCAATTTTTTCAAGAAACACAATTACCCTGTCACCTATGTCGGAAATCCGACTGTGGATGCCGTTGAACAATACAAGCAAGAAAATCAAGGCGACACGAAAGAGCTATTTATTTCAGAAAGCAAATTGCAAAAAAAACCGATAGTTGCCTTGCTGGCAGGAAGCCGGAAACAAGAGATCAAAGACAATCTCCCGACCATGATTCAGGCGTTCGAGCCTTTCCAAGAGAAATACCAGGCAGTGATCGCAGGAGCCCCCGGCATCGATCCGGGATATTACAATGAATTTACAAATGCCTCCGTGAAAATCGTTTTCGGACAAACGTACCGCTTACTGAGCCATTCGGAAGCAGCATTCGTCACCTCCGGGACTGCAACGCTGGAGACATCGCTCTTCCGTGTTCCCCAAGCCGTGAGCTACAAAACTCCTATCCCAAAGATCGTGTCGTATGTATTCGAACATTTTTTTCACACCAAATACATTTCTTTAGTCAACCTCATTGCCGACAAAGTAGTGGTGAAGGAACTTTTCGCAAAATATTTTTCGCTGCAAGCCCTCACCAATGAGATGAATCTGCTTTTGAATAATGCCGAATACAGAAGCCGAATGCTGAAAGAGTATGATGAAGTGATCGCCATCCTCGACACTCCCGGAGCATCCGAGAGAGCCGCCGGAAACATCGTTGACTTACTCCAAAAGAAATAGATTTACTCGTACCACCGCTTTATCTCGGCTCCAGGATAGTAATGGAGCAAAATCCCGTCATAGGGGTAGCCTTGTTCGCCCATCACGGCGGCACCAATTTGGCAAAGCCCGACACCATGCCCCCACCCTGCTCCGCGAAGGACAAATGTATCGTTTTCTTTGTCCACAACAAATGCCGAACTATACAGGTGCGATTCGGAAAGAATGCGACGGATTTCCAATTCCTTGCCAATAGTCATCGTTTTCTTGCTGCCCACGATTTTCAATTTGATCAAACGTCCGGAGACACCTCTTTGCACCGGTATCAACTCCTGAATCGTTCCGAAATCAATTCCCGAACGGCGATTGGCCAAGGCAGAAATCTCCTCGGTGGTGTAACGCACCTCCCAACGATAGAAATCAGCGGTTTCCTGGTCGTAATTATTCAACACTTGTTCCAATATTTTCTTTTCCGAATTGTTGCAAAAAGCTGATGGACGAGATAATATCCATTCGCGGGCATGCGCTTCCACCCTCAAATCGGGGTGTAGAGGGGCATTCTTATCGTCACGAAGTTCTACCAGATAAGAATAATGAACAGGCTCCCAGCACGCTTCAAATTCTTCGGTGACACCACCGCAACATTTCGAGAAGCGGGCATCACATATTTTTCCTTCCGAGGAAATGACTTCACCAAAAGTCTCTTCCACCGCCTGAACGGCCAAAGCCGTAGATGTACGTGTGATTCCTTGATAACGTTGGCAATGATCGTCGGCACACACATCAAATAGGGTATGGTCTTCCCTGTCGTACCAACGGATTCGTTCCTCTTCTGTTTCAACAAAAGAGGTGTATTGGATGTCTTGTGATTTCAATTCGCGGGTTTTGTCTATCTGTGCCAAAAGCCAGCTCCGGGAAATCACGGCATGTGCTTTTAATAAAGGAAGTGAAGCTTTGGCACTCATTTCGGACGAAATCACGCTTTTGAGGTAATCTTCCACCTTCACCTCATTGATCGCTCTAATTTTACCTTCTTCCACCACCAACTTGAGAGTTCCCAAAAACGTTTGGTTTTCCTTTCGTTCCCAATGAAATCCAATACCAATCGTAACATCTTTCAATTCAAATGAACATACCGTATCGGACGGAACAAACCGAAGTTCATCGTATCTGTCGCCAAACCATTGAATCTGATTGTCCTTGACTTGAACAAATTGATCTCCTGTTGTTTTCACACCTTCCACAAGGAAAGTTTTGTCGAGATAAAAGCGAATTTCTTTTTCGGCCATAATGCCTACATGAACGGTTGGTTGCATAGATGATGAGTGATGGATGATAAATGATGAAATTATAGAATTACTGGATCACCTGTTTACTTGTTTTTCGGCTTTCCGGATCATTTCCTTGGCTCTTTTTTGGTCGAGATATTTGACAAGCTGCTTGCTCTTTTCGAAGCTGAAGCGCACGGAATTTCTCTCTGCGAAAAGCTTGGATAAGGCATATGAGTCAGAGATTCCTTTCCTTGCTTGGGCAGAAAGGGCAAACGATGTGGGGCTTTTCCCCTTGAGTGTGATTGTGATATTCTTCGCCTGATTAGCAGCGATGAACGCGGCAACTCCATTTTCTCGTTTTCCGGAATAATGAACCACCTCAACGCTTTTGCCTTCCACCTGAAAGCGGTAATTGGCACCGTCGTCTGTCACCGCCATCGTTTCGGCTTGTAGTCCCGAGGCAGCAGCTTTCACGGCCACATGCTTTATCGGGCGATCGGCAACACTTTCCAGAAACAATTGCCCATCGGCTTCTACCCCCGAGCGCAAGCCAATGCCCGCCAGCGAGTTCGGATAAGCCTTGGGGATGTAATTCCCTTTTTCCTGGTATTTCGGATTGATTTCGTACGTGAACAGTCTTTTTTGTTGTTCTATTTTAGCATCAATCAACTTCAATAAGGAATCAGATTGGGTAATAACCTGGATATTTTCGCCATAGCGTATCGAGTCGAGCAAAGCCAATCCGGCATTCATCTGGGGAAATGCCTTAGGGGCGACTTTGGGGATGCTGTCCAACGTTCTTTTTGCTTCCGCAAAATGCCCCGAAGCATACAACGAACGCGCTTCTGACAGGAGAGAATCGGCTTGCGGGTTGCCCTTCTTACAAGAAAAAGAGACGAGAAAAATGAAGATGAGAAAAACTGCTTTACGGAATATTTTCATGCTTTGTCATTTAGGAAACCCTTACACAAAATCATTTTTTTCAATACAAATATAAACAATAAAAGTAAGTTAGCAGTCATCAGTCATCAACAACCCGCATAGTTAATGAAATATTACAAATCAGGTTGGTGCAAACCCGTAGAGACGCCACGCATCGCGTCTTTATACCCGACAGACCGCCCGAAGCGGTCGTTCGGGATAGGCCTAGCGGGGGCGTGGGATTAAACCTTTAAAATAATCGGTTCGTGAACAGAGGAATATCCCCCGGATTATTAAAACCCCTCCCTTTCCCATGGGAAAAGTCCTTTCCTACCGGAAAAAAGGAGAGCGCCAAGACAATTTGATTTTGAGACCAGAAAACGATCAAACAAGATCAAAACAAATATTATTTGGAGGGAAGCCCGCATTTATTGTATTTTTGCACTCCCTTATGGATGATATGACAACGAATATGCAATTGGAAGAAAGATATATACAAAAACATTTCACAGGTAAGCTCTTCGATATTATTTCTCAAACGGCCGACGAATTGGGACTAGAATGCTATGCCATCGGAGGCTATGTCCGCGACATTTTTCTACACCGACCTTCGTCCGACATTGATGTGGTGACCGTTGGGAGTGGCATACAGTTGGCGGAAGCTATTTCAAACAGATTAGGAAGAAAGGCTCACTTGTCGGTATTCAAGACCTACGGCACGGCGCAAATCAAATACGGCGACATCGAAGTGGAATTTGTGGGGGCACGCAAAGAATCATACCAACACGATTCACGCAATCCGATTGTGGAAAACGGAACTCTCGAAGATGACCAGAACCGTCGTGACTTCACCATCAATGCCTTGGCTGTTTGCCTCAACAAGGAACGTTTTGGCGAATTACTCGATCCGTTTGACGGGTTAGCAGATATGGAACGTCTGATTATCCGTACGCCACTCAATCCTGACATCACCTTCAGCGACGATCCCTTGCGGATGATGCGTGCCATTCGTTTTGCATCGCAGCTCGGATTTGATATTTATCCCGAAACGTTTGATGCTATTTGTCGCAACAAAGACCGGATAAAGATTATTACAAAAGAGCGGATCGCCGATGAACTGAACAAGATTGTGCTTTCACCCAAGCCGTCTGTCGGATTCAAACTTTTGGATTTAACCGGATTGCTGCCCGAAATATTTCCCGAATTTGTGGCTTTGAAAGGAGCCGAAACAAAGAACGGAGTTGGACACAAAGATAATTTCGAACATACGCTGATCGTTCTGGATAACATTTCCCAAAGAACCGATAATCTTTGGCTTCGCTGGTCGGCCATTCTTCACGATATAGCCAAACCTGCCACAAAACGCTTCGACCCGCGTTTAGGATGGACATTCCACAACCACAACTTCATCGGGGAAAAGATGGTACCCCAGATTTTCAAACGGATGAAACTGCCATTGAACGAAAAGATGAAGTATGTGCAGAAAATGGTGTCGCTACACATGCGTCCCGTGACCCTGGTAGAAGAAACCATTACCGATTCGGCTGTGCGGCGACTGCTTTTCGAGGCTGGCGATGACATCGACGATTTGATGACTTTGTGTAAAGCGGATATTTCCTCCAAAAACAAGGAAAAGGTGCGCCGCTATCTCCGAAACTTCGACCTAGTGCAGGAAAAATTGCGTGAAATTGAAGAAAAAGACCATGTGCGCAATTTTCAGCCGCCCATCATGGGCGAACAAATCATGGAAATGTTTGGCTTGACACCCGGACGGGAAGTAGGGCAATTGAAAACCTCCTTGAAAGACGCGATCATGGACGGCGTGATCTCCAACGAATACCAGGCGGCATACGATTACTTGCTGAAGAAAGCCGAAAAAATGGGTTTGAAGCTTGCTCAAAAAGAATAAGGACTTATCCTGGTCATAAAAAAGACTGCCATGTCAACAAATTCCTATATTTTCCCGCCCAGAAAAGCAGAAATTGCCAATGGCATCACGCATGCTTTTGGCATCCTGTTTGGCGTAGGCGTCCTCATCGCCAGCTTTGCCATTTCGGGAATTCCCATTGTTCATCGAATCGGCTTGCTGGTTTTCGCTTGTTGCATGCTGGAAATGTACTGCGTCTCCACCACATACCATTTCGAAAAGAAGATGGAACGAAAAGTGCTTTTGCGGCTGCTAGACCACATCTCCATCTATTTCCTGATCGCCGGCACCTACACGCCCTTCATTTTGATATGCCTCTCGGGCAGTGTCAAATGGATATTTCTTGGCATTACCTGGGGCATTGTTGTGTTGGGAACAATCTATAAATTGTTCTGGTGGAAACGGTTTCCCAAAATCTCCCTTTACCTCTACCTGGCAATGGGTTGGATGGTGGTGTTTATTATCAAGCCGATGTATCAGACTTTGTCCTTGGAAGGATTCATTTGGTTGATTGCAGGAGGCTTAAGCTACAGCGTCGGCACTATTTTCTACGCCAACAGCAAACCGCTCTACAACCACGCCATTTGGCATCTTTTTGTACTTGGAGGAAGCATAGGCCACTTCATGGCAATATGGGGCACAGTGTGAAGAATTGAAAAGCTTTTTCAAAAGTTATTCGTCCCTCCCAAGATGGAAGTTGAGGTTAATAAACAATTCACATACGACATGGGATCTTATTATTTTTCAGATATACAACCAGTTTCGTCACCAAATCTTTGCTTTATCCTCAATAGTTCTCAATTATTTTGTAATTTGTAACAGTTTTCTTTGTTGTAGCAATCAAAATACTGCAATTATGAAAACAAGAAGTCTATTATTAACGGTTTTACTATGTTTCGTCTCTACTTTTCACGTTATTTCTCAATCACGCACGATGGAATCTGAAAATCTTAGAATTCTGAGTTGGAATATCTACATGCTCCCCTATCTGAGTTGGTTCAACGGGAATGGGCATAGGGCTAAGATCATAGGAGAGCAATTGGTGCATTCCGATTATCAAATCATTGTATTTCAAGAAGCATTCAGCGTGAAGTGCAGGCGAATTTTAAAGAAGATCCTCCAGGAACAATACCCATACCAATACGGCCCAAGCAACGATTCCTCGTGGTCGCTAAGATCCAACAGCGGCTTGTGGGTGTTGAGCAAACTTCCACTGAACCAACTGAAATGTATTAAATTTAAAGAATCAAGCGGCTACGACATGATCGCCCAAAAAGGGGCTGCTCTTTTTGAAGGAGAATTTAATGGAAAACGTTTCCAATTAATGGCAACCCATTTGCAATCATCGCATTCACAAGATATACGGGAAAAGCAATACCAGGAAATTTCTGCCCTACTAGAAGAATTTCGTTCCGTAGATGTTCCTCAAATCCTATGCGGCGACTTCAATACGGAGATGAGCAATAAGCCCCGCTACGAAACCATGTTGAAAACACTCAATGCTGAAAATGGGACATTGTCGGGAAATATTCAAAGCACCTACGACGAAATCAACAACACGCTTGCCAAGCAAAAAGACGGCAAGGAAGAAGTTATCGACTACATACTTGCCCGGAACACGTCCCGCATCGCATCCATCCAACGCCAAGTTTTGGAATTTTACCATTCCGAAGCTAATTTTGAGAGCCACCTTTCGGATCATTACGCACTGGAGGCAACAGTCCGATTTGCACCATCCACGACACTTGTCGCGGGAAAATGACCTTCATTTGATCCAAGCATACTATAACCATACTCAGCACAAAACAAAGAAGGATGCCATTTCAACAATGACATCCTTTCTGCAATTATTATATTTCAATATGTTTTTATCCTAAATAGCTTCTCAAAAGCTTATTACGAGAGTTGCTCCGCAAACGCTTGATCGCTTTTTCCTTGATCTGGCGCACGCGCTCTCTTGTAAGCTGAAATTTGTCGCCGATCTCTTCCAGTGTCATTTCCTGGTAACCAATGCCGAAGAACATCTTGATAATATCGCTTTCTCGTTCGGTAAGAGTAGATAGTGCTCTGTCGATTTCCTGTTGGAGAGATTCGTTTATCAACTTCCTGTCCGCAATGGGAGCGTCATCGTTCACCAATACGTCCAAAAGGCTATTGTCCTCCCCTTCCACGAAAGGAGCATCCATCGAAATGTGGCGGCCTGAAACCTTCAAGGAATCTGCAATCTTATCTACAGGAATGTCAAGCTGGTCGGCCAATTCTTCTGCAGAAGGACGACGTTCGTTTTCCTGTTCGAATTTAGAGAAAGCCTTGCTGATCTTGTTCAACGAGCCCACTTGGTTGAGAGGCAAACGCACAATACGCGACTGTTCTGCCAAAGCCTGGAGAATGGATTGGCGAATCCACCACACCGCATAACTGATAAATTTGAAACCACGTGTTTCATCAAATTTCTCAGCGGCCTTGATTAGCCCAAGATTACCCTCGTTGATAAGGTCAGGAAGACTCAGTCCTTGATTCTGGTATTGTTTAGCAACAGACACAACAAAACGGAGATTTGCTCTTGTTAGTTTTTCCAAAGCAGCCTTATCACCACGTTTGATAGCCTGCGCCAACTCTACTTCCTCTTCGACTGTAATCAGGTCTTCACGACCAATTTCTTGTAGATACTTATCCAGAGACGCACTTTCTCGATTGGTTATCGATTTCGTAATTTTTAATTGTCTCATCTATCTTTTCTTCTTATTAAAAATTTGGAACGCAAAGATACAGCTTTTTATTCACTTTGTACCTATAAAATTTACAGAAAAACGAACAAAGCATGATTAATCGCATTTGCTATACTAAACCACTGCAAAACAAATAAATTTACAGCATCCTGCATCTTTTTAATAACGCTTATAGCTTGGTTTTGATTATGCAAACGCTCGTAAAAAAAGTTAAACCTACTCGATAGTATCTTTCGGTTTAACTTTTTCATCTATTTACCATTACCGTTCCTAACCTTATTCATTCAAATCGATCGCATAATACCTCATGCGTTTGTTGGCCGGATAAATCCCGGCGATGAAAAGGCCTTTGTCTTGCGACTTGGCCACATCTTGAATAATACTTTCAACTTCAGAGGCAGAAGACACGGGTTCGTTGTTGATTTTCATGATGATGAATCCTTTCGAGACGCCTGCTTTCTGGAATTTGCCACTGTTGTCAACTCCCGAAACTTCGACTCCGCGTGAGATTCCGAGTTCTTTCAATTTTTCATTGGTCAAATCTTTGAAGGCAGCACCCACCGATTCGATTCCATCTACTTTTTTCACCACGCCCGTGTTGCCGTCGCTGTTTTTCAGCTCCACGATTACCGTTTTTTCCTGTCCATAGCGGTTGAACGTGATTTTCACCTTTTCTCCTGGGCGGAAACGGCTGATTTGATCTTGAAGCTCGCTCGAACTGCGAACGGTAACGTTATTCACAGCAACAATTACATCTCCCTCTTCAATTCCGGCTTCTTTGGCAGAACTTCTATCGGCAAAACCTCCCACGTATGCACCTTCATTCACTTTCACGTTTTTAGCCTTAGCGTAATCTTTTGCCTGCTTTTCGTCTTCTGAGTTTGCCAATTCAACGGCATTGCTCACATCCATAATTTGAACCCCCAACACAGCGCGTTGAACAGCACCGTATTGCTTCAAGTCGGAAGCCACTTTTCCAGCTATCGAGATGGGAACTGCAAATCCGTATCCTGCAAAATTCCCTGTCTGCGAATAAATAGCGGTGTTGATACCCACCAATTGGCCGTCAGTATTCACCAAAGCTCCCCCGCTGTTACCAGGGTTGATGGCGGCATCTGTCTGGATGAACGACTGAATGGAAGAAGCATCTCGGCCTCCGCCTATATTGCCGCGTCCCTTGGCACTCACGATCCCAGCAGTCACTGTGGAGGTCAGGTTGAACGGATTACCAACAGCCAGCACCCATTCGCCCACTTTCAAATTATCTGAATTGCCAAATGGGATATACGAAAAACCTTTACCATCGATCTTCAACAGAGCAATGTCCGTGGAAGGGTCTGCCCCGATAAGTTTTGCTTTGAATTTCCTGTTATCGTTCAATGTCACTTCAATTTCGTTAGCCTGATTGATGACGTGGTTGTTGGTGATGATGAAGCCATCCTCAGAAATAATCACCCCCGAGCCAAATCCAACCTGCGGCTGGGGAGTACTATATTGATTTCCCCTGTCGGAATCCCCAAACCCGAAGAAATATTCGAAAGGATCAATCGACCCACCCCTCCGGCTTTGCGTTTGAGACTGTTGTGTCTTCACGACAGACTTAATATGCACAACAGCATGCACACTGCTTTCGGCCGCCTTGGTGAAATCTGGGTATCCTTGACCGGTCAGGGCAGCCAAGTGCACATTTTTTTGATCAAAGTCATTTCCATAATTATAGGAATCCGCACCACTGATCCGGTTCGAATCCATTATGCGGTAAGTCGCAAATGTCACGCCTGTGCTTATTAAAGCAACAGCAACATAGCTAGAGATTTTTTTCCATGTCCGTTTCATATTATAGTAAAATTTAGTTTAATGATTCGTATCATTTTGTGATGCCAAATTAAATACAAATTTCGGGAAACAAAAAGTTAAATCTTATTTACTTTTTTCAGCTTTAACTAATAAAACTCACGATTAACAGAATTTAACCCGTATTGTTCCCATTCGCCCCCAATTTTGCAGATCAGGATGCGTTTTGAAGCCAAGTTGTCAGTCAAAACCGACAGAACAACTGTCACTTGAAGAGGTTCTAGTGCTATTTTGACAATATGGAATCCGCCTGAAATAAGGATCAAGTAAAAAGCTAATCCATCCGAACCTTTGCCTGAAAAAAAATAAATGACTAATTTTGCAACACATTTTAATTAATAACCAATTAAAGCATAATATGAAATCATTTGTGTTTCCTGGTCAAGGAGCCCAGTTCGTTGGCATGGGTAAAGATTTGTACGAAACCTCGGAAGTGGCCAAAGAACTTTTTGAAAAAGCAAACGAAATACTTGGATTCAGAATCACAGATCTAATGTTTAGCGGAACGACAGAAGACCTACGCCAAACAAAAGTGACTCAACCCGCCATATTCATCCATTCGGTTTCTTTGGCAAAAACGCTTGGCGAAGAGTTTCAGCCCGACATGGTGGCCGGACATTCATTGGGCGAATTTTCGGCTTTGGTAGCAGCCGGAGCATTGAGCTTCGAGGATGGCTTGAAACTTGTTTACAAACGTGCCTTAGCCATGCAGAAAGCTTGTGAGCTGAACCCATCGACTATGGCTGCCGTATTGGGATTGCCTGACGAAAAAGTGGAAGAAATTTGCGCTTCGATCACAGACGAAGTGGTTGTTCCAGCCAATTACAATTGCCCCGGACAAATTGTCATTTCGGGAACAAACGCCGGAATCGACACAGCATGCGAACTCTTGAAAGCAGCAGGAGCAAAACGCGCATTGAAGTTGAGCGTGGGTGGCGCATTCCATTCTCCACTGATGAATCCGGCAAAAGAAGAGTTGGAAAAAGCAATCAAGGAAACGAGCTTCTCCACCCCGATATGTCCTGTTTATCAGAATGTGACTACAATTGGAGAAACAAATCCAGACACCATCAAAGAAAATTTGATTGCTCAATTGACCGCACCGGTGAAATGGACGCAGTCAGTGGAGCACATGATTGCCGACGGAGCTACGGCATTTGTGGAACTTGGTCCAGGAAATGTACTTCAAGGCTTGGTGAAGAAAATCAATGCGACCGTGGAAACTAGCGGAAAACAATAATAAGCACACAAGCACAAAATATCAAAAGCTGGAGTCCTTTGGACGTTCCAGCTTTTCTTTTTTACATTTAACAAAAGACCTTATCCCAAATTCTATAAAAATAGAAGGTAAAAAGCTATGCAACAAGCTGATTTTTTCTACTTTTACGAAGGATTATATTTCTGATTTTCATAATTACAAAATAAATTGCCGTATAAAAAAATGGCTTTTAGCGATCAGCCTGCAGCCATTAGAAAATAAACTAACGGCTAACAGCTTATCAATTTCACAATCAATTATTCTCATTGTTTATATATGAAGTTCAAAGAAAAGTTACTGAAAATATTCGTGACTGGTAACAGCGGACCCACGACAACTGTTCCCGATGCCGGCACCATCAACAGGCAGCAACTCCTTGATGAAATTTGCAACCATTTTTTATCACGGTTCAAGGAAGAGACCACATCGGAAGGAATGCTGTTTCCTACCTCGTTTTGCATCTACTTGCATGAAAAAGATTATGTCAAGCATGAGCAAACATTCAGCTTCACGGCAAAAGAGGCGGTGAATAAATTCCACAGGCATATAAAAACCCAATTGGCAAACTATCCCAACTATGTGCCCCACTCCACTTACTGGCTATTCCAGTTTTCAAAATTTACGGAAGGCAATATAGTTGGCAGTATTTCTGCGATAAAAGTTGGCGAGCCAATAACCATTTCGACCATTTTTGCGACAGATTTCGCCAACAACAACATCGGCAATGAAATCAACATCCGCGCCACGATGCACAACAAGCGTTCGGACAGGATGGAAGAACTGAACATCAACAGGGATGCGTTCTTAGGCATGGAAATGGATGCCAAAGACAGATTCCGGTTTGATTTTAACAAGAACTTCGACAAAATAGTGGAAGCGTCGAAAGAAAACAATTCCCATTCATCGGGAATCACATTGGCCACATTAAAGTCCGACATAAATTTCATCGGGACAGATGGAAAGGAAGGCAATCTGTTCTACATGACGACTGAATTTATAGAGATTTCGGGAAAGAATGACATCCGCAAAATTCCAAACATCCTGAGGCTAAACAGCGAAGGCATCCAAGATTCCCATGTACAAATAAAGTACCTGCCCGTTGAAAAACGCTTCAAGCTGGCAGCTTTTGAAGAATGGGTGATGCTCAACGAAAGGAAAGTAGCAAAAAGCAGCGGGGGAAATATCAGCTGGGTGGACTTGCCAAACAATTCAAGCATATTTCTCAACGGCCGCATCCAAATAAACTTCAGCATAAACAAATAAGTATGGTCAAATTGATATTTATCATCGCGCTAATTGGCTTGGCAGGCTACTTGCTCATCCAGCATTTCAAGAATTTTCCAAAATAGTTGACCAATGGATATAACATTTCAAGGAAAAACCGATTTAGGAAAAACCCGCACCAACAACGAAGACAGCTTTGTCGCAAAATACATTTGGGACAAAAAACACGTGTTGGCTGTCGCCATCGACGGCGTTGGAGGCTACGAAGGAGGCGAAGTGGCGGCGGCAACAGCGCAACAGGTTGTGGCGGAATACCTCGAAAAATACCCCAACGGCGAAAGACTCGGCCTACTGAAACAAGCTGTCGCAGAAGCCAACAACAAGATCGTGGAGGAACGCATCAAGCAACCCCGTTATTCCAGTATGAGTTGTGTGCTAACGGCCTGCTTGATAGAACTGGAGAAAAAGCAGATCAACATGGTGCATGTCGGCGACTCACGGCTGTATGAATACCACCGGGGCAAATTGAAAAAATTGTCGCACGACCATTCGTTAGTGGGCTACCGGGAGGAAATCGGAGACCTTACCGAAGACGAGGCCATGAACCATCCCCAGAGAAATATCATCGGGCGGGATGTAGGCTCTGCACCTCACGAAGTGGATGACAACGACTTCTTGGAAGCCAATACTTTCCCGCTCCGCCCCAACTCAATCCTCTTGCTTTGCTCTGACGGATTGAGCGACATGCTGAAATCCCTTGAAATTGTTTCGGTGCTGGAAAAAGAGCTTTCACTTGTTGAAAAAGCCGGGGCATTGATTGATTTTGCCAATGAAAAAGGGGGAAAAGACAATATCACGGTGGTTTTGGTGGAATACCAAGACGATGAACTGGCCGAAGAAAATAGCGGAAACAAACCCATCGACATACCGGTGCATATCAATACCGCTCCGCCAGACAAAATCCAAACGAATATTGGCAAAAAATCAACGTGGAATAAAGTTGCAAAAGCCACAATAATCCCATCCGCGTTACTTCTGGGTGGATTAGTTGGATGGTTCATCCACGACTATTTCCCATCCAGCGAACCAGTTGCCACACACGATTCGTTGAGGCTAAGCCCGCGCGACACAATCGACATCACCAACAAAGATTCGCTCCAGATAAAAATATCAGGCACGGCATTGAGAGCCGACACCATACGTCAGGAGAAAACAGGGACTTTGAAAAAAGATTCAACAACAAATGAGGCAAAGAAACATCTATGATCTACCTGAACGAATATGAATATCTAAAAAAACTGGGAACAGGAGCTTATGCCACCGTGTTCAAGGCAAGGCACTTGGAACTGGGGTATATCCGGGCAATCCGCGAATTGCATGGAAGCATCGAAAACCAAAACGATCCCATTTACAAGAATTTCTTGGAGGAATGCAAGATTCTCCTTCGCTTAGGGAATGGCGGCCACCCCAACATTGTTCATATCTACCGTCCACGCCTCCTTCAAAACAGGGCGTTGGTGGAAATGGATTTTATCGACGGCTGCGACATGGACGATTATTTGAAGGCAAACAACGGCTTTGTTCCGATTGCCGAAGTCATCCGTTTTGCCAAAGAAATAAGCAGCGCTTTGGCTTACTGCCACGAAGATATTTTCGAATTCTGCTTGGACAGGAACAAAGAATACAAATACGAATTGGAAAGTCCATTCAAAGGACAAACATTTACCATTGAATCGGATCCCGAAGATGGGACAAAGGAGCTATTGACAAGCCTTCAACGGAAAGAGCTTATCCGTGAATACAAGGTTATTCACAACGACTTGCACTCGAAAAACATCATGTGCAAGAAATATGACGGGAGCTTCATCCTGCTCGATTTTGGATTGGCAATCCAAGACGGCACAGTGATCAAAAGCAGCAGGCGGAATGGCGGTGCTCCCGAATACAAAGCTCCTGAAAAATGGGACAACGACAGCATCATATCCGAACAATCGGACATATACAGCTTTGGTGTCTTGCTGTATGAAATGCTTGCCGGGAGAGTACCTTTCGTTTACGACAAAAGCTTATCGCAATGGCCTGCCGAGTACAAACTCAGCGAACAACATAAAAACGAATTGCCGCCCGAGATTGAGACTTTGCGCCGGACAGCTTTCGAAAGCTCCAATCCGGGAAAATTGTATAAAAAAGATTTTCCTAGTTGGCTTGAGCAGGTGATCCGAAAATGTCTTGCCAAAAAACCAGCGGAAAGGTATGCAAACGGAAAAGAATTAAATACGGAAATAAAGCATTTTCTCAGCATAAGCAGTACCGTCAACAAACCGGATGGCGGCCATCAAGACCGACCGGCAATAATTCCTGTCGCAGCAAAGCAGAATGCCACAGACAGCGCACAACCAACTGATGTAAGAAAAAAGGCTATTCAGACTCCAAATATACCAAGCCAGAACAGCGCCAGAAAACAAAGCAGCAATGTTTGGAAGCCAACCTTGTTGCTCGTGCTACTTTTGTCATTTCTGGCCGGTGCAATATTTATAATAAGGAAAAGTATGAATAAGCGCCGGCAGCACACGACTGTGAGCGCACCGCGCGCGGAGCCTATTCCCGAGCCGATTGACACGGTGTCTGAGACCGATCAGGAAGATGTTATTTCCAGCTACACCGAGACGGTGAACGAGGTGAGTTTTGACATGGCTGCGGTGCAAGGAGGCACTTTTCAAATGGGAAACAAGCACGGAGAAATAAATGAAAGCCCAGTACACGAGGTCACTCTAAGCAGCTATTACATTGGAAGAACAGAAGTCACACAGGCACTTTGGCAAGCAATAATGGGAACAAGCTTATCAGAACAACGGGACAAAGTAAAGCCTGACGAGTCTTTGTACGGCGAAGGAGACGAATACCCGATGTATTACGTTAGTTGGGAAGATTGCCAAGAATTCATCAACAAATTGAACTCGCTGACGGGCAAGAGCTACCGGTTACCCACCGAAGCGGAATGGGAGTTTGCCACCAAGGAAGGTAGCCAAGACGGCGATTACAACTACAGTGGAAGCAATGTCATTGGGAAGGTGGCCTGGTACGATAGCAACAGCGAACAAACAGCCCATCCAGTGGCAGGGAAGACACCTAACAAGTTGGGTATTTACGACATGAGTGGAAATGTAAGGGAATGGTGTTCCGACTGGTATGGTGATTACAGTTCTGATACGGAAACAAACCCATCCGGCCCATCCTCCGGGCAAGACCGGGTGAGCCGAGGCGGTGCATGGGATTTTGATGCACCCTATTGCCAAACGACTTTTCGCGACAAGGTTCCAGCATCGGATTGCAACCGTAGCTTAGGTTTCCGCCTTGCGGCAGACATTTAGCCAGAATCATAGAAAAAGAAAAAGATGAATAACAAGCAACATCGGCGCCGCTTAGAACGCACTTCCCTGATTTTAGTAACAGTTGTGTTATCTCTCGGGTTTTTCATTTTGTATGGCAACATGAAAAAACAATTCGAACTTACCGAAAAAGGCTATAAGGATGGTTCTGTGGTCAATCTGACGAAAGAGGTTAATCCAACAGCTTTGGCAAACGTACTTCTGGTTGGTAATTATGTGTCAGACAAAAAGGATGCAGGTTTTATTGCACAGCATTTAGCAAAGAAACTCCAAACTACGCCGCTGCTCAACTTGGGGACGCTGAACCTGAACGCTTTCAAAGTAGCGGCTGATTCTGCCTTTAAATATGGTGGAAATGGTTTGCATGAAAGGGTGGAAAGCTCCCGAGAAAACCTTCGGGTCAGCCATACTGGGCAACTTGAATATGGTGGAAATGGAATAACAAAATCTTTTTCGGGAGGAAGCAAAGACAATTGCAGCCTAAGTGTAAGAGTCGAACAGCCAAACAAGAGGGCAAATTGGTTCCAGCAACATGTTTTGCACAAAACGAGCGTTCCCTCTAAATCGGTAGTTGTCGAACTGAAAGAACACTATTACGACTCCCTCCAAACGGCATGCGATTCAGTTGTAGGCTATGCCTTGACTGGAGCGAACGGGAAGGCTAGCTTTACTGGCCTGAAAAATGACGGGTATTACAGCGTGTTGCCTATCAAGCAAGGTTTTGAATATGGCTCACCAAAAGGAACAGTTCAAAAAGCTTTAGGCAAAATGAGTGCTTCGAACAGAAAATTCAGTTTCACCCAGCAAGAACACACCATTTCACCGTTCGATGCATCTACTTATTCACAGATCAAAGACGATAACATATTCACAGTTCGCACACCCAAACAATTCGAAAACAGCTCGATAGCCTATATTGTACTCTTTATGTTGGGATGGTGGTTCTTGCACATTTTTTTTTGCATCCGCAAAAAGGATACAGACCAACTGTTGGCCCCCGTGTTAATGGCCTTGTCAGGAATAGGCTTGTTGATGATGTATTCGACAGCCAACCCTTTGGTCGATACTCTTCTTGGCAATGAGATGGTGAAAGGAGCAATCTTCGGGATCATCCTGATTGCCGTTATCACGGAAATTGATTTTGTGAAATTCTTTAATTCCCATTACCAATGGTTTGGATGGCTCAGAAAACTAACTGAATTCCAGTACAAAAAATTCCCCGATTTGCAGTTTGATTTTTTCTTGCAATTCCTTTTTTGGATGGCTAAACCATTCACTGAAAAAGTGAAACAAATTAAGGTCAAAGGAAAGCTAAACGTTTTCAATACTGTATTTTTCTACGTCCGATTTTCCGTATTCCTCGCATTGCTACCTATCGAGTTGCTGCTTAGGGCAATCAGAACTTTGTATAAACACCTTCCTCCAAATCTGCAACGGATAAAACTCACCGAAGGAAGTGGCTACTTGATCCTGGCACTCACATTGGCCAGCCTCCTTTTTCCCTTTGGGGACGGCCCGGAAGGAAGCGGCGTGAAAGTCAACTTGCTCTTCTTTCAGCCGAGTGAAATAACAAAATACCTGATAATCTTCTTTGTGTCTTCATTTTTCGTGCTGAACAAACGGGCAGAAAAACTCCAAGCATTTTCAGAAAAGATGAGCAGTAAATCGTTCTCCTTGCAGGCAAGAACAGTAGTTGGCGTCATCTTAGGTCTCGTTATCTTGCTGGGATTCTACCTTGCACTGGGCGACATGGGCCCAGCACTGGTGCTCACCATTTCGTTTATCATCATCTATTCCGTGGCTCGCCGCGATACGCAATACCTCTTTCTCGGAACGGCCATTTTTGCGGCAATGCTCTTCGGCGGATATAAGTTGAGTCATGGTTCTCAATTAGTTACTGCAGGTGTCTCGGTTTTATGGCTGGCGGGATGGCTTGCTTACGGCTACTTGAAGCCTCGAAAACAATTGTTTGAAAGTGCCATCTTTCTGAATTTGGTGATTGCTGCTTTTATATTTGGCAGCAACCTCCCAAAAGTAGGGCAACGTCTGCAAGAGAGAAACGACATTTATGCCAATGTGTGGGACAATGAAGTGAACGGCGGCGACCAATTAGTGCAAGGATTGTGGAGTTTGGCTTCCGGAGGCCTTTCCGGACAAGGCCTGGGCGAAGGTAATCCGAATCTAGTTGCGGCCTACCACACCGACATGATGCTGACAAGTATCGGTGAGGAATTGGGGCTGATCGGCTTGCTGTTTGTGATTGCATGCATGGCAATTTTGCTTCACAGAAGTTTGCTTATTGCCAGAAGAGCGGGCAATCCTTTCGCTTTTTATTTGGCTACGGGAATTGCTGTTGTCACGGCTGTGCAGTTTTTGGTGATTGCATCGGGCTGCATCGGACTCATTCCGCTCACAGGTGTCGCTGTGCCATTTCTAAGTTATGGAAAAACAAGCCTGATTATCAACCTTGCTGCGTTCGGAATTCTATTTTCCATTTCGCAAATAAGAGCCAAACAAACGCAAGCCATCTACCAAGAAATTTACAAATACACGGTGCTGTATAGCAGTCTTGCCTACTTTGCCGCCTCCTTGATCGTGTTGGCATTTTTGGCCAGATACCAGCTATTTGAGCGTAGCGAAACGCTTGTTCGTCCAGCATTTTCGAGCGACAAACAAGGAGCTAGATTCGTCGAATACAACCCACGTATAAATCTAATAATGAAGCAAATATATGCAGGTAATATTTACGACCGTAATGGACTCTTGCTTGCAACCAACGAAAAAGAATTGCTCGAAAAACCTGAAATAAGGAAAAAGATTCAGAATGCAGGCATCCACAAGCAAGACATTGAAACGGAAGTTCAAAAACGCAAAAAAAGGTATTACCCATTTGGTGACAACCTGTTTTTCATGGTTGGCGATTACAACACTTCCGTCTTGTGGAACGACGACAACGACAACCCGCACGGATACCTCGCAGAGCGCAGGCACTTGGCCGCTTTGCGGGGATTCAACAATTTGAAATACGATGGAGGCGGGGAAACCAACAAGGTGGTGCTGACGGCAAAGAAATACAAACCTTCGCCATTTATTCACCCGATTGAGAAAACGTTCAAATATTCGGATTACGATTACAGCGCATTGGCACCTATCCTCGAAGAAGGAATCGGCGGAAGCAGGCTCAAAGAATGGAACGATATGCGCAAAACCCGCGACATTGCCTTGACAATAGACGCATCCCTGCAAACGAAAATGCAAAATGGGCTAAGGGGCTATGCGCTTGCTAATTTCAACAACCGATCGTACAATAAGCTCCGGATATCTGTCGTGGTGCTGAATGCCAAATCGGGCGAATTGCTTTGCTCTGCCAATTACCCTTTGCCCAACCAGGACAGGCTTAAGAATGCCCCTTTCGTATATGATGAAAAAGACAAAAACGAGAAAGCTTACACCGACCGCGATTTGGGATTGACTTTCCAAACAGCTCCGGGCTCCACAGCCAAAGTGATGTCAGCCATCGCCGGATTACTGAAATTAGGAAAAGCGGCGGCAAGCAAAACATACTTTGTAGATCCTCGGGAAACGATCGAAACAGATATAGAACCTAGTAATTACCGTGTAACCATGGAAGATGCCATCGTGAAATCGTCCAACTGCTATTTTGTGAATCTGGTGAACGACCAAAACCTGTATCCTGAATTGGATAGTATCTATTCAACGGTGGGCATCCGAATAGACAAACACATTACGAGAAAACAGAATGGAACTTCCAGAATTTTCTTCAAGTCACTCACACCCTATTTTTTGAATTACGAACCTGCAACGGAAGAATACAAATCGGAGATCAGATCGGCAGGGGAAAATGCAACCCGCATCTATCGGGACTATGTGGAAAAACGATCCCGCAACAGCGTTTTCGAAAAAATGAGCGGATACAACAAGGTCAGCGGCCACGAATGGAACGAATGTGCCTGGGCTTGGGGACAAGGAACACTCAGGGCGACACCTTTGAATATGGCACGGATCACCTCGATTGTGGCCAACGATGGCAGACTGGCACCTACACACTATGTACTTAAAGGGAATGAGAACTTAAAAATACCAAAGGCCAAGCCCATCACCGTACTTTCATCAGCCGATGCTCAGATTTTAAAGGAATATATGACAACGGAATCCATGCAAGAACAAAGATCCCGTAACGGTGTCTCATTCAACCGCAGCATTGGAGGCAAAACAGGAACGCCCGAAAGGGAACTTCATTTCACACTATTTGACCCGACAGGAAAACCCAGGACGAACAAAAAAGGGAAATTAGTGACCGAAAACCTGACGACCAACGACGGCTGGTATATATTTTTCACGAATTCACCCACCCCTCTCGCAGTAGCAGTTCGCATGGAACGACTTTTTGGGAAAGGGTCGGGAGAAGCAGTCCGCCTGACAGACCGTGTGGTGTTGAGAACTTTGGAAGAGGCCGGCTATTTCAAATAAAAAGAATATAGAGTATCTTTTTCGATCATTTCATTATATAACAAGAAAGACTTATGCTAAAGAAATTGCTTAAATTATTAATACCGCAGGACGATACCGAATCCGATTCATCGGGAAACATTTCTCAGCGCCCATCGCAAGAGCAAGCCCTGGAGGAAAAGCTGGGAAACGGGCAGAATTTGTCCATTGCAGGTGAAGACAATATCATCGACGTACAGGCAAATTTGCTGAATGCCATAGCCGGTTACTTCAAGCCTTACTATGGGAAACGGGAGTTCAAGGAAACAATCGTCATTTGGGTTGCCAACGAACAACAACTCCTGCAAGCCGAAGTTCGGGAAAAAGGATTCGAAGAAGCTTTGCGCAGAGAATTCCAAAACCGACAATTGGAGGCCTTGGTGGATGCAGCCATCCTTTTCGAAACCCAAACACCACCCCAAAATGGAGCTTGGACAGAAGTGGCCAAAGGGATATTTATCGAAATCCGCCCGTTGGAAGTTAGAACAATCCAAACCGCCACTAAAGCCCAAATAAGCTTGGTGGGTGGAACGGGATCGCTTTTCAAGGAAACCGTATTGCTCGACTCCACTGAACAACGGATATACAACATCGGAAGATGCGAAACAGCACGGGATAATGGAATACACATCAACCACATAGCTATCAGGGATAACGACAACGAACAGGCCTCCAACAACAATTGCGTCAGCCGAAAACATGCCCGGATTGTTTTCAAGGAAGGAGCTGGTTTTTGCCTGCAAGCCTTGGCCGGGGGATGCCGCCCGTTGGGAGGCGGCTCCACAAAAGTGTTCCGAAATGGAATAGAGGTATCGGAGCTTCGGGACATAAGCATGTTGTTTCCTATGCGTGATGGCGATTTGATCGAATTAGGAAAAGCTGTGCTTCTAAAATTTGAAACGAAAGAAGAGAATCACGAAAAATAAGCGACCAAATTCGCCTATATCATTCGTCGCAAAAATTGTTGTTACAATTGGATTTCTTCATAGAATAAGTTTCCGATGCGATTTCATTTTCTTAAATTTGCAGATAAAACATTTTTTTTCATCGAACTATTTAAAATCAAGAAATAAAACATGGCAAACAGAATAACTTCCTTATTTGGGATAAACTATCCTATCATATCAGGCGGAATGGTTTGGTGCAGTGGTTGGCGATTGGCTTCTGCTGTTAGCAATGCGGGTGGCTTGGGGCTTATTGGCGCAGGATCGATGCATCCCGAGGTCTTGCGCGAGCATATCCAAAAATGCAAAGCCGCCACCGACAAACCTTTTGGTGTGAATGTGCCAATGCTTTATCCAAATATCGAAGAAATTATTCAGATCATCATAGAAGAAAAAATTCCCGTGGTATTCACATCTGCCGGAAACCCGAAAACTTGGACGAAAAAGCTTCAGGAAAATGGGATCAAAGTGGCGCACGTGGTGTCAAGTTCCAAATTCGCATTGAAGTGCCAGGAAGCAGGAGTGGATGCAGTGGTGGCAGAAGGATTTGAGGCCGGAGGACACAACGGGCACGAAGAAACCACGACCTTGACACTGATCCCTCAAGTGAGAAAAGCGATCACCATTCCCCTGATTGCAGCCGGAGGTATCGCCACAGGTAGCGGCATGCTGGCTGCTTTTGCGTTGGGTGCGGAAGGGGTTCAGATTGGAACTCGTTTTGCACTAAGCCAGGAAAGTTCTGCTTCCGAAGAATTTAAGAAACTGTGTGTTGATCTGAAAGAAGGAGACACCCTGCTCTCCTTGAAGAAAATTGGACCAACCCGTTTGGTGAAAAATGAATTCTTCAAACAGGTGCAAGAAGCCGAAAGCCGTGGTGCTACGCCCGAAGAGCTAAAAGAATTGCTTGGCAGAGGCCGGGCAAAAAAAGGAATCTTTGAAGGAGATTTGGTGGAAGGCGAATTAGAAATCGGGCAAATATCAGCGTTGATCGACGATTTACCATCCGCTGACGAGATTGTAGAAACAATAATAGCCGAATTTAACAAAAACAAATCACAGCTGGCAGAGCTGAGCTTTTAATATCTATTTGAGACGGAATTAAGATTTCATTAATTTCCGTATCTTTGCAAATTATGGAGCTAAATTTATTCCCTTTAAAAGATAAATATATATTCTTAAGTCTGGCCAGCGGGAGCAGTGGCAATTGCTACTTTCTTGGCAAATCGTCTTCTGGTATTCTGATTGATGCCGGTATAGGCTTGCGCACAATAAAAAAGTCACTTCGGGAACACGGAATAGCGTTACAGAATATTATGGCAGTGCTTGTTACGCATGATCATGCAGATCATATACGAACAGTGGGATGCCTAGGTGAAAAACTTCATATCCCGATTTATGCCACAAAAGCCACGCACGAAGCCATCAACAGAAGCCACTATGTGCAGGACAAACTTCAAGCTTCCCAAAAAGTGATTGAGAAGGAAAGCATGTTTTCATTGCATGGCTTTGATGTGACGGCTTTCGAGGTGCCCCATGATAGCTTCGACAATGTTGGATACCATATCAATTTTGGAGGACATTCTTTGACTTTGGCCACCGACGTGGGGCGGATTACCGATAGAATTGAGTATTTTTCGAAAAAAGCGGAACTCTTGGTGATTGAAAGCAATTACGATGAAGAAATGCTCCAAAACGGGAGCTATCCAGCATATTTAAAAAAACGGATCACATGCGGCACAGGTCATTTGAGCAACCGCGAAGCAGCCGATTTTGTGGTAAAGGTTTATTCAGAACAGTTGGCCGACATTTGGCTTTGCCATTTGAGCAACGACAACAATCACCCCGAGCTGGCATACAAAACGGTGGAGCAAAACCTGTATCAGGCGGGCATACGGGTAGGTATAGACGTGATGCTGCAAGCCCTCAACCGAGGAAAACCATCCAAATCCAAAGAATTTATTCCAACGGGAAAGAGCAATGCCGTTTCATCCAAAATCGAAGAAAACGTTTCATCTTACATTCCCCACTAATTTCAGCCCTTTTTGCATAAATAGCACTTATAATATCAATACACCCTCACTTTACTATATCAACATGAAGAAAAAAATTCTGATAGTAGAGGACGACACGGCTTTTGCACTTATGCTTCGAACTTGGTTTCAACGAAATCAGTTTGAGGTGGAAACTTGTGCAAAACAAGAGGAAGCAAAAAAAATACTACTTCAGCAAACTTTTGACCTACTACTTTTCGACTACCGTTTGCCCGACGGAGATGGCATTTCCCTGCTTTCTTGGTTCAAAGAGCAACCCAATATATCGCCTGTCCCAGTGTTTATCATGACAAGCTATGCGGAAATTCAAAATGCAGTGCGAGCCATAAAACTCGGAGCTTTTGATTATTTGGAGAAGCCGATAAACCCATCGGTGCTTTCGCAAAAAATAGAACAGGCATTGGTACAAAAACAATCCCCTCTGAATTTGCCGTCCACCGGAAAATCGGCGACACCACCTCCAAGAAAACAAATCGAGGTTGTCTGGGGGGAAAGCAAAGCTTCGCAGAAAATGTATGAATACATCAATCTTGTGGCACCTACCCAACTTTCAGTCTTGATCCGCGGCGAAAGTGGTACAGGAAAAGAATATGCCGCCAAAGCCATCCACGAAAAAAGCAGGAGAAATGCCAAGCCTTTTCTAGCGATCGACTGTGGAAGCCTCTCCAAAGAGCTTGCTCCTAGTGAACTCTTTGGCCACCTGAAAGGTTCTTTCACTTCGGCCATCGACAACAAAAAAGGGGCTTTCGAGCAAACAAATGGTGGGACATTGTTCCTCGACGAAGTGGGAAACCTGTCGTATGATGTGCAGGTTCAACTCTTGCGCGCCGTGCAGGAAATGAAAGTACGTCCCGTTGGTTCTTCTTCCGACATAGACGTGAATGTCCGCATCATTGTGGCCACCAACGAAAATTTGGAAACAGCTATCGCCGAAGGACGATTCCGCGAGGATCTTTTTCACCGCCTCAACGAGTTTTCACTCGTAGTGCCACCGCTAAGGGAACGCACTGGAGATTTGCCCCATTTTGCAGAGCACTTTTTGGAAAAAGCAAACGAAGAACTCCAAAAGCAATTGAAAGGCTTCAGCCCCGAGTGCATGAAAGCTCTGGAAGCTTACAATTGGCCGGGAAACTTGCGTGAATTGCGCAACGCTATCAGACGGATGGCTTTGTTTGCGCAATCGGAGTACATTACGAAAGATAATCTGCCCGACTTACTGCAAAAAAAACACGAACCGGAAATAGCAACCGAGTTGTCATTGAAGCCGAAAGACGAAAAACAGCAGATTGAAAATGCAATCAAAATGGCAAAAGGCAACAAGTCTTTAGCTGCCCAATTGCTGAATATAGACCGTAAAACACTATACAACAAAATCCATCTTTACGGTATAGAACTTTAGGTATCTATCTCAATGATTCTGTTTTAAGATTTATTCCATTTCAAAATGAACAATATTAAGAGTAAAGATTTATGAATCCACACGGTTGTTTTTCAAAAAAAATATATCTTTGCAGTACCTTTTTGCGGAAATAGCTCAGTCGGTAGAGCATTAGCTTCCCAAGCTGGGGGTCGCGGGTTCGAGTCCCGTTTTCCGCTCGTAAATACCAGGTAGTTACAAAATAGGTAGCTGCCTGTTTTTTTTGTTTTTTGAGGGTTTCAGGCCGGTTGAGTTAAACCGAGAATTAAACCAGAAAATGGCTTATGAATACCTCTGTTTCAATCATTTGCTACAAGCAAAAAAAACACTTTCGAATGGTGAAAATCCACTCATGTTGCGCATCTGTAAAGACAGGTAAAGAACTTATCAAAGTTTAGGAATCTCAATCAACCCACTGCAGATATGGATATTTGCCAACCTCTTCCAAAGATTTTTGAGTTTGCCTAAATTTAAAGACACCTTCAGGCAGGCAGAAGAAAGAAAGTTTTGTTTTCATGAGCAAGACACAGCTTGTCTCAAGACTCATTTATTTTAAGATGGGTTCAATATAATAACAGCGATTTAAACGCTTATACCAAAATCTTTAGTACAAATCATCAAAAAGACGTTTTATTTGCTGAATCCTTTTGGTAATGAAGGGGGTATATATCTCGGTGGTTTTGCTGCTGCGTCCCTATAATTCTTGTGTATATCTCAAATCTGTTTCGTTTTGAAGCAAATGGGTGGCGTAGTAGCCAATGCAAGGTAACGGGGTATGTGATTCAAGTTTTGAGTACTTGTTTCAAAACCTGTTGCCTTGTTTTCAATTTATTACTTTCCTGTCAACGGAGCACTGAAACCCGACTTCCGGGTATTTTGCTGTTGTGTGCTGTTATTTGTTCTCTTTAGTTTTCCAATTATTGAATTTTTGCCGTAAAGTTTCAACTGCATTCAGAGTATCATCTGTCCCATAAACAACCAAATTCAAATAAGGATTTTCGGTGTCATCAGTAGGTTTGGCAACAGTTAAAAAAGCACTTAACGCTTTTATGTCTCCACATCTTTTGTCACCTCCAAGTTTAGCACCTGCTTCCAATGCAAACATCAACACATCTTCTATGGGAAGAGAATCTTTTTGAGCTTTTATTGCAGCATTTAACACTGCTTGTAATTCTTTTGAATCAGACAATGTGTTGCCTTGTACTGAAATTCCTTTTGCTGTTAATGCCCCTTTGTTTGGTGTTGTCGAAATTCCTGTATAAGTTAAAGGCTTCTCCAAATAATTTACACATATTACAGCATACTGTTGTTCTTCAGGGTCAAACATTGGGTCTTTAATTGCGTTAAGAATTTCTTCGGGAGATGCGTCAGCCAAAATCATTTTCAATCCTTTTGCCCTTGCTTCATTATTGCTCATTGCCTGGACAACGATTGCTCCTTTTCCGGGAGCGATAGCTCCAATACCATAAACGCTATAAGTGCAAGATGCTCCTGCTATTCCAATAGCTTTTGTTTTACGATCAACAACGATAATTGACCATGTAGCAAAAGATGGAATAACAAAAATCGTTACAAAACAAAATGCTAGATAAAGATGTTTTAATTTTTTCATGTTGTTAATACTTAAATGGTTGTCTAATAATAGCACACAACGTTTTCGGGCTTTGCGTTCGGGCGGGTTTCAGAGCACAAAGTTTCAATTTATTACTAAAGTTCATTAGATGCAGAAAGTTCCAAGTTTGCACGTCAGCCCGCCTGACGCAAAACCCGTGTTAGGCGCTGTATTTGTTTCTCCAGTCGTCAGGAACGTCTAACCAAATTGCTGGTGTCAGCCAGTTACTTGCTTTAAATGTTGCTGTCTCGTCTGAAAATGAAATTGACTTTGTTTCAATTTTAGTTAGAATTTCCTGTATAATGTTTTCTTTGGTCGTATCTGCTGAAAAATTAAAGTCGTCAACGTTAACAGGGATTTCCGAAAACCAACCTTTATAAAAAACACTTTCAGGTCCACCAAGTCCGTATTCATTTTCTTTTTTGTCCTCGCACCATTCCCACCAACTTACGCTGTCGATTTTATAGCCAGATGTCACAAGGTCGGAAATGAAGTCTTTGTAGTTGTCACGGGAAACAATGATGTCAATGTAACCATGTCCAACAGGTTGCGCCTTATGTTTTTCAAGTATGTTATCAAGTGTTGACTTGTCCATGTAACGGTCGTCTGTAATATTGCTGCTAAAGTTTGGCGGTATGAAAAGTTGCCGATTGCGGGCGATTTCCT
>DBTT01000041.1:106074-140200 GCA_002307185.1 Bacteroidales bacterium UBA1309
CCTGTCAAGTTACACGAAAAGTTGACGGGATACAACCCTTCGCATACCACCGAAACCCTTATTGGCTATATTGTGTGTTGTGGTTAGTTACTTTATTGATATTTCTAATTTTCTTCCTAATCCTGTCTCAATAATTTTTCTCAATGTAGCAATCTCTAAATCTGAACGATCATTCTCAATCCGAGAAATATAAGTCCTGGAGGTCCCACTCTTTAATGCCAAATCTTGTTGTGTCAATCCACTTTTTAATCTTGCCTCTCTTACCAATTTACCAAGTTTTAATGAAAGTTCTGATTTCTCAGGTTGGCTATATTTTAGTAAAACATCAGCACCAATCTCGTATGGTACTTTCCTTTTTTCTCCATTTCTCATTGTAATGTATTGCTCTACATTATTCCATGAAAGAGTATTGTCAATCAGTTCCACTTTGGCAAACTCAATCGAATCAAACAGAATATATGCCGGTGATTTTTTCTCAACACTTATCCTTTTAAGCACTTTTCTAAAATCAATAATTCTTGATTCCCCATTGTTAAAAATAACTGAAATAGACAAATCTCTAATCCAGTTAATTTTTAAAATCCGTGGTATTTTTATACTCTGTCTCATTTTAACTCAGGATTTAATTCATAAAAAATTTCTAAAGCCCAATCTGCATTACCAGCCAACCAATCGAAAACTTGTTTTAATTGTCGGTTTGGCAAGTCACCAGAATAAATCACGCCTCTCTCAATCTCAATCAACACTTCAAATTCATTATAATCTGCATGAATATGAGGAGGTCTGTGTTCTCCGTTGTAAACATGTATTTTGATACCATTAAAACTATCAATCGTTGGCATTAAAAAATAATTTCACACAAAGGTATCTAATTAGATACAATAATCAAATTTTTGTCTAGTTTAATTTTTGCAGGATGTTCTTTTGTAATTAACCACAACTTGTATATAGGTATGATAAAGTCATACAAAGCTACCGTTTTTAGGCAGATTGGTATGAAAGGCATCATACTTTATTTAATCGTAAATATATATAAAACATTTCACAAATCATCAAATGGACTTTTTATTTGTTGAATATTTTTGGTGCTTACGTGGGTATATATTTCGGTGGTTTTGCTGCTGCTATGCCCTAGCAATTCTTGTATATATCGCAAATCTGTACCGCTTTCTAATAGATGCGTGGCATAGCTGTGGCGAAGCCAGTGCAAAGTAACAGGCTTTGGATTCCCTACTTTTTTAAGGGCTTGTTTTAGAACGCTTTGCAAACTCTGTTCTGAACATTGTTCTCCAGCGTTTTGTCCTTCAAACAGCCATGTTTTGGGTTGGCGGCCTATATAATATTCTCGAAGCATTTCTAAGATTTTTGGAGGTAATGGGGCAATCCTGTCTTTTTTCCTTTGCCCTCGCGGATGATTACAATTCCCCTTTTGGAATCAATATCTACGGGTTTTAAATTTAGAAGCTCACTTCGTCGCAAACCGCAACTGTAAATCAACGATAGCATCGTTTTGTGTTTGATGTTGCTGTGGGCATTCAAAATCAATTTTACTTCTTCTTTACTCAATACATTGGGCAATAGTTTGGCTCGTTTTGGTCGGTGAATTTTGTCTATTTGTATTTTAGTTTGTCTTACTGTCGTGAAAAATAATTTAATGGCATTGACGATTTGGTTTTGGTACGAAGCAGAAAGGTTATTTTTCAAAATATACGGCTATCCGTTTTTCTTTTTTATGGTTTATTAGTTTGGCACTCCATTTCACAATCAATATTTTTATTGGTCTCGAAAACAGTTGAAACTATGTGCTTTGGTTGCATTTCGTCTTTAGTTTCTAAAAATATTTTAACCACAAATCATGCTCATTGGTGCTAAGTAATTTGTGAAAATTTGTGTCTGATAAATAAGAGCCACACCTTGCAGGCTGTCGGCCAGTTCACCAAATCTATGGATTCTCATCCTATAGCGGCTAAAGAAACCTAGTCATATCAATTGCGACAAACAAGTATTGCCCCTCTGGTTTGCTTGCCTTGTTTTATATTTTATCTTGGTGTTCGGCGATTTCTAATTCATTGTCGGCTTTGGAAACCCCGGGTTGTCCTGCGAAGTAAGACAATCAGAAGCAAAGCCGTCAGGAATCCGGCCAAAGCAAATGGCCAGGTGCCGTTTGTCCCTAACTTCTCGAATCGATCGTAAGTGGACGTTCCGGCATAGAGGTAATGGGAAATCACGGCACACGCATTGTTTACAAAATGTGCCAAAACAGCCATCCAAATGCTTCCCGTCCACACAAAGACATATCCCATCACAGCCCCGAGGAGCATGCGGGGTAGAAAACCATAAAACTGGAAGTGAATGGCACTGAACACAATGGCCGTTATCCAGACGGCGAGATGTATATTCCGTGTTGACTTGGCTAGTATTTGCTGCAGCACTCCCCGGAAGAAAAATTCTTCGGTAATAGCGGCAACGAATGCTATGACAGCGAGGGACGAAATAAAATCGATTATGCTATTGCTCAAAAGCAAGCGTTCTGTTAATTTTCCGGCATTCATTTCAGCCTCTTTGATCTGCGCTTCCAATCCGGAAAGTGTTTCGGGAAGCACCATCTGGCTATTGAAGTAACCTACCCAATTGATAAAAGGTAAGAGTGAAATCATGATTCCGGACACGATGAGTACCTGCCCTATCGAAAAACGAGAATGGATAGTCAGGTATTGTTTCGGTGACTCGTGAAATAGATATGCGCAGAGCCAAGCCGGAACAAGAAAAACGAACACTGCTTGTATTGTTTGTATGAATTTCAATATGTTTGGCGACAATGAATAAATGTCGTGCTGTCCCGAAAGAGCTAAATACAAGGCAGAAACTATCCCTGTCAATATCAGCCCGGAAAAGAAAAAGAGGGCAAGAAAGGAAAGCTGGCTTCCGCTGCCAATGGTTCGAAAAAGTTGTCTGTTCATTATGTTCCTTCTATTTTTTCATTTCATTTAGCCTCACAACCGCTATTCCGTTGCAATTTTTCGAACGCAGGCAATAATCGGCTAATGAGGTTGGCTGCACCATCACTTTTTTGCCGGCACTGGACGCATGTATAAAGCTCAAAACGCCGTTGTTGCGATATACAATTCCCACATGGCTGAAATCGAGCCCGTTTATTTTTGTTCCGAAAAAAACAATGTCGCCGTCTCGAAAGTTCTTTTCTTGAGAAGCAATCTGCTCTTTCGGAAGAATCACATAGTTTTTTCTCAAGTTGAGAGCATTTTCACATTCCTCTATTTTATTCTTCATCGAAGAATCATCCTTCATCGCCGGATAGAGGCGGGAATTTGCCGACATAAAATTGATTCTCTTTTCTTCTCTCAACCCACCCAGCGAAAGGCTTATATTTTTCCAGAACCCTTTTCTTTCATTCTCAAAAATCCAATCCGATGAATAATGGAGCCGCGAAGAATAACCGTTAACCATTCCGTCACGGTAGCGAAGTGTTTGCAAAACAGACTTATAATGTCCGAAACTTTTATCGGCAGACTTCATCAGCAACGAAAGTGCGACACAATTTTCCACGAAAGTCGTGCAATCGAGTTCCCGGAGGTTTACAACCAATTGCTCGTCTCCATTTTGCTCCAAGGTTCCCCCAACATAAGGGCGGTTGAGAAAATAGAACGCAGTTTTAATCACCAATTCATTGACTGGGAGATAGGCATTGGGCGCCATCGTTTTCACATAATTCTCAAAGATCAAAGAATCTGCCTTCTTGCCACCTGCGCGCACCAACAGTGAACTCCCCAAGAAGCACGAAACAGATACGAAAACCAAAGCATATTTCCTGACACTCTTCATCTCTCAAAATTCTAAAACTGATAACTGATAATTGCCTCAGCTTAATCCAACTATTTCTCCGTCCACCAAATCAATATTATTAGCATTCGGCATCTTGGGCAAGCCCGGCATACGCATCATTGTTCCGGCAATGGCAACAATAAATTCCGCACCGCTATTGATGGCTACGTCGGTGATTTTGAAGGCAAAATGCTTGGGTACACCGAAAGCTTTGTCGTTGTCCGAAAAGGAATATTGCGTTTTGGCTATGCAGACAGGGAAATGCCCCATGCCCAGTTTTTCAGCTTTTGCTATCACCTTCTTCGCCTTGTCGGAATATTCCACGCTTCCTGCTCCGTAGATATATTTGGCAATCTTCCCTATTTTTGTTTCAATCGAATCGCTGTCTTTATAGGTAAAGCGAAGCGGTTTCGACGGATTTTCTTCCACCATCCTCACCACCTCTTTTGCCAATTCAATGGCACCCTCGCCCCCTTTTGCAAACGCATCATTCACGGCAAAACCGACACCTTGCTCCTTGCAATGTGCGGCCAACAAATCGATTTCTTCCTGAGTATCGAAGAAAAACTTATTGAATGTAACAATCAGGTTTTGGCCAAAGGTATGAAGATTCTCGATGTGTTTGTCTAAATTTTTGAAGCCGTTTGCTAACCCTTGTGGATTTGGCCTTTTAATATCCTCCAAGGGAACGCCACCGTGCATTTTCAAGCTTTGGGAAGTGACCACCACGACGGTTGCCTTGGGACGAAGGCCCGATTTGCGGCATTTGATGTTGTAGAATTTTTCGGCCCCGAGGTCAGCTCCAAACCCTGCTTCGGTAATCACATAGTCGGCATGCGTCATGGCCATTTTCGTTGCTATCACCGAATTGCATCCATGCGCAATGTTAGCAAAGGGTCCTCCATGAATAAAGGCTGGCGTGTTTTCGGTCGTTTGCACCAAGTTGGGATATATCGCATCCTTCAACAGCACGGTCAATGCACCAGCCACACCCAGGTCTTTCACCAAAAAAGGTTTGTCTTCGTGCGTATAACCCAAAAGAATATTCTCTATCCGGCGTTTCAAGTCGTTGATGTTTTCCGAGAGGCACAAGATCGCCATAATTTCGGATGCCGGAGTAATGTCGAAGCCCGATTCGGCAGGAACGCCGTTCGTCAATCCACTTAATCCAGTGACCACACTCCGCAGATTGCGGTCGTTGACATCCAAGACGCGTTTCCACAGAACCTCTTTCAATCCTTTCAGTGTACTTCGGTTTTGATAAATATAGTTGTCGAGCAATGCCGTCAGCGTGTTGTGGGCAGAGGTAATGGCATGAAAATCGCCCGTAAAATGCAAATTGATATCCTCCATGGGAAGCACTTGTGCATAACCACCTCCAGCAGCACCACCTTTCATCCCGAAACATGGGCCAAGGGATGGTTCACGCAAAGCCGGGATTGTGAGTTTCCCTAATTTGTTCAATCCAAGTGCCAAACCTACCGAAACCGTTGTCTTGCCAATTCCCGCTTTGGTGGGCGTGATGGCAGTTACTAATATCAAGTTCGATTCTTTTACTTTCTTTTCGTTAATCAGCGAAAACGGCACTTTGGCAATGAATTTTCCATAATTATGGAGGTTCTTTTCATCGATGCCGATCTTTGCTGCTATTTCTTTGATTTCTACTATTTCTATATTACGGGCAATTTCAATATCAGATAACATATAAATTAATTGTATAAATATAGGGAGCACAATTCGGGTTCAAAAGCATCCCGTTTTGCACTGGAATTCTATCTAGATCTTTTCGTGATGAAAATTCGTTCAAATTACGGAAAAAAAAAGAGAATCTGCAAACCCCTTTTTAAACACCAGAACTCAGGTGTCCCATATCTAAAAGCGCACATATAGCTCACATCTTCACTTGTTCACGTGTTTACTCATTCACAAGTTCATGAAAAAATATCCATCTGTCAATGCTTTTATGTATTTTTGCAGGCGAATATACTCTGTTCCAAGTTTAAGGTATAGTATAATTAATTTATGGTAAAAAATACAGCAAATACAAATAAACCTAAATCAAGCAACATCGTGAAAGCGTTGTGGTGGGCATTCGGACTATTTATCATCACAGTCATTTTGGGGTTTACACTTATCTCGATGGGAGCAATCGGGTATATGCCCAAAATTGAAGAACTGGAAAACCCGATTGATAAATATGCTTCGCAGATCTATAGTTCTGACAATGAAATTCTCGGGACTTATTCCCAGAGCAAGGAAAACCGCATCTATGTGACCTACGACCAATTGTCTCCTTACTTGGTGCAAGCCCTGGTTGCGACGGAAGATGCAAGATATTACAGCCATTCGGGAATCGACGTGATGGCTTTGGCCCGTGCTTTTGTCAAAACCGGACTATTCCGCCAAAAAAGCGGAGGTGGCGGCAGCACAATCACCCAACAGCTTGCAAAACAGCTATATTCTCCTGAGGCGGACAGCAAACTCCAACGCATCTTGCAAAAGCCGATCGAATGGGTGATCGCTGCAAAACTGGAAAGATATTACACCAAAGATGAGATTATCAATCTTTATCTCAATAAATTTGATTTTTTGAACAATGCCGTCGGAGTGCAATCGGCAGCCCATGTCTATTTCGACAAATTGCCAAAAGACTTGACTATCCAAGAAGCCGCAACTTTGATTGGGATGTGTAAAAATCCCTCTTATTTCAATCCCATGCGCAAGAACGAACGGGCAAAAGGCCGCCGAAACGTGGTTTTTGAACAGATGGAAAAAGCAGGATACATCACCAAAAGCCAGTTGGACTCATTAAAGCAATTGCCGCTCGTCACAACATTCAAGGCTTTGGACCACAAAGATGGTTTGGCCCCCTACTTCAGGGAATACCTGAGAATGCTGATGACAGCCAAGAAGCCAGACAGATCGAACTATGCCAAATGGCAGATGGAACAATACACCCGAGACTCGCTTGCCTGGGAAGCAGACCCTCTTTATGGTTGGTGCGCCAAAACCCTCAAACCGGATGGCGGGCATTACAATCTTTACACAGATGGGCTAAAAATCTACACGACCATCGATGCCAATATGCAGCGATATGCCGAAGCTTCCGTAAGAGAACATATTGGCGGATACTTGCAGCCGCTTTTCACTAAAGAGAAGAAAGGCCGTCCGTATAGTCCTTATGCGCAAAAATATGCCAGGCATGTGAAGGATTATCTTGAAAAAGCGATGAAAAATTCGGACCGTTACCGGATCATGAAAAAAGCCGGCAACTCCGATTCGGAGATACGGGAAGCCTTCCGCCAACCCGTGGAAATGAAGGTGTTTTCTTGGAACGGAGAAAAAGACGTGGTGATGACCCCGATGGATTCCATCCGTTATCAGAAAACATTTCTTCGCTCCGGGTTCATGGCACTGAATCCAAAAAACGGCAACGTGAAAGCTTATGTGGGAAATGTCAATTTCGCCTATTTCCAATACGACATGGTAAATACCGGACGCCGCCAGATAGGTTCCACGATCAAACCTTTTCTTTACTCTTTGGCAATGGAAGAAGGGATGACCCCTTGCGACCAAATGATGCACGTGGCGCAGACCCTGACTACCGAAGCTGGCACAACCTGGACACCGAGAAATGCCAACCAAAAAAAAATCGGCGAAATGGTCAGCATCAAGTGGGGGCTTCAAAACTCAGACAACTGGGTGACGGCCTACCTGATGAAGCAGTTCACCCCCTACGCTTTTGTCCGCTTGCTCCGTTCATTCGGAATGAGTGGAAATATCGATCCCGTGGTTTCGCTCGCTCTCGGGCCGTGTGAGATTTCACTAAGCGAGATGGTGGGTGCTTATTCCGCATTTGCCAATAAAGGAATCCGTACATCGCCTGTTTATGTGACCCGGATCGAGGATTCTTATGGCAATGTCATAGCCAGTTTCACCCCGCAAACGCACGAAGTGTTCAGCGAATCCACCTATGTGAAAATGCTGGATATGCTCCGCAGTGTCATTGACGGCGGCACAGGGGGGCGCATCCGTTCGCAATTTAAGGTCACTGCGCCATTAGGCGGAAAAACGGGAACAACACAAGAGAATTCAGATGGTTGGTTTATGTGCTTTTCTCCCGACTTGGTGATGGGCTGTTGGGTTGGAGGCGATGAACGCA
Source organism: Bacteroidales bacterium UBA1309 (assembly GCA_002307185.1). Taxonomy (GTDB): domain Bacteria; phylum Bacteroidota; class Bacteroidia; order Bacteroidales; family Dysgonomonadaceae; genus UBA1309. The sequence continues at coordinate 114,077 of DBTT01000041.1, forward strand.
CAATCCGCTTCAACAGCATGAGCGAAGGACAAGGTGCCACCATGGCATTGCCTGTCATTGGCAAATTTTTACAAAAACTTTATGGCAATCCCAAGCTCGGCTATTCTCAATCGACACAGTTTCCAACGATCAAGGATGTATTCCCATGTGGCAGTGGGGATGGTGACAAACCAGACTCAGAGAAAACCGACCAGGGAGGTATAGACGATATGTTTCAATAACTTAGAAATTATAATAAGAAAAGACACAACTCACATTTGTGCCTTTTCTTATTTATTAGGGAAGCCTGAGAAGGGAGATAATCAATTTATCAGATCTTTTTTATCACGAATTTAACCACAGCTAGGAAATATTTGTTCTGCATCGTGAACCCCATATCCATACGGTTCGAATTGAAATACAATAGAGACATCCAACCCGAGATGACGCAAAAGGTCGGACGCAAACGACATGGCAAACCAGATGGCAGGGGATTAGCCAGAATTGCCATTATTCCCTGTTGGCGTCGAATTTTCTCTTAGAAAGAAATTATCCTCCTCCCTGTTGCGGCAAAATTTTCTCTTAGGAGAAAATTTTGCCGCAACAGGGAGCAAATCTGCTAAAGCGATTCGCGTGTCTGTATCCATGCCCCGAATGTTTTCTTTTTTGGCTTTTTTGAACAATTCTTCTAAAAACATTTACCGACAAAATGCTTTTTTTTATTTATGTTTGTAAGAAAGCATCAATTTAATAAATGAGTGAAGGAATAACCAAGAAGTAAAGATGAACCAAAGTATTCTTATAATCGAAGACGACTTCACTTTTGGCGAAATCCTAAAGAAATGGTTTCAAAAGTCGGGCTACAAGCCTCTTCTAACCAGGACGATGAATCAAGCCAAAGAAATCGTCAATAACAACAAGAAGATTGATCTTGTATTGACCGACTTGCGGCTTCCCGATGGAGACGGAATTTTGTTCCTAGCTTGGTTGCGCGACAAAAAAATCGCAACACCTCTTATGGTGATGACAAGCTATGCCGAAATATCAACAGCCGTGGCTGCCATGAAACTCGGAGCCTTCGATTATTTGGAAAAACCCTTTCAACCGGAGATCCTTCGGCAAAAGATAGAGCAAGCCTTGGCCAGCGGGACTTCCCTCAAACCGGTAGTTGAAGCATCCCAAAATACAGCTGAAACTAGAACCCGGAAAGTTGATTATTCGAAGAGTCCCTTGATGCAAAAGGTGTACGAAGAAATTGAAGTAGTAGCACCCACGCGGATGTCCGTCCTGCTGATGGGCGAAAGTGGCACGGGAAAAGAATATGCCGCACGTATGGTGCACGAGCAAAGCAAGCGGAGTGAATATCCATTTATTGCCGTGGATTGTGGCATTTTATCTAAAGAATTGGCGCCAAGCGAATTATTCGGCCATGTCAAAGGAGCATTCACGTCAGCCGACGGCAATAAAAAAGGCGTGTTTGAACAAGCTGATGGAGGAACCGTTTTTCTGGATGAAATAGAAAACCTCCTGCCAGACGTGCAGGCGCAATTGTTGAGGGCGCTGCAAGAACGAAAAGTGCGACCCGTAGGCTCTGCCTCCGACACGCCGGTGGATGTGCGCATTGTAGCTGCAACAAACGAAAATTTATCACGGCTGATCGGAGAAGGAAGATTTCGGGAAGATCTATACCACCGCATCAACGAATTTGAAATACACTTGCCCCCATTAAGAGAAAGGGCGGAAGACATTCCAACCTACGCAGCCTATTTTTTGCAAGAAGCAAACAATGAGTTGGAACAATGTGTGCCAGGATTTTCGACGGAAGCGATGGAAATGCTCGCAAACTACCATTGGAGTGGAAATCTTCGCGAGCTTCGCAATGTCGTGAGGCGGGCCGCCCTGTTTGCAAAGGACCAGGAAATAGCGCCAAAGATACTTCCGGATTATCTATGCACTCCATTAGAAAAGGATCAATTCGCAATTGGGGAGACCGATGAGAAAGAACAAATCAAAACAATACTTCGCATAGTGAAAGGAAACAAGGCTGCCGCGGCAAGGCTTCTTAAGATGAGTCGAAAAACCTTATACAACAAAATGCATGAATACGGAATCGAAATCTAATGGGGGAGGTATTTCCCTTGCAATTCTTCCAGGTAAATTTCAATTTCCTCAATAGCTTCGCCCAACTCTACCCAGAGGGCATCGTCCGCCAACGGGAATTGCGAGGTTTCCCTTAGTTTATCTATCTTTTGCAATACATTGGTGATCTTTTCGGGAGCTTCTAACTGGAGAAAGGTAGGCAACATCTTGTGTGCAACAAATCTTGCTGATTGAAAGTCCTTGCCTGACAAAGACTTCCGAAGCAAAATAATATTCTCCACCGTAGCCATCAGAAATCCCTCCAAGATGGAAGGTTCGCCATCCTGCGCCACTTCATCAAAAATATTAAAAGTGGGGGCATGATCCGTTTTTGGTGAAACCTTGCCGCCGATAATACTTTTCAAGGAATTCATGGAAACGGGTTTCTGCAAACAATCCCAAAAACCCTTTTTGAGAATATCCGCTTTTTCCAGATCTGTTTGTCCAGTAATTAATACAACTGGCTTCTGGAGTTCTTTCTGGTGAACCATTGCAAGCACATCTTCTCCGTTGAAATGGATCATTTCCATATCCGTCAATACAAAGTCATAGTCTTCCAACGCCTGAATCCCTTGTTCGAATTGTACAAAGTCAGAGCATGGTGTGACAGCGTGACCGAGACTTGTACAAAATTCGGAAATCACGCTCAACAAGAGTTCGTCGTCATCCACCAAAAGAATCCTTTTCGCGACAAAACCAGGCTGCTTCTCGCCCATTTCTACGGGTAGCACAACCTGCACATGCGTTCCTTTGTTGAGTTCGCTCCGAAGATCCAGCTTTCCACCAAATAGTTCTACCAATCCCTTCACCACGAACAATCCAAAACCACTTCCGTCCTCATTCGCACTGTTTTCCTTGATCCGTACAAAAGGTTGAAACAAAAGATTTCTCTTTTCAACAGGAATCCCAACTCCGGTGTCTTTCACCCTGAAAGTCAACTCGCCGTTGCGGTAGGACGTTTCCAAAGAGACACTCCCCGTTTGGGTATATTTAATAGAGTTGGACAGCACATTGATGAGTATTTGTTTGATCTTCAAATAGTCCGAATGCAAAACCATATCGGATTCAAAATTATCAATCAGATGGAAATCCAATGATTTTTTCTCAGCCAAAGGGACAAACATTTCAGCCAATTCTCCGGATAGATCTATCAATAGAAAATCGTGGGGAATCAAACTTAAAGAACCCTTCTCCAGGCTAGAAAATTCAAGCAAATTGTTCAACAATGCCAGAATATGGTTGCCCGAACGGACGATGGGGAGCAGTTCATCAGAAGAAAGTTTTCCTTTTTGCTTATACACCTCCGCATACCCCAGAATCGAGCTTAACGGGGTTTTGACATCATGCGATACGGACAATAATAACTTGTGGCGGCTATTCAACAACCTCCTGTTTTCCTCATTGGCTTCCTGAAGGGCCAACCTGGCCTTATAGCCCCTACTGACGTTTATGAAAATCAGAATCGTACAAATCAGCACCAGAAATAAGGCTACTCCCGCCATCCAAAGCATCCTTGCATTGTTTCGATCCACAGTGAGGCCGTCTTTATCAATCTCTCCCATGCGAGAATCTACAATCTGGTTGTATAGGGACATCAACAATTCGGTGATCCGGAAAGAAAGGAATTGATCGGCCATCACCGCAGATTGCACTTGGCTACTGATTGCCGCAATATGTCGAACATAGTTTTGCTTTGTTTCATCTACTAATTCGTCGATCAGCAAAGTATCTCTTGCTGTCACATTGTTTGAATCTTTCGAAATTTCAGCAACGGCATGGGCAGCTTCTTCTGCATCGCTGCGATTTGTAACAGCATTGGCGAAGCGCTTGAATATGTTCTTCTTTTTGCTCCGTGAGGAGGAAGCCATTACCTCCTGCTTGGCAGAATCAAATGCATTTTTTCGTACTTTGAGTGAAAGGGTGGTTATCCTGTCAGAAAGGGAATCAATGGCCTTGTGGTGCAGGAATTGTTTATTGAGGAGGATGACCGACTGCTTTTTTTCTTTCAGCAAAGGGGAGATCTGTTTCAAAATTTCATCCACATGAAAACTATGCCGACTCGCTTTCAATGAATCGACGCGCCTGCTTATTTCATCTACTTTTACCTGATAAAGCCGTATATGCTGCCGTTTACCCGTGACCACAAACTTGTTCATCTCCGACTGGGCATCATTTACGGAATGTATCAACATGCTGACTTGATCCAAATCGGACTTGTACGTTTCGGAGTTTTTCTTCCGCAGACCAACCTCCTTTTTAATCCCGTAGAAGTAAATAATCCCGCCACAACAGATAAGCGCAACCAAAACGTAGATAACAAAAGCACTTAAACGAATATTTCTTTCTATAATTTCCTTCACTGCTACAAATAAACAAGATAATAAGGAGAACTCCAAATATATTATTTTACACACCTCCGTAGTGTTTCCCTGTAAACACTTACACACTTTTGGTTTTCTCTAAAGAGATCGGTAAAAACAAATATCTATCTATTAATTAACGAGTTGTATGAGATACCTCAATCCTGGCACAAGTTTTGAATTATAATTGGTATAAGAAGCTAAAGAGCGACTCTATTATTAATCCCATAAAAAGTTACGACTATGAAAAAGTTATTTTTTGCTGCAATTGCGGCTGTGATGAGTGTAAGTGCATTTGCGGTTTCCAATCAAAATATGCCGTCAACGCAAAACGGCGTTTGCTCGATGCAAGCACAAGAAGGCGATTTCAAAGAAGTCCCTATTGATTCTTTGAATGAAAAAGTAAAATTGGTGGTGGCTGAACTCGGACAATCACAGAGTTTACTAAAGCTAGAATATAGCGTGAGTAAAAAACAAACACGGGTGACTGTAGCCAACAAGGAGACAAAAGAAGCAAAGATAATCATCCTTGATGAAGAAGGAAAACCGGTGGTGTAATTTAGATTGTTTTATTTAAGAAATGCTACCTGCCAAACTATACGGTGGGTAGCTTTTGTGTTTTGTTGAAGCCTGTTTTGTTGCAAATGTCTTTTTTCCTATCTTTGAAATACTAAAAACGCAACAATGAAAATAATCTATTACAGTTTCTTCGCAATTTTTTCCTTTTCGATTGCCACAAAGGCGCAAACATTGGAAGAAGCAAAGATATGGTACAAACAAAAGAATTTTTCATTGGCAAAGCCTGTTTTTGAAAAAGAATTGCAGGCGAAACCAACCGATCCATCGCTAAACTTGTGGTATGGCGCATCCCTTTATGAAACCGGCGGGGATGTGGATGTGGCCGTGTCGCATCTGAAAGTCGCAGCCCAAAAATCACTACCGGATGCTTCCCTATATTTAGGAGATATTTATACCCAAAAATACCTTTTCACCCAAGCCTTGGCCGAATACGACAGATATGCAAAATTGAAAAGGATGGATAAAGAGGCTATCAATGTGGCAAATGCGCGCAAAACCAAAGTAGATAACTGCCTTCAACTGGTTCGCCGAACGGAAGATATACAAATCATTGACAGCACGGTTGTTGACAAGGACTCATTCCTAAGCGCATACAAATTAAGCCCTACATCAGGAAAACTGGCCACTTTCAGTGAACTTTTCGACACCAAACAGAAAGTGGATGCTGCCGCCTATTTGAATGAAAAAAGGACGAAAATCTATTATTCACGAATGGCTCAGGATAGCATTTTCAAGCTTTATACGATGGAAAAAGTACTTGACCAATTCGGGAATGAAAAACAAGTTTCGCCCACTAATTTTGGGTTGAAAGGTGATGAAAATTATCCTTTTGTCCTCACCGATGGTGTCACACTCTATTTCGCCGCAAAAGACGAAGACTCAATGGGGGGATACGACCTTTTTGTGACGCGTTACAACCTCGCCAAAGATTCTTATTTGGTTCCCGAACGGCTGAATATGCCATTCAATTCCATTTACAATGATTATATGCTGGTCATTGATGAAGAAAAAGGTGTCGGTTGGTTTGCGTCCGACCGTTTTCAGCCAGAAGGGAAAGTGTGTGTTTATACCTTTATCCCTAACAATCAAGTAAAATCGTTGGAAAACGAATCAATAGATTATTTGGCATCGCGCGCACGAATTTTGTCGATAAAAGACAGTTGGAAAACTGGAGCAAATTACGCCCAGTTGATAGCTCTGGCGAAAAAAAATGCCGAGATGAAGACAGAAAAAAAGGCTGATTTCACATTTGTAATTAACGACAACTCCGTATATCATTACCTTAAAGATTTTCGCAGCAAAAATGCTCAAGAGGCTTTTTCGCAGATGAAAGAGTTGGAAAAATCATTAGACCAAAAGACAAATGATTTAGAGCAAAAACGACTGAAATATTCCAAATCGGATGCAGAGACCAAAAGGCAAATGACCCAAGAAATTCTTACCCTGGAGAACGAAACTGAAAGCTTGGATACAAGACTAGAAACATTGGCAATCCAAGTTAGGAATTTAGAAAATAAGAAAATAGGAAATTAATCCTCCCTATCCTTTTTTAATTATTGAAATACTATGAGAAGAATACCCGAATCAGAACTGATAATCAATAGTGACGGCAGTGTTTTCCACTTGCACATCCGTCCTGAACACTTATCCGACAAAATCATAATGATGGGCGACATGGACAGGGTGAAGCTCACCGCTTCTTACTTCGACACCATCGAATGTGAAGTACAAAACCGTGAATTCCGGACTATTACAGGCATTTACAAGGGAAAGCGCATCACAGCACTTTCCCACGGAATCGGCCCTGACAACATCGACATCGTTGTTACTGAATTGGATGCTTTGGCAAATATCAACTTTGAAACCCGCGAGGTGAAAAGCGATTTCAAGCAATTGACCATGGTGCGTGTGGGAACTTCCGGTGGCCTGCAACCTCATTGCCCCATCGGGTCTTTTGTGGTATCCCAACGATCCATCGGGTTCGATGGCATTTTAAACTATTACGCAGGTCGGGACGAAATCTCCGATCTGGCTTTTGAAAAAGCTTTTACCGAATACGTTGGCTGGAATCCCAAACATTGTGCGCCTTATGCGGTGAAAGCCGACGAGGCCTTGGTGGAGCAAATAGGCTTTGACATGATACAAGGGACAACTATTTCCGCTATTGGTTTTTATGGACCGCAGGGCCGTCAAGTGCGTCTGCCTCTGGCAAATCCGGAATTGAATGCCCAAATCGAATCGTTCCGCCAGGGCAACGAGATGATTACCAATTATGAAATGGAAAGTGCCCCATTAGCCGGATTTAGCCGCCTGATGGGACACCGGGCGATGACCGTTTGCTCGATTATTGCCAACCGCTTGGCTGGAGAGTCCAACAGTAATTACAAAGGGTCGATTGAAGAACTTATCCAAATCGTATTGGAAAGAATTTAAAATCCCAATAACAAAGTCGCCAAGATAAAAAGAGTGCACAAAATTATCTTGGCGACTTTTTCTTTTCCGTCCTGCCTTTTTGCTCAACAGCCTCCGAATTAGTTAAAAATTACTAAAAAACAAAAGCTTAATGTAAACCTTTTATACCCATTCTTGTCAGACTACAGATCATTTAATTTAGCGTGTCAATGAAAAAACTATCCATTTTTGTAATACTCATTTTGACTGGGTTATCTTTATTTGCCCAGGCTACATTCAACATCAGGGGAAAGGTCCTGGACAAAAAGAACAAAACGGCGATTGGCCAAGCATCCATCCGCGTTATGAACGCAAAGGACAGCAGCTTTGTGACAGGAGAATCCAGTAACGGCAACGGCGTGTTTTCCCTTACTACAAAATCCGGCAACTATATTGTCAGTGTTTCGTTTCTCGGTTATACAACAGTTTATAAGAATGTTAGCCCGTCTTCACCAAGTGTTGGTGAAATTTATCTCAGCGAAGACTCTCATCTGCTCAAAGAAGCTGTAGTGACGGGCAAAGCCATTGAAGTGGCAGTGAAAGGCGACACGGTTGAATACAACGCCGATGCTTACAAGACACAGCCAAGCGCAGTCGTGGAAGATTTGGTGAAAAAAATACCCGGAGCTGAAGTAGCCACCGACGGAACAATCACAATAAACGGGAAAACCATCAAGAAAATCTTAGTGGATGGTAAAGAATTTTTCAGTGACGATCCCAAAGTTGCTTCCAAAAATTTACCTGCTTCGATGGTACAAAAATTACAAGTGCTCGACCGTAAATCAGATATGGCACAAATGACCGGATTTGATGACGGAAATGAAGAAACCGTCATCAACCTGCAAGTGCGTCCAGGGATGAAAGAAGGATTGTTTGGAAACGCTTATGCCGGAGCTGGCAGCAAGGAACGCTACGAAGGTAATGCGATGGTAAATTACATGAAGAACACCAATCAGTACACTTTTCTGGGAGGAATGAACAATACCAACAATGCCGGATTCACAGATTTTGCATCCACCGCTTTTGGCAACAACCGTCCGCCGCGAGGAATTACCTTTGGAAGCAACAATGGGATAACAATCTCTAAGAATGGAGGATTCAATTTTAGCTCTGAGTTGACAAACAAGCTAACCCTTGGGGGAAACATTCGTTACGGCAACACCGACAACGATGTCGTATCCAACAGTTATACCCAGACATTTAATACTGCAGGCGACCAATATACTACAAGTAAAGCTTCGGGAACGAACAAAAGCCAAAACTTGGGAGGCAACATCAAAATGGATTGGAAAGCTGATTCTATCACCCGGGTGATATTTACCCCAAGTTTCAAATATAATACAAACGATAATTATCAAACGAGCAAATATTTCACAACGGAATCCAACCTGACCGACTCGATAAACTACGGAAGCATGCTTTACAATGCTGATGGACATGGGATAGAACTGGCTGGGCAACTGGATCTGAGTCGAAAACTAACTTCATCAGGGCGCACCATCAGCACAACTTTAAAAAGCGGAACGAGCAATTTGGATAGCGATGGGGACAATAACGCTGAAACCTATTACCTCACAGGGTCCAACGAAGATGTGATATCTAAATTAACATTCAAGCAGAAAGATAAAAGCAACAATTGGTCGGGCTTTTTATCGTATGTGGAGCCGTTGGGTAACAACAATTTCATGCAATTGACTTATCAATATGCAAATACCCATTCAGAGTCCGACAAGACAACAAAAGTAGCAGATACAGATTCTATTGCTGACGATTATACAAGAAACCTGAAAACTGACTTTCAGACCCACAATGTGAGTTTGAATTACAAAATGGTTCGAAAGTCATACAACCTGACTGTTGGCGTGGGCCTTGAACCTTCTGACTTACAGGTGGATCTGACTCGGCTTCATGCTATCGACAACCAATCGGTATCGAATAAAGTAGTCAATTTCTCACCAAATGCCCAATTCAACTACCTGTGGAGCAAGAGCAAAAACCTTCGTTTGGATTACCGAGGAATAGCTACTCAACCCTCATCCACTCAATTGACTGACGGATTACCGAGCGGAACAAGCCAGACTTTTGGAAACACCGCCTTGAAACCGTCTTATGAGCATAGGATCAATTTGCGGATGCAAAACTTCAACCCACAACAAGGAAGTGCCATCATGTTATTTAGTCGGTTTAGTTATTTATTACGTGACTTTGCAGATTCCATCACTTTATATTCCTCCGGTAAGAAGAATACCAGCTATGCAAATGTGAATGGCAATTTGAATGGCAATGCTCGCTTGATCTACAATAAACCAATATTCAATAAATCCTTAAGCCTCTCAAGCATGAGTTACTTAAGTTATGCCCGTTCCAAAAGCTTCATCAACACCGAAAGCAACATATCCAAGACCACTAACCTACAGGAAAATCTAGGACTAAGCTACCGTTCCAATTTGTTTGATTTTTCAGTTAGAGGAAATATCAGTTATCAAAACATCAATAATTCCTTGTCTGGACAAACCAACCAAGAGACCTTCCAGTACGGTGGTTATGCCAGCTCAACTGTGTATTTGCCAAAAAATTTCTCCTTTGATTCCGATATAGACTACACCACAAATTCAGGCTATTCGAGCGAATTCAAACAGAATCAATGGTTATGGAATGCTTCGTTCTCGAAACAGCTATTCAAGGACAAAAGTGGCACTATCCGAGTGAAAGTATATGATATCTTGAACCAACGCAACAACATTGCCCGGACATCTTCATCCACTTATATCCAAGATACTTTTTCGAATGGGATTTCGCGTTACGTAATTCTACATTTCGTGTATAAGTTCCAAATGTTCAAAGGCGGAATGAAGCAAACAGACATGGAATTTCCGAGATTCGGCGGTGGTCATGGCGGTGGTCCTCGATAAGAGGTCTTTCTTGAATAGAAAAGAGAGAATATTTCTATTCAAGTTTGAATTTCAGAAGAATAAGTTAAAAAAAATCTCCGTTTAAAGTACAGCCGTGTTACTTTAAACGGAGAAATTGTACAAAAGAAGCCTCTCTATATGTTCACTCCATAGAAGACTTCACTTGCCTTACAATTGGACTAAAAGAATCCCTCTTGAGCTTTATTTCTACTTTTTTCAGATCTTTGAACCGAACCATCCTGTAATTATCTTCGTCCCACAAGGTGTAGAAAGCATATTTGAGGCTGGACAAAAGAGTGATCTGGGTGACATGCTTCTGTAGTATAGGATTTTCATAGCTACATTTTTTCAATTTGTAAAAAGGAACTCGGGGTGCGAGGTGATGGATGTGGTGGAAACCGATGTTGCCCGTAAAAAAGTTAATAACGGCTGGCAGCTTGTAATAAGAACTTCCCTTGATGGCTGCCATCACATATTGCCAGTCTTCTTTCCAAGCCTTGTAGTTGGGGTCGTGTTGGTGTTGCATATAGAAAAACCAAACAGCAGTGAATCCAAAAGAAATCAGCACAGGGACATAAACGATCACCAGCTTTTTGTATCCTGCCCACAAATCTCCGCTTATAAGCCCTAACGAAGCACCGGAAACAACAAAGACAAGCAGCAGGCAAAAATTTGTCACCAACAGAGCCTTGCGTTCTTTGCTCCAGCCTTTGAAGCGAATAAATGGAACCCGATTATGTATGAAAATGTAATAAATGGGACCCAGGATGAACATTACAAACACCGAACGGTACAATTTATACTTGAATTTTCCCCAAGAGGACAATGCCATGTACTCTCTTACAGTGAGCAAGGTAACATCCCCGATGGTTCGTGTATCCAATTGCCCTTGATGTGAATGATGGTAATTGTGGCTACGTGCCCAATACCCATACGGAATCCACGTAAACATACTGGAAATGAATCCTATTTGGCTATTTTTTTTCCGGGTAGAAAAAAAAGACTGGTGTCCGCAATCATGCTGGATAATGAAAATGCGTGTCAGGTACAGCCCTGCCAAAAAGCATAACGGCAATATTCCCCAAACATTAAATTCATATACTATGAATGCTATAATGAGAATTAATCCAAATGGTATAAAAGTTTTGATGACCTCCTTTTTTGCGACTTTGGTGTCCGGAGTGGCGTATGGTTTTATAATGCTTTTCCAATCCTTCAGGTCATTGATGATCTGTTGTTCGTCTATCATATCGAAATTAAAAGAGTAAAGATAGGAAACGATAGGTCAAATCACCGCATTTGTCTTCCTCTTTTATTGATTTTTGATATATACATATTAATCATATCATTTGGCGATGAAATTTCATTATTAAATATTTTGAGATAATAAGAATCTTTTCTGATACCAGAAAGACCCATGTTGCATGTCTCTGCGGACCTTTCACCTTGAATTTTGTCGTACAATATTCCCTCCGTTATCCTAGATGGTTGCCTGTCGAGGGCTAAACTTCTATGTTGTGAATGCCTTTGGTTTTACTGATATATTGGTTGTCCATATGGAAAAATGCTATGCTACTCCCTACAACCTAGACCTGAAGTTAAGGTGTAATTGTGTTCTCTTTAAACAAAAAAGCTATCTCAACAATGAGTCGAGAATTCAGTGAGGAATTCAAATCAAGAGTGATCCTGGAGTCATTGAAAGAACTAGAAACAAAGAAAAGCTTGGCCAAGAGGTATGAACCCACCCCGACCCAGATTTCGACTTGGCGCAGCCTTGCCCTGAAGAATGTTGGTAAAGTCTTCAGCTCGGAAGATTGTGTGGATACTCAAGTCCTGTATGCCCGAATAGGCGAACTCAAAGTTAGGAATGAGTCCCTAAAAAAAGCCGCGTTAAGGGGCTGATCACAAAGATTTGGGTATAACCACCCAGTTAGTGTTGCTTGCAATTCCAAGAAGCAGTTTTTATTATGTTCCGGTTGGCGAATCGGGGCAAAATCTGGAGCTAATCCGCTTGTTGGAGCAACAGTATAATCAACGTCACTTTACGGCGTCCTGCAACTGGCCGCCATGTTTCAATTGGCGGGAGTGAAACGTATCAGGCGCTATGGCAGTTGGCAATATACAGGGAAGCCAAGACAGTAGTGAGCCATAAAACGCATTTAAATATCCCTACCTATTGCGGGATCTGGAAATTGCAAGGTACAACCAAGTTTGGGCAGGCGCCACCGCTAATAATCAATATAGCCACACCGTTGGGTTTGACTGGTCTGCTCACTAATAGTTTGGGAATGGAAACATAAGTTAGTGAACCAGCTTGCATTACTTTGTTTTGTCCTTGAGTATTCTGTCAATCTTAAATTTTTCGATTCTAAAGCGCAATTGATGGTCGTGAAATCAAGGTTTGGGCTACATCTTGCGCAAAAGGTGCTTGTGCTTAATAAGAAAAAAACTATCAATACGAATAGAAAATATCTACTGAAATGTTCCATTCTAAATTCAAGATTTTTTATAGCCGTTTTGAAACTAGGATATTATGCCAATAAAAAAGATTTTGCCGTTTGTTTTGATATAAGTAGCGAGAATCATTTGTTATCGTAAAATGTACAAGCTGATAGCCAATAGCTTTTAGCCATTAGCCTTTTCCAACAGCTATAAGCTAAAGGCTATATTTGGCATTAAAAAGCACGACAATCTATTGCGACCATTACTTATGTGTTGTTTCAATAATGATTTTGTCTGTGTGAAAATAGTATCTGCGAAAAGAAAACAGCCCAAAAGCGTGTTTCCTTTCGGGCTGAATTTCACAAAAAATTCATCAAGATACCATTTTGGAGTTTACTTAACGCCTCCTCCCAAAGCTCGATAGAGATTGGACGAAGCTTGGAGTTGTTGCAGCTTGTCATTGATTTGGCTCAACTGGGAGTTCAACAATCCTTGCTGTGCACTGATGACTTCCAGGTAATTGGCTTCACCTGCCTGCATCAAATCTTTGGTATAGTCCACCGATTTCTTTTCGGCTTCCACCTGCACGTTCCGAATTTCGTTTTTCTTCAACGACGATTCGTAGGTGTAGAGGATGTCCGACACTTCCTGTCCGGCAGACAAAACTGTCTTGCGAAATGTGAGAAGCGCAGCTTGTTGGTCTGCCTTTGCCACTTTGTATTGGGTAATTAATTGTTTTTTAGCAAAAATAGGCTGAGTGAGTCCCGCTACAATGTTGCTAAACAAGTTTTCCGCCTTGAAGAAATTTCCCAATCCGTTGGTGATGGAATATCCAATTATTCCAGATGACAACGTGATGGACGGATAGAAGCTTGCTTGAGCCGCGTTCGTCAGTTCGAAAGCAGAGCGAAACGACAATTCAGCTTGCTGCACGTCGGGACGACGAGCCAACATTTGTGCCGGTACGCCGAGTGTCAATTGCGTAGCAACATGCTGTTCGTTGAGTGAAGAGCGAACTAAATGGCTTGGCACTCGTCCTAGCATGGTGCATATCGCATTTTCCGTTTGGCGGATGCCGCTTTCCAAGTCGGGCACTGTGGCTTTGGTGCTGTTAAGTGTGGCGCGAGTCTGTTCCACCGCAGCTCCATTTGCCATGCCGGCTTCTTGCAACGCTAGGGTTGTCTCCAAACTCCCTTCCATCAACACAATCATCTCTTTGGTCACTTGCAACTGTTGGTCTAATGCCAAGAGCGAATAATAAGAACTCGCGATGCTGGCAATCAAATTCGTTTGCACCAAGTTACGTCCGGCATAGCTGCTGAGCATGCTCGCATATTTCGCTTTCGACTGCCGGTTCATTTTTCCCCAAAGATCCAATTCCCAAGAAGCGGCAATTCCCAACGAATAGCTTTCGGTGTGATATGCCAGTGTGTTTTTAGGCATGGGTGTACCCGTCAGCGGATCGGCATTGCTCAATCGGGTTTGTTCCACTTCTCCGGTCAAAGCGACGCTCGGCAGATAGGCGGCACGCGCTTGTCCGAGTTGTGCTTCGGCTTGCTTGATACGTTCAGAAGCAATCAGCATATCGTAGTTGTTGGTCAACGCTTCCGAAATATATCCCTGCAAGATGGTATCCGAGAAATAATCTTTCCAAGCAATATCGGCAATCGTCGTGGAATCTGTCGAAGTATTGTCCCTATATAGATTTTCCGTATCCACTTTAGGAGCCTTATACTTATTCATTACCCCGCAGGAGGTAAAGGCTAATGAGGAGGCAATCCCCATTAGCATTAATTTATTTACTTTTTTAAGCTTCATTTTCAACTTCAGTTAGTGAATTATTTTTGGTGGATTTTCCGCTCAGACGCTCCTGAAGCGATTGGAACAGGATGAATAATATCGGGATGACAATCACTCCGAATATTGTCCCGACAAACATACCGCCTACGGCACTAATACCGATGGAACGGTTACCGATGGCACCTGCTCCGTTAGCGAACATCATCGGAAGCAATCCGCAGATGAAGGCGAAAGAGGTCATCAGGATAGGACGGAGTCGGGCTACAGCCCCGTTGACTGCTGCTTCCACGATGCCCTGTCCTTGATGTCGGCGCTGGATAGCATATTCCACAATCAGAATGGCGTTCTTCGCGAGAAGCCCTATCAACATCACGAGCGATATCTGGACATATATGTTGTTCGCTATACCGTGCGACTGCCCAAAGATGGAAAGAAACATAAACACACCGCTCAAACCTACCGGCAGCGAGAACAAGACTGAAAGAGGCAGAATGTAACTTTCGTACAATGCCGATAGCAGCAAGTAAACGAAAACAAGACATATCGCGAAAATTATAATGGTTTGCGAACCTTGGTTGGCTTCCTCACGGGTCATGCCCGAATATTCAAATCCATAACCTTCTGGTAATGATGTCTTCGCCGATTTTTCCACAATGCTGATGACGTCACCTGTGCTATATCCTTTGGCAAAATTGGGTACCACAGTCACCGACATGGATTGGAACATGTTGAAACGTGTCAAGGAGGAAGGGCCCGTTACGTCGGTAATCTGGATGAATTCGGTAATCGGAGCCATGTCGCCCGAACTTGTTCTCACAAATATCGAGTTGAGGTCTTCCTTGTTTCTTCTGAACTCAGGTGAAGCCTGCAACATCACGCGGAATTGCTTGCCATAGAGGTTGAAGTTAGATATATACATACTACCGACATACGCCTCCAACGCCGTCATTACATCGTTCAGCCCGATGCCGGCACTTTTTATCTTAGCCATGTCCACATCTACCTGTTTCTGAGGAAAGTTGGGATTGAAAGTGGTCATTGCCACCATCACGGCATCGTTCTGATTCAGCTTTTGCAAGAAATTACCAGTTATGCCATAGAACTTATTGATGTCGCCTCCCGCTTTGTCCTGCATGCTGAATTCAACACCGGTACTCACGCCAAATCCTTGCAAAGTAGGAGTTCCGAAGAACAAGAAGGTAGCATTCGTGATTTTTTTAGTCTTTTCGGTCAGAATAGCGGCGACCTGGGCTGTGGTAATTTTTCGTTCGTCCCAAGAATCCATCTTGATGATGAGCGAACCGTAAGAGCTGGCCATGCCACCATATCCACCAATGAAATTGATACCGGTAATGTTGGTGACAAATTTCACCCCTTTAATCTGTTGAGCCACTTTTATCACTTCGTTCACAACCGAGTCTGTTCTTTCGAGAGATGAACCCGGAGTCAACGATACGATGCCCATCACACCACCACTATCTTCTTGAGGAACAAATCCTGTTGGCGTGTTTTTCATCATGGAGTACATGATACCTGCAAAAACCAAGATAGCAACCACAGAAATCCATCGATGGTTTTTCTTCCCTAAAAATTGCAACCCCGATTTGTATTTATTGGTTCCTGCACTAAATGCTACATTGAAACAATAGAAGAAGCGTTGCAAGAAGTTTACTTTTTTCTTTCCTTCACCTTCTTTGGGCGGTTTCAGGAACAAGGCGCAAAGAGCTGGACTCAGTGTTAAGGCGTTGAGGGCGGATATCAAAATTGATATGGCGAGTGTCAATCCAAATTGTTTGAAGAACACACCACTGGTGCCTCCGATGAAGCTGACAGGGATAAACACGGAAGCCATAACCAACGTGATGGAAATGATGGCCGGTGTAATCTCTTTCATCGCCGCCAGGGTTGCCTTTCGAGGGTCGGTCTCGCCGTTTTCCATCTGCGCGTGAACCGCCTCGACGACGATGATGGCGTCATCGACGACAATACCGATTGCTAGAATCAGGGCGAAGAGCGTAAGGATGTTTATCGAAAAGCCCATCACCTGCAGGAAGAAGAATGTACCGATGATGGCCACCGGAACCGCAATGGACGGAATCAATGTAGATTTGAAATCTTGAAGGAAAATAAACACCACCAAGAACACGAGCAACAATGCTTCAACAAACGTATGCAATACTTTCTCGATGGACGCACTCAAAAATTCGTTGGCATCCATCATATATATCACCTTCACCCCTTTTGGAAAGGATTTGGATGCATCGTTCACAACGGTTTTCACGTTGTTAATCAAATCCTGCGCGTTCGAACCGGCTGTCTGACTGATGGCGATGGCGATAGATTTTTCGCCATTGGTGCGTGTCAAGACGGTGTAGTTAAGCGCTCCGAGTTCGACTTTTGCCACATCCTTCAGTCTCAAAATATGTCCGTTTTGAGAGCGGATGATGATGTTTCCGAATTCTTCAGCCGACTTCAAACGTCCTGGATATTTCAATGTGTATTGAAAACTTTGGTCACTGTTTTGACCCAATTCACCCGGAGCTGCTTCGATGTTTTGGTCTTGCAAAGCGGCGATAACTTCCGTTGGATTCATCTTGTAGGAAGCCATCACATCCGGCTTCAACCAAACGCGCATCGAATAGTCTTTTTGACCGAAAACAGTGGCATCCCCCACACCAAAGACACGTTTAATCTGTGGAATAAGGTTGATGTTGGCATAGTTTTGAAGAAATTGATCGTCGTAATCCTTGTTGTCGGAAGTCAATGAGATCATCAAGATGTAACTACTCAACTGTTTTTTTGTCGTCACCCCAATCTGGGTTACCTCACTCGGCAATTGTGAACTGGCGGCAGCCACAAGATTTTGCACGTTTACGGCGGCAATATCGGGATTGGTCCCTTTTTTGAAATAGACGGATATATTCGCAACACCATTATTCGCGGCACTTGAAGTCATATAAGTCATTCCTTCCACACCGTTAATCGACTCCTCGAGAGGGGTGATTACACTCTTCATAATCACCTCTGAGTTGGCTCCTGGATATTGGGCCGTCACCTGAACTGTAGGAGGCGCAATGTCGGGATATTGCTCGACAGGCAATGTTGCAATTCCGATTATCCCCAGCAATACGATCAGTACTGAAATGACTGTGGATAAAACCGGACGCTCAATAAATGTTTTTAACATAATTAGTCTATTTTATAGATATATGATTCTACGACCAATGACAGATAAATCATCGGTGTTTTCGTTTTTTGATAAATGGGAATTAATTAGACAACCTATTGTTTGAAAGCGATTTTCTTACCTTCATAAAGTGTTGGAACACCATCCACGACAATTCTGTCTCGGCCAGACAATCCGGACGTGACAGCATAATCTTTTCCATTTGGCATGGAGACAACAGACACTATCTCTCTCACCACGGAATCTTTTTGCACTTTATAGACCAATACCTTGTCTTGCAAAGAGAAGGTGGCTGCTTGAGGAATGACAAAAACATGGTCCAACCGTTGCGGAATAGAAATTTTTCCACTGGTTCCACTCCTTAGTTTGCCTTCTTTGTTGGGAAATTGAGCTCTTAAGCTAACAGAACCGGTAGAAATGTTGACAGAACCGGTAATCGTTTCGATTTTTCCCGGATAAGGATAAAGCGTTCCATCTGCCAATGTTAGATTGACAGCAGACATGTTTTTGATTTTTTCGGCCTGTGTGCGTCCCTTAGCGTTGTTGAGGAATGTCTCCAACTCTTTTTCATTGATAGAAAAGTAGGCAAACACATTGCTTGTGTTGGCAACGGTTGTCAGCACGTTGCTTGAGCTAACCAAACTGCCGATGCGAAACGGAATTTCTCCCACCAAACCATTTACGGGGCTTGTCACGGTAGTCCATCCTTTGGTGGCCCGCGCGTTTTTCAACGCAGCCTGTGCCTGTTCCAATGAAGCGAGAGCCGATTGATAAGAATCTTCTGCCGTTTCGAGTTGCACTTTGCTGACAATCCCTTTGTCTGCCAACGGTTTAATTCTGTTGACATTCACTTTGGCTGTATTCACTTGCGCTTTTGCAGCAGAAAGTCCGGCTTGAGCCGAAGTCAACGCCTGGTCGGCTTGAGGAGAATTGATTCTGAACAACACTTGTCCCTGTTTCACAACTGAGCCTTCATCCACATAGATAGCCTCGATGAACCCGTCGATGCGAGGTCTGATTTCGATATCCTCTTTACCCTTGATTGTGACAGGATAAACGGTTGCTACTTCCGTGCTTTGTTCTTGCACCACAGCGGTCGGATAATCCTGAACAGGAGCAGCTGCCTGTCCCTGATTTTGATTTCTACCACACGAAGTTGTCATTAAAGTAATGGCTAATGCCCCAAAGGTGATTTTTTTCATACGATTAATTTTACTTGTTGGAAGTGCTTGCTATCCGTGCCGAAACAATCGTGGCAAACGCCGCAGGAATGTTTCAGGCAGAAAGCTTGCTGTTTTATAAATTGGTTCTACTTAATTTTAGGGAAAGCTCGGATAGTTGATCCACTAAAAGTTTTTTGTCGATATCTTGGTACAAAAATTCGTTCGCACGATTGATTTTTAATAACGCATTGGAATAGACTTCCCGTCCTTCGGGCGTCATCTCGATCAGGATGATACGGGCATTTTGAACACCTCTGCTACGGCTGATCAGTCCCCGTTTTTCCAGTGCGCGAAGACAGGTGGAGGTGGTCATCGGGTCGATACTTGTCTTTTTAGACAAATCAATCTGGATGATATCCTTTTTGTTTCTGCCCAGATCATTAATGGCGGATAAAATTTCAAATAATGAACAGGTTAATCCGAATTCACCCAAGATTGAATTTTTGTTTTTGATGAGCGATCTGGTCACGTGCAACATGTGCATATCCAACTTATTGAAAATCCCAAAAGATTTTGCGATTGTTTTCATACGGTTAAAATTTTTATAGTGATTTTTTATCTAATGCGCTAATTTTCTCTATTTTCAAATATGTCCTAAAAGGAATATTTTGAGATAGAATTCTACTGTCCGAAAATTCCTATTTCCAGATAGACTTTTTAATTTTATTGAGTTAATTTGAGTTATAACTTCCCCATGTAAAATAGGATGGATCGGCCATGAACTTTTATTGATGAAAAATCCAATGGCGCAAGTCGCATTATTCCCATCATCAGAACCATATGGCTCTAACTCTAAAAATTGCTGATCTCACTTGTTGACAACATCTTCGTTACCCATGTAACCCTTAGAATGTAACCCTTAGAAAAAACTCATTCTTAAACCTGCTTAACCTAACTTTTCTTTTTGCTGCTATTTCTTTCAGCTATTTTTCTATTCCACTCCCAATTGGACTATTTAATCGTTTTATATTGTTTTTCAGACACTTATAGATCAATATCGGTTTGATCTCCTTATTAACCGTAAGTGTTGTTAAAATAACGCTACAAAGTTGGGGCGTATTTGTTCTAAAGTCACAACCAATTTCACATCACGTATGTTCTATATGGAGTATTTTTGTATATTTGCATCATCATTGAAGTTTATATTAATTATTATGGAAAAGAATAAACTGACAAACATTATTTTTAAAACATTAGATTATATATCTGTTTCTCAAAATTTCGTCGTATCGGATTCCTCTTCTGTACCTTATGAAATCAGGCTAAATACCCCATACTCTTTTGACGGGTTAATGTTAGGAATCTGCAAAAGAGGGATCGGGGGCATTCAAATTAATTATAAAGAGTATGAAGTATCGGTAGGTGATGTGTTTATCATTCCTCCACATTATATTTTTGAACCCTTGAATAAGACGGACGATTATTTTTTGGAATTTCTCCTGTTCTCACCCGATTTTTTCACAGATCTGCCTTTTCCAAACGATTACAATATGATAGAACACATGACTAAATCTCCGATCATTCGGCTTTCAGCTTCTGAGATGGAAGATGTCTTGGTGTATCATTCGATCATTCTGAAGTCGTATAATCGCGAAAAAGACATGTTTACAAGTCTTATCGTCAAGAGCCTCCTGTTCTCATTGTTGTTGGAAATTGTAAAGATTGCTACAAAAAATCTTTCAAGACCGAACGAAATTTCACGAGCTTCAAGGGCGGAAAATATTACCGAGCAATTTTTCAAACTACTGCATGAGCATCATGTCAGTCAACGCAACGCTTCGTTCTATGCTGACAAACTTTGTATGACGATCAAATATTTGTCGAGCACGTTGAAAAAAGTGACGGGAAAATCAATCAATGTTTGGATAAATGAGGCAGTGACATTGACGGCGAAAATCAAACTCAAATCCACCAACCTGACCGTTCTGCAAATTTCGGAACTTCTAAACTTTCCGAATCCATCATTTTTTGGAAGATATTTTCGGCAATATGCCGGTATGACCCCTTTGGAATATCGAGATTCAAAATAGAAAAACCAGTGGGAGTGAGCATGTTTTTCTTAGAACGCTCCTCTAATGCTGGGCTTGATGCAGAACCCAACCCGCAGATTGAAGCTGTAGCGATCGTAATCCAACAGATTTTCGCCCATCCCGTTGAAAAGGCGAGCATAGAAATATTGGTTCGCATTCTTGGTGGTCCGAAAAGCTGCGGTGACAGTTGTATTCATGTTTCCAAAACCTTTTCGGGGATTTATTTCGGCTGTGAGCCACCATTTTTGATCTCCCGAAATGTAGTCCAACGAAGCTGTGAAAAAGCCTCGGTAGTCCAACAGGTCGCTGTTTTCATCGCCATCAACATACGGAATCCACGCTTTTCCGGCAAAGATAACCCGTGGGTTGAAAAAATATTTCACCGACATGCTTAGCATATTCCAACTTCTGGATTCAATGCTGTCTTTGCCATTGGATTCGTGCTCGAGTTGTAGAAATGCTGTTCCTTTCAGTTTCCCATTCTGAATGATGTAACGCCCCAGTCCTAGGCAGGGATTGTAATTGTTGTCGAGAAAAGGGGACGATTTGGCGTATATATTCCAAAACGACTTCTGAGTGTATGTCAGATAAAGAAATGTATTCAAAGGCAACCTGCTGCGAGTGATGCGGTGGCGAATACTGATTTGGAAGAGCGCATCGGCCGAATTTCGGTTGATCTTCCGATTGAGAGGCACACCTGTAACGAAATAGGTATCTTTGAAAACGCTGAAAGCCGGCCACGAATCTACCATTTTTACCACTTCTTCTTCACTGACATCAAGCTGTTTCATTTGCCGGATAGGCGTATCTTTGATGTCGTGATCGAGCAATTGCAGGATGCTATCGTTGATGTTTTTTTCTTGAGCGGGCAATAGCTGAGATATGGTAAGCCCGATAATTACCATCATTTTTTGTAGTTGACTTTTCATTTTAATGAGGGATATTCTTTCTTTTGGGTGCTAGAAAAATAAATACAAAAGTCGGTTATTGAAGCAATAGATCAATGACCGAATAACCGTCTATCAAGTCTGAATTGGAATCAAATTGTGAGCTTTTTTTGAATCACGGACGAACCTTCCGGCGTACATGGCGTCTTTTATATCAATAATCCCATCCGACTTATCTGTTGTATAAATTTCATGACACTTCACTCCAAAATTGGAAATTCAAATCCATCCACCTCGATCAGGCAATTGTCGATGCCACTTGCATAGAGTGCCTCTTTGCGTGTTGGTGACGTTTTCGGCTATAGCATAGCGAACCAGCTGATGGGGTAAATCTACTCGTTTGATTTCGTATCCATGATTTTCGGGTGCAAGACGAGAGGTCATGTGTAACTGCAATCCTCTGAGTGGAACCTTTTTCCTTTCAAATAGAATGACGACACAATTGTATTTTGATATTTCATTCCGTTTATGTTTTTGTAAATAAACGAAGATCACTCAGACCTTCTTTTTTAACCTTTTGATGACATTATGACCGAAAACATTCTCTTAAGTGCTAAACTTCTTTCTCGCCTAATCGGACAGCTTAGAAGAAAAATAGGACATCAGATTTTGTGTCGAATAACTCATCTTTGTCCATACAAAACTTTAAAGTAGCGAGCATATATGACAGATAGATTCATTACATTAGCCATTCATAAAATTGAGAAAGCAACCATCCTCAAGCAATTACTTGGAGACAATGATATTGCCGCTGTATTAGAACCTTTGGGAGATAGCACCAACACGCAAAACATAAACGGATATGTGGTTAAGGTACGCCAAGAAGATCTTTACAGAGCTTTTCAACTCATAGAAGAACATAATCTATTCAACTATAGTGACAAATTAACACACAAAATAGATGATGGAAGAAAACGTATTTTAGTAGCAGTCGATTTTTCTAAACAGTCTTTGCAGGCTTGCCATACAGCTTTCGATATTGCCAGCAAGGTTGATGCCAAAGTGAAAATTCTCAATGTCTTTCACAACCTCTATTTTCCGACAACGATACCATTTTCAGATAGCCTCAAAGAGCCGGGCGAACCGAGCATATTGGATCGTAGCCGAAAGCAGATGCTCGATTTGTGTTACGAAATAGATGCCGATATTGCCAGCGGTGATTTGCCGTCGGTAAACTATTCTTATTCATTGAGGGAGGGCTCAGTAGCGGACGAGATCAATGACTTTGTGACCGAATATCAACCGATTTTGCTTATTATGGGAACAAAAGGTGCCGGCGACAACCGTGCTGATCCATTGGGCAATATTGCTGCCAGTGTCATCGAAATAACGAATGTGCCAGTGTTGGCCATTTCGCAGGATGACACGATCAAAACCTTGTCAGACATCAATCACATCGTTTTTCTCACCAATCTCAACAAGCGTGATTTCCTTTCTTTCGATTTTTTGGCGAGCATTCTCAATCAATATACGCAAGCCAAAATTACTTTGTTGCATATTGACGGAACGGATCAGAACAGCCAACAACGAAAAGAGGCGGAGATGGCAGAGATGAAAAAATTACTTTCGCTGAAATATCCAAAATTTGAGATCGCCGCGACGATGCTGGAACCGGACGAAAACATGTATGAGAAAATAAATAATTTTTTGACGCAGGAAAAGGTGAATGTGGTGTGCCTGAACACACGCCGACGCAATCTGTTCGGACGGATGTTTGCACCGAGCATGTCGCGCAAAGTAATTGCCAATTCGCAGGTTTCAATTTTGGTTTTGAGAGGAAATCAATAGTAATGGCGTCCACAATTGGGATATTAGAAGTATCCGGGATAACATATTTTACCTCAACAGGTCTTAGAAAACATTACATATTCACTTTATAGGAGCTATCCGAGTGAATAATCTTCACCATGCTCTTAATTTGAAGCTGTATGAAAATAATCATCAATAACCAGCTCAAAGTAAGAATCTTTTAGAATAAGAGGATCATAGGATGCCGTTTTTCAGAATATAGTGTATCCGTTGCCTCAAAGGATTTAGTAAAAAGAACTTAACCGGATCCATCTTCACAACATTGCCATTGTTGTGAAATTGGAATTATACTTCTCCACATCCGCTGAATAGTTTTATGCATTCCTCGCCTCCGCCAAGGGACTCAGGATGTCCACCTGCTGAGGCAAATTTAATAGATCATATTCTATTTTGCCAATGCCCTCGTTCTTGCCAACCACACGAAAGGATTGGCTCTGTCGATTTTCAATTCGTGCGGCAGCGAAGGGGATTTGATTGAAAAAATCTTCTTTGACTTTACGTCTGCTTACTGCAAAGTCTCCAAATCCTATTGTTTGTCGCATTTTCATACACAAATATACTTATAATTATATAGATATCAATATGTATAAGCTATCTCCCCTTGCAACGGTCTCACATCTTCAATATCATTGACACAGATGCCACACGAAAGGATTCGTGCGGTAGCGGCGATTTTGATACAGTTGCGCAACAGCCACTAAAAGCTATGCCGAACGCTTCCGCACGCAGCCTACGCCCATCGAGGCTTTCTTGTTATAGATTGTAATATTTTACATGTCACTTTCTTCTTCTACCTCCTCTTTAATTTTTAAATCTCCATTGTCGGACACAATCAAATCAAACCAAAAACATATATCGGTCTCTGGTATACAGAGATTAATGGACAATTTGAGATTTGATGTAGTTACGTCTGTTATTTTAAAGTTGGATATGCAATATTTGGATATTTCATTTTTAGGTATGAATGCCTTAAAATCATCTCTTTGTATTTTTCTGTTCAAAACAACATCTTTGCCATCTTTAGTTACTGTTAAAATAACATCTTGACATGCATAACAAATTGTATCTTTTCCTTTCCCATCCGTGATTGGATATGTTGTGACAATTTTCCCATTTGCGCGTGACTTATATAAAATGTGATAGCCCTCAATTATAGAATCCATACTAAATGGCTCACAATGAATGACCTTTTGTTTATTTTCTGATTCTTTAGTCTTTACTGGTAGATTTACACTTACTGAATCATTAACTTTCCCTTCTGGGGTTTTGTTTTGGTGCGTATTGCAGGATATTACTATGAGACCTACAATAAAAATCCATAGGATTATAAACTTACTATTCATAACTTAAAAACTGATTGGTTTAATTTCAGGTGCTTTTACTTCTGTGACTGGAACTTGTGGCATTGGTGTTTCTGGAGCATGACCAACCACTGTTACTTCTGGCAAGGTTCCACCACTGTAACTTACCTCCGGTTGTTGAGTAGTAGATCTGGAATCTATTATTTGTTGGGGGTCAACCAAATGATTTGTTCCGTTTGCCGGATTTATCTTAGTGCCATCTACTGATATTTCATAATGCAAATGAGCTGGGTAATCACTTTGACCATGTGCGCCAGATCTACCCATAGTTCCAATTTGTTGTCCTTCTTTTATTTCACTACCGACTTTGAGTCCTGAACTTGTAGCGTCTAAATGCATATATGAAGTTGAAACAGTACCATCTGCAGAAGTAATCTTTATCCGATTACCACCACCATCACCATCTCCTGCTTTTCCAACTCTCGCAACAGTTCCACTATGAGTTGCAACAATTGGCGCGCCCTGATCTGTATTGCCTCCTCCTGTATGATTTACATCAACTCCTTGATGTAACCTTCCATGAGGTCTTTTAGCATGCCAATTATTCTCATGTCGACGACCGTTCCCATTGTAAGTTTCATTTATTGGCCATTCCCTTCTCCCATCAGGGTCAATAAATTTAATTGGATTATTGCTGCAATACACATATGGCGATAGCCACGGCCTCTTCTCCGCCAGCGGGTCCACCGTCAAGAAACTCCCCACCCGGCTGTCCATTTGCCGTGCATGGAAATCGTACAGGTCCAACCCGAACATCGCCTCCTGCTCCTTGCCCCCAAACTTGTAGGGCTGGGCGGAAGGGTTGTAATTTTCACTCGCAATAGGTTTCCCGTAAGGGAAATAATGGGCCCATTGCTTCATGGCCCCTTGATTGCTACC
This sequence comes from Bacteroidales bacterium UBA1309, assembly GCA_002307185.1. GTDB lineage: Bacteria > Bacteroidota > Bacteroidia > Bacteroidales > Dysgonomonadaceae > UBA1309. The sequence goes on from DBTT01000041.1 coordinate 140,175, forward strand.
CACCACACAGTTGTTCCCCAAATGAT
>DBTT01000046.1:0-98886 GCA_002307185.1 Bacteroidales bacterium UBA1309
TGAAAAATGGAGGGAAGGGATCCGGTAGGTTTCCGTTATGTTTATTTAACTTTATTAAGGGGCGGAATTTTAACTAAAAGGGTGTGGGCGTTGGCGTTTGCTATTCCCCACAGGGGATACATTATGCTTAACCGCGGGTGGAGCGCAGCGCAACCCGTCCCGCACAACACCAAAGCCCTGCAAGGGTGAAATCAGGAACAGAATGGAGCATACCTACGGCATGCGATGTTCTCTCTACCCATCTTTTTCTACCGAGCGGTATTCCCTACGGGAAAAGGAACAGCGGGTATTTGCAATTTGATTGCAACCTATCGTTTGGTGAAAACTCTCATATCGTCTGTTCAAGGTCATGAACATTTGACTATTTGATTGCAACCTATCGTTTGGTGAAAACGGAGACAATTAAATTGTTTGGATAATTTAGCTCGTCCAGCCTGTCTCAAAAGGATAGCTTCTTTTGTTACTAGGAAACAAAGGTGTGATTGCAATTGAAAATCAGCGCAACTAAATCACACCCGACGAGCCAACACACCAACGCATCGAATAATGGCACCGAATTTCATCCCATCGGGATGGTCGCTCGGTAGAAAATAAGTGGCGGCGTTATAGGCATCCTGTAGGGATGCTCCAACTCGCCGCTGTTGAGTGGAGACCTATTCGCCGGAAATTCCGTTATGCTGCACAATCCCACAACTGCTTGGCTAAAGAATAGGCCTAACTGGTTTTCATAACCACAAGAATATAGGTATCTTTGCATCAGCGCTAAACTGCAAGCAATATGAAAAGGACAAAGCATATCCTCATAATAGCTCCCCCAATGACATCCATCTTGGATGTGGCAGGACCACTCGAGGTATTTGCCAAAACCATAGATTACCTCGACGAGTATTTTCCCGATGCCGAAGTGTCCTATACCACGCATGTGGTGTCGGTGACTCCGGCCACCACGGTGGCGACCTCTTCGGGACTGCCCATTGTTTGTGAAGGCGACCTCACGTCGATCAACTATGAAGTGGATACCATCCTGTTGGCTGGGAAAGGTGCGTTGGAGCCAGGAGACCCCGTCCTGTTGCCCCTGATAGATTGGCTAAAAGAAAATTCGAAACGGATCCGACGCATCGGCTCCATCTGCGCGGGGGCTTTTGTGCTGGCCGAAGCGGGCTTTCTGAACGGAAAACGAGCCACCACCCATTGGAAAAATTGTGCCCGGTTGGCAAAATGTTATCCGGAGGTGATGGTGGAAAAGGATCCGATCTACATCAAAGATGGAAACATCTACACCTCGGCAGGCATATCGACCGGTATAGATTTGTCGTTGGCAATGGTGGAAGAAGATTTTGGACGCGACGTGGCGGTGAACGTGGCGCGAATATTGGTACTTTACCTGAAACGACCTGGGAACCAGTCGCAATTCAGCAATATATTAACACATCAGACAACCGACCACGAGCCCATCAAGTGCATACAAGGATGGATACTGGATCATTTGGATGAAGAGATTACGGTGGAGGCGATGGCCGAAAAAGCCCTGATGAGTCCACGGAATTTTGCCCGAGTTTTTCTACGTGAAACGGGAATCACTCCTGCGAAATACATTGAAAAAATACGACTCGAAACAGCGAGAAGGCGGTTGGAAGAAACCCGTTTGACAATCGATGAAATATCGAGCGAATGCGGCATTGGAAATGCGGATGGATTGCGCCGGTTATTTCTCCGACATTTGAAAACGACCCCCAGCGACTACCGAAAAAGCTTCGCCACGGCATTGACCTGAAAACAAAAAGACAGGAGCTGCTCCGAAAAAACAGCCCCTGTCAAACACAAAAAACTAAACTGGAAAAGCTTACCCCCACTTGGCCTGATGAGGCACTCTCTCGCCATCGGCCGTGGTGTATTCTTCCAGCGAATGTTCTTTCGATTGCACCACCATGTAAATCATCTCCTCGTCCGATTCGTTGCGGATTCCCCGGATTCCTTTCGGTGCAACACGAATCACACTTCCCTCCTCGATTTCGAAGCAATCATCGTCCACTTGGAAAAAGCCAAAACCTTTCAAGACGATGTAAGTCTCCTCGTTTTTCCGGTGCAAGTGGAAATAAGGCTGCTCGGAATGAGCGGGCAGCGAATTGAAGGAAATCTCCGAAGCGGTGGCTTCCGTGGCTTCTTTGAGAAAGACCTTCCCTTCAATTGTCGCTTTGTTCACTGGATGCACCAGCGAATAATCACTCAGGCTGCTTAATGAACCGAGATTGACGGCTGTGTAGTGGGCACTTGCCGATATTTTCTGAATTTGTTTCATGTTTATTTTGTGGTTGAATGGTTAGTAGTTGCTGATTTGCAGATTGGCTTTAAGACGGGTGGATCATAGTGCACCAAAATAAGCTGCCGTGCGTACCATTTGCGAAACGAACGACATTTCGTTGTCGTACCAAGAAACGGTTTTCACCATTTGCTTGTCGCCTGCGGTCACGATCTTGGTCTGCGTGGCATCAAAAAGCGATCCAAAACTTATTCCAATCACATCGCTTGACACGATAGGATCTTCGGTGTAGCCATACGATTCGTTTGCAGCAGCTTTCATGGCGGCATTGACCTCCTCCACACTCACTGTTTTTCCGAGAAATGTAAACAGCTCCACCACCGATCCGGAATGTACGGGAACCCGTTGCGAGGAGCCATCCAGTTTTCCCTTGAGTTCGGGAATCACCAGCCCGATAGCTTTGGCAGCTCCCGTGGTGTAAGGCACAATGCTATCGCCTGCGGCGCGGGATTTCCGGTAATTGACCTTGGGATCAGGCGTGTCCATCAAGGGTTGGGAGTTGGTGTAGGCATGGATGGTGGTCATTTGCCCGGCAACGATCCCAAACTCTTCATTCAGCACGTTGGCCATCGGCGCCAAACAATTGGTGGTGCAGGAAGCACAGCTAATCAGCCGGTCGTCAGCATGGAGCAAATGATGGTTGACGTTGTAAACGATCGTTTTCACATCCTTGTCGGACGGAGCGGAGATTATCACTTTCCTGGCACCAGCCTCCAAATGGGCAGAAGCTTTTTCGCGCGACTCAAAAATGCCAGTACATTCCAACACCAAATCAACCTGAAGATCACCCCAAGGAAGCTTGTGCGGATCGCGTTCGGCATAGACTGCAATTTCACGCCCATCGATTACCAAGGCATTTTCGGTGTGACCAACTTCTTTTTTAAATGTTCCTTGCACGGAATCGTATTTCAACAAGTAGGCAAGCATGGAAGGAGCACTCAGGTCGTTGATGGCAACCACTTCCAATTGGTCATTCTCTGTGATCTTGCGGAAAGTCAGACGTCCAATCCGGCCAAATCCATTAATAGCAACTTTGATCATAACTTTACTTTTTTATTCGTACTTGTAATTTGTTACTCTGCAAAGATAAGCTATTAAGACGATGTCTTAAATGACATAAATCCATCTTTTCCTGCCAATAAAATTAAATTGAATGCCACAGAAGCTGGCCATATCCGAATCCTTATCCTCAAACAAAATCATTTTGAAACAAGAACAGCGTTAATAATTGTATTTTGCTTTGTGAAACGAATTTAAACACGCAATTTTGCGACTTTAAAATTCATTTATTCATCTTTTCGATGGTGACTCATATTTTTTAACAATGAATAAACAAAAGATTGTAGGTTTGTGTTTGTTTGCCTTGGGTTCGACAGCAATTGCGCAGAACACCGACAAGGCAATGATTAAAGTGGAAGAAAAAGGAAAAGGGTTCTATTACGAGTCCATCCTAAAGGACATGAATGCGGTGAATGATTCGCTCGAGAAGGAAGACAAGGAGCCTTTTATGCAAATCATCATGGACCAATCGAAGATGGATTTGCCCAACGACCCATCCCTCTACAAAACAGCGTGGAGCCAGAAAACCCAATCGCAGGGAAATACTGGCACTTGCTGGTGTTTCTCCACCACTTCATTCTATGAATCGGAAGCATTGCGTTTGACCGGCAAGAAAACTGAAATTTCCGAAATGTACACCGTGTATTGGGAATATGTGGAAAAAGCCCGCCGTTTTGTAGAGAAACGGGGTGATTCCAATTTCGGAGAAGGCTCGGAAGCAAATGCCGTGGCCAGGATCATGAAGCAGTACGGCGCCGTTCCCCAATCTGAATTTGTGGGCTTGCCCGACAACCGCAAGTTCTATTCGCACGAACAGATGTTCAAGGAAATGAACACATTTCTGCAGTCGCTAAAACAAAGCAATGCTTGGAACGAAGAATATGCGCTGTCCACCATCAAGGCAATCTTGAACCATTACATCGGCGTGCCTCCCACTGCATTCACGGTAGAGGGTAAAAAATATACTCCCGCCACTTACCTCAAAGATTATTTGAAATTGAATCCCGACGATTATGTGGAAATCTTGTCATATAAAGGACAACCCTATTGGAAACAAGTGGAATACGACGTTCCTGACAACTGGTGGCATAGCAAAGATTACTACAATGTCCCCTTGGACGATTACATGCAGCTTTTGAAGGAAATTGTGAAAGCCGGATATACCGTAAGTATTGGCGGCGACGTGTCGGAGACCGGATTCAGCCGCACAACCAACTGCGCCATTATTCCAGATTATGACATTCCGTCTCAGTACATCAACGAAGATGCACGGGCGTTCCGATTCCTGAACGGAACCACTACCGACGACCACGGCATGCACCTGATTGGCTTTCTTGAAAATTACAAAGGAACGGGCCACGACTGGTACTTGATTAAGGATTCCAGCTCGGGTTCACGCAATTTGAAAAACGATGATTCCCGTTTCGGATATTATTTCTTCCGCGATGACTACATCAAATTGAAAATGATGGATTTCACGGTACACAAGGATGCCGTGAAAGAGCTGTTGAAGAAGTTTTGAATGATATTGAAGTCTATATCGTATATTAACGAAAGTTGGATGAATGACAAAATCTGTGCGTGAAACAGATTTGAATTTCACGCAGAGAGCCGCAGAGGTTTTAAATTGGATTTCAGCGTTCTTTGCGTGTTTTTTTCTTTGCGGCTTTGCGTGGGATTGTATTATTTCACGCAGAGGATGAAGAAAAAACAGAATGAAAAGAAACTCTTTTTACTCAGTGGTAAAATAGTTTGTATCGTATGCGATAGCTATGTCGAGTTCAGGTTATATTAATCAGGGTTTTCACTCAATGTGGAGACTCTTTTTTCCCTTTCACCTCAACACTCCTCCCGTCACCATCCTGCCCGATTTCACGCCCTGCCTCCTCGCCGAGAAAAACAAATCGGCACGGGTTTGGGTACACAACGGCATTATTTCAATATTTTCAGGGAGAATTCCTTCGCTTAGGAGCAACTGCTTGTTGACCGCTTGCAAATCAATGTGGCATTTCCCAGTGGCTGGATTTCGAAAAGAGGCATTTGACAAATCCATGCCAGCGAACCGGAAAGCATCCACCACCTCTTCACCCACTTCAAATTTGTCGGCAGAAATGGCGGCTCCAATTCCAACCAAAATATCCGTTGGCAAGCAGCCATATTCGTCTGCCATGAAATGGATTGCCTTTGGCACAATGCGGGCAACTGTTCCCCGCCAACCGGCATGAATGGCTGCCAACACTTTCTGCACGGGATCGTAAGCAATCAACGGCACACAATCGGCGGTGGTCACGCCAATGCAAATTCCGGGAACATTGGTTACGAGAGCATCATAGCCAGCAGCGGCTTGTTTCCGCTCCTCCGATGACAACGAAAGAAATGCGGCATCCACCTGCAAAGCCTTGTCCCCGTGGGTTTGATATGGAAATACAAGACTTTCAACTTCGACACCAATTGAAGATGCTAGCCGTTTTCTGTTTTCGGCAACATCAGCCGGATGATCCCCCGCAAATTCGCCCAAATTAAACGAGTCATATTCGCCTTGGCTGACTCCTCCAGTTCGGGTAGTGATAAAATGAAACAAGTTGCTGTTCCCCGATAAAAGGTCGAACAGCAACATGTTTTTATTTGTTTCGTGACGTATCATTTTTGGTCGTCCCAATCTTCTTCGTAATATTCAATATCTTCATCCTCGTCCTCCAGATCTTCGTCTTCGGGAATATCCTCGTCCACATCTTCGAAAAGAATGGACCTCACATCCAACTTGCGGTGAGTGATCGATTCGGCAGCTTTCCGATAATCTCCGTCTTTGTTGAGTTCGCGCCACAACAAGTCCTTCAACTCTTGTATCCCGTAATTGGTAACTGAAGAAATGAAGAGATGCGGCACTTCCGGCAAGTCCTGCTTCAATGCGTCCATCAGCTCTTCGTCGAGCATATCCGATTTGGAAATAGCCAGCACCCGGGTTTTGTCCAACAATTCAGCGTTGTATTGGGTCAATTCATTCAGCAGAATCTGGTATTCCTTGTGAATATCGTCCGAGTCGGCAGGCACCATGAACAGGAGCAAAGAGTTTCGCTCGATATGCCGCAAGAAACGCAATCCAAGACCTTTGCCTTCACTGGCACCTTCTATGATCCCCGGAATATCGGCCATCACAAACGACAAGTGGTCGCGGTAGGGAACGATTCCGATGTTTGGAACAATGGTGGTAAAGGGATAATTGGCAATTTTGGGCTTGGCAGCCGACACCACCGACAGCAAGGTCGATTTTCCTGCATTGGGGAAACCCACCAATCCAACATCGGCCAACACCTTCAATTCGAAAATAATGTATTTCTCTTCAAAAGGTTCTCCCGGCTGAGCGAACCGTGGTGCCTGGTTGGTGGATGTTTTGAAGAAGTTGTTTCCTTTTCCGCCACGTCCTCCTTTGAGCAACACGACTTCTTGTCCGTCTTCGGTGACATCGCAAATGTACTCGCCCGTTTCTCCGTCATACGCGACGGTTCCACAAGGTACATCAATGATTTTAGTGTCTCCCTTTTTACCGCTGCTCAATCGTCCGGTTCCACCCTCTCCGTGACCGGCAAGGACGTGACGTTGGTATTTGAGGTGCAGCAAAGTCCAATAATTGCGGTTGGCACGCAAGATGACGTGGCCGCCATCGCCGCCGTCGCCACCATCGGGCCCGCCTTTGGGGATATATTTTTCACGCCGGAAGTGTGTGGAGCCTCGCCCACCCTTTCCCGAACGGCAAAAAATCTTGATATAATCTACAAAATTTGTTTCGGCCATAATTTTAATAATGTGCTAATATACAATTGCGCCAAATCGATAGTCGAATTAGCTGATCGGATGAATACACTGGATGGTGCTTATGCAATTGACGTCAACTTGCCACATTGGCTAATTGGCACATTGGCACATTCGGTTATTTAGTTTATCTTGTCGATAGCTTCGGTGATACGGCCAAAGATTTCATCAATCTGACCTACACCGGGAATACCATGCAACTTTCCTTGTTTGCTATAATGCTCTTTGAGGGGTGATGTTTGGTTTTTATATACATCCAAACGGGATTTGATCGTTTCCTCGTTGTCATCGGAGCGACCAGAGAGTTGTCCTCTTTTCAACAAGCGATCCACCAATTCGGATTCATCCACATCCAAGCTTACCACCGCCGACACCAGCTGCCCGCGTTCTTTCAACATGGCATCCAATGCTTCTCCTTGGGGAATGGTACGGGGAAATCCATCAAAGATAACTCCCTTTGAATCTTTTTTGCTGTCCAACACTTCGGCCAACATATCGATAATTACTTCGTCTGGCACCAATTGGCCTTTGCTGATGTAGCCCTCAGCCAATTTTCCCAGTTCACTTCCGGCTTTGATTTCTGCACGGAGGACATCTCCTGTGGAAATATGTGCTAAACCGTACTTCTCGATTAATTTTTCACTTTGAGTACCTTTTCCCGATCCCGGAGCACCAAAAATTACAATATTAAGCATGATCATGTGATTACGAAGCAGGATTACAAATTACGAATGCCAATTTTTGATCGCTCCGTAATGATTCCTGCTTAGTTATTTTTATAAGTAAATAATTTCTGAAGAAGGAAACAATGTTTCTAGCTAAAAGGAATCTCAATCCACAATTTTATAAATATCCGACAAATTGCGACCATATCCATCGTAATCAAGCCCATATCCGAGAATGAAATCGTTCGGGATCTCCATTGCCACATACTCCAATTTCAATTCCACTTTAAGCGCATTGGGCTTGTACAACAAAGTCGCCACACGAACATCGCTTGGATTTTTTTGTTTCAACTGCTCAATCACCGAAACCATGGTGTGGCCTGTGTCCACAATGTCTTCCACGATTACCACGCTGCGCCCTTCGATGTCTTCTTGTAGGCCGATAAGCTCTTTCAACTTGCCCGTGGACGTGGTCCCTTTATAAGAGGACAACTTTACAAACGAAATTTCCGAAGGGATATCCACCCGCTTCATCAAATCGGCTGCAAACATGAACGCTCCATTGAGAACACATACAAAAAGTGGATTTTTATCTGCCAAATCCCTATTTATTTCTTCGGCTACACGCCCTATCTGTTCCAATATTTTCGCTTCCGGAATAAACAGTGCAAATTCCTTGTCTTTGATTTTTACATTTTCCATAAATAGTCCCTATCTATTTGGCGTACAAAAGTAATACAAATTGCTCGAAAAAAGAGAACAAATTATCAAATTTAGCAAGCATTGGCATCCTCACCCGGTGAGTATTTGTTGTCCGACTCGATAAAATGATGCGTTATAAAGAAATTTTCGTGAATATTATGCCCTATCAAGTAAATCAAAAGGCGTATATTTATGAAGGAAAACTAATATATGGCCAATTTATACAAAATAGACTAACTATGACAACTGAAAATTCCGAATACAATGTGAACATCAATGTTCAAACCAAGTTCATTTTCTCCACATCAGGCAGTGCATCTTCCATTGTCAAACACAACAACGCATTCAAGGAGTTGAAAATCAATTTAGTCTATTTCACCATTGCCACAGCCGTAAGTGCTGAAGAATATGCCGCCTTATTAAGATCGCCCATTTCCCGAGGCGCGGCGGTCACAGGAAGAGGTGGTCTCAAATCGACGATCATCCCTTTTTTGGATGAAGTAGAACCCTTGGCGGCAAAGACACGAGCGGTGAACACGGTAGTGAATAAGTCTGGCAAACTTTACGGATACAATTCCGATGCGGTCGGTTTAAAATCGGCTTTAATCAAAGGGATCGAAACCTCCGGGCTGGAAATAAAAACGGCGGTGATATACGGCAACGGAGGAGTGTCGGGAGTGGCTTTCCACGTGTTGCAAGAACTCGGTATAAAAGCTACCATGGCGGGAAGAGATCCCAAGCGGGTGGCCGAAAAGAGAAGACAATTGGGCATCGAACAATATCCTGATTTTGGAGGACCTTATGATCTTGTGGTTGACGCAACACCCGTTTCCTCTGAACCTGATTTTTTGAATTCGGCAGGATTATCATCTCTTTTGGATGGTTGTAAAATGGTATTTTGCCACAACATGCCGGAAAAAGACGATAAGACGAATTACTTGGAGAGATACTGCCAAGAAAAGCAACTGTATTTTATCCCCGGCAAGTGGATGTACAACGCACAACTGGCAAAACAATATCGTTTACTACTTGAAGGATACCTCAAAGCGGATGGATCTCCTATCTCGGAGCAAGATGTGATGAACACGTGGAAAGTGGAACAGTGAGACAGAGATAAAACTGAATAGAACCTGGACTGTCATAAAACGATAGCATCTATTCCAAAGCTTTCAATAAAAGTTTTGAATAGATTGTTTTCTTCCGGCTTCTCAGACCCTACTGCCTTTTTTTAAAATACTGAAGTAATGGAAATCATTAAGATTCCACTACACTTGCCATGTTGCAAAAACACGGTTAGTAAGAGTATCGACAAAATCACTTCAAAAACTCGCCTATCCGTGCAAAGACGTCCGTAAACTGCCTGTCCACCTCATCTGCAATTTTTGTCAGCGCAGGGAATGGGTCTTCGTGCTTGTAGGGATAAGGGAAATCCAAAACATCAATCCGCACATTGTTGTTTCGCTGCACCCCCAAGAGAGTATTTACAATCTCGTAAGGCGGAATAATTTCATCCTTTTCAAGGGTAACGGCATAGATCCTGTCGGCAAGCTGACCAAATTTCTCATCCCGATAAGCGGTCAAGGTCTTGTAATTGAGCATGCAACGGAAGTTGACACCTTCATCGTGGGCTGTGAGGAAATGGCGCAAGATTTCATCTCGCTTCAGGTGGCTTTCCAAGTGCTCCACGACAAAGGAGTAGAGGCTAACATTGGCTTCGCTATCAAGAATGAATTTCGAAACGGGCGAAAAACGATTAAATACAGCTCCGCCACAGAATGTAGTGAAACGGGAATTAGAAAAATAGCCGTCCTTGTTGGTCATTATCAATATTTGGCCTAAAAACGTCCCGATGGAATAGGAACAAAAATCGATGCTCGCATCCGCATCAATGCAGGGGTGATGGCCAGCCTTGATGTATTCCACCAGATCGATCACATCGTAATACGTCTGCAAGCCAGACCAAATGAAACGTTGCGGCTTGTTGTGCAAACGGGTGCTGATAGCCACATTCGAAAGGCTTGAAGCGATCACATTCGGATGGCGGCTTTTGCGCTGCTCGCTCACCGAAAACATTTCCCGCGAATTGCTCCATGCAGCAGGAGCACGGTTCATATGGAAGGCGATCGGGAACATCAGCACGGCTTTTCCGGTGATTTCGCACAACCGATGCGCCCAAGGAAGGTATTTGCTCCAATATTTTTCATTGAATCCGTGGAACATAAAAATGACACCTTTCGACTTGGCTTCGGATCGAGGTAAAATCACATGGTATCTGAAACGAATGTTTTCAACGATCTTGGAATCTTTTTTATTGAGCATCTGCTGAATGACATCCGGCTCGTAATCTTCTAAAGCACTCGGAATAAACTCATAATCATCACTGTTTCCCGGGCCACCAGGAAGCAGGAAGCGGTACTTCGACTCAAATGAGAAATTACGTATTTCGAGATTTTCATCAATATTGATGTGTTCATCGGTGTAATTCTCGATGTTTTTCAGATGATTGAATAAATCTATGTACTTCATAACAAACAAAAAATTATCTCACTTGTTCTTACATTCTTTTTACAATTCCTTCAACAGCCTGTGTCCAACCCTGCAAAACAGGCATTTCCGTTTTTCACAATATTCCCTTTTGAGCTGTATAAAGGCCTGTGTGTCATAGGCAGAGCCAACATTGAGCCCAGCCCGCACAAATTGACTTACAATCGAATTGGCTTCGGGACGCAATGTTTCCAGAAAAGCGGTTGCTTTGTTCAGGTGACTGTCCGAACCGGTTTTCAATCCGTAAGCGAACAAAATAGGCGCTACCGTATTTATCAATATCACATCCAAAGAAGCATCACCTAGGTATTTGCTTTTCTGAGGCGACTTGTCTTTGAAAGAATAGTGCGTTTGCCAATATTCGGAGGCATTCACATGAAAAAAAAGACGGATCTTTCCCACATCCTCCGTTTCCAAAATCATGGAAAACAAGCCGGGGATCATCTGGCACAATTTTGCCAATTGGGCGATTCTCAAAAAAGGAGAACCCGTTGGCCGCACACGCAGCTTCTTGAATAAAAACGAGTCGAGCGGTTTTAAATTGTACTTTGCCCGCAGGAATTGATACTCCCTTTTCAAGCTCAAAACGTATTCATCGTCCGCATCCGAATCGTCCAACATACCCGCTTGTCCGAACAGCAAAGCTTCCATTTGGAGAAGCTGATCACTGTGCTTCAGCAAGATGGACAGGGGCATCGCCAATGCCAGCCGCTCGAATGGCTCCGCATTTAAACCAAAACCAAAGTTACGAGAAAGTATCGTATAAAACACATCATTCCACGAATTTTCGAAACGGTCGAGCAACCGGAAAACGTCCCTCGACTTCCGTTCGAGCCGCTCCACGAGCAACGACTCCATCATCGTGAGGATGTGAATGGACGGAACCGTGCCAATAAAATTACTGCATGGCACGGCAATATCCGAAGAAAGAAGATACTCGTAATTGTTCCTCAGCTTGGGCGGCACATGCAGTTCACATTGCGGCAGCAACTGCCCTGCCTGATTGACAACCCCTGCACCCGCCTTCCCCACCACATGAAGTATAACCGAGTTGTAACTCTTGTCCAAGTGGTGTTTGTGCTTGATCCAATCTTCGGGCTGGGTATGAATTTCAATGTTTCCAGCCCAAACCTCCTCTCCTATTTTCACTTTTGCATTGAAAAAATCAGGTCCGGCATCCGTATTGGATGTGCCAACATCGATCACCTCAATAGGCAAGCCTTCGGTTGTTGTCAACTCATGCTGATAGAGTTTGTATTTCCAGATGTAATGTAGAAGTAGCTCCATAAATATAAAGTTTGGTCAAATAACGATTTTCCAAATATACAGATTTTGCCCGTAAAAAGGTTATTATTCAAGCAAATTAGGAGTAAAAACAAATCATCCGTTACGGAAACTCATGAAAAAAGGGTGTAATAGTGCAACCTTCTGTAAGCGATACCGTCTATTAAGAGTCTATTTTAACCGAGAGATCTCAAAAAATAGTGGAATATTTAACTAATTTATAGAACAAAAGGAAAAATGAAAAGATCTCGTTTTTTATTAAGTGCTTTATTCCTTGCCGCAGCATTTGTTGCATGCAACGACAACACTTATAATAACATGTTTTTCAATTATTTAAAGTGGTGAAGTTTAATGTAAAAGTAAAAAACAGCCTTGAGCCGTCACCCCCAACCAGCCCAAAGATAGCCATCTGCTCTGAACATTTTGGAGAACGTATCCAGACAGATTGAAGGCTCATTCTTCATGCAAGTTTGCATGCTTTTAAGCTGCCGGCTGACTTTGCTAATTTCTATTCGAGATTTACACGCAATCCCCCCCAAACGGATGCTTTTTTATTTCAGAATACTTCAATTTTTACCATTACCCAATCTATCCTGAATATGCTCCCAGGCCTCTTCCTTTATTTTAGCACCCACACCTTGGATCACATGTCCTGCAAGCAATGTCCCATATTCGCCGGAGGCATACAAATCCTTTCCGGCAATCAATCCATATAGAAATCCAGCGGCATAGAGGTCGCCAGCTCCCGTTGTGTCCACGCAATTCACTTTTAGGGCAGGCACATGCAATTTATTTTCACCTTGCTGTATCCACGAGCCATTGGCCCCTGCTTTTACGATGGCTATTTCCACCTGCGAAGACAAGGTTGCCACCGCATCTTCTGCTTTTTGATTGGTGAAGGCCAAAGCCTCTTCCTCGTTAGCAAATAAAATATCTACGTAACTTGGGATAATTTCCTGCAAAAACGCCAAGTTGCCTTCCACTACATTGTAGCTCGCCAAGTCAAGGATGATTTTTGAACCAGCCTCTTTTGCCAACACAATAGCCCGGCGAATCAGCTCGAGGTTTTGCACCAAGTAGCCCTCTATGTAGAAATAGCTGTACCCCTGGAAATACTCTTTCGACAAATCTTCCGGCGCAACCAATGCTGCAGCGCCAAGGTATGTCCCGAAGGTGCGTTCGCCGTCTTTCGAAATAAATGTGGTGGCAATCCCCGAAGTCAAGTCAACTTCCGCCAAGTGCGGAGTCACTCCATTCCGGATCAAATCCTCCTTAAAATATTTTCCGTATTCGTCACGGCCAATTTTCCCAAGAAATCCCGCTTCAACGCCCAGGCGCGCAATCCCAATAATGGTATTGGAAGCCGAGCCTCCCGAAGCCAAGAATTTATCCAATCCGGCTATGGACTTATTTATTTCATTAAGTTTTCCCTCATCAATCAACTGCATGCTTCCCTTTGGTAAATTAAGTTGCTCAAGCAAAGCATCATTATCAATTAATGCCAAAACATCCACCAAAGCGTTGCCCATTCCTAGTATCTTCATTCGTAATATTTTTTTCACAAAGATATTGCATAATTCGGAAATAAGAACTATTTTTGCATCGCTTTTGACGGGAACAAAATTCTTCCTTAGCTCAGTTGGTTAGAGCATCTGACTGTTAATCAGAGGGTCCTTGGTTCAAGTCCAAGAGGAAGAGCAAAAGGCCCAGTCTCTCAAAAGCAAATTCTTCCTTAGCTCAGTTGGTTAGAGCATCTGACTGTTAATCAGAGGGTCCTTGGTTCAAGTCCAAGAGGAAGAGCAAAGCCATCCAAAAAGGTGGCTTTTGTCATTTCAAAAGCTAAAAGAACCCTTACAGCGCTTTCTCCGAATCCTGCATAAAAAAACGGGTAAGTGACTATACACTTACCCGCTAATTAAAGATATTCGATTTGATTAGTAACGATTTCTATTGTAACCACCGCCACCGTTTCCACCACGACTGCTGTTGTAGCCACCGCTACTTCTTTCAGTTTTAGGACGGGCAATGTTTACTCCGATTGTTTTTCCTTCAAAATCTGTTTCGTTTAATTCAGTGATGGCGTTTTGACCTTCAGTGTCATCTGTCATTTCGACAAAGCCGAAACCACGTGATCTTCCTGTTTCACGGTCTGTGATAATTTTAGCAGACGTTACTTCGCCAAATCCTGAAAATAATTCTTGCAAACTTTCGCTTGATGTGCTAAAGTTTAAATTCGATACATAAATGTTCATTCGTTTTCTTAAAAATTAATTATTATTGATTGTTTTGGTCATTCTTAAAGAGAGCAATCCTAACGGCGTTAATGCCTTTCTGACCACGTTCCAATTCGAATGTCACCATATTTCCTTCTATTATGGTAGCGGGAGCGCTAGTGATGTGGAAAAAATACTTGTCCACCGTCCCTATACGCTTGATAAAACCGTACCCTTTGCTTGCGTTGAAATACTCCACGCGCCCGGTCAACACCGGCTCTTCCACATCTTCTTTCTTTGGAGTTGAAATAGCTATGTCCTCCATATCAACTTTTTGCTTTTTGGCCAAATCGGGAGGTGTGCTCGTTATAACACCATTCTCATCCACATAAGCTATCATGTCTTCGAAAGACCCGCTCCCCCCAGTTGCTTTGCGCTCATCTTTGCGTTTTTGCTTTTCTACTCGTTTCTCTTGCTTTTTCTTTTCTACTTCTCTTTTATTAAATGAGTTTGATCTCGCCATGCTTATTACTGGAATATCTTTGTTTTTATACTAATGATTACTTATCTACAATTCCCCCACACAGGGGTTACAACTTGAGAAGGGTTATACCATCGGCTTATGTAGCCGGATATATTTCTCGACTCGAGCGTCTATCTCATCCTGAGACAAGTGGGCAGGAAGCTCAATTGTTGTTCTGTCACTAATAGCGATATGGATAACATCTCCAGCCTTTTCTTTTGCTATTTTCAAAACGGATTCAGCCTGGTGAGTCGCAGAAGTTTTGTCGGAACGAGTAATTTCGCCCTCTTTCTTATTTATAGAAGAATTTTGTTTTACTGCCATATTCGTTTTATTAGTGAATGTTTATTATTAACTCGACACGGTAAGCCTCTTTCCCGTCAATTTTTGAATATCGTTAAGCATCACCCGTTCATCCTCTGCGCAAAACGACAATGCGATTCCGGAATTCCCGGCTCTACCTGTTCGTCCAATGCGATGCACATAAGTTTCAGCAACATCCGGAAGGTCATAATTAATAACTAGTTCAAGATGATTAATGTCAATTCCCCTGGCAGCTATATCGGTTGCAATCAACGCTTGGATGTCGTGAGATTTAAAATCCGACAAAGCCCGCTGTCTTGCATTTTGGGATTTGTTGCCATGTATCGCAGCACTTCCTATGCCAGCACTACAAAGAATCCGGGCTATTTTGTCTGCACCATGTTTTGTCCGGGAAAATATCAATGCTGATTTGTTCTTGTCCTTTTTAAGGAGGTTTATCAATAAATCTTTCTTTTCTTGCTTTTCTACAAAGTAAATATATTGATCTATCGCATCCACCACCGATGACACAGGGGCAACTTCCACCCTCACAGGGTTACGCAGAATGGACCGCGAGAGTGCGGCGATTGCCGTTGGCATGGTAGCCGAAAAAAACATGGTTTGCTTCTCTTTGGGAAGCTTCGGCAGCAAACGCTTGATGTCATGGATAAAACCCATATCCAACATCCGGTCGGCCTCATCCAATACAAAATATTGTACGCCACTCAAGCTCACAATTCCTTGATTCATCAAATCCAGCAAACGACCCGGGGTCGCCACCAATATGTCTATGCCAGCCTTCAACTCATTCACTTGGCTGCCTTGTTTCACTCCTCCAAAAATTACACAATGGCGAACTCCAGCATAGCGTGTATAATCATTAAGGCATTCATTAATTTGGATAGCCAATTCGCGGGTTGGAGTCAGGATCAACGCTTTGATCACTGGTTTTGCTCCTTTTACCTTGTCCAAATGCAACTTCTGGATGATCGGGATCGTGAAAGCTGCGGTTTTGCCTGTTCCTGTTTGCGCCAATCCCAAAATATCCCGATTGCCGAGTGCAGGAAGAATGGCTTGCTGTTGTATCGGAGTGGGAGCAGTGTATCCTTTTTCGTTCAGAGCCTTCAATATCGGCTCGATAATATTTAATTCTTTAAATGTCATGTTTGAATATTAGACTGCCGCAAACTATTGCAACAGTAGTTTCTTTTTTATTTTAATTGGTAGCCTATTCTTTTATATCAGGATCAAAAAAGGGTGGCCAAGAAAGCTTCTCAATTGTTCTATATCAATTGATAGCCTGAGTGATTGTCTTTTCCGTTTTTTCAAAAATTTGTGGGAAAGGCGTATCCTTTACAGGGATAGGATCATGAATGATCAATTCAAGTTTATTCCCTATCCCTAGAGGGAATGAACCCCATTTTGTCATTTTCCATGAGTTATTGATTGTTACAGGAACCATCAATGCAGATGACGCATACTTGCAAAGCACTTTCAATCCGCTTTCAGCGAATGACTTTGGTTTGCCTGTTTTGCTTCTTGTACCTTCCGGAAATATCACGGCAGCACGCTTCGTTGCCTCAATGTACTGGGCCATCTCCTTTATTGCGGTTAACGATTGTTTGGGATCTTTTCTATCAATAAGTACCGAACCCCCATGATTTAGGTTGTACGAAATGCTCGGGATTCCTTTGCCCAGTTCAATCTTGCTGACGAACTTTGGGTGCACTTTCCGCATAAACCAACCGATGGACGTGATGTCGTAAAGGCTCTGGTGATTGGCGGCAATAATTAACGGAACGCCCGTGGGCAGCTTTTCGAGATTCCTCACCTTGTACCTTGTGCCTAAAAGGGAAGTGCTTGCCACCAAGAAGAAGTTCAATGCGTCCACACTCTTTTTGTGAGCCCTGTAGCCGAACAAATTAAAGCACAGCCACTGGATTACATGAAAGACGACCAAGGCACTGCCAAATAACAGATAATAAATTGCGGAAAGAGGATATGCGACTAACTTTTGCATGTAAATTACCTTTCGAGCTTTGCGGTCAAGAATTCAGCCTTTAAATTGGATATAACTTCTTTCACACTCAAAATTTTTTGGCATAAATGAACGTTCATCCCCGTGAAAGCATAGCCTTTTTTCATATTGCCTCTCGCAGCCTGATATAGCGCTTGAACAATACAATAAGGACTCTTGGTATAGTCACATGTTTTGATACAATGGAAAGGACAATTTTTGGGCATTTCCTCTCCCTTCTCCACGCTTTGAATGAATTCTCCGTCGAGAGCTCTGCCCGGCATACCCACAGGACTTTGTATAATCCGTATATCCTCTTGTCTTGCGTTTACAAAAACATTTTTGTAAGTTTCGGACGCATCACATTCTGTAGTAGGGACAAATATAGTGCCAAGTTGAACACCTGCTGCCCCCATTTCCAAAAAGCGGAGTATGTCTTTTCCCGATGAAATGCCGCCTGCGGCAATCACGGGTATGTTTTTTTCATCTTTGTATGAATTAGCGACACTAATCACATCTGGAATAAGCCGTTCCAAAGAATACTGCTCATCCTCAATCTGATTCAACTTGAACCCCAAGTGGCCTCCAGCCTTTGGCCCTTCCACGACAATAGCATCAGGCAGGTAGCCATAGTTGTTTTTCCACTTGTCGCAAATAATTTTGGCAGCCCGTGAAGATGATACGATCGGAACTAATTTGGTTTTACTTTCGCTAGTCAGATAAGAAGGTAGATCGAAAGGAAGCCCTGCGCCAGAAAAGATAATATCCACTTTTTCTGCTATCGAGGTTCTTACCATATCTGCATAATTGGTGAGGGCAACCATGATGTTAACCCCAATCACGCCCTTGCTCTTTTCTTTGGCTTTTTGGATTTCTTCCTTTAATCCGGAAATACACTTGGCTACATAATCTCCGGGGGATTTATGGTAGATCAGTCCAAGTCCGGCACATGATATGACTCCGATGCCCCCTTCGTTGGCTACAGCTGAAGCTAATCCCGATAAGGATACCCCTACGCCCATTCCACCTTGGATGACAGGAAGCCTAACTTCCAGATTGCCGATAAAAAATGATTCCATTCTATTTGCTACAATGTGTCACGACAATTTGCATTACACATTTTCGCGACTTGTTAAATAAAAGATACAAACAATAAGATTGATTTTGATGTCAATTTTTACGATGGGAAGCCCGCCACATATGGACGGATCACAACATTGAGAAGAAAGATACAATACAAACTCACTTGTTCAAAGCACAAAGATAGGAAAATAAAATGATTTATTGCCCTTTAAGTCATTTTTTATAATGAAAACTCGTTTATTTTGTGGCTTTGTTTTTTTTGATTTTGAATCGAGCAGGAGATAAACAATCAATTTGCCAAATACGTTGCTACACGACCGCAAACACCGTTCGCAGTTGGGCGATCCCTAAAGCCAAAGACAAAGCACGGCAGCGGATCGAGAAGCAGGGGTCATGCGGTATTGGTGCGGAGCTAAAAAAGAGAAGGCCAACTATACAAGTGGCCTTCTCTTTTTTAGTGATCCCGCTGGGGCTCGAACCCAGGACCCCAACATTAAAAGTGTTGTGCTCTACCAGCTGAGCTACGGAATCTCCTTACTTGATTTTTAAATCGAGTGCAAAGATACTCGGTTTATATATATATTCCAAATTTACAAGATACTTTTTTTATGAAAAATCACACATTTATGCGTAACTACTGATAACAAAGAAGTTGTCAATAACGATAATGTTCCTGTTTGTAAGGGCCATCGACAGGCGCTCCAATATATTCCGCTTGCGATTTGGTCAGGATTGTTAGTTTTACACCGATTTGTTCCAAATGCAAACGGGCAACCTCCTCGTCCAATTGCTTTGGCAAACGATAAACATCCACCGCATAATCATTTTTCCACAATTCGATTTGCGCCAAAGTCTGGTTGGTAAAAGAATTGCTCATAACAAACGACGGGTGGCCTGTTGCACAACCCAAATTCACCAAACGACCTTCTGCCAAAAGGAAAATGGAATTACCCGTAGGGAAAGTGTACTTATCAACCTGCGGTTTGATATTTGTGTGTTTAACTCCCGGGAAGTTGACGAGCTTATCAACTTGAATCTCGTTGTCGAAGTGTCCAATATTGCAAACAATAGCTTGATCTTTCATTGACTTCAAATGATCTATCGTAATTATATCGCGATTTCCGGTTGTTGTGACATATATATTCCCTTCTTTCACAGCTTCCTCCATCGTAGTCACTTGAAAGCCCTCCATAGCCGCTTGCAAGGCACAAATTGGATCTATCTCAGTCACCAACACCCGTGCACCATACGTACGCATGGAATGCGCACAACCTTTACCCACATCCCCATAACCAGCCACAACCACCACTTTGCCAGCAATCATCACATCGGTGGCACGCTTAATACCATCCGCCAAAGATTCGCGGCAGCCATACAGGTTATCAAATTTCGATTTCGTCACCGAATCGTTCACGTTGATAGCTGGAATCAAAAGTTCACCTCTCTCCTGCATTTGGTACAAGCGATGAACCCCAGTTGTCGTTTCCTCAGACACACCCTTCCATTCCGAAACAGTGTTGTGCCAACGCAAATTATCTTCTCTCAAAATACGGGTCAGAGTCCCCAATATCACCTGCTCTTCATGGCTGGATGCTGTGCGATTAAGAAATTCAGGATCTTGCTCGCCCTTATACCCCCAGTGGATCAACAGCGTTGCATCACCCCCATCGTCAACAATAAGATTCGGTCCTTTTCCGCCAGGAAAACGCAATGATTGCTCTGTACACCACCAATATTCTTCCAAAGACTCACCTTTCCATGCAAAAACAGGAATGCCGCTTGCAGCGATAGCGGCTGCGGCATGATCTTGCGTGGAGAAAATATTGCAACTTGCCCATCGGATGTCAGCTCCTAATTCTTTCAATGTTTCAATCAAAACCGCTGTCTGAATAGTCATGTGCAACGATCCCATGATACGCGCCCCCTTCAAGGGTTTCTCTGAACCATATTTATTCCGCAAGGCCATCAAACCTGGCATTTCGTGTTCAGCTATTTCAATTTCTTTCCGACCAAAGTCGGCCAATTTTATATCAGCCACCAAATAAGGTAGCCCTGGCAATAATTCTTTTGACATAATCTAACCGGATAATTTCCTAAAATTTTGACAAAGATACACTTTTACAAGTATCCAACAAACCAGATAAATAAATTATTAAGGGAATAGATACTTAGGACAAAAGCAGTGTATAAACAAAAAAAGAGCCGCACAAGGCGACTCCTTTCAGTATAAAGAGAAAATAATTAGTCAGCAATAAAAATAGCAACGCGATTCCACGCATTATTCGTGCTGTAAGGTTGTTCTGAAGAACCTTTCCATTCAACAGCAACTCTACTACTGTCAATGTTGTATTTGCCAGTCAAAGCTTTAGCAACATTCTTAGCACGTTTTTCAGAAAGCTTATCATTGTAAGCTGCCGTGCCTGTTTTCTTATCAGCATAAGCAACAACCTTAACTTTAGCTTCAGGATTGTTCTTCAAATACTCAGCCGTATTATAGATGCTAATCTCTTGATTTTTGTCAATAGTTGCACTGTTAATACGGAAGAACACAACGTTAGGAACATAAACATTGCGAACCACTTGTTGCGGCTGCGGCTTAACCTCTGGGCATTCTGGACAGCTTACTGGACGCTTGCTCAACTCTGCGTTTTCTGAACGCAGACGATTGATTTGACCGTTCAAATCGTCGATAAGTGATTGATCCTGAAGTACGGCTTCTTTGAAGCCAAACTTACCTAATTTAAACACCAAGCTGGCAGAAGCTGCTACAAGTCCGTCATAAGTTTTTTCGCCTTTGCCATAAGAAGCACCCGCAATAACATAGTCAAGGTCGGTTTGCTCTTTCAATAAAGCAGCAGACAAATCAATATCCAAGCCCAAACGATCTGTAAGCCTGAATTTATTGATGATACCACCGTTGATCGTAAAATTGCGTTGTTTTGAACCTACATCTTTTCCATGAGCTTTGTAATCCCAGCCGTATCCTGCCCCAATACCCACGTATGGAATAAAGCTGTAAAAGCGGTTTTCATTGTATTTTCCAAAATAATTTGACACGTTCCACAACAAATCAGCTTCTCCGGAAGCATATTTGCCATGAAGGAATGTATTGTTGGAATTAAAATAAGAGTGTAGTGATCCACCTTGGATTTTCAAGCGAGCACCAAAGTAAGGATTATACCACTTGCCCACCTGAACTGTAGGGGCAACAGTCAATTTGCTGAAAAAATCGGCTTCTGAACCAGCACCTTTCACATAATAGTTGGCTCCAACTCCAGCACCCACAAACCAATTATCCCAAAATCCATTGCGAATAAAAGTTACTTTGCGACCAGCTTGAGTACTTTCCTGAGCAAAAATACTTACAGCTGCCAAAGCTAAAATAAAGAATAAACTTAACCGTTTCATAATAAATCAAATTTACTTGTTTAAAATTGTAGTTATTGTATTAATCAAAAAATTATAAGCAAAAGGTAATTTCATCAATGAAAACCAAAATAATTCTAAAATAACACTGGTGTCATAAAATATGAAATTTATAACATCAGTATAGATAATTAGTTCACATTCTTATTTTAAAGAAAAAATAAAATCCCCACAAAGCATAAAATAGAAGTAGGAGACTTAATTTTCTCACAAAGGTACAAACCTTCTCGAAAAAAAGCTAATTATTTGCGACATTTTTCATTTTCAGATTAATTATATTGAATTTATTTTTTTACAATAACTGAAATATGCAGCTAGAAAGGTTAAACGAACAGTAATAGTCATTAATATTACTATTTAAAAAAAACAGCTGTGCAAAAAACTGTAATGTAGAAAGAATCAACACCTGTTAGTTAATCTATTTATATTACAACTATTACAAACCTTACTAACAATAAATTGAAAACTTGACAATAAAAAGCAGGATGCTAATTTTAATATTTAGACAAATATCTGTACGTTTGCAATATGAACAGATTGGTAGAACATATAAGTTTTTTGCTTTTTGAAAACGATTTTATTATTGTACCCGGATTAGGCGGATTCGTGGTAAACAAAGAACAGGCTTATACTGACGATGCTAAGCAAACGTTGAACGCCCCATATCATTGGATCGGATTCAATCAAGCCCTCGCTCATAACGATGGCCTATTGCTGGAATTGTATATGAAAGCCCTATCCATATCTTCTGTAAATGCGGAACAAGTGATAAAAGAAGATGTCATGGATTTAAAGAAAGAGTTGTTTGTCTCAAAATGGATCTCTCTTGGAAACTGGGGAAAATTGTACCTGAATGAGGAGAACATAATCTGCTTCAATAATTCTCCTGAAACACATTTCGTAAAACCACAACTGTTTGGTCTTGACAACTTGTCAATTCGTAGTCTTGCTGACTTAAGAGTAGAAAATGCAAAAGAGGGAAACTCCGACAAGAGGTTGACATTAAGGAAAACGATTGGGTTTGCAGCGGCGAGTGCGGCAGCGGCTCTTTTGCTATTTGCTATTTCAATCCCAATTTCCGAGAAAAGGGAAAACAATAATCAGCTCGCGGGTTTTCTCCCCGGAAGAATCATAAGCTCCGACCATGAGATTAGCAAAAGCACTGATTCTTCAAAAGACACTGTGTCAATAAAATTACCACAAGGAAAAAATCAAGGGCTTGCGAAACAGGATGGGCCCCAAGTAGGCATTTCCGAAGAATCGAAATATTTCCTAATCGTTGGAACATTCCAAACAACGGCGGTCGCAAATAAAGAATTAAAAATCTTTCAGGGCAAAGGTTTCGATGATTCCGGGATCATCGGTAGCTCGAAGGCCAAAAGGATCTACGTCGCGAAATTCGGGAATGTAGCTCAAGCAAATGGCTATTTGTCCAAATTTGTAGAACAACATCCACTGTACAAAGATGCCTGGATTTACAATCTCAAGAAAACTGACAAGCTTTTAATCAATACAAGTAATCCGGAGTAAATAATAAAAGACTGCACACAGACAGTCTTTTATTCCATATTTGTGATAAAATCAGATAGCTACAACAAACTTCTTTAAATCCTGTGAAAGGAAGGATGACGGAACTGCATCTTTAACCTCCTTGATTAGCAAATTCAGCATTTTCTCACGAAGAAATTCCTTCCGGGTAACCAGGCTGATTTCCCTGACAGGGGTTATCTTTTTCATCGGGCGCACATTCTTCTTTTGTTCCTCTGTTAGGTGGTCAATCGCCATTTCGGGAATTATCGTCAAACCGCTGTTTTGGTCAACAATGCGAACTAATGTAGCAATACTTCCTGCTTCGTAAGAGAGCAAAGTGTGAATGTTTCGTTTTTTTCGCATATTGCACAAACGCAAAATCTGACTACGAAAACAATGCACTTCGGTGAGAAGCCACAAACGATTGATATTCAAGTCATCTTCATCCAACTCTTTTTTGGCATACAGGGATGTCTCTTCGGGCGAAACATAAGCGAAAAATTTCTCGTAATACACTGGATGCTCTTTCAACCGGTCATTATTTAGAGGTGTGGCAAGGATTCCAACATCAAGCGTGCCTGAGGCAAGCTTCTCCATGATCTGGTCAGTCGTGGCTTCTTCTATGACAAGTTCGATATCGAATCCATGCTCAGTATGTTTTTGAATAAGATTGGGCAACAAATAAGGAGATATTGTCGGAATGATGCCGATTCGGAGACTTCCTTTTACGATACCCTTCTCTTCTTGAACAATGTCTTTCACTTGCTTCACTTGGGAAACAATTACACGGGCTTGATTAATGACTTGCGCCCCAATAGGAGTTGGCTGTACAGGGAGTTGGCTTCGGTCAAAAATTTTGACGCCCAATTCTTCTTCTAACTTCTGGATCATCATGCTCAAGGTAGGTTGAGTCACAAATGATGCTTCAGCTGCTTTCGCAAAATGGCGGAAATTGTCAACCGCAATAATGTATTCTAATTGTTGAATGTTCATGAAAGTAAATATTGAGGATCAGGTGCTATATGATTTTCTTTAAATGTCTATAAATAATTTTTATATCAAAACAACTTTCGATAACCACAACAAATGCCGGTCGCCAAAGTTGTTAGGAATCAAGGTTTTCTTTCAGGCCTCTAATTTAGAATTATAACTTCGATATTGCAAATTATTTTCTAATATTCTCTTTCCCCAAAAATAGATGTGCCTATTCTAACGAAGGTGCTTCCCTCTTCAATGGCAATTCCATAGTCGCTGGACATCCCCATCGAAACATGCCTAAAAGAATTCTCACCGACAAAAAATGAGGCTTTTAGCTCCTGGAAAAAGTTTCTTAGAGACCTAAACTCTTGATGAATCTGCTCTTTATCATCGGTGTAGGTTGCCATACCCATAACACCTGCAATTGTTACTCCCTGATAGCCCTCCCACTCTTTGGTTGCTACAAATTCCCGGCATTCGTCCATGCTGAACCCATATTTCTCCGGCTCCCGGGCAATATGTACTTCAAGAAAGCAGTCCACTTTTACGGATAGCAACCCAGCCTGCTTTTCAATCTCACGCAAAAGCTTAAGACTGTCAACACTCTCGATGGTATGGATATAGGGTAGAATAGATTTCACCTTATTCGTCTGGAGATGCCCGATAAAGTGCCATTCAATATCTCTGGGCAGCTGCGTATGCTTAGCTTCTATTTCTTGCTGACGGCTTTCGCCAAAAATCCGTTGGCCAGCATCGTAAGCCTCCTGAATCGCTTCGGCAGGATGAAACTTTGATACTGCTACCAATTGCACTGATTCAGGCAAACGACTTTTGATTTGAAGAAGATTTGAAGAAATATTATTCATTTTGGTGATTCTTATTCTGGCTTAACAGCCTTTACCGGCTTTTCGCTATTGTACGGGAAAATATCCATCAAGTTGGTTTCAACAATTGAGGCAATGCTGTAATCGGCCATTGTGCCCTCCATTCCTTTTAAAACCACTTGCAGGGCTTCCTGGAAATCGGACGCCTGAGCCAACATATTTACAGCCGTTTTCTTCTCAGCTCCACTTTTTTCGTCTAACGTAATATATTGAACTTTCACTTTGTAGAAACGATCCCCATTTTCGTTGAAAAAAATTTCCGACAATTTCGCCCTTTTTATATCCGTGATAGAAAATTCGCCGCTAATATATGGCTTGATTTCTTCTATAATGCGGGCTTCTGCCTCCGTAAATGAGAGTGCATCCACCAAATAAGGCTCTGTTGTCTTTTTGATTAATCCGTTTTCGAGTTGTTTGTCATAGCTGACTTTGCATTCAAACCAGTTATTCATGATGTTTCTTTCTTATTTTTATATATTGTGTGATTATTTTCGAAATTATTACTGCAAAGGTAATAAAAACTACTCCCTAATAGAATTGAAGATTCCTCATTTTTCATCTCAACGAATATTGACAACGAAAAAGTCGCCTTTGCAGCCAACTTAGACGAAAATTACATTTTGCCTTCAAAAAATGGACGAATCCTTTTGTTTATAAAAAAAGATTTATACCTTTGCGACATATATAAAACAAAACCTATGGCTATTAACTCAGCATATAACCTCGTCGTCCTCGTCATTTGTCAGTGCGAGTGAGGAAGGTATGTCTGATAGCCATGTACAATATATGTAAGCCTTTCTCACGCAGAGAAAGGCTTTTTTTATGTCTAAAAAAACAAAACAATAGAAATGGAATTGAGAAGTTTGACCACTACAAAAGGTCGCAGAATGGCCGGAGCCAGAGCCCTGTGGAAAGCCAACGGCATGAAAGAAGATCAAATGGGAAAACCATTGATTGCGATAGTCAATTCATTTACGCAGTTTGTCCCCGGACATGTGCATTTGCACGAAGTGGGACAAATGGTAAAAAAGGAAATCGAAAAACTCGGTTGCTTCGCGGCCGAATTCAATACCATCGCGATAGACGATGGAATAGCCATGGGACACGATGGAATGCTTTATTCCCTGCCCTCCCGCGATTTGATTGCCGACAGCATCGAATACATGGTGAACGCGCATAAAGCCGATGCGATGATTTGCATCAGCAATTGTGATAAAATCACTCCTGGAATGCTCATTGCAGCTATGCGTCTAAATATTCCAGCCATTTTTGTTTCGGGAGGGCCTATGGAAGCCGGGAAGCTTGGTGACAAGCAGCTCGACTTGGTGGATGCCATGATAAAATCTGCCGATTCCACCATTTCGGACAAAGACGTAAATGCCATTGAAAGAGCAGCTTGCCCAACATGTGGTTCTTGCTCAGGTATGTTTACAGCCAATTCGATGAATTGCTTGAACGAAGCCATTGGTTTGGGATTGCCCGGAAACGGAACGATTGTCGCAACCCACGCCAACCGCCTGCAACTGTTCAACGATGCCGCAAAAATCATAGTTGAAAACGCATACAAATACTACCGGGATGGAGACGACACCGTCCTACCCCGTTCGATTGCTTCCAAAACAGCTTTTCTCAATGCAATGAGATTGGATATAGCCATGGGAGGGTCCACAAATACGATTCTTCACCTGCTGGCTATCGCTCACGAAGCAGAAGTAGATTTCAAGATGGCAGACATTGATGAGCTTTCCCGCAAAACCCCTTGCCTCTGCAAAGTTGCGCCAAACAGCGAAAAATACCACATTCAAGACGTAAACCGCGCGGGCGGAATCATGGGAATTCTTGGAGAATTGGCAAAAGGGGGACTGATCGACACAAGTGTACATCGTGCGGATGGCTTGACATTGCAGCAAGCCATTGAGAAATACTCCATCACAGGAAACGCTTTGGATGCCGAAGCCGAACGGATCTACAGTTCCGCTCCTGCCAACCGCTTCAATTTGGTGATGGGTTCGCAGAATGAAAAGTTCGACACATTGGACAAAGACCGAGTCAGCGGGTGCATCCGCGATATGGAACATGCCTACACCAAAGATGGAGGATTGGCCATCCTCAAAGGGAATATCGCCTTGGACGGTTGCGTGGTGAAAACTGCCGGTGTGGACGAAAGCATCTTCAAATTCAGCGGAACAGCCAAAGTTTTCCATTCGCAAGATGCAGCGTGTGAAGGAATCTTGAGAGACGAAGTGAAAGCCGGAGACGTAGTCGTGATTATCTACGAAGGACCTAAAGGAGGACCGGGAATGCAGGAAATGCTTTATCCTACATCCTATATCAAATCCAAACATTTGGGAAAAGAATGCGCCCTCATCACCGACGGACGTTTTTCGGGAGGAACTTCGGGATTATCTATCGGACACGTTTCGCCGGAAGCCGCTTCAGGAGGAGCTATTGGATTGATAAAAGACGGCGACATCATTGACATTGACATTCCAAATCGTTCTATCCAACTCAAGATAAGCCATGAGGAATTGGAAAAGCGCCGCCAAGAAGAACTCGCCAAGGGAAGCCTTGCTTTCAAACCTAATCGTGAACGAAACGTTTCAAAAGCCCTGAAAGCTTATGCAAGCATGGTGAGTTCGGCCGATTTGGGTGGCGTCAGATTGATTGACTAATAATGAAAAACATACCATATTTAAGAAAGAGCTAAAAGTGTATTAGCTGAGTTATTTATAAAAATTGTAAAACCAACACCTATATGTCAAAAGAGATTACAGGAAGTGAAGCCTTGATTCTTTCATTATTAAATGAAGGAGTTGACACTATTTTCGGGTATCCAGGTGGTGCCATCATGCCCGTTTTTGACTGTTTATACGACTATCGAAATAAAATAAACCACATTCTCGTGCGCCATGAACAAGGAGCAACCCATGCAGCCGAAGGATATGCAAGAACATCCGGCAAGGTGGGTGTGGCTCTGGTGACTTCGGGCCCTGGCGCAACCAATACGATTACGGGAATCGCTGATGCGATGATCGACAGCACGCCCATGATCGTGATTTCGGGCCAAGTAGCATCCTCACTTTTGGGAAGCGATGCGTTTCAGGAAGCCGACGTGGTAGGCATATCCCAACCGGTGACCAAATGGGCCTATCAAATCAGACGTCCCGAAGACATTGCCTGGGCTGTGGCGAGGGCATTCTACATTGCCGCATCTGGCCGTCCGGGACCTGTGTTGTTAGATATAACGAAAGATGCACAATTCGGAAAAGTCTCAAATTACGAGTACAAAAAGGCATCATTCATCAGAAGCTACCAACCTATTCCCGAAGTGAATATTCCGGCAATTGAAGAAGCTGCCAAACTAATCAACCAGGCCAAGAAGCCTTATGCGCTGGTAGGCCAGGGAGTGATTCTGGGAGGAGCTGAAAAAGAATTGCTCACTTTCTTAGAAAAAGCTGGGATCCCAGCCGCATCTACCGTTTTGGGGCTTTCGGCAATGCCCACAGACCACCCTTTGCACGTGGGAATGTTGGGAATGCACGGCAACATAGGTCCTAATCAGAAAACCAACGAATGCGATGTGCTGATTGCCATTGGAATGCGTTTCGACGACCGGGTAACCGGCGACCTGAAAACCTACGCCAAACAGGCTAAAGTGATCCACTTCGATATCGATCCTGCCGAGATAGACAAAAACGTGTATGCCCACGTAAAAGTGCTGGGCGACGCGAAACAAACACTGGCTGCCATTACTGAAAAAATCGAGGAAAACAACCACAAAGATTGGCTCCAAGAATTCAGGGCTTGCGACCAACGGGAATACGACGCTGTGATCAAATACGAACTTTATCCAACTACTGGGCAGTTGAAAATGGGCGAGGTGATTCGAAAAGTATCGGAAGCCACTGATAACAAAGCAGTCTTAGTGACCGATGTTGGCCAGCACCAGATGATGGGAGTCCGTTATTTTAAATATTCACAATCCCGCAGCGTAGTAACGTCGGGAGGATTGGGCACGATGGGATTCGGCCTGCCTGCTGCCATCGGAGCCAAATACGGCACTCCAGAACGCACAGTTTGCCTATTCGTGGGAGACGGCGGCATCCAAATGACCATCCAAGAGCTTGGGGTGATTATGCAATACGGCGTGAATGTAAAGATCATCCTTCTCAACAACCACTTCTTGGGGATGGTTCGCCAGTGGCAAGAACTATTCTTTGAAGAAAGGTATTCCGAAACGGTGATGACCAATCCTGATTTTGTGAAAATATCCAATGCCTACGACATTCCGGCAAGAAAGGTGGAAACCCGCGAAGAATTGGACGATGCCATTGCCGAAATGCTAAACTACGACGGAGCTTACTTGCTGGATGTGCAGGTGGAAACTAAAGGAATGGTGTATCCGATGGTTCCGGCTGGAACGTGCGTCACAAATATCCTGTTGGGGAATGAGTAATTTGAAAAGCATTCATCATGCAGCAATCATCTGTTCCGATTACGAAAAGTCAAAAGACTTTTATGTAAGCAAATTGGGATGCAAGATCATTGCCGAGACGTTTCGCGAAGCGAGAAATTCCTATAAATTGGATTTGCAAATAGGTGAAGGCGGGGGACAGATCGAACTCTTTTCGTTCGAAAATCCTCCGAAAAGGGCAAGTTGGCCCGAAGCCTGTGGTTTGCGCCATCTTGCTTTCGTGACTAACAACATCGAAAAGTCTGTTGCAGACTTGAATGCCAAAGGCATAGAAACCGAACCGATACGCCTGGATGAAATCACAGGGAAACGATTCGTCTTTTTTGATGATCCCGACAACTTACCTTTAGAATTATATGAATTAGAATAAGTGAATATGCCAATAGGTGATCGAATCATTGGATAGGCTGATTTGCAAATTCGCAAATTTGCAAATCAGCAAATTTACTAATACGTAAACAAAGACTTAAAATATATGGAAAATAAAACGTTATTTACCGTAACAATTTTTTCAGAAAACACAGCAGGCTTGTTGAGCCAGGTGACGAGTGTTTTCACACGGAGACAATTGAATATTGAAACCCTTTCCGTCTCTCCCTCCGCCTTGGAAGGAATTCACAAATTCACAGTAACCACCTTTAGCACCAAAGAAGAAATAGAGAAAGTGGTGAAACAAATAGACAAGAAAGTGGATATACTGAAAGCCTATTTCAACACTGACGAAGAATTGGTCCATCAGGAAATAGCGCTCTACAAATTGTCCACACCCGAGTTCCTGCGCATTCCTTCGGTGGAAGAGCTTATTCGCAAATACAATGCCCAAATCCTGGACATCACGGAAACATATGTGGTGATTCAAAAAACAGGATATTATGCTGAAACACAAAGCTTATTCAAAGAGTTGAGCGAGCTAATCGGGGTATTGCAATTCATCCGTTCGGGACGTGTGGCTATCACCAAGTCAAAAACGGAACGCTTGAGCGACATGTTGCAAAGCTTGGATAAAAAACAGAAATAGTATCTATTTTGGGCATCTTTTCATTATCTTTGCCAAGCTTTTTTGAAAGCTATTGCATTATACGTAAATAAAATGCTAAATACGGTTGGTTCATATACATTCACAATAGATGCTTATCTAAGTGATTTTCGGGGAAAGGCCACCTTGCCCATGATTGGCGGATTCCTGCTACAAGCAGCCTCCAAACACGCAGAAGAGCGTGGATTTGGATATTCGGTCATGACGGAAAGAGGAAAAGCGTGGGTGCTTAGCCGGATGTATATCCAAATATGTGAATACCCGACCAACGAAACACAAATCTCAGTAAACACTTGGGTGACAGATATCAATAAGCTTTTCACGGAAAGATGCTTTTCTATCGAGGACAAAAACGGCAGGGAAATTGGATTTGCCCGCTCCCTTTGGGCTGCCTTAGATGTGGAAACACGCAGGCCAACCAATATTTTAGATCTGGGAGAATTGACTGGATATATCTGTAAGAAAACATGCCCGATTGAACCGATTTCCAAGATTGGCCAACCAAAGGAGGAAGCGAAATTGCGGAGTGAATTCACCGTACAATACAGCGACATTGACATCAACAAGCATTTGAACAGCATGAAATACATCGAGCACTTTGTGGATGTGTTTTCTATTGAAATGTATCATGATAAAGAGATTCGGGACTTCAATGTCAACTACCTTTTTGAAGGACATTATGGTGAAAAACTCCAAGTCTTAGAAACTGGCATCGAACCGGATGTTTTCACCCTGACTATGAAAAATGCTGAAAAAGCAATCTGCTTGGCAAAAGTGGGATGGGCACAACCCGTAGGGGATACAGTGTCCCTTCTAAAAACGAAATAAATCATTTTAATAATTTATAATCAAACAAAAAAAGAAAATGGCTGAAATGAATTTTGGAGGAGTAACCGAAAATGTGGTTACCCGTGAAGAATTTCCATTGGAAAAAGCAAGAGAAGTATTGAAAAACGAAACTATCGCCGTTATTGGTTACGGAGTGCAAGGCCCTGGACAATCTTTGAATCTTCGCGACAACGGTTTCAACGTGATCGTTGGACAACGCAAAGGTGGAAAGACTTGGGACAAAGCTGTTGCTGATGGTTGGGTTCCCGGAGAAACATTGTTTGATATCGAAGAAGCTGCCGAACGTGCAACAATCATCCAATACCTGCTTTCTGATGCTGCTCAAATCGAGGTGTGGCCACGGTTGAAACCTTATCTGACTGCCGGAAAAGCGCTATATTTCTCCCATGGATTTGGCATCACTTACAAAGAACGCACAGGCATCGTTCCTTCTGCCGACATCGACGTTATCTTGGTGGCTCCCAAAGGTTCGGGAACAAGCTTGAGACGTATGTTCCTCGAAGGACGTGGATTGAATTCCAGCTATGCCATCTTCCAAGATGCAACTGGCAAGGCTTTCGACCGCACGGTAGCTTTGGGCATCGGCGTAGGTTCAGGATATTTGTTCGAAACAACTTTCAAACGTGAAGTTTATTCCGACTTGACAGGTGAACGCGGAACGTTGATGGGTGCTATCCAAGGACTTTTGTTGGCGCAATACGAAGTACTTCGTGAAAACGGTCACACTCCATCCGAAGCTTTCAACGAAACTGTAGAGGAATTGACTCAATCGTTGATGCCTTTGTTTGCTGAAAAGGGAATGGACTGGATGTATGCCAACTGTTCTACTACTGCTCAACGCGGTGCGTTGGATTGGATGGGTCCTTTCCACGACGCTACCAAACCCGTTTTTGCTAAATTGTATTCTGAAGTGGCTGTCGGAAACGAAGCCCAACGTTCTATCGACACAAACTCCAAACCTGACTACCGTGATGGTTTGGAAAAAGAGTTGGCCGCTCTTCGTGAAAGTGAAATGTGGCAAGCAGGTGCAGTGGTTCGCAAACTGCGTCCAGAAAACAACTAATGGATTGATCAACTTTCCACTATAAGTCAGAACCCGTCTTGAACATGCCATTCAAGATGGGTTTTTTGTTTTAAATCATTGCACGCACTCCACCGAAAACTACTTCAAACATCCACGCACCCACAGGGTGAATAGTTCATTTTTCGAATTAACTGGACAGCTCAGGCTCACCTAGTACGCATCATCCGCACCTTATTTTCATAAAAAAAATTAAATATAGCTTCGAAACACCCAAATTCTACGAAATATTCGTAGAATTGCATTACGAAATATTCGTAATTTATTTACAAACGAGATATTTAACTCTATAAACCTATAAAACAAGTAGAAAATGGATGAAAAACTCACAAATCAGGAAGAAGAATTGATGCTAATCATTTACAAATTGGGGAGAGGTTATATCCGCGATTTTGTGGCAGAAATGGACGACCCGAAACCGCCTTACACAACCGTTGCTTCCATAGCAAAAAACTTGCAACGAAAAGGATATCTAAAAGTATCCCAAAAAGGCAACGTGTATGAATACATCCCGGTGGTGGAGGAAAGCAAGTTCAAAGCACAGCGTGTTTCGAACATGGTGAACAACTATTTTGAAAATTCCTACAAAGAGCTGGTGAGCTTCTTTGCCCAAAAAAGGAAAATATCAGCAGAAGAATTACAGGAAATAATTAACCTCATCGAGAAAAAATGAACAGCCAGCTAACCTATCTCTTACAAGTGAATATTGGCCTCCTTTTGTTTTACGGATGCTATCGCTTGTTTTTCGTGCGCGATACGTTTTGGAATACGCACCGGATGTGCCTGCTGTTGAGCATAGCCATTCCAGTTGTTGCGCCTTTAGTTCCATCCGACCTTTTTTCTGCCTATTATCCAAAAGCTACGGACATCAATTTAGTGAAAGAGGTGGCGGCACTTCCTGAAGTTGTAGTCACGGCTGCAACGTCTCAGCAATATAAATCAGGAATAAATCTGTTTACCCTGATTGGGGTCATACACGTGGTGGTCACTGGATTTTTCCTTGTGCGCTTTGCTACAAGATTGGCAAGTATTGTCAAATTCAGGATACAGGGCGAAGAAACCAAGCTGATGGGAATTCCGGTCATAGCCATACAAAAAGAGGCTGCCCCGTTTTCATTCTTCGGGCTTATTTTTCTGAACCCAAGCCTCTATTCACAACAAGAAACCAAGCAGATCTTGGAACACGAACAAGCCCATTCACGCCAATGGCACAGCTTGGACATCGTAATTGCTGAAATTGCCAGTTGCCTGTTCTGGTTCAACCCTGCCATCTGGCTCTTGAAACGGGAAATCCGCAACAACCACGAGTTTCTTGCCGACCAAGGGGTACTACATGCAGGAATCGATGTAAAAGATTACCAATACCATTTATTACAAGCAACTTACTTAATTCCAGAGGGAAGCCTCGGAAACCAATTTAATGTTTCACCTTTAAAAAAACGTATTATGATGATGAACCGAAAAAAATCCGCACAAATCGCATGCTTGAAGTACATGCTGATCGCCCCACTTTCCTTGGCTTTGGCTTTTGCGGCAAGTGCACAGGCCATTGAAAAGAACGTACCCGCTATCGATGGCATGATTGATTTGCCTCAAGTCAATTTGGCATCATTGCCAGTAGAAAAACCCGCCCCCTCCCCGAAGGTGGATCCAGTGAAAGTATCCGAACCACAAGAGGCTACTAAACCTGTTGAAATCCAAAAGACAGCCAAACAAGAAGATGCCGCTCAACCACAATATCCGGGTGGAGAACGTAAGTTGATGGAATATATAGCAAGAAACATCAAGTATCCGGTGGTAGCTGCAGAAAATGGAATTCAGGGAATTGTAGTCATCCGCTTCGAAGTGGCTGAATCGGGAAAAGTTACCAATGCAAAAGTGTTCAGTTCCAATTTTAAAGTCTCGGCAAAGTCCAAAAATGGCACGGGAACTACAGCGGAAACAGAAAAAGACAAACCAGGCCAAGACATTCGCCTGGATGAAGTAGTCGTAACAGCATATGCGAGTGGAAAAAAAGTCGCTACTACCGACAATCCCAACATGACAGCTTTAGAAAACGAGGCTCTTCGCCTGGTCAACAACATGGAAAATTGGATTCCGGCACGAAAGGATGGAAAAGCTATTGCCGCAACCTACACTTTGCCCATAAAGTACAGATTGCAATAAACATGAATCGATATAGGAAAAAATAAAATAGCCTTTAGCCATTAGCTCATAACTGATGGCTAAAGGCTAACAATTTGTCATTACCAAAACCTTACTCTCTCGATCACTTCCACCAGCCTTTCCATGTCTGCTGGATACACTTCTCCGATATTACCAATACGAAAAGTATCCACTTCGGTCACCTTTCCGGGATAGATCACGAAGCCGTTTTCTTTCAACTTGTTGTAAAAATCGATGAACGAATAGTTGCCTGAACTTGGAGACACAAAAGCCGTAATAATAGGCGAATGAAGGGAATCTGGCAACAAAGGTTCCATGCAGATGCGGCGCATGCCTGCCACCAATGCACGTTGATTGGCGACATACCGTTGGAAACGTTTTTCTACACCACCCTCTTCTTCCAGTTCCAAAAGAGCCTGCAGGAATGCGTGAACCACATGGGTTGGCGACGTAAAACGCCATTTACCCTTGCCTTTCTCCATGGCTGACCATTGCCCGAACAAATCAAGCGAAAGCGAACGTGCTTGTCCTTCGCATTGCAACAGCCTCTCCCTATTGGCCACAATAAACGAAAAGCCCGGAACCCCTTGCACGCACTTGTTGGCGGAGCTAATCAAAAAGTCGATCTGCCACTCGTCAACATCCAAGGGGATACCGCCAAAGCTACTCATGGCATCCACGATGCTGACAACTCCACGCTCTTTTGCCAAAGCAACTATCTCCTTGACAGGATTTAAAATCCCCGTAGTGGTCTCGCAATGCACAACCGAAAGGTGGGTGATGTCGGGGTTTTCGTCCAAGAGTCGTTCCACTTCCGATTCGTTCGGGATATTTGTCTCTGGCAAATCATACACCAGATGGGGAATATGCAAGGCTTTTGCAATTTGCACCATCCGCGTTCCATAAGCGCCATTGGCTATAATCAGTAATTTTCCATCCGGCGGAACAGAAGAGCCGAGAACCGACTCAACGCCGAATGTACCACTGCCTTGCATCAGCACCGACGTGTATCGGTCGGGGCCGGAAGTTGTAGCCATCTGAACAAGACGATGACGTATTTCTTGTACAACATGGAGGTTGTAATCATCGTCCCAAGTACACCAATCGCGCAGCATAGCGGCTTTCACAGCTTTGCTCGTGGAAAGTGGCCCTGGGGTAAGCAACAAATAAGGATTGTCAGGTAAGTTATGGTAAGTCATATCCGGATTTTGTTTTAAGTTTCGTCATCTTGTTTTGGAAATAAAAAATAGAGCCAACCGTCAGCACAAATCCCATCAGGGAACCGTAGATGCCGGCTTGAATAAAAAATTGTAACCAACTGAGAGTTGGACTAAAGAAATTCTTGTAGAAGACAACACCCAAACTCCCCAAGTAGCCGAAAGCATCCGAAACATAGATCAGGAAACCCACGTTGCTAACATAACGAAACGAGGAAATAAGCCGTTCGTAGAGAAACGCATTGAACGGGATGTAGCCGAGATAGAGCCCGGTGCCGACCAGAATCATCCACCACTCTCCTCCGATAATATGATATTGGAAACACAAAGTGGAGGCAACTACCAGCATGAAGCCGGAAAGAACAATGAGCAGGATCACATTGAAAGCCTTGAAGTTGGGACGGATGAACACGACCAAGGCCAAGGCCAGCAAAGTGAAAAAGGCCACCGGCAATTCGGCAAGGGTGAAGATGGCGGGATCGTTGGTGTAACCCAAAGACCTCCAGATTTCGATAGAAAAATTATCCCGCATATCGCGGAAAACAGTCAGAAAGACGTAAGCGATCACCAGCAGCACGATCCCGGAGGAAAACGTTTTCAGAAAAGCCATTCTCTCGTGTTTGTTCATCGGCATCCGCTTGGTGCGTAACAGTTCGTCTTTTGCCGACGGGGAAGGAATGCAATCGAGCAAGAACACGCACACAACGAGTGGAACAGCAAATATGGCTCCCGTGATGAAAGGCATCGCAAAATCGCTCGCTCCCCAATGGAGCTTCACCATTTCACCCACCGATTTCACTACGCCCGAAGCTACAATGAAACTCACGCTCAAAGATGCCCCCAGAATCTCGGTCATGCGCCGACCTTCCAGATAGCTAAAAACCAAGCCCCAAATCATGCCTAAAGGAAGACCGTTGAAAAACATAAACAGCATGTTGTAAGGCTTTGGAATAATCCAGAAGAAGAGCAACGCCAATTCCGCCATACCCACCAAGACAAGGATATAGATCGCCCGGAAAGTCGGCTTCATCTCCGACACATATTTTATCCCTATAAATTTGCTCAGCGTGTAGCCGACAACCTGAAAAGTGATGAGCCAGATTTTATAATCAACTCCCCAGAAGCTCAAATCCTCGAAAAGCCCAACGGTGAACGGTTTCCGAAAGGCATACATACAAGAGTATGTGAGGAATGCGGTCAACGAAGCATACACAACAAATGCCCATGACGGCTGGGTGGAGAGCCATCCGCTAATTTTTTTCTTTAAAACATTCATTATTTGGTGGAGATTTTAATCAATGCGCCTTCCAAAATGTCGAGCGCGCGGTTCAGGTCTTCGACAGAAATGGTCAGCGGTGGACACAAATTGATAACATTCCCCTGTGAAACTTTGAAGCTGAGTCCATTTTGCAGGCAATCATACATCACCTGTTCCGCTTCCAGAAAAGCCCGGGTCTTGGAATTCCTGTCAGTCACCAGATCCACACCCCACAGAAGCCCGATTCCACGGATGTCCCCAATGATTTCGTATTTTCCTTTCATTTCCAACAGCCTGGCTTGCACCAAGCTTCCCAACTCTTGTGCCCGCTCCAACAAATTTTCCTCTTCAATCACCTTCAATACGGCCAAGCCCGCCGCACATCCCAACGGCGTTTTCTCGTGCGTGAAATGTCCGACGGAATGCTCGGCGGCCATGTTGAATTTTTCATTGGTCAATATGGCAGCCATCGGGATCACTCCGCCACCGAGGGCCTTGCCGATGGTGACAATGTCGGGCGTGATGCCATAATGTTCGAATGCAAAAAACTTACCGGTACGTCCCAACGCAATCGGAATCTCGTCCAAGATAAGGGCGACGTTGAATTCATCGCACAAGGCGCGGATCTTTTGCCAGAATTTTTTTGCAGGAGGCTGCACATCGGTGTTACGAACCGTTTCGGCTATCAGCGCGCCCACATCTCCCTCATTTTCAAAAACCTGACGAATCAATGCCACATACACATCTTGATCGGGGTCGTCTTTCCACAGTTGGCGGTAAGATTCAGGCTGCGGCACATGCTGCACACCGGTCATTAAAGGCCCGATATTTTTCCGGAACGGAGCTTCCCCACCTACGGAAATGGTGTCGAGACCAGCACCATGGAAAGCACCCCACATCGAAACCACCTTGAATTTTCCGGTGGCAATTCGAACCAATTTGAGAGCCATAGAATTGGCCTCCGAACCTCCGGGAGCAAACAAAACCCTGCTTAACCCTGGAACTTTCGAGGTCAATTGCCGAGCCAGTTCAATGGCCACCTTGTTGGTGTATCGACGTGGTGAAAAGGGCAACTGGCGCATCATGTGGCTGACAGCTTCGATCACCTTGGGGTTTCCATAACCAATTTGGTGCAAGTTGTTGCCATGGAAATCGAGGATCTTTTTTCCGGATGTTGTCACCAGATAAGACCCTGAACAACTTTCAAGCACATCTAAGCAAGGCGACGACAAGGCCTGGTGGATGAAACTGGAAGAATCTGCATTCAATTCTTCGATGGTGCCGCCGCCCAAAGTCCCCATCCATTCTTGCCGGGCTTCGGTGAGGTTTATATCTCCCTCAACTCTCAATATACGATCACTCATGTTTACTAATATTAAATTTATTACTCATTTTACACGACAAAAAAACAGCATTTAGCGCAAAAGAAAAAAAGAAACATATTAATTAATTATTAAATAATTGCATCTAATTTTCAAGTTATATTTTTTCATTATCTTTGAATATCAAAATAAAAGTAATTTACTAATAGTAAACATTTAACAAAACCTATGAATAGGGATAATATAAGCTATGTAGGCAAAAGGATGAAAGAAATCCGGCTTTCAAAAGAATTGAAACTGGTGGAGGTTGCGACAAAAGCCAGTGTAAGCAAAGGACTCTTGTCTCGCATCGAAAATGGGAGAACGATTCCTTCCCTTCCGGTTCTTTTTAGTATTATAGATGCGCTGGGCGAAAAGCCGGGCGATTTTTTTGAAGCAATGAACCACCCGGTGAATTCACCTTTCTACGCATTGATAAAGAAAAAAGACTACCTGCCCATCGAGAAAGAGGATTCAACCGGATTTGATTATTACTCGATTTTGAGCCATTCCTTCTCGGAATTGACGTTCAACGCCGTGCTGCTGATGTTGTCTCCAAATGCAAAGCGGGAAATGGTGACGACCGACGGAATGGAATTTATCTACCTGGCAAGCGGAACTATTGACTATAAGCTGGGCGACACCACCATTACGATGGAAGAAGGCGATTCGCTTTTTTTTGACGGGCGCGTGCCGCACCTGAAAATAAACCAGTCTGAACAAACAGCTAGAATACTTGTAATTTACCTTTTATTTAACAAATAAGAAATTCATGATTAAAGATGTAGAGATGATCGTTTTTGACATGGCAGGAACGACTGTGACCGACAAGAACGAAGTGGAGCATTGCTTTTTAGAAGCCGTAAAACAAACCGGCATAGAGACGAATCTCGATGAAATTAATGCGATGATGGGATGGTCGAAACTTACCGTCTTTGAAACATTGTGGAGAAGGCAGCTTGCTGGAGCCCCCGCAATGGAAATTGCAGCGAAAATCGAAAATTCGTACACTATTTTCACGGAAATATTAGAAGCCCATTATTTGAGTTCGGAGGTATTGCCCACGAAAGGATGCGTGGAAATTTTCGAATTCGTAAAGAAGGAAAACATCCGGTTAGCCCTTACTACCGGATTTTACCGAAAAGTGACCGACATCATCCTCCACAAATTAGGATGGGATGAAGGGTTGGATGGAGACTACAAAGGCAAAGGGCTTATCAATGCCTCCATCAGCAGCGATCAGGTAAAAGCAGGTCGCCCGGCACCGTTCATGGTGTTCAGAACCATGGAGTTGTGCGGCATCAGCGATGTAAGGAAGATCATCAAAATAGGCGACACTCCTTCCGACCTGGCAGAAGGAAAAAATGCAGGATGCAAGCTCTCGCTCGGAGTCACCAACGGCACACACA
This sequence comes from Bacteroidales bacterium UBA1309, assembly GCA_002307185.1. GTDB lineage: Bacteria > Bacteroidota > Bacteroidia > Bacteroidales > Dysgonomonadaceae > UBA1309. Next base: position 40,193 of record DBTT01000046.1, read on the forward strand.
CGGAAAGCCAGTTGAAGCAATACGAAAACGACGGCCTCTACAACGATCTTGTTGATTTCAGGCTGTTTCTCGAAACCCTGAAGCAGTAGGACGAACAAGGGAAGCTTATCGCTTCCCTTGCTTGTTTCATACACCCATAACTTGCTTTGAATAAACGGGGGACCGTTTTTCCACCCAAATCTAATCCACGGTCAAATATTCCGGGGAAATAATTTGTTTGGGAATTCCATCGCCACTGATCCCAGTGGTCAGGAAGAAGCCGCCGCCTCCATTGAAGTATTCCACCCGGATCTTGTGTTTCCCCGCTGCCAGTTTCACGCTGGACGAAGCTTCTTTCGTTCCATGATCCCCATCGTTATCAATCAGCTCCTTGTCGTCAATATACAGCTTGCTTCCATCATCCGAGGCTATATAGAACTGGTATTTCCCTTCTTTTTGGATGGAAATCGCCCCTTCGAATACAACAGCCGTATTTTCACCCAGTTGATCGGCAAGCTGGTCTGTGGCTATTTCAAAAACTTTGCCAGAGCTTACAGGTTTCAAAAAGGCAAAAGCGGGTAATCTGTTCCAATTTTCTCCCTTATAAACCTTATAGGCAACCCCCGTCTTTTCGGTCACATCCTTCACTACCCGGAAATAACCTTCCGAAATGGTTGTGTGGCTGCCGTCGTTGCCAAAATATACCGCCCTGACCACGCCTGAGTGTTCCATCTCGAAAGGAGCAGAATATTCTTTCGAATCCTTTGTCGGAATTGTCCCGTCTGTTGTGTAACGAATTTTCCCGTCTTTTCCATCCGTTTTGATGGTGACCAAAGCTTTCTTTCCGATATATAACCCACCTGAAGTTCCGTTGGTATTAGCCGGGAGAATTACAGGCGTGCAATTATATGGCGATAGAAATTTGCCAACCAACGTTCTTGCATCTGGTTCGGGAGAACCTGCAAAAGCGGAAGCAACAGGCCGTCCAACCCAAACCTGCGGGGCTGGCACATCAAAAGCATATGCCACAGTCGCAGCCAAGTCCATGACATTGACGGCAACAGGCAATTGATAGCCTCTTTTGATACCCGCCCCATACATCAGGAAAGGCACCTCGTTGCCCTGCACGGTCATGTCGCCATGCCCGTTGCCGACACCCCCATGATCGGCCGTCACGATGAACAGGGTTTCATCCAATGTACCAGCCTCTTTCGCCGCGGCCACCACCACTCCGGCCAAGGAATCGGCAAGAGACACTGCCTTGAGGTAATTCGGGGTCATGTGTCCGTCGGCATGTCCGGCATGATCCACGTTGTCGAAATGGATAAACAGAAAGTCGGGCTTGTCTTTTTTAATGACCTCGGCCGCTTTTTGGGCAGTGCCCACCACCCCTTCCGGATGCATGTCGATATCGACACAAGTCTTGTCGTAGAGTCTGCCAAAACCGCCCCAGTCATACACGGAAGCAGTTTTCAACTGGGGTTTGAATTTTTTCAAGATATAAAATATATCCGGATACCGCCCATTTTCGGTGGTCACAACGGGTGGTAACTGGTAGTTGTCCAGCTCCCAATCGTTGGATGTGACACCTGTCTGCGTGGCGTTCGAACCTGTCAGCATAGCTTCCCAATTGGGGCTGCTCACCGTGGGGAATATGTTGCGTGCATGCAAGCTATATGCCCCTTGATCCATAAATTTGTCGAAATTTGGAGTGCTAGCTTTCAACACTCCTCCGACGGACATCCCATCACAACCGATTATCACAACGCGCTTGATTTTTGCGGGTGCTGCGGCATTGGCAAAGTTAGAACTCGACAGGAAAATGCACAAGGCTAAAATTGCCAGAAATATGTTCTTTTTCATTGGTCTGTTTTTTTTGAGAAATTAAATCCAACAAAGCGGACTGGAATTGATCCGCTTTGTTGGGAAAAATAGTTTAATAACGATACAAGCTTGCCACCTCATCCGCAGTCAAAGCCTTGTTGTAGATTCTCAGCTCGTCCATCATCCCAGCCATGGCCTTTCGGGTGTCGCTGCTCGAATTATAAACACCCGTTCCGTCTTCCCACAATGTGAACGGATAGTCGTTGGTGGAATCATACAATCCGCCAATGATTGCGCTTAAGCTTTTGCCTGATGAATAAACATACTCAACGCCATCACAATATGCATGAAGGGCTTGGTTTGTACGATCTACAACTACCGTCACCATATGCCATTGATTATCCGAAATGGAGGGCGCACGAGTCGTTGTTTCTTTCGCTTTCCAATCGACACGGGTACTTCCTGTGCCGTTGCCATTCATATTAATGATCCACCCGCTTCCGGAAGTTGTCGCATCGGAAGCGACATAGGTATTTCCCCCATTGGTACACAACAGTATCCCGGCATTGCTCCCGCTGTCCCAGTCTTTATTTCCCCACAAAACAGGATCCGAACCGACACCAGCTAATTTCACCCAAATATTTACACTAAAATCCTGCGTGGCGGAAGGACGAAGCAAATCGTGTTTTGGCAGCACAGCATAGGATCCTGCATTGAATTGAGCAACATAACCGCGGGTGGCATCACTGACAATCTCCACATCTGCCGAAGCATTCGAACCCAATGTCGCATCGAATTTATTTCCGCTTTTATCCGACAGGTCTTCATCAAATGGCAGGTATGCAACCAGCGAGGTGGCACTTCCAGAAGTGGTTGTGAAACTCCAGGTAGAATTGCCGGAGAAACCTTCGAATTCATTCCCATCAGTGTCGAGAACAGCCCCTGCATCCAAGGTGACATAATAGCTTGTCGCAAAGTCGAGCAAATCTTCCAAAAGAAGTGTCATTTTTTTGCCTTGAATTGTCACTTTCGAACTCGTAATCGCTACTTCAGCCACTTTTTCATCGCCGTCAGTTGTATAGACAGTGATATTTCCCGATGTGGCTTTGGCTATGCTGTCCGAAAAGGTCAAGCTAAATTTAAACAATGAGGCATTGGTGCTTCCGGTTTCGGGAGAATAGGACGAGACGAAGAGACTATTTTGCTTCCTGGTTTTAAAAGTCCAGGTAGAATCTTGCCCCATATATTTATTTCCAAGAAGGTCGGTGACAAATCCCGGATCGATGGTAACCGTATAATTTTCACTTGCCGTAAGATCGTCCGGATCGATGGTCAATACACGTTTGTCACTGCTGATAGTGACTTCGTCGGCAGTGACATCAATCGTTTGGGTATCAATGGCGCTGGCTATTGTGACAGTGCCGCTCCCTTTTTGAATATACTCATTGAAGGTCAGCACCAGGTTGGCGCTTGCCGAAATGTCTTCCGTTCCCGAAACAGGGTTGAAGCTTACTACTGTGGGGTTGGCCGCATCCACCGTGTAGTCGTAGTCTTCTTTGCAGGAAGAAAAGAGACTAATGCCCAACAGGGCCAAAAGCGTGGCAACAAACGAATATTTGTATTTGTCGAATAGCGTTTTTTTCGTTCTCATATATTTATTGCTTTTTTTTGATGATATACAAATCTATTTCTTTAGCCCTTTTGCCCGATTACTGCCTGGTCAATGTCACGCTAAAATTACCTTGTCCAGCATCGCCAGTGTCGGTGTTTTCCCATCCCATATAAAACGAGAGGGTCAGGTAAGAAGCGTTGACACTCACTTTGAATGAATCAACGGGCGTGACATTGCCCAATGTGACCACCGACGTGGAGTCTTGATTGGAATTCACCAAAGTCCAGTTGCTAATGGACGAACTAAACACGATTGGGCAATTCTCGGCATAAAACTGCTTCGGATATCCGTTATCATCTGTGGTGAAGACCAACCGCATTGACCCGAAAATTTCATCTGGCAGGTTGTCGGGTAAAACTAGCTTACTCGGACTGGCCCAAGTGCCGTCAATGCGTCCGGCGAGCAACTGTTGTGTATCCAAATCCAAGCCAACTATTTCTTCTTCCTTGCAGGATTGCAAGGAAGCCAAAAGCATTGAAAAAAACAACACTACTGCAACAGTGTAAATGTCACGAAATCTTATTTTCATATAGTATAAATTTTTAATTTACTTTAAACAGGCGGTAGGGTACATTTGCTTTCAAAACAGTTCCATCCAGCCCCCAAGCAGAATCAATACCGATTCCCAATTGATTCAGCACATTTGCGGCCACATCCGTGAGGCTCAACGGATAATAGGGGTGGCGTTCGGTAGCTGTCCCTACCAGCTCCCCGTTGTTCCCTTGCCCGCTGTAATCTTTCACGGTTGTCCCGCTCACCTCGTCCATCTTGAGATAAAGATTCAAGGACGAAAGATAAGGGTGTGTGCTGCTTTCGATATTCCGTTGATTCATATACTTTTTGATGGTTTCCGAAGGCAGCACATCCGTCCAGACACGAACTTCGTTGAAAGTGCCCGACCAGTTGGGAGAGCCTCCGCTGTATGTCTGGGTGCCATCCTGGGCCAAACAAAGGTAATTGTAAGGGGACGCCATGTTGTCAGCGGAAACATAGCTCAATTTAGATTCATTAACAAGCTCACCGTCCTGGTAAATATCGCACTGGTTTGTTTTGTCGAACGAGACGGCAATATGGTGCCAGCTTTCATCTTCGATGGTGCCTCCCTTGATGTCATAACGGGTGCCAGATTGATTGGCTATATTGATTTTCCATGCCGTGCCGCTCCGGCAAATGGTGAAGCCAGGATTGCCGCCCGAGTCCCAGTTCTTATCCCCTATGATGGAAGGGTCGCTGCTATTGTCGGTGCCGGGTTTGATCCACATTTCGATTGTGAATTTGTCCATGCCTTGCAAAGCTGTCCCGGCAATGGGAATTCTCACGTAGGTGTAATCGCCCGATGATTCCTTGTTGATAGTCAAGGTGTTGTCCGCTCCAGAAATAGGATCTTGGGAAGCAGCATCCATTTCCTTGTCGTCAAAATCGCTTCCCGAAAGAATCATGGGGACATCAATTTCTTCTTGAGTGGTATTTGGTTGTTCTCCGCTTTCTGTTCCACCATGAGTGGAAACAAAATAGATCGACCAATTTTCATTCGAGTAATTACTCCTCGATTCAATCGCTTCGGACAAGGCCGCCACATAACTATCAATTTGCTGTATGGCAATCACATAGGAAGCATCCCTCAATTGGTACCCGCCACTTTTGCCCACTTCTTCCGGGCTGCTGAATTGGGCAAAAACGACATCCACATCATCTTGCTTTAAGAGTTCGGCAGTCTTTTGCTCCACCTCATCATCAGAAGAATAATTATATTTATAGTCGGCATCCGCATTCAAATAATTGTTGATGTCCGCATTGCGAACAACAGAAGCAACCACAACACTTGATTTATTCGATTTGATGCGGCTCACGAGCGGGAGATAGGCCGTGAAATTATTTCCGGAGAACGAGCCATTTGTTGCCACACCATTTTTGTCTGCGGAGACTCCCGTCAGCAGAGTGGCCCACCCTGTTGAAGAATAAGCGGGAAGCCCGCCGTAACTGTTCATGTTATAGGTGGCATTTTCGATCAAATCGTCGATGCCTGGGGTGGAAGCATAGTCGATGGCCGTGTTGATGATGCCGTCAACACCAATGACAAGAATCTTAGTTTCCTTATCGGCAGCAAGCACGTTTGCATGAAATGCAATGACAGCAACCGGAATGAGAAATAATTGTTTAATAAAGTGTCTCATGTCTTTTTATTTGTATAACCTGATTATATAACTGCCGGGATAGCCCAACACAAAATCAAAATTTTCCGATTCGTAGCTAACCGAATCATTTTCATCCACTATTTTCCAGGTACAATAAGTATCTGCCGATTCTACCGGAAAATCAACGTCCCAAATTTCCCCGTCTTCGGTGTCATTGACAAAAGTGCCCTTAAATCCGCTGGAACGGTTGACCGTAAAGTCGATCCTATTGCCTGGCAGAGCCACCCCATCCAAGTAACCGACAAACAAAATCTGATTTGGGGAGTCCGCCACCCGCTCAATGACAGGAGATTGAGCCATGCCATCGGAATATGATTCCACTTCATATTCGTTAAAAACAATGATTAAGGCATCCTCTATGACAACGCTTCCCGAAGAGTTGGAAACCTTGATATCGAAGTGGTATTCCCCGGCAGGGATCTTGTTTTCGGCTTGCGTCTCGATTTCCCCTGTGTATTTGTCAATAGACAATGCGGGCAAATAGACGGTGTCGGTTTTCAACGCCAGCTCATCCTCGGTTTCATCCCCGTCAATCGGTTCGGTATATTGCACGACGGCAATCGAATCGCTTAAAGCCGAGACATCTTGCCCGCTGGCTTCCGTCACATTTGCTATTTCAAACGTAAGGGGAAGCGTTGATGAAGATTCTTCAAAGTCACCGATAGATTCGGACATACCCGAAATAGCATATTGCTTCTGGTTTTCATAACCTATGTCTGCCGCAATACTTCCCGGAGCAGGCACCTCCACGCAAGCGCAAAAGGAAGAAATGACAAGCAGGGCAACAAGTGTAAAATTCAATGGCAGCTTCATTTTTTTCTCTATTTTCATTTCTCAATATTCATTTAGTTAAACCCAAAAATGTGGGAAGTCGAACTCAAAACATGGACGATCCCGGTAGTTGATTGCAAATCGGACGTCACCACATCCACCGACTGGTAATTTGCCGCATCGGTTGTGCCTACATTGAAGGAATAGACGATATAAGTCGCCCCCATGTCCACATTGCCGAGATAGTCCTCTTGCGTCAAGTTGAGGCGGGCTGATCCACCACCCAAAGTTGTTGCATAGCTATAACTCGTCGAGAGGCTGTCTCTAATTATTTTTTTGCCGGGAACAATATACTCTTTCAAAATATCCGATATGCCCGATATTTCATCATCCGTAAATTCGGAAAGGGAGGGCCACTCGTCCAAGTCAGAGAATATCAGTTTGAAATAGTTGTGGATGGAATAATCCTGCGGTGCAAAAAAAGTGGATCCTTTTGCATCCACGCTATCTTCCAAGCCGCACAACTTTATCAAAGAGACCAATGTGTCGAACGATTCCGTGTGTTTTTCCAAGTATTGCATGGTGGTCATATCCAAGACACCAACGCTATCATCCAAAATTCCTCCATCATCATAGTAATCCTCCTTGCATCCAAAAGAAGCAAGAATGATGGAAAAGAATAAAGCCGCTGTAATATATCTGATTGCTTTTTTCATACGATTAATGTTATATCATTGATTATATTGCCAATAGGTCGTCTGTTCCATATTCGGGTTGTTTTCGAAAGCCTCGTCGTCAACCGGGAAGAATCCGGCTCCTTCTTCCTCGTCTTCTTCCGAGATATAACTATTGAATTCGTGCAAACGCCCCAAGCGGACCAAATCGTAGCACCGCTGGAATTCGCCTATCAACTCCCGGCGTCTTTCTTGCAAAGCATATTCTACCACAGTTTCCTGATCTTCGGAAGCGACATCGGAAACGCCGGCACGCGCACGCACCAAATTGATATTTGCCAAAGCATCGGCGAGATTTCCAAGCCGGGCATCGGCTTCGGCTTTCAAGAGCAATAATCCGGCATAACGATAAACCGTTATCGGGCAAGCTATCTTATCGTAACTCCTATCCTTGTCTTTCCTATATTTGGCAAACATAATTTGTTCTTCCCCGTTGGCCAAGGGATCCGAATAAATCGACCTCAATTCACTCGAGCTTGTCGAAAAGTCGATACTTTGAAAAAACTGAGGGACACGCAGATCAGACCCATCCGCATCATAGTCAGGGAAAATTTCCAAAATCTTAGATCTGGCCACTGCAAGAGAAAGATTGCTTCTCGATGTGTATGGATTGGTCAGATAATAGGTGAGAATCGTACCGTAATAGCCCGAATATTCCCCCTCGTCGGCATCGTAATACATTTGAAAGACAATCTCGTTGGAATTGCCGTTGTCGAACATTTCCCGAAAGTCACTTATCGGCACCAATTCAAAGACATCGGAATCAATGATTTTTTGGATATCATCCGATGCCTTTTGATACTCGCCCAACCACATGTAGGCATCGGCCTGCAAAGCAAGTGCAGCACCTTTTGTCCCGCGGGACACATATTTTTTTCTTGTCATGCCGTCGTACGTCCAAGGCAGATCAGGCAAAGATTCTTCCAATTCACTGACTACCATAGTCATAACAGAATCACGCGGGGAACGCCCCAATGCCTCCACATTTCGCGCGGTTAAATTGATGGGCACGTCGCCCCAAATTCGGGCGGCGTAAAAATGCGACATGGCACGGAGGAAACGAGCTTCCGCCAATAATTGATTTTTCCTGTCGGTTGTCAAATCTTCCGTGATATCCGGCACTTTTTCTAGTACCAGATTGCATTGTTCAATAGCACGATAGTAGAGACGCCAGTTATTCAGGGGCTGCAGCTCGGAACGGGATATCAGTTTATTCTGGAAGCAAGCCTCCCAGTCTCCATCATCACTCGGTGTGATCCAGTCTCCACAACGGGCATCTCCCCAGAAATAATAGTCGCCCCATGCCCCGTTCCGGGTGGTGGACGGAGTATCTTCTTTTGTCAAACCGGCAAGAGCACGCCTGAATATTGTAAAGGCCTTAGCCACAGCACCCTCTGCATCATCCCCTGTTGTCCAGGCTTGATCCTCGGTCACAGTGTCAATCGGTTGTTGGTCCAACCAATCACTACAGCTTGCCGTAAATAAAAGCAAACTGATAGAAAAAACTGCAATTATTCCATTTTTCATTTTCAATGTCTTATTTCAAATTTATAAACCCAAGGAAATACCAAACAGAAGCATCCTTTTTTTCGGATATCCGCCAGAACTGTCAAAGCCATCGGTCGAGACCAACTCTGCGTCCGGCCCGCTGTATCTTTGAAAGGTGGCAGCATTGTCCAAGGTGCAGTAAAACCTTGCCTTTGAAAGAAACGGCAAATGTTTCATCGCTTTCTTGTCGAAATTATAAGAAAGAGTTATAGATTTCACCTTAAAATACGACCCGTCCTCTATGTATTGCGAATCTTGCGTGAATATCTGGTTCACATCGTTCCAGGGGTTCAGCGTTGGGTATTTTGCCTTGTCCCCGCTTTTTTCCCAGATAGAATATTTATCGAAATTGGGAAGAGAGACATTTCCTGCAAAATCATCGGCCAGCGACAATCGGTCCAAGAGGTCGCTATTGACAACTTTCCGGCCGAGGGTAAAGGTGGAAACAAGGCTCACTCCCCAATTGCCGTAAGAGAAGTCATTTGTCCAACCACCCGTCCATTGAGGATTAGGATCTCCCGAGTATAGGCGGTCATCGACATCGATTTGATAATCGTCGTTCTGATCCTTGAAATTACGATCTCCCACAGCCAACACCTTGTCATTCAAGCCTACCAGCTGAGCCCCTGTTTTCGGATTCACAGGTATTTCATTTTCAGTCTGGTAGATTCCTTGCGATTGGTAGAAGAAAAATCCGTTCAATGGATTTCCGACACGGATAATCGAACCGAAATCTGTGCCCGAACTGCTTGTCTTGATAATGTCCGCATTACCGTCCGGCAGCCCCACCACCCTATTCTTGTTGTAAGCAAAATTCAGATTCATTGTCCAGTTCAATTTCCGTCCAAAGCGTTGGTTCAAGTTGAAGGTAAATTCCAATCCTTGATTCAACACATCTGCGGCATTCCGATACACTTCATTGTATCCGGAAGTTGTCGGCAAATCCGTAGTCAGCAAAAGACCTTTCGTCAGTTTTTGGTAAGCGTCAAAAATAAATTCAACTTTGTTGTCGAATAGAGATAAATCAAGACCAATGTCGGTCATTTCACTTTTCACCCAAGTCAAGTTTTTGTTCAAATAGCCGTCATACCATGCGGGGCTATAGCCGGATATTCCGCCATAAGAAATTTCCAACAACGAATTATATGTGTCCAGCGAACCCGCATCCATGACTCCTAGCGCAAGATAATTCTTGTCCCATGTCGATCCCGAAATCCCATAGCTTAATCTTAACTTACCTGTATTCAGCCATTTATACTTTGACAAAAATTCTTCCTTCGAAAAATTCCATCCCGCCGAAACAGAAGGGAATACGCCCCAACGGTTGGAAGCACCGAATTTTGACGATCCATCCGCCCGGAGCGATGCACCGGCCAAATATTTCTCCTTATAGGCATAATTGAGCCGGCTAAAATAGGAAAGCATCGTGGAGCAAGTATAATTGCTTTGCCCGATGCTGTTGTCATCGTCTTCGATTGTTTCGGACAATGAAACGGCGCTGCTTGCCGTGGCCACCTTGGTATAGCTGGTGGTTGTTTTTTCGGCACTTTGCCCCAGCAGCAACTGGAAGTTATGGTCTTGCCCGAATTTTGGCGAATAAGTCAGCGTGTTCTCAAAAAGAAGATTTTTCGTTTCTGCCACTTTACTCGTTTTATCGGATTTCAGTGTCCTGCGCGAGGTGCTTACGCTGTCATTCATCGCGCGTCCGTACTCAAAGCTCAATTGGACGTTGTAGTTGAAATTCTTCAAGAAATTGACCGAAGCATTCGTGCTGAAACGGACTTTATCATTCAGGCTGCTGTTGCGCCCTGCGCCATACACCTCGGCTCCCGCCACCTTTGGATTGTTTGGCAAGGGAAGCAAAGAGGAATAATTTGCACTTAACTCATCCGGGTTTTTGCTTTGGTCGGTTCTCGAAAGAGCCAAAGTGTTGTTCAAGGTCAATGAATTGTTCAATGCGTTGAAACTTGTGTTTGCCATGAGGCTATATCTCTTGAAGCCGGTGTTGAACAAAATCCCTTCGTTGTCCAGGTATCCCAGACTGACGCTGTACTGCCCGAAATCGCCGGCCCCACGCACCGAGGTGTTGTAGTTCTGCGTTGTGGATGCATTGTAAAGGTATCCTTGCCAGTCGGAAGAATTGTTGTAGAAAGGATTGGTTATATCGGTGTACATGCTCGGCATCGAAATACCGTAGGGAGCATACAATTCGTATAACTTCGCAACTTGCTGGCGTTCTTTCACGCCCCCTGCCACATCCCTCAACTGGGGGACAAAATTGACCCCATAGCTTGCATTGGCATTGATTTGCGGTCGGCCTCTTTTTCCTTTTTTGGTGGTGATCAGGATAACCCCGTTAGCTGCCCTCGATCCGTAGATCGCAGCAGCAGAGGCATCTTTCAACACCACCACGTCTTCAATGTCCTGCGGGTTCAGATCGGCAAGAATGTTGGTAGAGGTCGCGGCAAAATCATCGCTGATATGAGAGATTATTGGAACGCCATCCACCACGTACAGCGGGTCGGATACTGTTCCGTCTGTTCGGCTCACGGATGCCAATCCACGGATGATCACAGTGGGCGAAGCACCCGGCTCACCCGAGTTGACCTGCACGTTAAGCCCGGCAACTCGCCCTTGCAATAAATTTTCAAAAGATTCGGTGGCCTGATCTTTTGAAATCTTATCCATGTCCACACTCGTGATCGAGCCGGTCACCTCCTGCTTGATTTGTGTCCCGTACCCCACAACCACCACTTCGTTTATCGTGTGATTGTCTTCCTCGAGCTCTATTGTCAAGGAAGACTGGCCGGTATATTCAACATCCTTGGTCTTATAGCCGATAATTTTGCATACAAGGACATCCCCCTTGTTTAACCTTACCTCGAAACCTCCGGACACATCTGTTGCGGCACCCTGTGTTGTCCCCTTTTTCATGACTGTCACCCCAATCAAAGGCCCTCCGCTTCGATCGACGACCTTGCCTTTCACAACCGTCTGGGAGATGGCTGCAAAAGAAAGGAGGAAAAGAGAAAAAAGTAAACATATCTTTCTGATTGCTGTCTTCATTTGATATAAATTTTCCATTTTTGTTTTCTTGATCTTAATGCTTCGAAAAAATATATATATATTTTCAGTTCAATCACATTACTCCGACCAATAGCTGTTTTGGCTTAACGAATTGTCGCTCATACTGCTAGTTGAAAGAGGCCAATAAGCCGCACCATCCGACACATCGCTCTCGCTATAAAAAGGCAGCATACTGCTCACTTTTCCAAACCGGATCAGATCGAAGAACCGCTGTCCGGTACCCATCAGCAGCCTTTGCCTTTCGAGAACAAGAGCATCTTCGAATGTGTCGTCCGTGAGAGTAGAGTAATCTTCCGTGGCTCCGGAAGCCGCAGAGCTTATGTAGGAAATAGCAACGCCCAAACGATTCGTTTTCCAAGCCGACTCAGCCAGCAACAAGTAAAGTTCATTGGTTGTCAGGAGCGGCAACACATCTTCATCGTCCACGATCAAAGTTGCTTTTGCGGAAGAAATTGTGAACATGCTGCTCCTGCGGGAATCCCCTGAGGGATAAATCGAATCCAGCCTGCCGATGGAAATGCTGACAACACTTCCGTCCAACGGATCGTCCGGGATGTCGGTGCGTTCGTCCTCTCCCACCGATAAAGCAAAATCCGACAAGCTGTCTTTCAGTACTTCGGCCGTGAAAGTGCTTTCTAGCAAATCATAGCTTTCCTGATCGTTTCCAGCCCAGAGATTTTCTTGGGCAAGAAGCATCGTGGCCGCGGTTTTATTAAAATGAATTTCGGTCAAGGCACTGCTTTCTATGCCGTCGTCGTTTACCAGCATCCACGGCAACAGGTCTTTTGCTTGTTTGGCATAAGATATGGAACGATCAACAACCGACGACTCGGCAACAAGCGTTCCAAAATCGGCTTCCTCGGCAGATGGTACGTCTCCCCAGATCCGTGCCAAATAAAAATAGCTCATTGATTTCATTGCCAAAGCTTCGCCTTTATACAAGTCATGCTGGTAATCAGACAATACGCCATCATCTACTTCGTCTATAATCTCAAGAATGTCGTTGCAGCTTTTGATGGCATCGTAAAAATATCCCCAGTCCCTGAGCTGTTCCATATTGTCATTGTCGGCCGTCAGATTCTGATCGGCAACATAGCTGCTGTAACTCGCCGAAACGGTCAAGTCGCCGGCGCGAACTTCGCCATACATCAGCCAAGCATAATTGCCAAGCAGCGCGCGCCTTAAGTTGACATAAGCACCCGTCACTGCCTGCTCTATTTTCTGAGGGGAGTCGTAGTAGCCCTCGCTTACGGTCTTGTTCTCGTTGTCCAATGTCAAGAAGTCGTCACAAGAATTCATCGCCAGCATAAAACATGCCGTTAACACCGTATATCTCACTAATTTTAATATATTCATCCTGCCTGGTTTTTTAAAACTTTAATTTCAATCCTAGCACAACGGAAGCCGGAAGTGGAGTTCCTGTGTAGCTCAAGTCGTATTTGCGAACACCGGCAATATTTTCTTCCGGATTCACGCCCGCATATTTAGACAGAGTAAATAAATTATCCGCCCTGACATACAAATCCATGCCGCTGACAAGCATGTTGCCTTCAAACAAGGAACTCAAATCATAAGATATCATCGCTTTGCTCAAGCGGATAAAGCTTCCGTTCTCGATGCTTCTGATTCCCTGGTAAACCGTGTTGCCGGCATCGTCTGCTTGCTTGAAATAATAAGGAGTTTCTGCAGATTTCAACGGGAAACCTCCCTCAACCTGATCTTCAGAATAGCGGCTGTCCATCGATTCGGCAACGATGTCCGAACCTTGGGAATAGGTGAGCATAAAGCCGGCTGAGATTCTCCCATACCTGAATGTATTGCCAAAACCTCCCCAAAAATCAGGCTTGCTATTTCCTACCACCTTCTGATTATCTCCTTCGTAAGCGATAAACGAGGTGATGGCGTCACCTTTTCCGAGGGTTGAAAATTCGGACAAACTCGTATTTCCTATGTCGTCGGGCATCCGAACCACCTCGTTTTTGTTAGCTGCAAAATTAAATTCGCAAGACCATCCAAATTTCTTTTGATCAACAATTGCGCCTGACAATGACAGTTCAATGCCCGACAATCCTAATTCCGCTCCCGTTTCGTATTCGTAGTCTAGCCCACTTATATTCGGCAAATAACGTTCGTACGTAAACCCCTTGTAGCGTTTGTTGAAATAGTTGGCGGTGAAGCGAAGCGAACGGTTGAACTGATACACAAACCCTGCGTCGAATTGGTAAACATCAACACTCTTGGCGCCTTTGAAAGGGCTATACAGTTCGCCGATGCCCAATTCTGTTCCGGAATAATAATAGCCGTAGGCCGAAAGCTGCCCCCTGTATGTGTCCAGGCGATTTAATACGCCCGTCTTGCCATACGCAGCTTTGAGCGTCACAGGAATGCCTGCAAACTCTTTCAAGCTGTAGCTGGCCCCCAAAGCCGGATACAAAGCCCACTTGTGTGCATACAGGGAACTCCCGTCGGCACGCAACACTAGGTTCAGCGTGAGATTGTCCTTATATTTCAGGTTCCATGTTCCGTGGAAAGAAAGGAGATTCTCGTCTTCATGGTCAGACATGGCGCTCGATTCGCTGGCGGTGTACCCCGTAACCACTTTTATGTAATTCGAACCCCCACTTTCCATACTGCTTGATCCGTTCACGTATGTCAGGCGATTATCCGTGCTGTTCAGGTCATTTCCCAAAACCATGTGCAATTTCAGGGCGTCACCCAACTTATGCGCATAATTCAGCGTTGTGTTCACCGACAGCAATTGCCTTTTATGCGAAACACTCAAGGAATATTTTGCGTCGTCAAGGATAGTAGATGGAATATACAGGTCGCGCCGAGCACTTTCGTAGGACAATCCCATCCGCGAATGAATGTAGAAACCGGGAGAAAAATTATATTTCAGATGGATGGACGAAAGGAGGCCGACGTTCCTTTTTTTATCCATAAAAAACTTCTCATCCGCAACGACGGGCAAGTCCAGCGAACGATCGTACTCTCCTGCATAACGCCCGTCTCTGCTGGCTAAAGCCAGATTGTTGAATATCTGCGCAGTAAAAGCGTTTGTGATATTGTAATTTGCATTGAAAAGCAACGACTGCTGCTCGGTATGCGTATCGTTGACCACGCCTCCATCGTAGTGGTTGCCAAGGCCAAACAAATAAGACCCGTAGTTTCCACCGCCATCCACAATCAAGTTTTCATCGTGTGTCGTGGAACGGCCATACACGTTGCGCCTTGCAATGGTATTGAAACCATAAAAAGCATCTTTCTGATGATCCATATCACTTAAATAATTCCCTCCGGCAAATGTCGAGACAGAAACACGCAAAGGACCTGTTTGCCCATTTTTCGTAATGATGTTGATTGCTCCATTGGGAGCCTGCACGCCCAATGCGGCCAGTTGATCAATATCTTTCAGGATTTCTATTCGGTCGATTTGATTGGGAGAATAATAACTTAGAGGATTGATTCCCGTATATTCAGACGGCCTGGATATAACCGGGACACCGTTTACCATCACCAGCGGCATGGAGGACTCATCTGTCGGATAGATGCTTAATCCCCGAAGGTTCAGAACAGATTGAGTTCCTGGAGTACCCGACCAGTTTTTGACATCAAGGCCAGCGACGTTTCCTTGCAAAAGATTTTCGAACCCGCTGCGGTTGGGCCAAATTAAAGAATCAACTTTTAGCACCTGCTGTGCGGACACCTCCGAGAAACTGGCTGTGCAGACAACAAAGAGAGTTGAAATTTTGAAGATTTTTTTTAAGCGTAATTTCATAATTTCCGTTTCAGGATTTATTCAAATGAAATGTTATTGTAAAGGGCTAGGTATTGATCCAAGCTCTCCATTTTTGACAGGTAATTTTCCAGTTCGCCCGTATCGGCATAAAAGACAGAATACGATTTCGACAGGCAATCTCCCATTATTTTGGCCGCCTGCTCCTTCGTGTATTCGCCGTTCTTTACTGCTTTCTTTAGCAAACCGTCTATTTTCAGAACAGAATCGTAAATCACAGGTTTTTGAATGACGGTCTGGCTAGAAGCTCCCGTATAATCTTTTTTCCTTTGCACGTAGGTATTCTTGAACACATAATACAACACAGCCACATCTTCTCCTAAATAATGCCTTGACACCAGCGATTTATCCACTTTGTCAACATCCGGACTATAAAAGGATGAAAAACGAAACTCTTTTGAGACTATGTTTTTGTTGTTAGTCTCGTTGTTCCCAGCTTCTCCCTTCACAAAACACAGGGCAAGCATCATAACCACAACCATCTGTTTAGATAAATAAGATCTCATGTCTAAAAGTTTTAATATTATTTTATTAGATAATTGAGCGACTTGTAAGCAGTGTATGATCATATTTTTTATTAGCTATTCACATTCTAAATCATACCCGTTATTTAGAAATACGCAAAGCGACAATCCAAGACAAAAAAAAGTTTACTTATAAGCAACTAAAAAGTTTCATTTACTCTACAAAGGAACAAGCTCCTTATTACACGATCGAGAAGCATATATTAATTAAATATTAAATACTTATAGATGATAATAAAACAAGAATAGATAAAATATCGCAGAAAATAAGTTTACTATATATAAACATCTAATTGTATCATATATAAAACTAAATGAGAAGGTGCTGATTGAAAACCTTAACACATTGTAAACGAATCTCAAATTCTGTATAGAATTGAGATCCCAATAGTACCAGGAGCAGTTATCACAACTGGCAAACGGTGTGAAAATTTTCGAAATAACCAAAAGCTGGCAAACGATTAGCTGCTCTTCTGGTTTTCATGGCTAAGCCATATAAAAAAGACAGACAGCACAAGGTTCACACCTCATGCTGTCTCTATTAAAAAATAATTATGTATGTATTTATTACTACAAACGCAATAATAACAAATTAATATCCTCTGATAGCTTTCACTCCGGGAAGCACTTTTCCTTCGATGAATTCAAGCAAAGCTCCACCACCGGTAGAAACATAAGAAACCTTGTCTGCCAGGTTGAATTTGTTGACAGCAGCCACAGAGTCGCCACCACCCACCAGCGAAAATGCGCCGGCTTCCGTAGCTTTAGCAATAGCTTTAGCAATAGCTTCTGTGCCATGGGCGAAGTTGTCGAATTCGAACACGCCTACAGGACCATTCCAAAGAATCGTTTTAGATGCTTGGATTACGTCGGAAAATTCTGCTTCTCCTTTTGGGCCGATGTCGAAACCAGACCATCCATCAGGAATATTATTGGCTTCCGCATACTTGGAATTAGCATCGTTGCTAAACGCATCACCCAATTTTGCATCTGTGGACAACACAAGCTTCACGTTGTTAGCTTTCGCTTTAATAACAATTTCACGGGCCAAATCCAACTTGTCGTCTTCACAAAGCGAATTACCAATCTTGCCACCAGCAGCTTTTTCAAAAGTGAATGCCATACCACCGCCGATAATCAAATAATCAACTTTTGATAACAAGTTTTCGATAACATCAATCTTTGAAGAAACTTTTGATCCGCCGATGATAGCGGTGAAAGGACGAGCCGGTTCCTTCATGATTTTTTCCACGGCATCCACTTCATTTTGAAGCAAATAGCCAAATAATTTGTTGCTTTCATCAAAAAGATCGGCAATCAAGGCTGTAGAAGCATGCGCACGGTGAGCCGTTCCGAATGCGTCATTCACATACACATCGGCAAAAGAGGCCAATTTTTTGGTGAATTCTTTCTGGCTTTCTTTCACGGCTTTCTTAGCCGCAGCCTTTTCATCGTCCGTAGCGTCTTCTTTCAAACCACGAGGTTTGCCTTCTTCTTCTGCATAGAAACGAAGGTTTTCAAGCAGCAAAGCTTCTCCCGCTTGAAGAGATGCAGCCTTTACGGCAGCTTCTTCTCCTACACAATCATTCGCAAATTGAACATCAACGCCAAGCAATTCGGAAATGTGTGCCAAGATATGTTTCAATGAATATTTGTCTTCCACACCTTTCGGACGACCCAGGTGAGATGCAATAATTGGGCTACCGCCATCTGTCAAAATCTTTTTCAACGTTGGGAGTGCAGCACGGATACGAGTGTCATCAGTGATGTTGAAATTCGCATCAAGGGGAACATTGAAGTCAACTCGCACAAATACCTTTTTACCGGCAAAGTTAAATTTGTCAATTGTAATCATGATCTGGAATAATAAATTATTAATTAGTTATATTTGAAATTTCGAGTATAGGTGACCTGAAGGTTTTAACTTTCAAAACCTTTACAAATATACGAAATTTCCATATAGCATGTTTTGCAATACGGAAATATAATTGCAATTTTTATCGGGTCTAAAGAATAAAAAAATGCGGATGAATTTCTTTTCAAAATTCACCCGCAATCCTTGCCATACCAAGCGGTAAGCCTTATCTAAAATTTAAGTTTCGATTCGATCTGTTCTACATCATGACGAAAACCTTTATCCACCTCCAACTGGTTTTTCACTGTTTTGCAAGCGTGAAGCACCGTGGCATGATTTTTTTTCCCTATCAGTATTCCAATTTGTGAAAAAGACATATCGGTATATTGTTTTGCAAGGTACATCGCCACCTGACGAGCTTGCACAATTTCTCTTTTACGGGATGCTGTATGTATCAATCCGGATTTGATATTGAAATGAGAGCACACCAGTTCCTCGATGTCGGTAATCGACATTTTTTTGCTTTCAATCTTTCGGATAGTCTGCCCGATAACCCTCCGGGCTATTTCCATGTCAATCTCCCGGTTGTAGATGACCGAATGCGCGATGAGGGATACAACCACACCTTCGAGGTCACGGGCATTGTCGGTAACATGCTCGGCAATGTATTCCAGCACATCATCCGGTATCGACAGCCCATCGTGAAGAACCTTATTTTTTAGGATATTCAAGCGCAATTTCTTGTCCGGGCTTTCCAGCTTGGTAGTCAATCCCCATCGGAAACGGGTCAAAAGGCGTTCTTCCACGCCGTTCAATTCGGAAGGAGCTTTATCCGATGTGAGGATAAGCTGCTTGCTATTCTGGTGAAGGTGATTGAAAATATGAAAAAGCGTATTCTGCGTTTTCTCAATCCCAGCCAATTCATGAATATCATCAATGATCAACACGTCAATCCCTTGATAGAAATTGATAAAATCATTGATGGTATTAAAACGTCCTGCATCTGCAAATTGCACTTTGAACAAATGGGCTGAAATGTACAACACCCTCTTTTCAGGATATAGTTCCTTGATTGTAATACCAATGGCATGGCAGAGGTGGGTTTTGCCTACTCCTGAATGGCCATGGAAGAAAAACGGATTAAAAGCTGTTTTTCCGGGATTTTGTGCTACGGACAAGCCCGCAGTTCGCGCCAGTTTATTACTTTCCCCCTCGAAGAAATTGTCAAATGTATATTTGGGGTTCAACTGTGAATCAAAATTTTGCGGCATCGATTTACGGAAAGGACTAGGAGCCTTGTTGGCTTCCTTTGGAGTAATCCTGTCAACGCCGAAGGATTTGATCTCTCCCTGATAATTGACCATGGTGTTCGTGGTATTTTCTACCAACACACGATAATTGAGAACTGTGTTATTGCCAATTTCACGGAAAAGTGTCATCCTCAGAAGATCCACATATTTATCTTCGAGATATTCAAAGAAGAACTGGCTTGGCACCTGAATTGTCAGCACATTATTCTCATATGACAAAGGCCTGATCGGGGTGAACCAAGTTCTAAAAGCATTTTCAGGCACATTATCCTGAATCACTTTGAGACAGTTATTCCATAATATTTCTACACTATATTCCATTAAGATTTTATGAATTATTTGTTGAGATTTGAGTATTTCCGATTACAAAATTTGGAAATAAAATCAAGAAAACCAACCCCCTAGTTTTTTTGTTTTTATGAAATGAAAATATTTCTTTTATTTTCAGTTAGTTACAATACTTAAGAAATGAATACTGATCCAAAGCTATTGCATATATATAAAAACTTGATTAAATGAAAATTAGACTTGAAAACAGGAGTATTAGAGATATACACTAACAATAAAAAAATTGCTCCTTCTGTTGCATCAAACGACGAATAAGGAGCAATTCAATTTTTCTTGTTATTTAGAATAGTTCCAAATAACAGGGAAATTAAAAGACTTTAAGGTTTATGTATTTTCGGGGATTCTTTTTCAAATCTTCCAGCAAACGGGAAGTGTGTCCGATGGCTATGTGCAAGCTGTCATACAACTGACGGTCATTGAGTAAAAGTCCCATAGAATTATCTTTTGAGGCGAACTTGCTTGAAACATATTGAACATTGGACATCGTAGAGTCAATCTTTGCAAATGTCTTTTCAAATTCCAACTTGTTAAACCGCGTTGTCATTTGGGACACATTGCCCGAAGTGATGGCCAAGTTATTGGTGATCGAGGGTACTTGTTTATTCAAAGCAAGCATCATCTGGTTGAGAGATTGGGTAGCTTGCTGCAAGTTTTTTGTAGTAGCATCGATGTTAACAAGCGAAGATTGGAGTGCCGGGTGATTGACTAGAGCTTGGATCCCGATAAGGATGGAGTCGATCTTGGGCAATAACACCATCACCTGGGGCATCATCTCATTTTGAATCTTATCGACCATCCCAAGCGCATTATAGCCCACTAGAGTATCGCCTAGAGTTGCTATGTCCTTGGAATATGGATTCATTTCGAGCAACAGTGAAGCAGAACCGAGCATGGAAACATCCAGCTTCAGCTTGCTCCCTTTTGATATGTCAATTCCTTTGTCCATCGCAATTGTGACAGCAATTTTCTTGGAGTTATTTTTGTCCACTGCCATCTGCGAGACAAGCCCCACTTTAAAACCATTCATCAGCACAGGACTGGATATGCTCAGTCCCGATACATTGTCAAATGCTACAACATAAGAATTGGATGGTTTAAATATATTTACACCCTTCAAGAACTTTAGTCCAAAAAACAAAAGAAACAATCCTACAACAAATGCAATTCCAATTTTTATCTCTTTTCTCATATTTTCATGAATAAATATTATTAATTTATTTTTTCACCATTCTTAAATTTCACAACAAAAGCATCTTTAAAGAATTTTCTCACCTCTTTTTGAATTCGCAAGATTTCTTGCAGACTTGTAGAGGAACCATAGGTGTACTTGTATTGTACACCTTCCACATAATAATCAACGGGAGAAAGGCCTTTGAATCTTGTTGAATTTTTTGAAAGCTTTTGGGAAGACATGTAAAATTGAACCTTATATTCGATTCCCTTTGAAAAGGATTTATTCTTCCCAACACCACTCCCCGAAGATTTCTCGATGTTACTATTTGATGACGCAGCACGATTCGACAAGGCAATGCGGCTTCGATCGACAGCATCGCTGTCCAGCCCTCGACCCAAAGAGTCAACAAAACCGTCATGGTTCTCTTTTGATGAGCGAGCGGTAATACCTTGCTTTTTGTCAAACTCCCTTTTGAACTTTTTAAAAGCATTGTAAATAGCTAAAGCCAAATCGTTTTGGCCTGACCTTGAAGTGAGATATACTCCATCGTCGGGATTGTTGATGAAACCAACTTCCACTAAAAGACTTGGCATACCTGATTTACGGAGAACTAAAAAACCAGCTTGCCTCACCCCTTTGTCCCTCTGGTTGGTTGTCTTACGAAATTCACTTTGAACATAACTCGCCATTTCATAGCTTTGTTCCATATATTTATTTGTCATAAATTCAAATATAATATATGATTCCGGTGATTTCGGGTTAAAACCCTCGTATTTTCGGGAATAATCATCCTCAAGCAAAATTACGGAGTTTTCACGTTTAGCCACTTCGAGGTTCTCGTTGCTTCGGGCAAGCCCCAAAATATAAGTTTCAGCACCTGAAGCAGTTGTGGTGGACGATTCGGTTGAATTGGTATGGATGGAGATGAAGAGATTAGCTTTTGCTTTGTTTGCTATGGCAGCCCTTTGATCCAGTTCTACAAACACATCGGACTTCCGGGTATATACAACACGCACATCGGGCATATTCTGCTCGATAAGCTCTCCCAACCTGAGGGCTATTCCTAGATTTATTTCTTTTTCCTTGCACCTACCTCTTACTGCCCCAAAATCCTTTCCACCATGTCCGGCATCGATCACCACAACGTAGTGCTTACTGGCCGCAATCAGTAGTTGGCTTGGGACAGCAAATAAAAACACAACCAGTAAAAGCAATAAAAAATAACGCATAAAAAATAAATCCTGTTACATACCTACAAGTTAACTTCTTAATCGGCAGAGGATATAGCAAGCACGATAAACAGATACAAAAATGATATAATCAATGGTTTGTTTAGCTATTGGGCAACAACTTCATTCACCAAGGCTTTGCCTTCGAAGTAATCTGAAATATTACCGAAAGTGACAGATGCAATATTCGACATGGCTTCATTGGTGAAAAAAGCCTGATGAGAAGTAACAATCACATTATTGAAGGACAATAAACGAGCCAAAACATCATCAGTCATGACTTCATCAGACCGGTCTTCATAGAAATAGTTTGACTCTTCCTCATACACATCTAGTCCTGCATATCCCACCTTAAGGCCAATCAATCCTTCAATGAGGTGCTTTGTGTTTACTAATTTTCCTCGCCCCGTATTTATAATCATTACTCCGTCTTTCATCTTATTGATAGATTCTTCGCAAACGAGGTATTCGGTTTCCTTTGTCAGCGGACAATGCAATGTGATCACATCCGATTTGGCGTAAATTTCATCAAGGGAGACATAGGAATAACCCAACACTTCGGCAGCTTTCTGATCGGGATAGAGATCATAAGCAATCACATTCATGCCAAGGCCTTTCAGCACACCTATCACAGTTTTACCAATTTTACCTGTGCCAACAACACCGACGATTTTGCCGCACATATCAAATCCCTGAAAGCCATTGAGAGAAAAATTCCAGTCACGGGTTCTCAAAAAAGCACGGTGGATTTTCCTATTCAAACAGAGCATCAATGCTAAAGTATGTTCGGCTATTGCATGAGGTGAATATTCGGGAACACGGACAACTTTGATTTTGCCTTTGGCATAAGCAATATCAACATTATTAAAACCAGCACAACGCAGGGCAATGAGTTTGACCCCAAGTTCCACCAATTTGTCGATCACCCGCACATCTACAATGGCATTTACAAAGATGCACACTGCATCTGCGCCGGTTGCCAAAATAACGTTGTTGTAATCCAAGTGTTCTTTGTAATAACTCAGCTCAAAACCATATTTTTGGTTTATTCTATCAAAAGCAGCCTTGTCGTAAGGCTTTGCATCGAAGACAGCTACTTTGTATGACATGAGGATTTGTATTATAGTTTATGAAAATATTCTATTCAACCTGAATTCATTGACAACCTTTGCACCTAAAAGGAATATTGTTGATCGCCTTGAGAATCGTTTACAAAGTTAAGTAAAATAAGGTTGACTCCAAATTTGGGCATCAATTTTATGACCTTCGTTTTCTTCCTGAAGAAAAACGAAAAGCGGCAACCAAATTTGATTGCCGCTCCTCCAGATCATTATTTTTTTTACTTTTCAGCTATTTTTTTTTGTCTCGCTTCGTCTTTCTTATGCATGATTTCATAAGCTATTGGTGTTGCAATGAACACGGAAGAATAGGTCCCGAAAAGGATACCAAGAATCATGGCGAAAGAGAAACTGCGAAGAGAATCACCTCCCAAGATAAAGATACACAGCAATACGAGGATCGTACTCAAAGACACACTGATCGTACGCGTAAGGGTTGTGTTCAATGAGTCGTTAATATTCTCGCTGATTGTACGCAAGGGGAATTCTTTCCGTCTTTCACGAACACGGTCGAAGATAACGACTTTATCGTGGATAGAAAATCCGACTACGGTCAAAATCGCCGCTATAAACTCCTGGTTGATTTCGAGAGAAAATGGCAAAAACTTATGAAACAGCGAATAGGCAAAAATAACAATCGCAGCATCATGCGCCACAGCTATAATCGTACCTAATGAGAATGCTATATCACGGAAACGGAGCAATATATACAAGCCCATACACAGGATAGCAAATGCTACTGCAAACACAGCAGCCGTTTTCATATCATCAGCCATACTGGGTCCAACCTTTTGGGAACTTTGTATGTAATCGCTGATCGTTGAACCCGGTTTAAGGTAGGCACTCAAAGCTGTTGTCATTTTGCTTCTAATTTCGGCCTCCACGTTTTCACCCGTATCTTGAATTTTATAGTTTGTGGAAACACGCACCTGATTGCTTGTACCAATGGTGATAACAGTAACGGCAGACCCTTCATGTTCCAATTGTGCGCGAAGAGCATCGCCTAACTGCTGGGTATCAACTGGTTTATCAAAGCGAATAATATAATTGCGACCACCCGTAAAATCAATGCCTCTATTCAAGCCAAATGCAAACAGGGAAATAACTCCGATCAGAATCAACATCCCAGAAAGCGCATAAGCCTTACGGTGTAGGTTCAAGAAGTTGATCTTAGTGTCCATCAAGAAATTGCGCAATGGCGCAGAAGAAAACTTCAAATTTTGGAATTTACCTTTCGAGAACGCATAGTCGTAAACCAAACGGGTCATAAAGATCGCAGTGAAAAACGAGGCGGAGATTCCAATAATTTCGGTGATAGCAAAGCCCCTGATAGGACCAGTACCAAAATTATAAAGGATGAAACCTGTAATAATAGAAGTTAAGTTGGAGTCAAAAATAGCGGTGAAGGCATGTTTGTAACCGTCATCCAATGCTTTCTTGGTATTCTTGCCCGATCGTAGTTCCTCTTTGGTTCGTTCGTAGATAAGTACGTTTGCATCCACAGCCATCGCCATCGCCAGCACAAGCCCGCAAATACCGGGTAGTGTCATAACCGCATGGAATGATGCCAAGATACCAAGTGTGAAGAACAAGTTGAGCAGCAAAGCTCCATTTGAAATCATACCAGGAATGAAACCGTAAACCAAACACATATAGCTCATTAAGATAAACAAAGCCACAAGCAACGAGATCAGACCAGCCTTGATGGCCTCTTCTCCCAAAGAAGGGCCAACAACGTTGTCTTGCACGATGCGAACCCCGGCCTTCATTTTACCAGACTTCAGCACGTTTTCCAAGTCTTTCGCCTCTTCTGGAGTAAAGTTTCCTGTAATAGACGAACGTCCTCCTTCAATTTTATCGTTTACATTTGGAGCAGAATATACATGTCCGTCCAAAACAATCGCAATCGAATTTCCTTTCTCAGCACCTGTAATGTTAGCCCAACGGTTGGAACCGGAAGCATTCATTTCCATGCTCACTTCCCAACCGCCACCTTTGGTTTGTTGGCCTTGGTCAGCTTTTGCGGATACTACGACATCACCGTCCAAAGCTGGACCACGTTTGATGCCGTCGCCACGAAGCACATACAATTGATAGAATGATTCTTTGTCGTCAGTCGCCTTAAAGCCCCATTTAAAAAGCATATCAGTAGGGTAAGCATCTTTATATTTAGCCAAGATAGCATCAACGGCGGCAGTGTCATTTTTATTCACAATTCCCAAAACAGGACCTTGTTGCCCAGCTTGAGCAAAATATTGCAAGAAAGGTTTCTTGAATGGCAACAGAGAAGGGTCTTCTGTAGCGCCAGCCTTCGTGGAATCCGCGGTAGTGGAATCTTTCACAGCAGTGGGTTTCCCTTTCGAACTCAAAGCTTGTGCTGAACGAGCATTCAGGTCGCTCAAATAATTCGAGATGGTGCTTATGTTATACGTTTTCCAAAATTCAAGATTTGCGCTTCCTTGTAGCAATTTTCGCACACGATCAGTTTCTTTAACCCCTGGAAGTTCGATAAGGATACGTTCTGCGCGATCCAATTTTTGTATATTGGGAGCCACCACACCAAAGCGGTCGATACGTGTGCGAAGCACGTTGAATGAATTATCAGCCACACTTTTGAGTTCTTCTCTCAATACCGAAATCACTTTTTCGTTGTTGTCGGTTTGATTGATCCGGCTCTTCAGTGTTACAGAAAAAATGTCTGCCAATCTCGCATTTTTATCGATCCCTTCGTATTTGTTTTTGAACAAGGTGATAAAATCAAGGTTGCTTCCTGTACGGTTTTCAGCTACAGCCTCATTGATGGCCTTGTTGAATTGAGGGTTATCTGTATTGGCTAAAGCCTTCAAAACGGCTGCGGCATCAATTTCAAGAATAACATTCATACCGCCTTTCAGGTCAAGGCCTAATCCGATTTCTTTTTCACGGCATTGCTTCAATGTGTAGCCAAGCCATACTTTTTGGGTTGAGATTGAATCCAGATAGTGACTTTCTGCATTCAAATCACCGTTGGCAAACTCTATTGCTTTGCTTTCAAAGTGTCTTGTCACAAACGAAAATGACAAATAGTACACACAAACCAATGTCAAAAGAACGGCAAAAACTTTTACAAATCCTTTGTTTTGCATTTGGAATTACTTAAATTATTTATTGTTTTTATTTTGTTTTACAATCAATTTCTTTATGAATTTTTCAGCTAAAAAGCTCAAATTCAGAGCCCGAATAGTTAAAAACAAAAAGAATCTATTTTCAAGCCTGCAAATATAGTCTTTTTATTCTTTTATCAAAAGACATTTGCCTGTGAAATTATCGTTTAAAGGCAAACCTTTCGTTCATGATTGCGCATTATAGGCCGAAAATATGCTTTTCAAAATTTCGTAAATCAAGGCGATTTTCCCCGCAAAATATAGACTATATGTACAAAAAGACAAAATATGCTGGACTCTTTGCCGCAACAAACCCACATTACATATCCGATATGAGAGATTTTCATTAAATTTGTAATCTGTTTTTTTACATCACATCCAAATCATCGAATTAAATTGTAAGAAATGCCATTAACCCTTCCAACCAATTTGCCGGCAATCGAACTTCTCAAGAAAGAGAATATATTCGTAATAAGCCAGTTGAGAGCGAAGACACAGGATATTCGCCCGCTGAAAGTGGCTGTTCTCAATTTGATGCCACTTAAGATCGCAACAGAAACAGACCTTATCCGGGTTATGTCAAATACACCTCTGCAAATAGAAGTGGATTTCGTCAGTTTGTCTTCGCACGAATCGAAGAACACTCCGGCAGAACATATGAAAGCTTTTTACAAAAGTTTTGATGAAATATCAAAAAGCAATTACGACGGCTTGATTGTGACAGGTGCTCCTGTCGAAAACTTGAATTTCGAGGATGTGAATTATTGGGACGAAGTGTGCCAGGTGTTTGATTGGGCGCGCGAGCATGTCACTTCATCTTTTTACATTTGCTGGGCTGCGCAAGCCGCCTTGTATCGCTTCTATGATGTCCCCAAATACCCGCTTTCAGAAAAAATGTTCGGCGTATTCAAGCACACTATATTGGATAGGAATTGCCCCTTATTCCGGGGTTTTGACGATGAATACTATGCTCCCCATAGCCGCCACACTGAAATCAGGGCAGAAGACATTGCCAAACACGAAGACTTGAAGCTTCTTTCCACTTCTGACGAATCGGGCGTGTATATTGTGCAAGGTCGTGGAGGACGCGAATTTTACGTTACCGGACATTCTGAATATGCCCTTTATACGCTTCACAACGAGTATTCACGTGATGCTTCAAAAGGCTTGCCGATTGAGCCGCCCCGGCACTATTACAGGCACGACGACCCCCAGGAAAAGCCGATTTCGCGTTGGACAGGACATGGCAACTTACTCTTCAACAATTGGATAAACTATTACTTATATCAATCCACGCCATTCAAATTAGAAGATATAGAGAAACTTGGCAACATCTATTTTGACTTCGATCTATAATACAACACGTTGATTACAGCCCGAAAAATCGAACTGCTTGCCCCTGCCAAAAATGCAGAATTTGGCAGGGAAGCTATTTTGCATGGAGCCGATGCAGTTTACATTGGTGCGCCCAAATTCAGCGCACGCGCATCAGCAGGAAACAGCTTGGAAGATATCGAAAGCTTAGCCAAATTTGCTCATCAGTACCACGCCCGTGTGTATGTTGCATTGAACACGATTCTCAATGACGAAGAATTGATCGAAACCGAGCGATTGATTCATGAATTGTACGAGATTGGCATTGACGCACTGATCATTCAGGATTTGGGAATCATGCAGCTCAACTTGCCTCCTATCCCACTCCATGCAAGCACCCAGATGGATAACCGAACAGTGGAAAAAGCTATTTTTCTGGAAAAAGCGGGGTTTTCGCAAATCGTATTGGCACGTGAGCTGACTATCGAAGAAATAACGAATATCGCGTCCGCCGTTTCCACCCCTTTGGAAGTGTTCATCCACGGAGCCTTGTGCGTTTCATTCAGCGGCCAATGTTATCTGAGCAGCGCATTGAGTGGCCGTAGTGCCAATCGAGGAACCTGCTCGCAACCTTGCCGCTTGCCCTACAACCTCGTTGACAGCGATGGCACGGAGATCGCATCTGGAAAACATTTGCTGTCGATGAAAGATTTGAATCAGTCGAACAATCTGGAAGAATTGCTCGATGCAGGCGTAAGTTCGTTGAAAATTGAAGGACGGCTCAAAGATCTGTCGTATGTGAAAAATGTGGTGGCATTTTACCGGCAACAACTCGACAAAATCCTTGCCCAAAGGACTGAATTGATCCGCTCTTCTTCCGGCAAATCGGCCTATTCATTCACTCCTGATCTGCAAAAAAGTTTCAACCGGGATTTCACCGACTATTTTTTACATAATCGAAAAGAAAAGGTGTGGTCGATTGACTCCCCAAAATCCATCGGCGAATTTGTGGGAACAGTTTCAGAGGTAACAACACGCTACATTCGTTTGCAAGCCAAAGCAAAACTGAACAATGGTGATGGCCTGTGTTTCCTCAACCACAAAAAAGAGTTGGATGGCATCCATGTGAACCGGGTGGAAGGGGATTTGATTTTCCCGCTTCGGATTCCTGAAATCAAAAAAGGAACGCGCATCTACAGAAACAACGACCACGAGTTCGAGAAAATTTTATCTAAGAAAACCGCGGAACGAAAAATTAGCGCGCAAATCCAACTCAGGGAAACGAGTATTGGTTTTGAACTAAAGATGGAAGACGAAGATGGATTCTGCACATCCATCGATTACAGTGCAAAGAAAGAAACTGCTCAGAAAGACCAAACCGAAAATATCAAGAACAACCTCAAAAAAACGGGTGACACGATCTTTTCAGTAGCATCCGTTGACATTCAATTTTCAGAAAATTTATTCATTCCAGCATCTTCGCTTTCCCAATGGCGAAGGGAAATCACCGAAAAGCTTCTTCTGATCCGGTTAGAAAATTATCCCCGGCAGGAAATTGTACACATGCCAACGACCCACGCCTTTCCAACAAAGGAAATTACCTATTTGGGCAATGTATCCAACAACAAGGCCAAATCGTTTTACGTGCAACATCAAGCTTCCGTGAAGCAGCAAGCCTTTGAACTGGAGCAACAAAGTGATGTTCCCCTCATGTTCACGCGTCATTGCATCAAGCACTCGATGGGTTGGTGCCCCAAAGACCATCAGGAAAAGTCTCCCTACAAAGAACCCTTTTTCCTTCTTCACGATAAGACCAAACTTCGGCTGGAATTTGACTGCAAGCAATGCCAAATGAAAGTGTATAAAGGGTAGAATCTCACCCTATAACTTTCTTTCCCTGAATTTACGAAACGATTAAAGCGTACCCTTGGTCGAAGGCAATTCATAGCGAAGAATATCCCGTTTGATGGCCATTTTCAGCGAACGGGCCAATGCCTTGAAGATTCCTTCAATCTTGTGGTGCTCGTTCGCTCCTTCCGCTTGAATATTGAGATTCATTTTGGCAGCATCGCTCAACGATTTGAAGAAATGAAGGAACATCTCGGTAGGCATATCGCCCACTTTTTCCCGTTGAAATTCAGCATTCCACACCAACCAAGGACGACCCCCGAAATCCAATGCCACCGAGCAAAGACAATCGTCCATCGGCAAGCAATAGCCATACCGTTCGATGCCCCGCTTGCTACCCAAAGCTTGATAAATGGCCTCACCCAAAGCAATGGCCGTGTCCTCAATCGTATGGTGTTCGTCCACATCAAGATCTCCTTTTGTTTGAATGGTCAAGTCAACACCCGAATGCTTGCCTATTTGATCGAGCATGTGATCGAAAAAACCAAGTCCTGTAGAAATTTTCGTAACACCTTTCCCATCCAGATTAAGTGCAACGTAAATATCCGTCTCTTTCGTTGTCCGACGAATTTCAGCTTTCCGTTCTCCAGCAAAAATCAATTCCGCCACCTTGTCCCAATCTTCGGTTTGCAAGATGCAAGAAGGGAGCAATTCTTCCGGAACAATCATTTTTTCGTTTAGGAAAATGGCTTTTGCGCGCAGATTTTTTGCCAATTCCACATCTGTCAATCGATCGCCGATCACAAAAGAATTTGCCAGATCGTATTCTTCAGAAAAATATTTCCCCAACATACCCGTGCCTGGCTTACGCGTGGAGAGGTTATCCTCGGGGAAGCTTTTATCGATAAAGACCTCATCAAAAGTGACGCCTTCCCCTTCGAAGGTTTTCAACATCAAGTTGTGCGCCGGCCAAAATGTTTCCTCCGGGAAAGAAGAAGTCCCCAATCCATCCTGATTGGTCACCATTGCCCATTCAAAATCGGTATTTTTCCGAAGAAAATAGAGGTTGCGAATCGCTTTCGGATAAAACTCCAGCTTCTCAAAACTATCCAATTGATAATCTACGGGCGGTTCCAGAACCAAGGTTCCGTCGCGGTCTATAAATAATACTCGTTTCATCCGTTTATTTTTTTCCAAGTTTCAATCAACATCTTATTCTCTTCCTCTGTTCCGACAGTAATGCGCAGGCAATTTCCGCACAAAGTCACCGCATTTCGGTTGCGGACAATCACGCCGGCATCAGCCAGTTTGGCGTAAATTCCATTGGCATCCGTCACCTTCAGCAGCACAAAATTAGCATCTGATGGGTAAATTTGGAGTACCTCGGGTAAAGCTTTCAATTGCTCAGACAAATACTCTCGTCCGGCCAACAAACTTTCCACCCATTTTTGCTTGCGCTCTTGTTGTTCCAACTCTTTTAGGACAAATTCCTGTGTCAACTGATTCACATTGTATGGATATTTAACCTTGTTGAACAGGCGGATTATCTCGGGCGATGCAAAAGCCATCCCCAAACGAACAGCTGCCAATCCCCAAGCCTTAGAGAAAGTTTGCAAGATAATCAGGTTCGGGTATTTTTCCAAATCGGAAAGCCAAGAAGCATTGGGCGCAAAATCAATGTAAGCTTCGTCCAACACAACGATTCCCGAGAAGTTCCGAAGTATTTTTTCCACTTCCGATTTATTCATCACATTTCCGGTCGGATTGTTGGGGGAACACAGGAAAATCAGTTTTGTACGGGCATCCGTGCGGGCCAACACGCGATTTGCATCCAAGGTATAATCTTCATTGAGAAGTACTTTTCGGTATTCCACATTGTTAACATCAGCACACACCAGATACATACCGTAAGTGGGATCGATGGCGACAACGTTGTCCACGGCTGGTTCGCAGAAAATGCGAATCACCAAGTCGATCGGTTCGTCACTTCCATTTCCAAAAAATATTTTCTCAGGAGCCACCTGTTTCACTTCCGCCACTTTCAATTTCAATTTCCATTGCAAAGGGTCGGGATAGCGGTTGTAAGGGTTGTTGAGCGGATTTTCGTTGGCATCCAAATAGACGGAAGCCTCGCCCTTGAATTCGTCACGGGCCGAAGAATACGCTTTCAATGCCCAAATGTTCGGGCGTACTAATTTCTCTAAATCCATAACGATCTCTATTTTGTTTCTTATTTTTCGTATGTTGACACCACAAATACGATCAACGGCTCATCACCGGTGTTTATCAACGAATGATAATTGTTTTCGCCCTGAATGGCAGTCACGGCCCCCTTTTTAAGGGTAAATGTCCTGATTACTTGGTCCTGTCCAATGCGTTCGATGTATTTTCCTTCGCCATTCACAATCACATAAAGTTCCTGTTCCTTCCGGCTGAAATGTTCGTGAAATCCCGCCTGGTCGCCGTTGTTGAGCAAAACCATGTAAACGCCGATGCGGTTGTTGACCAAGTCCACTCTTTCAAAAAGTGAAACCATGTACACCACTCCTGCCCCACCGTACATGGGGTCACGTTTCTCCACTTCGAAGTCGTAATCTGATTTTCTGTCTTTTCCAAAAATCGTAACAGACAAATCAAGATATTTTTTCAGGGCATCAATTACTTGCTTTTTATCGTCTTCCATTATATCAACTGTTTTTTCTTATTTCAAACTATCCAGACGCAAAGTCACCGCGTTTTTGTGTGCTGTCAACTGCTCGTTTTCGGCCATCACCTCAATGGTTTTTCCCAAATTAAGAATGCCTTCCTTCGAGATTTCCTGAAACGTGATTTTCTTGATAAAACTATCCAAATTGACACCGCTGTAGGCCGTGGCATAGCCATTCGTTGGCAAAGTGTGGTTGGTTCCCGAAGCATAGTCACCTGCGCTTTCGGGGGTATAATGCCCGAGAAAAACGGAACCTGCATTTATAATCTTATCCGTAAATTCTACATAAGAGTCCATCTCGATAATCAGGTGCTCGGGTGCATACAGGTTGGTGATTTCAAGCATTTCTAGTTTGTCTTTCACTAGAATCATCCTACTGTTTTCCAAGGCTTTCCCGGCAATGGAAGAACGTGAAAGAAGAGCAGTTTGGAGGATAAGTTCAGCTTCAACCTCCTCCATCAACCTTTCACTAGTTGTCACCAACACCACTTGGCTGTCGGCTCCATGCTCGGCTTGCGAAAGCAAATCTGCTGCGACGAAAGCGGCATTGGCAGTTTCGTCGGCTAGCACCTCCACCTCTGACGGACCAGCTGGCATGTCAATCGCCACATCGCGCAAGCTCACCAATTGTTTTGCCGCCATCACGTATTGATTGCCGGGGCCAAAAATCTTGTAACATTTGGGGACAGATTCCGTGCCATAAGCCATCGCACCAATTGCCTGAATTCCACCTAATTTGAAAATCCGGCTCACGCCTGATTCTTGTGCTGCGAAAAGAATGGCTGGATGAATTTTTCCCTCGCTGTTGGGTGGCGAGCAAAGAGTAATTTCTGCGCAACCAGCAATTTTGGCAGGGATAGCCAACATCAAGACCGTAGAAAAGAGCGGTGCACTTCCTCCCGGAATATACAAACCCACTTTTTCGATGGCCACCGCCTTTTGCCAGCAGACAACCCCTGCGGTCGTTTCAATTTTTTGCGATTGAAAACGTTGGCTACTGTGAAAGATCTCAATATTTTTCTTGGCTTCACCGATCGCCGTTTTGAGTTCGTCACTCACCAAAGAGGCTGCTTCCTCCATCTCGGCTGGCGAAACTTGCAAAGCCGCTAATTCCACCTTGTCGAATTTCTTTTCCAATTCCTTCAAGGCAATATCACCGCCTGTCCGAATTTCGTTCAAAACAGAAGATACAGTGGCATGAAGCTGTGTGGTGTCAAACAGCGGACGTTTGAGAATGGCTTCCCATTCCGATCGGTCAGGGTAAATAAATTTTTGCATGAGACAAAATATGTTTTCACTACGGTGCACACGAAGTTTCACGGAGTTTTTCACATTCACAAAACCAACACATAAAACTTTCCGTCTTTCCGTCTTTGCGTTTCTTAATTGAATCTACAGAATCATCTTTTCAATTGGGATCACCAAAATGCCTTCCGCACCATTGGCTTTCAACTGTCCGATGATTTCCCAAAACTTAGCTTCAGGAATCACCGAGTGTACGGAACTCCATCCTTCTTTCGCCAACGGGAGCACAGACGGACTGTTCATTCCCGGAAGAAGCGAAAATATCTGAGGAAGTTTGTCATTGGGAGCATTGAGCAAGATGTATTTTTTGCCTTCGGCTGTCTGCACGGCCTCCATACGGAAAACCAACTCATTCAGGATCGTTTTTTTCTCTTCGGTGATTTTTTTGTCGGCAATCAGCAAGGCTTCCGATTGCATAATCACTTCCACTTCCTCCAAGCGGTTGCTCACCAAGGTGCTTCCCGAGCTTACAATGTCAAAAATGGCATCTGCCAAACCAATGCTTGGGGCAATTTCTACAGAACCTGTGATGATGTGAATCTCGGAAGAGATGTTGTTTTTATCGAGGAAGGTGCGGAGCATGTGCGGATAAGAGGTGGCGATAGTTTTGCCGTTGAACCAACCAAGCCCGGTGTAATTTTCGTCTTTGGGGATGGCCAGTGAAAGGCGGCATTTGCTGAACCCAAGGCGTTTGACCACATCGGCGGACTCATTTTTCTCCACGTATTCGTTTTCACCCACGATTCCGACATCCGCCACTCCGGTTGCCACCGCTTGAGGAATATCATCGTCACGAAGGAACAACACTTCCACGGGAAAACCTTTGGCCTGAACCAGCAAAGTCCGTTTCACGTTGTTGAGCTTGATTCCTGTTTCGGTCAGGAGAGCCATTGTCTCCTCGTAAAGTCGTCCTTTGGACTGAATTGCAATGCGTAATGTCATTTTGTTATTTCTATTTGAGTTATTTTTTCTCTTCATAAATTCGGAAAAACATGAATTTACAACTTTATCATTCACTAAATCACAAAAAAAGGCTCACCCCAATCGAGGTAAGCCTTTTCATATATCTGTCTTGCATTTGCACACAAACCATCTCCTACCCGCTATTGCTGTAAGTTGAAATGATGATGGTGAGCGAAATACTTCATACGTCTTTCTTATTTATTTGCAAATATACAAAAGAATCGATAACCGACAAGAAAAAAATGATATTTTCAAATAATTCCGGTCAAAAACGACAACTCTATTTTTGAGATTGGCCTTTTGAATCATTATCGAATCGGCCCATCATTGCACGCATAAACTTCATATCCACTTCCTGGAACTTGCGTACTTTGCGCATAGGGAGTACCCGTTTGAATTTTTGATAATATTCTTTTTCGAGCATAGCTTCTTTCACCCGGGTGTTTATCCAAGCGTCGATCACCTCTTCGTATTCGGCGTCCGAAACATTACTGCGATTACGAATAGCGCGGGCCTTTTCTCTAGCTTCTCGGTTAAGTTCAAACTTTTTTTGCATTAGTTCCTCACTTAAGGGTATGAACCTAGAAGCCTCTGTAGGTGTTAGATCCAACTCTTGCTTCAAAAAGGCAGCCCTTTTTTGCTTGAATTCCTCTTTTGAAAAACGTTTCTGGGCAACTATTGAGAGCGTTGAAAACAAGAAACAAATTAGGATCGCAATGTATTTTGTTGATTTCATAACTAAACATTGATTTTTTCTCAACTTGTGGTCACTAAAAAACGACCATCGACATTATCATTCCGCCAGACTACCTGTAGTAAGTTCTTTATTTACAGCATCATCCTGAAGATAAAGATAAAAATCGCGGTCTTCCGCGGACACGAAATTAACCCCATTCACCGAAGCCGGTTTTTCAATATCCATTTTTGGCGACAAAAGAATTGTGTCCTTCAATGTAAAAACGACACCAGACATCACAGCGGCTACAGCCACCCAAGGCAGCACATACTTCTTTATACTAAATTTAACTTTTCGTGGTTGCTTCTGAGGAAGTATTGCTATAACTTCCTCGTTGAACTTTTCAAAGAAGTTGTCCGGAACCACGAACGGATTTTTTCTAAAATCACCGTATTTATTCATTCTGTCACCCATAACCAATCTCCTTTCTTTCATTATGCACTTGTATAGACTATCCACCATCGAAAAGGTTTAATCGTTAATAGATAAAAAATCTTTTATTTTTTGTACGGCATGATGATACGAGGCTTTGAGTGCCCCCACGGAAGTACCCAACACTTCGGAAATTTCCTCATATTTCATTTCGTTGAAATACTTCATGTTAAACACAAGTCTTTGTTTTTCAGGCAAGATAAGCAATGCGTTCTGAAATTGTTTTTGCATTTCATCCCCGTCGAAATAGGAATCGCTTTCCATTTTGGAAAGTAGAAAAGTGTCGGTATCATCGATCGAAATATTCTGATGACTGCGCTGTTTGTTAAGAAAAGTAATACTTTCGTTGACCGCAATCTTGTATAACCAGGTGGAAAGCATTGATTCGCCCTTAAAGCTTTCAATATTGAGCCACGCCTTGATAAAAACATTTTGCAACACATCGTTTGCATCATCGTGTGCGAGCACCATTCTCCGAATCACCCAATACAGCTTTTCGCTATAGGCTTTTACAATCTCCGAAAAAGCATCTTTCTGGGTCTCAGAATTCTGCAATAAAAGCAAAACTCGACGTTCATCAATTCCTGGCATATTATTTTCTTTACTCCCCGATGCTTTCTTTTTTAGAATTAAAAGACAAATATAGAACTAATTTCATTGATGTTTCAACGCCAATCAAAAAAACTTCCTTATTCGGCATCTTCCTGAACTTCGGAGTTGCCATTTGTACTTTCAAACCAATCGGTAAATTCATCCACCTGCTTTTGATTGGCTTTCCACCAAGCGAGGGACTCGGGATAGGCTGCCGCACTGATATAACGACAAAAAGTGTTGAAATATCCTGAATCAAGAATATCCGTAAAGGTCGGCACAAAATAATCCCAAAACATTCCTCGGTTTTCTTCCTTTTGCACCAATTTCAGTTCGGCAAGTATTGACTTTGTGGCCTCTTGAAAATAGATGTAACTATTGTCTTTGCTGTCAACAGGAATTGTATTTTTTACGGTTAAAAGCGTGTTCTTAATTTTAGCCAAATCCAAATTTTTCACTGGGGCTGGTTTTTCATCTGTTGAAACAAGTTTATTTTGAAGAATATCCATCATATCACCGAATACATCTTTTGAGCGTTCATCATCTGGGTCAAGAAGCAGAAACGAATCGAACGCAAGCAATGCCTCTATCCATCGATTTTGATCGCTAAGGGCATAGGCATATAAAAAATAGGATTCCGAGTAGTTAACTTTTTCATCGATAGAATTTTCTAAATAAATGATGGCGTTTGCACTGTCGTGGTTCTTGAAATAACTCAAGCCTAGATTATAGTGCAGGAGGTAGTCGTCTCCACATTTTTTTAACGCATCTTTCAACAAGGTGATTGCATCTGAATATTTCTGAAGACCGGCTAAAGCCGAACCTTTCACATTGTAAGCATCCACCAGCAGTGGTTTATAATTTGAGTTGATTACTTTAGTACTGTATTTCAAAGCATTGGCAAAATCTCCCATTTCCAAATATGTTAATGACATCTCATACATCGCACGTTCGGATAATGGATTTATCGCCAAAGCCTTTTCGTATTGCTCAATAGCCCCTTTGTAATCTCCCTTATCGTGAAGATACACTCCTGCTCTAATAACAGTGTCAATATTCTCTTGCGCTTGCAATGGCAAAAAAGATAAGAGAAATAAAGTTATACAATAAATAAAATTTTTCATTTTTTCTCAACCGAATTAAGTAATTGGAATTGTCGCGAAATTGATGTGCTAATAGCAAAAGACTATTCTGTGCTTTTGCCTTGGTAATACGGCATATGTTTGTTCTATTACTAGAAATAAACCTAATTCCTTCTTTTATGAAACAAGGATAACAACCATTTAACACAGACTAAAATATGTGGAGGCAAAAATAAAATAAAAACGACTGAAGCTCTTATCGTTTTTGAAGTTTTAATGGTTCTTTATTGTTTATTAGAAAAATATGAGGCAACAAACAGTAATCTCCCACAAAGTAAATCAAATAGACGAATATAAAAGCATATTTGGCAAATTATTTATACATTTGCCCTAAATTTCATTGTAGAGAAACCAAAACAATAGATTAAAGATGCTTACACTCAAAGCTATAAACGAAGATGCCGAAGGCATTATTCGAAAATTGGCAAAAAAAAACTTTGACGGAAAAACAATTATCACCGACATCATCGCCACAGATGCAAAACGGCGTTCAACGCAGGCCAAATATGAGGCAAATCTTTCCGAATTGAACCTTCTTTCCAAATCAATTGGCCAATTGATGAAAGAAGGGAAAAAAGAAGAGGCGGAAAATGCCCGCAAATCGGTACACGATTTAAAAGAATCAAACAAAGTATTTGAAAATGAGCTTCGAGAGGCTGAAGAAAGCCTGCAAAATATCTTGTTGACAATTCCCAACACACCTCACGAGTCTGTTCCTGCAGGAAAGGCTGCCGAAGACAATGTTATTGAAAAAACAGGTGGAGTGATTCCTCAGCTTGGAAAAGCCGCTTTGCCTCATTGGGAACTTG
Source organism: Bacteroidales bacterium UBA1309 (assembly GCA_002307185.1). Taxonomy (GTDB): domain Bacteria; phylum Bacteroidota; class Bacteroidia; order Bacteroidales; family Dysgonomonadaceae; genus UBA1309. Next base: position 78,347 of record DBTT01000046.1, read on the forward strand.
CTAAAAAATATGACCTGATCGATTTTGAATTGGGTGTGAAGATCACCGGCGCCGGATTCCCGGTTTACAAAGGAAAAGGTGCAAGGCTGCAACGGTCGTTGATTAACTTTTTCTTGGACAAAGCTCGTGACGCCGGGTATCTTGAAATACAACCTCCTTATGTGGTGAATGCCGCTTCAGGCTATGGAACGGGGCAATTACCAGACAAAGAAGGACAAATGTATCACGCTCAATTGGATGATTTGTATTTGATACCCACGGCAGAAGTACCCGTCACAAATATTTACCGTGATGTGATTCTCGATGAAAAAGAACTGCCAGTGAAAAACGCAGCATATTCCGCATGCTTCAGACGTGAAGCCGGTTCTTACGGAAAAGATGTCCGCGGGCTGAATCGCCTCCATCAATTTGACAAGGTGGAAATTGTCAGGATCGACACGCCGGAACATTCCTACCAGTCTCTTCTGGAAATGGTGGATTATGTTCAATCTTTGGTGGACTCACTGGAGCTGCCCTGGAGAATTCTCCGCCTTTGTGGTGGGGACATGAGTTTCACTTCTGCATTGACGTTCGATTTCGAGGTTTTTTCAGCCGCACAAGAGCGTTGGCTGGAGGTGAGTTCGGTTTCAAATTTCGAAAGCTATCAGGCTAACCGTTTGAAATGTCGTTACCGCGATGAAAACAAGAAAACCCAATTGGTTCACACTCTCAATGGCAGTGCTTTGGCTCTGCCGCGCATCATGGCTTCTCTGCTCGAAAACAATCAGACGCCTGAAGGAATCCGCATACCAGCTGCACTGACACCTTACACCGGTTTTGATCTGATTTCATAAACAAAGAGATAAACTTATTGAATATTTGGATTTTATTAAGACAATTGCTAATTGACAAAATCAGATTATTACTATATTTGCCAAAAGAAAAACTAAAAACAAATTTTATGAATAAGATTTATGGATTTGGATTAGCACTTCTTCTGGTTGCAGGATTTAGTTCTTGCAAACCTAAACAAAGTGCATATAAATCAGTCTATGAGGCTGCTAAAGAAAGAGAATTACAAGAAAATTCTGCTTCTACTGTAACAAAACCGACACCTGTTGTAAGCAATAACTCCGAAGGAACTGTTCGTCGCGAAAAAATTACGCCTGTAAATGAAGCCGATGCTTCCAATTTAAAAGCATATAGTGTGGTAGTTGCTTCTTTGAGTGTTAAGCCGAATGCTGAAGCTTTAAAAGACAGATTACAGAAAGAAGGATACAATGTGATACTTGCCCAGAACGAACAAGGTTTGTATCGTGTGATAGTTGCAAGCTACGATGACAAAGCCAGTGCACAAGGCAAACGAAGCGAGATTGTACAAAAATACAGCTCGGTGGGCGACACAGCCACCCTCAGAAAAACCTATGGAATCCCGTTTGACGACCTTTGGATTTTGCAAAGGTTGTATTAATCCGAAATAGGGTGAAAACAATAGATCATAAAAATCGGGGCTATCTTTGTAAGACAGCCCCGATTTTTATGCACAGGCAACACAAAGTCACACAGCCCACCTACTTTTCCCCAATCACTCAATCCGTCATCCACACAGGTCGCCAACCTTTGTTTCGATGAAAGGCTGGGTATATAATTATTCAAATAAGCGATTTATACACCTATTATTTGGCTACATCTAAAAGAAAACCAATGAATTTGGGAGGTGAGAAATGGACTTTATTCCGCATACGTACTGTCAAAAGAAACCATGGTAGGACGAGTGGATGTAGATTGGTTTAGAATAGTGAGACACAAAAAAGCTTTGCCACAAACCGCATACGGCTTCGATGGAAAACAGCAGACAAACTCCAAAAACGTTCACCCTGAATTATAAAATTCAAAAGAGGGATTTCCTCCACCTACCGAAACCCCTCTTTTCATCTATCAAAAAATCAAACAGTACAAATCATATAGGCTAAGTTGTCTTTTTCTTCTTTTTGTCTTTTTCCATTATCATTTCCAAACACACTTTCGGAGCTAATTCTCCAAAACGGTCGCCCAATGTAAGCATTTTGAGCATAGACCAGAATTCCACTGACGAAGCTATGCCTAACTCCTGAGCCTGAATCTTGAGATCGTCCAATGTGGAACTCGGAAAAAAACGGTCGTAAACGACAATCGTATTGGAGCTTAATTCTTTGACAAAATTGAGTTTTACGGCAGGCCACATATAATACATGATGTTGTGCCGCATCTTTTCCTCATCGCTGCAACAAAGTAGAATATTTACTTCCTTGCCAATCCATTCAATGGATGACTTTTTGTCGTAAGAAACTTTGAAGTAACGGTTCAGGTACTCTTCGGTGAATGAATCGGCAGCTTCGAGAATCGATTTTTCGCCATCTTCGTCAACAGCAGCAGAAAGAATAGCCATTTTGGAGTCGGACAGATATAAAAAGTGCTTGTCTTTTGGATTTCTCCCAAAAATGTAACCGCTCCAATATTTACCAAAACCATATCCGTTAGCCACTAAAATCTGGGTCATCTCGTACATACGTGCTTCCATAATCCTTTGAGTTTTTATATTATCAATTAATCCAAATACTTTCTCCAAAAAAACATGGGCGGTTCCGTATCCGCAAATCCCACACTTTTATACAATTCCTGAGCAACCACATTGTCATGCCTCACTTCGAGCGTGACACGGCTGCATGAGCGTTCGCTGGCGATGCTTTCTATCTTTTCAATCATTTTTCGGCCAATACCACGGCCTCTAAAATCGGGGGAAACAAACACATCGTGAATGTTTATCATGGGCTTGGCGGTAAATGTTGAAAAGTTTTCGAAGCCCACGAGCAGCCCGGCATAAACATCATCCACTTTGGCGAGCAAAACAACCGATTTTGGATGTTCATTCAATCCATTCACGAGCCGCAATTGATACAAAGGCTTCAAAACATGCTCGATTCCATATTCTTCCTCGATATATTCATTCACAAACAACGCCACCGCTTTCAGATCATCAGGATCGCTATAATTACAAAAATCTACTTCTATGCTACTGCTACTCATTCGACAAATGTTTGTATTGTGAAATATTCAAGTCGTAAACCTTAATTCTCAATCCCATAATCCGCTCCGTTACGCCCAATTGCTGGGCCGCTTTTGACATGTTTCCCTTGGTCGCAATCAAGGTGTCGATGATGATCTGTTTTTCCACCTTGCCCAGCACATTGCGAAGCGTACCCCTACCCACAGTGTCGGAAGAAACCCCGGTCTGCAATGTGGGCGGCAGATTGTATGAATGAATCACATTGTCGGTGCTAATAATCATCGCCCGTTCAATCACATTCTCCAATTCGCGGATGTTGCCTGGCCAAGAATACATCATCAGCATGTCCAAAGCACTGCTTGTGACCCTCTTGATATTTGTACCATTTCTTTTGTTCAGTTTTTGGATGAAATGGTCTATCAAAATCGGGATGTCCGCCCTTCTTTCGCGAAGCGAAGGAACAAAAATGGGAAATACATTGATCCGGTAATAGAAGTCTTCCCTAAATTCGTTTTTCTGAATCATATCCTCCAGATTACGGTTGGTTGCGGTAATGATACGGACATCCACATTGATAGTCTTCGTCCCTCCTACCCTTTCCAACTGACGTTGTTGCAAAACGCGCAGCAACTTCACCTGAATGGACTGGGGAACATCGCCGATCTCGTCCAAAAAGATGGTACCTCCATTTGCCATTTCAAATCTTCCCGGATGGGATGAACTTGCACCAGTGAAAGCTCCTTTTTCATGGCCGAACAACTCGCTTTCGATCAATGTTTCCGGCAAAGCCGAACAGTTGACCTTGATGAAGGGTTTGTTGGCTCTCGAACTGGCGTTGTGTATTGCTTCGGCAATCAATTCTTTTCCGACGCCACTTTCCCCGCGAATCATCACGGAACTATTTGTAGGTGCCACTTTATCAATTAAGCCGTATAAATCGTGCATCAAAGAGGAATTCCCTATAATATTATCGGGTTTAAACGATTTCTCGCCTTTTAGCCTTGAATTTTCTTTTCGTAATTCGGCCAACTCTTCTATTTGTTTTCTCCTAATGGAAACATTTTTTCCGATTAACATTCCTACGATATTCAGGAACTTGACCTCAGGAGAAAAATCAGCAATATCCTGATGAATTTTATGGATGCTTAGTGTACCTGCGATTTCGTTCTTGATAATTATCGGCACACATAGAAATGCCATAATCTGATTTTCTTCAAGCTTCAAGCCCGTTTTGTTCAAGAACTTGTCACTCTTAGAAACATCCGGAATCACGATCGGTTTTTCAGTCCTGACCACTTCGCCGACAATACCCTCCCCGATCTTGTAAACCCCTCTCCGTTTTTCTTCTGAGGTCAACCCATACGCAGAACTAATCAATATCTGTTCATTGTTTCTGTCCACAATAGTAATCATACTATATTGTCCATTGAGAAACTGACACAACTCACTCAACAGCAACTCTAAATCTTTATAAATGTCATCGCTGTGGGCTATGATATTGCTTATTTTGACCAAGAAAGCAAGATCTGTGTCCGCATAGCAAGCCCTTTTTACTTTTGTACAAAACATCCGCATTTTTTTTACCTATTTACATTCACCACCATGCCCAAAATGCAAAGGTAACAATGATTATTTCAAAACGAAATATTTTCAGGATATTCGTGATTAAAATAATATCAAAAAACAGAACTATCTAACCATTTAGACGCCTAAAAACCAGCACAAACAACACTTTGATAAGCCTTCACTATTTCACTTGGAACAACGCATCGTTTGTTCTCCTGCGCTATAGCCTTAATTTGAGTCAAAAGAACGTTTAATTGAGATTCGCTTATTTTCAAATTTCTCTCCTGAAGAAAATTCTTGACAGAAGCTTTACCTGAATGTTTTCCAAAAACGTTGGACGAGCTCTCCCTTCCAACCAGTTTTCCATCAAATGCTTGAAACGAAACAGGATCTTTTATAGTACACCTTGCATGAACTCCTGATTCATGGCTGAATACCAAATTGCCTGTAATAGGCTTGCTGTCATGGATGGGCCTACGGGAAATAGATGCGACATAGTTGCACAAAGAAAACAGCCCCGTCGTTTCGTATTTATTAACCTTTACAACTTGGGAAAGGGCCATCACGACTTCCTCCAAAGCTGCATTTCCAGCCCGCTCTCCAAGGCCATTCACCGTCACACTCAAGTCGGTGGCTCCGCATTGCCAAGCAGTCAGAGCATTGGCCGTTGCCATACCCAAGTCGTTGTGACCATGAAAGTCAATGGGTAAATTCGGATATATCCGTCTGATCTGCTCGAACAAACCCATTAATGAAAGAGGCGTGAACAAACCCACGGTATCTGCCAAGCGGATGCGACTTACATTCAAATTGTCAGCCATATCGATAAAACGGAACAATTGCTCCAAATCGCATCGGCTTGCATCTTGCGCACCAACACTCACGTATTGAAAATATTTCCTCGCATAGTTCACAATGTGAGACAACCTTTGCTCCACCCATGCCCAATCCTTCCCCATGGCTTCCAGTTGCCTGAATGAAACGGGGAATGCAATATGTATGGCCTCCGCTCCTGTTAAGGCTCCTTTATCAATATCTTCTTCCAATGCCCTACTCCAGACGCATATCCTTGAATTCAGACGGAGCTTAACAATATTCCTGATTGTCTCGCAAACATCTTCACCCATGGCTGGCGTACCCACCTCTATCTCATCGACGCCTACACTGTCGAGCATACGAGCCAATGCAATTTTCTCCTTCTTGGTGAAGGCTACACCAGGAGATTGCTCTCCATCCCGAAGGGTGGAATCAATTAAGCGTGGTGGTTGAATTGAAAAGGTATTCATCTGGTAATATGTCAATTAATTAATATGCCAATATTAGTCATTGGCATATTAGCAGAAAGTTCATTCATCAAGCAATCAGGTAGTCTTCCACAGGCTTACCGTCTTCGAGTGCATCCAAAATTTCATCAATTTTATCTTTGTCAACGCCGCCATACCAATAGTTGTTGGGCTGAATGACCATCACAGGGCCTTGGCTGCATACGCTAAGGCAAGCAGTTGTGGTGACTACCACATCTAAACCACGATCGCTACACTCCTCGGAAATGTATTGAACAAAAGAACTTGCTCCTTGCTTGTTGCAAAAACCTTGTGCATCGCCAGCCACACGATAAGAATTACACACCAGAATCATAAAATCAGGCTTTTTCATTTCTATAAGTTTTAAGTAAGTAAATATGCTAAATTGTCAATATGCCAATGTGATAATATGCCAATTTAAAAATCTGGCATGGGACGTGGAGAATTCAAAGTGCATTGTCCACTTGGTTACCTGCCCACATGGCCACTTGATCACGTTTTTTCATCCGCAACCATTTCCCGCACCGCGGCAAGAATCCCCACATTTGGTAAATTCACTTTTGCAGAGCGTTTTCAGAGGAATATTCAGATACACGGCATCCAAGCCGGCATCAATCAGCCCACTCATCTGAATGACCCTCACGCCATTGTCCTGGAGCACTTTCATCGGAGTTTCCCCCACCCCACTCACCAAAATGGCCTGGCAATCCACCAAGGTTTTATTGGCCATGTCTTTCCAACGGCCCATTCCACCACCTTCGGGCGGCGTGTTGCGCATTTCTACAAAGTGGTACCCATTGCGCGATTGCTCAAAGACATAGATGCGTTTGGCTTCACCCAAGTGCATGTTCACCAACAATCCTTCATTGCTGGCAACGGCCACACGCTGGCGTCCTTCGGTTCGGTTGACCACCAAAGATGAGAATTGACCAATCATATCCATGGCTTCTTTGTTGTCGTGTCCAAGTAACCCGGCAGCATCGGCCCGGCAGCGCGAGCAATGCGCCATAGGCTTAATATGCTTTGAAATTTTTTCCTTAATATCTTTCATCAAAGCCTTCGAAGGCTCTTCCAATACCTCAAACAAGGTGTTTTCGGTGGGGTACATCGGGATGCAATTCATCGTGTCAGCTCCCAATTCAGCCACTTTTTTGGCCAAATCTTCAATTTCGTGGTCATTCACACCCACACAAACCACGGTGTTGATCTTGACCACAATTCCTTTTGCCTTGAGTTTTTCGATGCATTTCAATTGTTGCTCGAGGATCACTTTTCCACCTTCCACTCCACGGTAAACCCGGCGTTTGTACCTCACCCAGCTATATATTTTCCCCAAAGTTTCGGGATTCAGCGAGTTGATCGTGATCGTAACGTGTGAAACACCGATTTCGGCAATCTCATCGATATATGGTTCCAAATCCAATCCATTGGAAGACAAGCAGAAAATCAGGTCGGGAAATTCCTGTTGCGCTAGGCGCATGGTGTTGAGAGTTTCTTCCGGATTAGCAAACGGATCGCCTGGCCCGGCAATACCCGCCACAGCCATATTCGGGATTTTTTCGGTCAGAGCCTTCATGTAGTGGACGGCCTGCATCGGCGACAATATCGTGCTGGTGACTCCTGGCCTACTTTCGTTGCAACAATCGTATTTTCTATTGCAATAGTTGCATTGGATGTTGCACTTGGGAGCTACGGGCAAGTGAACCCGGGCATATTTGTGCTTTGCTTCAACATTGAAACACGGATGTTGCGATAGATCTCTCATAATAATTTCTTTTTAATATGCTAATTTTGCAATATGCCAATGTGATAATTTGAATTTTGCAATAATAAAATCTTACAGTATGCTATTTCTCTTATTTGCACATTGGCATACTAATTAGCATATTGATTTTACATGTATTTATACCCGACAGGAGATTTCCGCTGCCTGTCTTCCAAAATTGTATTGACTATTTGTTCGAACAAGACGGTTGCCCCTTCATAACCGAGCGTTTTTGCGTGTTGCGCTCCAATCCGGTCATGCACGGGAAATCCAACACGAACAATCGGAATGTCGAACTTGCGGGCAAGGTAGTAGCCTTTGCTGTTGCCCACCAAAAGATCCACATTCAAATCCTTCATCTGTTCTTCTATACGGTCGAAGCTCATTCCTTGACCTACCAGCATCGTGTCGTCATACAAGTCGCCAAGCACACTTTCCAATGTTTCACGCAACTTGCCGCTTTCACCTCCTGTGGCACAAAGGACGGGTTTGATTCCTATTTCAGATAAAAAGGCAGCAAGTCCCACAACCAAATCCTCTTCGCCATACACAACGGCTCTTTTTCCCGAAACATACTTGTGCCCATCAATGTACAAATCGACCAGACGGCCACGTTGCTTTTCGTACTTCTCAGGAACAGGATTGCCTGAAATGATGGAAAGCAATTCGAAAAACTTGTCGCTCTCGTTGATTCCCATTGGCAAGCTTAATTTACGGTTGGTCACATCGAAAGCTTGTTCCAGATATTCGCCGGCAGACTGGAATTGGTTGTTGTCTCTACTTTTTCCATTCTTACCTCGATTCAGGATGTATCCAAATTCGATGGAAACTGCGGCAGAGCCACTTCTACGGATGGCATCCAAGGTGGTTCCTCCTTGAGAAATCCGTTGATAAGTTTCCCAGGAAGTACCGTCAAGCGTGTCTGAATAATCGGGAAAAATGGTTGCCTCGGTGCCAAAATCCGCCATAATTTCTTTCAGGTGGCGAATATCTTCGGGAGAAATAAAGTTGGAGAACAAATTGATGTGCTTTCCTACTGGTCCATCGGCACGGGCCAGTGCCTTCACGGTGGCATGCACTGCCTGATGAAAGCCTTCGTAGTGTGTGGCTTGGTAGCTTGGGGTGGACGCAAAAATCATTTCCGGAACATGGGGGTCTCCGGCATGAATGGATTTGTATTCGTTGATCAGTCTCTGGACGTCTTCCCCGATCGTTTCGCTAAGGCATGTGCTGGCTATCGCAATCACTGCGGGATGATACTGCTGGATGATGTTGTCGATGCCTTCGTTGAAGTTTTTATTTCCTCCAAAAATAGTAGTTTCTTCGCTGAAGTTGGACGAAGCAATGTCCATCGGTTCACGAAAGTGGCTAATGAGATAGCGCCGGATGTAGGTTGCACAGCCTTGAGAACCATGCAACATCGGCAACACGCCTTCAATGCCCTTGAATGCCACGCAAGCGCCGAGAGGCATACATTGCTTGCAAGCATTGCAGGATGAGGAGAAACTTTCTCCCGAGGGCAAATCTTTGTTTTTAGTTGATTCTACAAGACTCATAGTTGATCGTTTTAAATTTGGAAATTAGGAAATCGGCAAGCGAAAGTTTCATTTATTCACTTTCGAATTCTCAAGCTTGCTAATCCTTATCTTCGTTTAGTGAATCGCCACACCGGACTCATCACCGTGTCATAGACTTCTTTTGCGAAATTGAGCATTCCTTCATAACCGGCCAATGCCAGTTTCCGCTCGTGGTTGTGGTCGCAAAATCCAATTCCCAGTTTATAGGCGATGGGTCTTTCCTTGACCCCACCGATAAACAAATCTGCTCCGGTCAGTTTTACAAATTCGGACAATTCCACCGGGTTGGAATCATCTACTAAAATACATCCGTCATCACAAATAGCTTGCAGCAATCGGTAATCCTCGGTGTTTCCTGTTTGGGTACCGGCAATCACGGTTTTCATGCCGATCAATCGCAATGCTTTTACCAAGGAGATAGCCTTGAAGGCTCCTCCCACATAAATCGCTGCTTTTTTGCCTTGCAATGCACGCTTGTATGGTTCGAGAGCGGGAATCAACCGCATCAATTCGTCTGTCACCAGACTGCGGGCACTTTCCGTCATCTCCTCGTTCTTGAAAAAACTTGCCACTTCGTAAAGCGCATCCGACATGTCTTCGATGCCGAAATAGGAGACCTTGATAAAAGGGATTCCAAATTTTTCTTTCATCAATTTAGCCAGATGCATCATGGAACCCGAACATTGAACGACATTCAATTTGGCGCGGTGGGCATTCTGAACATCATTGACACGTCCATCTCCCGTGATGGATGCCAGAATTTGGACTCCCATCCGTTTGTAGTATTCGGTCAAGATCCACAGTTCGCCTGCCAAATTAAAATCGCCTAGAATATTGATGCTAAAAGGAGATACCTCTTTACTCTCATCTGTTCCCACAAGTGAAAACATGGCCTCACAAGCAATCTTGTAACCATCTTTTTTCGTTCCCTGAAACCCTTCGGCCATCACGGCGATCACAGGGATACCTTTTTCCTTCGTCACTCGCTTGCAAACCGATTCCACATCATCGCCAATCACTCCCACAATGCAAGTAGAATAGACAAATGCTGCTTTGGGTTGATGCTTATCGATCAGCTCGTGAAGTGCGGCATACAATTGTTTTTCGCCGCCAAAGATGACGTGTTTTTCACGCAAGTCAGTCGAAAAGCTGCTGCGGTGAAGTTCTGGCCCGGAAGACATCGATCCCCGGATATCCCAAGTATAAGAAGCGCATCCAATAGGTCCGTGAACCAAATGAAGTGCATCAGCAATGGGATAAAGAACAACGCGTGAACCGCAAAATACGCAAGCTCTTTGACTGACAGAACCGGCAGCACTACGTTTTCCGCCGACCAAGTCTTTGGAATCTTTGCCTTTGGTGACAATCTGGTTTTCCCGTTCTTTTAAAAAGCTTGCCATAATACCTAAATTAAAATGGATAAAAGTTCAATGTGCCAATTAAGCAATATGCCAATAAAGAGAGTATAGCAGTTATCAAATACTACATTATCACATTAATTAAATTAGCGAATCTGCAAATTCGCAAATTCGCTAATTTGCTTATTACATTTGGAATTCCACTTTTTCTTCGGGACAAGTCCGATCAATGTGGTCCAAAATGGCTGTCAAGATCTTTATAGCCAAATTGGTAGCTCCTACGTAGCCAGTAGTAGGGAAGAAATTGTTTCCTGCACGATCCACAACCGGAAATCCAAGACGGATAAATGGAATGTCCTCATCGCGGGCAATGTATTTGCCATAGGTGTTGCCAATCAGCATGTCCACTCCTTCTTGCTTGATCCATTGGTGCAATTGGAAAGTGTCGGCACATTCACCGCTTTTGAATTTGGCTTCAGGCACTTTGTCTTTCAACAAGTCCTTCATTGCTTCATCAAAATGCTTGCCAGGTGTTCCTGTCACGATGTAAACAGGTTTCATATCCAATGTCAACAAAAATTCAGTCAACGGGATCAATGTATCAGGGTCTCCGAACAAAGCCACCCTTTTTCCCCAAAAATATTTGGAATTGTCAGCAATCAAGTCGATCAGCTTTCCACGTTCTTCAGTCAAAGCATCCGGAACAGGCAAATTGGCATGACGGCTAAGAGCTGTGATATAACGGTCGGTAGCTTTTAGCCCGATCGGAATCTCAAGCACTTCAAATTTGACCTTGCACTTGTTTTCAAGTTTCACACAAGCATCTTCCGTGCAATACGGGCCAAGGCCTATCGTGAATTTGCTGTCGCCTGTAGCAATCATATCAGGAATCGTTGTCCCGCCATCAGGATACATCTTGAATGTTCCCGTAAGTGGAGCATCAAACACCCCTGTCATATCCGGAAACATGATAGTGCGGGCTTCCATCACAGAAGCAATGCGTTTGATTTCACGCATATCCGAAGGCTCCATCCATCCGGCAACGAGGTTTACCACGTTTTTCTTTTTGGGAGTAGCCGTTGAAAAACTCTTTACAAATGAAGTCACCTGGTTAGCATAACCCGTAACATGTGTCCCCACATAGCTCGGCGTGTTGCAATAGATCACCCTCTTTCCTTCTGGAATCTTACCCTCTTCGTTCGCCTTTGAGATGATCTGGGTCATGTCATCGCCGATAGTTTCGGACAAACAAGTGGTGTGGACGGCAACCACATCGGGATTATAAACAGAGAAGATTGTATCAATGGCACTTACCAAATTGGAAGAGCCTCCAAACACGGATGAACCTTCCGAAAAAGAACTGGTAGAAGCCATTACGGGTTCTTTGAAGTGGCGGGTAAGCGCACTTCTGTGATAGGAGCAGCAACCTTGAGAGCCGTGGCTGTGAGGAAGGCATCCGTGCAAACCCAAAGCCGCATACATGGCACCAACCGGTTGGCAGGTCTTTGCCGGGTTGATGGTCAACGCTTTGCGTTCGATTTCTTTAGCTGTCGTATGTCTTAATAGCATGATTTCTAAGTTTTAATTGTTGATCACTATAGCTTAACAAGCAAATTCTGCCTCGATGTAAGCTTCACTTTCCCAAGGTGCTTTCAATTCTTTCCAAACTGAAGCTCCAACCATTTGCTCAATATCCTTGTAGAAATTGATAGCTCCTTTGAATCCCGCATAAGGACCGCCCACATCGTAATTGTGCAACTGCTTCAATGGCACACCCATTTTTTGCACGCAGAATTTTTCTTTGATACCTGCACAGAACACATCAGGCCTGAATTTCTCGATCAATTTGTCCATTTCGTAATGGCTCATGTCGTCAATGACCAATGCGCCTTTTTCCATTTGGTTCATGATCCCCTTGTATTCGGTGAATTCCATGTCTTTGCTGAGTTCCGCAAGTTCCTCTTCCGTTTTGCGGGGATTGTAGCGGGTTGGATCAGCAGTCACAGTCAATTCTTCAATACTACGGCTATCCGCATCAATCTGGATGGTTGGGATTACGCTTCGTCCTTCATAGTCATCCCGGTGGCCGAATTCGTATCCTGCGGCTATGGTGGTCATGCCTAATTCTTCAAACAAATCTTGATAGTGGTGGGCGCGCGAACCGCCGACAAACAGCATGGACAATTTTCCTTTTGTTTTTGGATAAATCTTTTCGCGAACCGCTTCCACCTCTGCCATTTCTTCGGCAATCACGGCTTCCACTTTGTCTATCAATTCTTGTTCTCCAAAGTATTTGGCTATTTTGCGCAACATTTTGGCAGTGGAGTTGGCGCCGATTGGTTGCACCTTGATCCAAGGAATACCAAATGCTGTTTCCATCATCTCGGCCACGTAGTTGATCGAACGGTGGCACATCACCATGTTGAGGTCGGCTGTGTGGGCATTTTCAAATTGGTTCACTGTGGTGTTGCCACTGAATGTAGCAATCAAGTGAATGCCGCATTTGTCAAAAATACGTTCCAGTTCGAAAGCATCTCCGCCGATATTGTATTCACCCAAGAGGTTTACCCTGTATTTGGCACTTCCCCTGATTTCATCATCCCGGCCAATCAGGTGTTTGAACAAACCGTTGTTCGCAATGTGGTGGCCTGCAGATTGGGAAACACCGCGGTATCCTTCGCAAGAGAATCCGAAAATATTGATCCCGTTTCCTATTTCTTCTTTCATGTGGCGCGACACACGGTGCACGTCATCCCCGATCAAACCAACAGGGCATGTAGAGAAAACGGCGATCGCTTTGGGATGGAACAATTCATATGCCTCGCGGATGGCTTGGCTCAACTTTTCTTCTCCACCAAACACAATGTTCTTGTCTTGCATATCCGTAGAAAAAGCGTACGGGATAAAGTTTTCTTCCAATTCCGTTTCCGGTCTTGTTTGGTTTCGGCGTGTCAACCAAGCATAAAAGCTACAACCGATTGGGCCATGAACAATGTTCACAATATCACGGGTTGGGCCAAGCACCACGCCTTTGCATCCGGCATAAGTACATCCACGTTGAGTGATAATGCCTGGGATGGTGCGCACATTAGCTTGAATCACAGGTGGGTTTTCATCGTCGCTCACCACAATCGATTTTGCTCTTTTGCGACCCACTTTTTTAGGATATTTCGCAACTACCTCGTCCCGAAATTCATGGAGAGATTGAAGCAATTTCTCCGCATCCTTTGTTTTATCATTCTCGTTTACCATAATTAATCTCCTTTCCTAATACCTTTTGTTTGTTGTTGATTTGCAGATCAGCAGATTCGCAAATCTGCTGATTTGCAAGTTCATTTTAGTCCAAAGTTGCATCCCCTGAAGCGCCCGTATGAACGCTGTATGATTCAAATGTACTTGTCACAAATATTTTCCCGTCACCGCTTTTTCCGGTCTGATTGGCTTTGATGATCGTTTCCACTGCCAGATCTTTTTTGTCGTCAGTAACCACAAGCGTTATCATGCGTTTCGATTTCAACCTGGGAGTTTCGGGAACAAAAGTCAGTGCATCATCCAAAGCATCTTTGTTTGAGTTGGTTTCCTGAAACGCTTTTATCTTTTCCAAATCTCCATGTCCTTGGCCTCTGCCAAGAACGGGTACCGCTGTGAAAGAAGGAAGACCCGCATCTGCCAATGCTTGCTTGGTCTCGGTCATTTTTGCGATACGAATGATTGCCAGAATTAATTTCATACGATTTACTTTTTCGTTAGTGTTACTCTTTGCGTCCGCTTGAGATGGTGTAAGTTTCCTCCACGGGGGTGATAAATATTTTCCCGTCTCCGGCTTGCCCCTTGTCCCCTGAGCGGGCTGATGCAATAATTGTTTCCACTACGAAATCTTTATCTTTATCATCCACGGCAATAATCAACAAGTCTTTTGGCAATTCATCGTAAGTGACGTTACCCACTTTCAAACCGCGTTGTTTTCCACGGCCAAATACAGACAATTTAGTTACGGCTGGGAAACCTGCGTTAAACAAGTCTTTCATGACTACGGGTGATTTTTCAGGTCGCACAATGGCTCTAATTAGCAGCATAAATTTTTTCCTCCAATTTTAAATTTCTAAAATATTGATAGTTTTTTCGAGCGAACAAATTAATTCAAGATACCAAAACCGACCAACAATTCTTCCAACTCCTGCATTTCCAAAGGTGTCGGAATAACGTGCATCTTGTTGTCGTTGATTTTTTGAGCCAAAGCGCGGTATTCATTTGCTTGAGGATGCTCAGGAGCATAGTCGATCACTGTCATGCGGTTGATTTCAGCATGTTGAACCATGTTGTCGCGAGGAACAAAGTGGATCATTTGGGTTCCCAATTTGCGTGCAAATTCTTCAATCATGTTGGCTTCGTTGTCCACCTTACGAGAGTTACAGATAAGTCCTCCCAAACGAACATCACCTACTTTACCAAATTTGGAAATAGATTTACAAATGTTGTTAGCAGCATACATTGCCATCATTTCTCCAGAGCATACGATATACACTTCCTGGGCTTTTCCATCACGGATTGGCATCGCAAATCCACCACAAACAACGTCTCCCAACACATCGTAGAAAACATAGTCAAGATGTTTGTCTTCATCATAAGCACCCAATTGTTCGAGCAAGTTGATAGAAGTGATGATACCACGACCTGCACAACCAACTCCTGGTTCCGGACCACCCGATTCAACGCAACTTGTGTTTTTGAAGCCTGTTTTCATCACGTCATCCAGTTCCACATCTTCACCTTCATCGCGAAGTGTATCCAACACTGTCTTTTGAGCCAAACCGTGCAACAACAAACGGGTTGAGTCTGCTTTTGGATCACAACCAACAACCATTACTTTTTTCCCCATTTCAGCCAAACCGGCTACTGTGTTCTGTGTGGTTGTTGATTTACCAATACCACCCTTACCATAAATTGCAATCTTTCTCATGACCTTTTTTATTTTTTAGTTAGACCTAAATTGATTTTGAATAATCTTCTTATGCCAAACAATATTCAAAGGACATACCACAAATGCGGTATATGAAGAAAAAATATCATAAATAGCTAATAATCAAACAATATAAAAAAAAATACATTATATAATAAAAAGATAACGTATTCACAAAGAATTCATTTTTGTATAAAAAAAGGAAGGATTCTACATTTTTGTAGAATAAGATAAAAATAAAAACAAAACCCATAAACATAAAACAAAATGAGCTAAAAAATACATTTATAAACGACATAATTAAACAAAAATGACAAATAAACGATCAAATAGATAGAAAATCATAGCAAGCCTAAAAACAACGACAACAACATATAAATAACTCATTACCAAAAATATAAAAGCATAAAAATAAAATAGAGAATAAATACGTGGACCTGTACAAAAAAAAGAGTGACAATCTTGCGGTTGTCACTCTGAATCTCGCGGAAATCCGCAGATTTGCTTATCTTTTAGGCAATGCGTAACCGTATTTCAGCCAAATCTTAGCAGCCTTTTTGCTCACAACATATGCCATAAAATCTTTGGCTTGAGCATTACCAGAAGCAGGCTTCAGCAGCACATGGGCTTGCTCGATAAGCGGGCAATCCTTCACAGGCAAAGGATAGACCTTCCCTTTGCCCGCCATGTCAGGAGCCATGGCCAAAGAATATGCAATAAAACCTACTTCGGCATTTCCAGTGAAAGCAAATTGAGCAGCTTGGCTGATATTTTCACCCCACACGATTTTTGAGGCTATTTTGTCATACAAGCCTTTGTTTTTAAGCAAAGCAACCGAATTTTCCCCATAAGGAGCTTTTTTAGGATCGGCGATAGAAATTTTCTTCACTGCTGGACTCAACAGAAGTTTCAACCCTTTCGTCACATCCAACGTGGTGCTAAACATGGCCACTCTTCCATAAACGTAAGTGCTTACTGGGCTGGCAGCAAAACCTGCTTTTTCCACTTTTTTCGGAAAATCCACATCGGCGGCCATGAACACATCAAATGGAGCTCCGTTGATGATTTGCGTGGTGAGAGTTCCCGAGGAGCCGAAAGTGAGTTCAAGGGTAGTTCCCGGATGTTCCTTTTCATATTGTTTCTTGATTTCCTCCAACACAAAGCGGAGGTTGGCAGCAGCAGCAACCCTCACAGTCGCAGCGGAAACAGAAAGCACGCAAGCGGCTGTCAATAAAAGAAATGAAACTATTTTTTTCATACTGATCATTGTTTAATTGTATTATAAAAACTTCGGTTTGAATGTCAACATAATATATGCCCAATCGGTTTTTACCGTACCGGAAACGCCTTTTATCGTCTTTGTCAAGTCTGTCGTGAAATATTTACTCCATCCACCTTGCAGGCTGAAATCGGGAGACACAAGATAATTTGCCGTAATGTCAACTTCTGATCCTAGACCCTTCCGCTTATTATCCGCCGAATATTCTTGGGCCAATGAAAAAGAGTGGAATGTAGCGTCAATATTGAATTTCTTGCTCGGGATATATGTCAAACCTCCGTAAACATCAACCAAGCCACGTGTTGGCAACGATGTCCAGTATTCTATCGAACCATTGAACGAATGGCTCACCCCATATAGCTTATTGAATGTTTTACTCTTTTGTGAATCAATATCATATTTCGAACCCGAATAATAATCCGACCCAAGCGCCAACACAAATGGCTTGGCCAATTCCACTTTTGCCTTCAGTGCCAACAAGTATGCGCTCAAACTCTTATTGCTCGTATTATGCCCAAATTGATAATACATTGTACCATAAGCGGACACAGGTATCCCCTTGTCTTTATAATCAAAATTGACACCGACCGTGTTTCTTATTATTAGCTTATCCAACAGGTCATTGGTTGTTCCACGCTGAAATCCATCATTCACCCAAAGTGCCGAGGCTTTCACTTTGTCAAGAGTCTTTGCCAACCAAGCAAAAGTCATGTACTTGTAGGAACGGCTTACCGTATATGCTTTTTGGGACAAGTCATCCGCTGTATTGTTGTAAGCCAGACCCAGATGCGCCTTTAAGTCTTTCTTTTCATACTTCAGCAATGCCAAATCGTGGGATTGTCCCGTGTTGCTCCAATTAGAGGCAGAAAACATCCGTTTATCGTCATATTCCAAACTTTGGCGGCCAACAGTGATGGAAAGATCGGGATAAAAAGTGTATGCCCCCCATGCTTCGTATATCCCAAGAGAATTGCCTGTTGCATTCACCCCGGTTGATCCATAAACCCTGTTGTCTTGCAACGTCATTTTTGCGCTCACCGCCCCTTTTGAATAAAATAGATTTAGGCGGGTGCGTGCAGAAGTAACCAACGTACCTGGCACAGAATCCGCCAAAGGAGATTGAAACCCACTCCGGTATTCACTCCTCGTCCTAAGTTCTCCATCCACCTTGACTGTTTGGGCGACAGCCGCTTCCAAAAACATTAGCCCCAAGCCAAAAGCAAGGCTAAACACCATCTTCTTTTTCATACGATTACCTGTTAAACTGATTAATAATTTATTGACCTAAACACCCATAAAAAAAACATCGCGCATATCGTTGTAATAAAAAAGGATAACGATTGGCAAAAAAACATTTAAAGAAAACAAGTATCCAAGATTTCGTTTAGAGAAGTCAAGTATTCCCCCTGCATCTGTTCCATTCTCATGTATTTCTCAATCAACTCCAGACCGTAAGGTGTGATGACGGCACCACCACCGTTGCTACCTCCCCTTTGGCGGATAACAATAGGCAGCGGGGACAAGTCATTCATCTCCTTGATGAAAGTCCAAGCTTGTTGATAAGACATTTTCATGGTTTTCGATGCCGATAGAATCGAACCACTGTAACGAATATTCTTGATAAGGCTAATACGCTTCCTGTTCAAGAATATTTGATCTCCTTTCTTTACCGTTATCTCCGTATCAATTTGAAATGGATAATGGTTTTTTGCCATACTCAGTTTTTTTCACAAATATTTAATTTATCATAACAAGTATTGTGCCAATATCGCATTCTTCTCATAATCAGAAACTAACAGGCTAACTTAAGAAAATACAGAAGAGAAAATACCACATTTATGTAGCAAAAATGAACAGATCTTACATTTCCGAAAAAAGATTCGTCGATATAACAAAACAAATATAACGATTTTCCGGTCAGAACAGCCCTTTATCATAACACTTTAACGAATCAGCAGGCAGAATCGCCGATATTAAGAGTCCAAGATCTATTGAGAGAAAAGATGAGAAGCCTTACAATAATCCTTCATCGTTAAAGCTCAGATAACGGTTGCCCGCAACGATGATATGGTCCAGCAATTTTATATCGAGTACTTCTCCGGAACGCATAACTCTTTCCGTAATTGACTTGTCTTCGGCACTTGCCTCCAGCTTTCCGGAAGGATGGTTGTGAGCCAAGATGATGCCGCAAGCGAGATTCTCAATAGCCTCTTTCATCAGCAAACGAATATCGACGATAGAAGCATGCAAACCTCCCTTACTCAACTGGAATGTCTTGATTATCTTATTGGATCTGTTGAGAAACAAAGCCCAAACCTCCTCGTGTTTCAAATCGCTCAGAATAGGATACAATGCCTGAAATGCATCTTTGCTCGAAGTAACCTGAGGAATAACGAGAAATTCAGACTGTTGGCGCCTCTTTCCAAGCTCCATGGCGGCCACAATCGTGATGGCCTTGGCTTCGCCAATTCCCTTGAAGGAAGAAATAAGCTCTTTGATGGTGAATTGTCCTAACTGGTTGAGATTGTTTTCTGCCCTGTGGAGAATCCGTTGTGCAAGTTCAACGGCTGTTTCCTCTTGATTTCCCGACCCGATCAGGATAGCAAGCAATTCTGCATCCGTGAGGGCTCCAGCACCACGAAGCATCATTTTCTCCCGGGGCCTGTCTTCTTCAGCCCAATCTTTTATCCCTAATTTCTCCATACCTGGCCTGATAAAATGCAAAAAAGGAAAATATCCAATTTGATATTTTCCTTTTCCTATAATTTGTAAAACATAAACGTATCTGTTGCAAATCTTCTGATTTGCGAATGAGCTGTTAGCCTCTTACACGCTCGATGTAATCGCCCGAACGGGTATCGATTTTCACTTTTTCGCCTGCATTGATGAACAAAGGCACACGAATTTCGGCTCCGGTTTCAACGGTTGCCGGTTTCAGCGTGTTGGTGGCAGTGTCTCCCTTCATGCCGGGTTCAGTGTAAGTGATTTCCAAAATAACGTTTTGAGGCAACTCGGCAGTCAAAATTGTTTCCGATTCTGCATGCACCTGCACTTCCACATGATCTCCTTCTTTCAAGAACGCCACCCCTTCGATCACTTCTCCGGCGATGGAGATTTGCTCGTAAGTTTCAGTATTCATAAAGTTGTAACCCATATCGTCCTTGTACAAGAATTGATAGGGACGACGCTCGATGCGCACTTCATCCAATTTGACTCCAGCATTGAAAGTCCTGTCTATGACACGTCCAGTGGTTACATTTCTCAACTTGGTACGGACAAAAGCTGCGCCTTTGCCTGGTTTCACGTGAAGGAATTCTATGACGAAATAGTACTGTCCGTCCATATCGATACACATTCCGTTGCGGATATCTGCAGTAGTTGCCATGAAAAAATTTATTGTAATTTAGATTATTGAATATAAGGCGAAAAGAGCCTCTTTCGAAATTAGGCACAAAAATAAACCTTTTTTCCTCTAAAACAAAAATTTAATCTGCTCTAAATGAAAATCAATTATTTTCCAGGTGGTTAGAAGTATATAAATGAGGGTAAAGACAAATTGCAGCTCACAACACCTAGCATTATTGACCTGTGGACAATATAGAAAGAATTACTTCACCTGCGATTGAAAATTGCAACGCACGCACGGTTAGACCACGTACACTTTAGTTAAAATTCAATCCCTTAATAAAGTTAAATAAACATAACG
>DBTT01000046.1:99303-99455 GCA_002307185.1 Bacteroidales bacterium UBA1309
CTATCTTTAGATAAAATAAGCGTTCATAACTAAATTTTACATCCGCATCTTGGACAAGATCGTACCTCCATATTATCCCTGTTCAAACACCCGGTTTCCGGGTAGTTTTTCCGGCATGCTTTTCTTTGGCAGGCTGTTGATTTTTAGCGGAT
>DBTT01000048.1:0-734 GCA_002307185.1 Bacteroidales bacterium UBA1309
GCCATTCCGGCTTCCGTACATAATCAGACATTACAGATTGTTTAGAAAGAAGTCAGCCATTCGGTGGTATAAATGTTTGCGGTATGTATCACCCAAGATACTGTGGTTACTCGTAGGATACACTTGCATATCAAACTGCACGCCCGCACGAATCAATGCTTCCGTCATATCCATCGACTGGCTGGCACGAACATTATCATCGGTCATGCCGTGTACCAAAAGCAAACGGCCTTTCAAATTTGCAGCACGCAGCAACGGAGAACAGTGATCGTAACCCTCCTCATTTTCCACAGGAGTGCGCATGTAACGCTCCGTGTAGACCGTGTTGTAATATCGCCAATCGCAAACAGGAGCGACAGCCACCCCGGCCTTAAAGATCGCAGCAGGATCAGTCATACTCATCAGCGTCACGTAACCACCATAGCTCCAACCCCATATACCAATGCGAGCACCGTCAACATAAGGTAGCGTTTTCAGATAACGAGCCGTTGAAATCTGATCTTCTGTTTCCAGCTCACCCAACCGACACCAAATGGATTGGCGAAAAGCTTCTCCTCTGCCTCCGGTACCTCTCCCATCCACACACACCACCAAATAGCCTTTGTCTGCCAAATAATATTCCCAATCAAAACGATAGGCATCTATAGCCAGTTGAGCATCGGGTCCACCATATTGGACCAAAACAACCGGGTATTTTTTAGCCGGATTAAAATCAGACGGTTTCAGCAACCATC
>DBTT01000048.1:783-9773 GCA_002307185.1 Bacteroidales bacterium UBA1309
GACACCAAATGGATTGGCGAAAAGCCTCCCCTTTGCCTCCGGTGCCTCTTCCGTCCACACATACCACCAAATAGCCTTTGTCAGCCAAATAATATTCCCAATCAAAACGATAGGCATCCAAAGCCAGTTGAGCATCAGGTCCACCATATTGGACCAAAACAACCGGGTATTTTTTAGCCGGATTGAAATCAGACGGTTTCAGCAACCATCCGTTCAATTTCTGCCCATCGGCAGCTGGAACCGTCATCAATGATTTATCCGGGAAATGAAAGGAGGATAACCTTTTTTTCAGTTCCTTGTTGTTTTCAATAACCCGGACTTCTTCTCCTTTATTGTTGCAAACACTGTGTATTTGCGGCGTATTGATATTAGACCAAGTCTGGACAAACAAAGTATAATCGGAATTAAAACTGCCGGTAGTATTTCCCGGTCGAGTACCAATCTTCAATGTCCGGCCTTTTATATCCACCCGGTAGACGTTCCTTTGGGTCGAACCCTCTTCATCCGACTGATAATAGAAAGCATTTTGAATTGTATCACAACCCAACAATTTGGTCAAATCCCATTTCCCGGTTGTCAATTGTTTTTGAAGTCCTCCATTGGCTCCATATAAATACAAGTGCCGATAACCATCTTTTTCGCTGACATAAGTAAAATAACGGGTCGTAAAACAAATTGCATCAAACATCGGATCTACATATTTTTCATTCTGCTCGGTCAAAATCAATTTGGACTGAGCAGATTTCGGGTTGGCAAAAAACATTTTAAACGTATTTTGCGAACGGTTCAACGTCATAACGGCCAGCTCATTACTGAACTTTGTAAACCGGATACGGGGAATATAGTCCTCTTCCGCAATCGGAACCACCATTTGTTTAGACGACCGGGTCTGTAAATTGAAAGCCCAGACAGTCACCCTTGAATTCTTTTCACCTGCAGCCGGATACTTGTAGCTATAAAGTCCGGAATAATACTTTTCCGGCTTTTGTTTGGTCGTGAAAGCCCCATAGAGAGGATAGAAAGAAACCGGTACCGGCTTCTCATCAAACCGAACGTATGCCAAGAACTTACTGTCAGGCGACCAGTCATAAGCACACGTTTCCGTGAATTCTTCTTCATACACCCAGTCAGCCACTCCATTCGTTGTATTATTGGCAACACCATCCGTCGTAACCGGAATTTCCGTACCAAAATCCAACCTCTTAATATACAAATTATTGTCACGGGCAAAAGCAATAGAACGTCCATCAGGCGAAAAACGGGCATCCCGTTGCGCACCAGCAACAGACAAGGCTTCCACTAAATTCCGTTTGCGATCGTATACATAATATTCCGTCAGGTATGAGCGACGATAAATTGGGATACGTTC
This sequence comes from Bacteroidales bacterium UBA1309, assembly GCA_002307185.1. Taxonomy (GTDB): domain Bacteria; phylum Bacteroidota; class Bacteroidia; order Bacteroidales; family Dysgonomonadaceae; genus UBA1309. Next base: position 2,153 of record DBTT01000048.1, read on the forward strand.
CGTCCAAAACAAAATCTTGGACTCATTGGAATTAAATTCGTAACCAAGCATTTTCTTAGGTGACTCACCTTTCACATTCAGGATATCCAATAGAACTTCCTGTTGTTTACCCGTTTGATAATTAAAACAAAGAATATGCTGCCCAGCATCATCTAAGCAGCTATAATAACGGGCATCCAACATGGGCTTCATGGCCGGAAGCAACCTGGAATTAAAATAGCCCGTGATAATGGAATCCAAAAGCAATGTTTGCCCTATTGCAGGCAACCAACCAAAATTCACACAGACAAAAAGCAACACTATAATCTTCTTCATATCTTTAACGCATTCTATGGAATGCAAAAATACAAATTTGATTTCGGACACTCCATTCATTCCGACACAAAAACCGTATTTTTGCAAAAAACAATACTGCCGCTCCTACCCAAAAGAATGAATACCCAAACACCCTTTCGCCGATTTCAGGATTTTCTGAATGAACATTTCCAAAACAAAGTTCAGAAAATATCCATCAATGCCGGCTTCACTTGTCCAAACCGGGATGGAAGCAAAGGCTACGGAGGCTGCACCTATTGCAACAACCAGACCTTCAACCCGGCATATTGTTGTACAGAAAAATCAGTTACCACCCAATTGGAAGAAGGCATCCGCTTCTTTGCCCGAAAATATCCACAAATGGAATATCTGGCCTATTTTCAAGCCTACACAAATACGTACGCCGAATTAGGACAATTAAAGCGTCTGTATTCGGAAGCATTGAACGTAAAAGGCGTGAAAGGCCTGGTTATTGGCACCCGTCCCGACTGCATGCCAACATCCTTGCTAAATTATCTGGAGGAACTCTCTCGCCAGTACTTCATTCTCGTAGAATATGGAGTAGAATCCACCTTAGATAAGACCCTGACCTTTATCAACCGAGGCCATACCTTTTCTCAAAGTGTGGAAGCCATTCAGCAAACAGCGGCACGAAACATCCCCACTGGTGCCCACCTCATTCTTGGATTACCGGGCGAGACGCGGGAAGAGATATTGAACCACGCTAACCAACTCAACCAGTTGCCTCTAAATACACTTAAGCTACACCAGCTTCAGCTTATCAAAGGCACTAGGCTCGCAGCTCAGGCCGAAGCCAACCCGAGTTTGGTTCACTTCGGGACATATAGCGATTACGTTTCCTTATTGGCCGATTTTCTGGAAGGTTTACGTCCGGATATCGCAGTAGAAAGATTTGTCTCCCAATCTCCTCCAGAACTGCTGATTGCCCCAGACTGGGGCCTGAAAAATCATGAATTCACACACTTGGTTGAAAAAGAAATGAAGCGACGCGGAAGCGCACAAGGACAACGATTAAATCAATTTTCGCACAATTGATTTCAGGTTTTCGGAATCGAGCGGCTTCACAATATATTCCGTGCCTCCCGCATCCATAAAGGCTTTCCGATCAGAATCAAAAGCAAAAGCCGTCAACGCAACAATGGGTATCTTTTTATTTTTTTTACGAATCATCAAGGTAGCATCCAGTCCGTTCAGTTCTGGCATTTGAATGTCCATTAAAATCAGATCCGGATGAATCTGTTCAAAAAGGGTCGTCACTTCTACCCCATTTAGCGCGCGTAAGACACGATAATCTTTTCGAAGCAATAGATAGACCAAGGCGTAGTTGCTGTCCGTATCTTCTGCCACCAAAATAGTTTTCTGCACTCTATCTGCTTGGTCCTGGCTGTCTCCTCTTTTCATAGTAATTTGAGTAAAGTCCGGTTCATGAAACAATAACTTGCAACAAAGATACGTGTTGAAGGTTATATCTTTCCTTAAAAACCATTTTTTATTTAAATCGCAGAATCAACCAGAATCAAAGGATTTTCCAGCAAATGGATTTGATTTTTAGCATAAAAGTGTACATTTGCTATAGACAACAACGGAGGGCTGTCCTCTTCAAATCGACTACTTAACGTACCATCCATGACGACCCAAGGGACGGATCAGAAATCAAAGAACACAAACGAGAAATCAAGCCTTTTGCGTAATCCGGACAATGCCGCAAAAATTCTGCAAATAACGTCAGACACCATGTTTATGGTGACAAAAGAGGGTATTTGTGTTGATGCGGTCTTACGCACCGACCGCTGGTTTTTACAAAACCCGTCTTCTTTTCTGGGAAAAAACATTTTCAACATTATTCCTTGCGAAACATCACAGGCACTTTTCAACAATTTCAACAAAGTGCTGGAAACCGGCAAAACATCAACCGACAATTACGAAATTCAGGTTGCTGGCAAAACTTATTTTTTCAAGTGTATCATCAACCTATACGACAATCAGCACTTACTTTTTCAATATCGGGATATTACTCAGCGCATCTTACTCAAAAAACGCATAGAAATTATCAACCGAAAGCTTCAGGATGTGGAAAAAGTGGCCCTCATCAGTCAATGGAATTTCAACGTACGTACTCAACAGTTTCAATACTCCGGCTTTACTGGAGGTCTGGCCGATAGCAACGGGATGCAAACCATCAGCTTGGAAGACTATCTCAAAAATGTTCATCCAAACGATCAGCAATCCGTACAAGCCTACCTCAACGCCAATATATTGAAGGTCAATCACGATTTCTTTGACTATCAATATAATTTTAACGAACAGAGCTTCCATTTCAGGGTGCGGGTTATCAGCTCTTACCTCAACGAAGAAGAAGACCATATTTTAGAAGGTTTTAGTCAGAATATTTCCGATATTAAGAAAAAACAGCACGATCTGGAGATGATCACACTGGCTGTGCACAATTCGACCGATTACATCTTTGCCATGAGAAAAAATGGGCAACTGATTTTTGGAAACAGAGTATTCAAAGGATACCACGGCTGGGAAGATGACGACGACATTTCGAATGCCAATTTGTTCGATCTGATAGACAAAGGTGCTGGCAAAATTCGATGGCAAGACATTATCCATCAACTCACGACGTCCAGTCAAACGCTTAATTTTGTTCTACCGAGACCCATTATGGAAAGGCCGGACATTTTAGCTTTCGACTGTGTATCCTATTTGGTTCGTGACTCAAGAGGGGCCGACCAAATCTGGACCTTCGGCAAAAACATCACCGAACGGGTTCATTACGAAAAGCAAGTCAAAGAAATGAATCAGATCATGGGCACCGTCCTGACCAATATCCCTATGATTATTTCGGTAAAAGATGCCGACAATGACTTTCGCTATATTTTCAGCAACCGTCAGGGCAACAAGATCCACTGGGGCATACAAGACGATATCATCGGCAAAACGGATTTCGATCTATTCTCCAGGCACCAAGCCATTAAAATGCGTTCAGAAGACCTCCACTCACTCCAAACCAAAGAAGAAACCCGAAAAACCATTTATGAGAAAGATACCGACGGAAACAAAGTAGTCCACGATCAAATACGCATTTTGGTAGAAGACGATTCCAGGCCTTTGCTCATTGGGATTGAGCGCGACATTACCAAGGACAAAATAATGGAACAAGAGCTTATCGATGCCAAAGAGAAGGCCGAAGAATCCGACAAACTAAAGTCTGCTTTCATTGCCAATATGAGCCATGAAATTCGCACACCACTCAATGCCATCGTTGGTTTTTCCAGAATCATCGCCGAAACACAAGATCCAGAAGAACGCAAGTCGTACTATTCCATCGTAGATACCAACAATACCCGACTTTTAGGACTAATCAACGAAATCCTAGATCTTTCCAAAATTGAATCGGGCGTAATGGAATTCGACCTTGAATCGGTTAAATTACACCCCCTTCTCCGCGACATACAACAAACCCTCGCGCTACGATGCCAACCGGGAGTTCAGCTCATTTTTGACGAATCGGATAGGAACTTAGTTATTAGTTGCGACAAGAACAGACTTAACCAGATCTTTAACAACCTAATAGGCAACGCCAGTAAATTTACAAAAGAAGGAGAGATTCGATTCGGATATAGGCTCAATAAACAAGTCCTTGAATTTTATGTTAAAGACACCGGTTCGGGTATTTCAAAAGACAAAATAGGTCAGATATTTGACCGTTTTATTAAAGGCGATAACTTCACCCAAGGCACCGGATTAGGGCTGCCCATCTGCAAATCCATCATCGAAAAGCTGGGGGGCAAAATTTCAGTCACCTCTACTTTTGGAGAAGAGACTTGCTTTACCTTCTGGTTACCAAGCGAATGCATCATTCGAAACGATATACAGCAAACCTTGTCCAAAAATGCTCAAGGCGAAATTCTTCCTGCCAGAAAAACCATTTTAGTGGCCGAAGACACCGACAGCAACTATGTACTTTTAGAAGCTTTAATTGGTAACAAGTACCACTTGCAAAGAGCCATCAACGGTATGGAGGCCGTCACTATGTTTCAGGAATCACCTCCCGACCTGATCCTCATGGACCTTAAAATGCCCATCATGAACGGTATTGAAGCCACCAAAATTATCCGAACCATGTCACCAGACATCCCCATTATTGCTCAAAGTGCATACGCTTTCGACCAAGACAGAAACACCGCGATGGAAATCGGATGCAATGGCTTTTTAGCGAAACCATTCAATAAGGCTCAGATTCTCGACATTATTTTCCGAAATCTATAAAACCAAACAGTTTCAGGTCTTTGAAAATTTAATCGCTGAGTTTAATTTCAAACGATAAGAGTGCAAAAAAAAGAAGAACGTCTCAACCTTTTTTGAGAGACCCTCTTCCTTTGAGCCGAAAGCCGGACTTGAACCGGCGACCTACGCATTACGAATGCGTTGCTCTACCAACTGAGCTATTTCGGCAATGCTTTATTGCGGCCGCAAAATTAGTGAGTTTTTTGAAACTACAAAGCTTTTTTACTGATTAAATGTCGGACATCAGCTTTTTGAAGAAGTCATCCAATTCTTCATCCATGTATTTCAGGAAATTATCGTCAATGAGACATTGCTCATCGTCCAGAAGCAACAGCTCACTCAGAACTTCCATTTCTTCATCCACCATCAAAACAGAAAAGGGTTTCATTATATTGAGCCGATCAAGAAGAGCTTCTTCCTGAATACGATTGACAATCTCTTTCAGAAGCACTTCACAATTTTTCAACTCTGCTTCCGTATCCATTGTATCGAATTGTTCCTGCCAAACATCAACCGGAATTTTCTCCAAGATGTGATCTTCATCATCCAATACCGTAAACTCACCGGCTTCCGGATTGGGAAACAGATACAAGTCCACAATGGCTGCCGAATCTGCGGAATGCTGCAATTTATCTAACGCCCTGCGTATAGCATGATCCAGCAAGTGTTGTAAGGCATCATTTTTCATCCGTCAAAATTTAAATTTGGGAACCCGAACGCCACCCTAAAATCACAAAACGACTGTCCATGGGGTTTTAAGCGAACTTGTTAATCGACACCAAAAGTACAAAAAATTATTAGTTTAAATTCCCACCAAAGTATATTTTCAGCTTTTCCTGCTCCATAAGGCGTGTCTGTATCTCTTCCATGTAGAACTTCAATAACTGTCGATCATATTCACTGGCATACGACGGATGCTCTGCCACATAAGATTTTGCCCGTATTCCCCAGTTCAAAGCTTCGAGCGGTCTTCCGAAAAAGACCTCCGACATCATCATATTGACAGCTGCCCGAAATACACTTTTGCCACGCCCTTTCTTATATTGAATCTGCCAAAGTGCGGCAGCCTCTTTCATGCTCTCATTGTGAACCAAATCTGCAGCAATTTTCATACGATAACTTCCAGTCGTATAATACTCCCATTTCACCTTCTCCCAATATGGCCCCAAACACTTACTTATATTTTCGGCCACCACATCTCCTATCTCACCAATAGTGGAAGCGGGTTCAGGCAATTGTGCCAATGCACGGCGGACATTCTGTCCAAAACGTTCCCAATAAAGACTATCCGAATATTGAAACTGAGAAATTAAAGTATCAGCCTTAATATCGTAAACCCTCCAAACAGTATTGACCCTGACATCCCTTGTTGACCGGAAAAGAGTACCGTAAGGATGTACATTTGTGACAGTTTGCACCAGCACGCGATCTAAGCTAAACAATAGATCCGCATCCTGCCCTTTAGTCAATACCCCACGTTCCTCTGAAGTTAAAGGAACAGATCGGACACAATCCATCTCATCATCCGATTTCTTATAAACAGAATCTCTATGTAAAACTTCAAACGAATGGTAGAAATCGGCCTTTCCCAAATAAAATACTATAGATTCCACTATTTTCTCCGAAAGAGAATCGGTGCAGAACGTGGTGTCTCCAACAACAACATTCCTGATCATCAGCTTATGTCCCAAATAGTCGGGCTGAGCACAAGAATGGTCTGCAATCAGCACTCTGTCCATTCCCGGAGGAGCCATCACATAAGCTGGCATCAGCACCTCCATGTGAAAAACCTGAAGAGAGCTGCAAGAAGCAACTGAAATCGCAAGCAAAAGCAATAAAAGGGCGTTTTTCATAGCATTCCTCCAATCATTGGTTTTAAAGTAAACAAAGTTATACCTTTTCAGTCATAATTTTTGCTTCCTCATGCTATTTTTTTTATCTTTGCGCCCTGATTTTCAAATCAACATAATGTCTAACTCACTAACTATCTTTTAACAAACAATGGAAAAAAACAATCTTTTAGCCCCTGATCAGACTTTTGACTGGGATCTCTTCGAAAAAGGCGAAGTCTTTGGCGCTATGTCCAAAGAAGAACTTGAAAAAGCCTACGACAGCACCCTAAACACCGTAAAGGACAAGGAAGTTGTAGAAGGCACCGTGATTTCAATGAACAAACGCGAAGTGGTGGTAAACATCGGCTTCAAATCTGACGGTATTGTTTCTTTAAACGAATTTCGTTACAACCCTGACTTAAAAGTAGGTGATTCTGTAGAAGTTTACGTTGAAAATCAAGAAGACAAAAAAGGACAGCTCATCCTTTCGCACAAAAAAGCCCGCGCAACCCGCAGCTGGGACCGTGTCAATGCAGCACTGGAAAACAGCGAAATCATCAAAGGTTTCGTAAAATGCCGTACCAAGGGTGGTATGATTGTCGATGTATTCGGCATCGAAGCCTTCTTGCCCGGTTCACAAATCGACGTGAAACCCATCCGCGACTACGACGTATTTGTTGGCAAGACCATGGAATTCAAGGTGGTTAAAATCAATCAGGAATTCAAAAATGTGGTGGTCTCTCACAAGGCCCTTATCGAAGCCGAACTGGAACAACAGAAAAAAGAAATCATCGCCAAACTCGAAAAAGGTCAAGTACTCGAAGGCACTGTCAAGAATATTACCTCTTATGGTGTATTCATCGACTTGGGCGGCGTAGACGGCTTGGTTCACATTACCGACCTGAGTTGGGGCCGCGTCAGCGATCCGAAGGAAGTCGTTGAGCTGGATCAAAAAATCAACGTTGTTATCCTCGACTTTGATGATGAAAAGAAACGCATCGCTCTTGGTTTGAAACAATTGACTCCCCATCCTTGGGATGCCTTGAGTGCCGACCTGAACGTAGGCGACAAAGTAAGCGGACGCGTAGTCGTAATGGCCGATTATGGTGCATTCATCGAAATCGCTCCGGGTGTAGAAGGTTTGATCCACGTTTCAGAAA
>DBTT01000025.1 GCA_002307185.1 Bacteroidales bacterium UBA1309
TAGAGATTGCGGGCATACCAGTCACCACTCTCGCCGGCAGATTGTGGCCCGAAGTGTACCCAAATCCCGAACTTTGCTTCACGTAACCATGCAGGTTCACCCGGATAGTTTTTTTCAATAGATTCCCATGTTGGTTCAAAGGGTCCTGAAGCAATGGGAATATCCAGTTTCATTTCAGTAAAAGATTTCCAATCACCCATTTTTACACTATCAATCGGTTGCTTTGTCGGGATGGAAGGAAATGGTGGAAGTAAATTAGGTTCAACACCTGATTTCAAATTCTTGTTTTGTGCATTAACACCAGACAGAATTATCGAAATAAAGAGAATAAGTTCTAAGGTTCTTTTCATTATTTTATTTCCTTTTTAATTAATTATGAAGATATTATAATTTTACTTTGATACTTTTGCCATTATAGCTGATACTTTTCTCATTCTTCTGAATTGATTGTCCTGCGAGCACAATATTAAACTTTCGTACGGTAAGCATACCTGGGAACGAACCTTTGCGGGCACCAATTGACAGTGTTTTACTTTTATCATTCCATTTGAATGAAATGGTTGAATATGCTCCTTTTTCGTAGTTATAATTGTCATTTTCATCTTCGTACAAAGTGAACTCGCCATCGGCTCCGGGATATACACGAATTTCAAGGTTATCCCATTTTTTTTCGGTAGCATACTGTACTTGCGGTCCGAATGGAATGATACTTCCTGCTTTAATGTACAAAGGAATTTCATCGATAGTTGTTGCTTTTGTAATTTCCTGACCACCATTGATCTTCTCGTTTGTCCAGAAATCGTACCAAGCTGTTCCTTCAGGTAAGTAGACTTTTGTCGATTTACCCTGAGTAAAATCCACAGCCTGACCTTTCATATCACCGGCAGCATCTTTTTTATCCCAACCTGTTTCCGCATTTGCTCTTAAAATAGTTTCCGGAGTATATTGAGCATTCACAACTGGTGCAACCAATATGGATTTACCAAACATATACTCGTTATTCATATCTACAACCTTTTTATCCTTAAAGTCCATTATTAAAGCACGCATAAGGGTTGATTGGTTATTGGTAACTGTCCATGCTGCAGAATAAATATATGGCAATAGTGAATAACGTAAATTAATTGTTTTTGCGATTGCATCATAGATTATATCGCCTTTTTTGCCAAAGTTATAAATTTCTCGGGGAATATCCGTACCATGCGAACGCATCATAGGGGTAAATGCCCCGAATTGCAGCCAGCGAACATACAATTCCTGAAACGACGGATTTTTATTACCATCATCCCAGCCTCTTTTATAGGCGCTTGCAAAAAAACCGCCAATATCTGTATTCCAGTAAGGAATGGCGCTCATCGAAAAGTTGAGGCCTGCCGGAATTTGGTTACGTAACGATTGCCACGAAGAGTTCACATCGCCTGACCATGTATTGGCACCGTAGCGTTGTTGTCCGGCAAATGCCGAGCGGGTAAGGATAAACACACGTTTATCGGAGCTTGCAGCCCGTTGGTGTTCTGCCACTCCGCCTACTGTCATCAAAGGAAAGGCATTACGAACTTTACGGAATGAACCAAGATATGTTTTCAGGTCGAAGTCGGATGGTTTGAAATCCAAGTGATCCGGTTCCGATGAGTCCATCCACCAACCATCGATTCCTAAAGAGAAAAGACCTTTATTCAGGTGATTCCAGTAAATATTGCGGGCTTCGGGGTTATACGGATCGTAAGGTTCTACACCTGAAGGATATTCACGGTTGGGTGGCCAGCTTTCCAATCCCGATTGTGGCCATGTGCCGAAATTCAAAAGCATACCTTTTGGTTTCATTTCGCGGTATTGTTTTGTTTGCGGGCCAAAAGAAGACCAAATAGAAATAATCAGGTGTGCATTCTGATTATGAATATCTTCTACCATTTTCTTTGGGTTCGGAAATTCGGTGTTTAGAAATTCCATGGCATTCCACAGGTAATTGTTGCCCCAGTATTGCCAATCCTGAATAATACCATCGAGAGGCACACCCAATTCGCGATATTTATTTACAACGCCCACCAATTCGTTTTGGCTTTTGTAACGTTCTTTACTTTGCCAGTAACCAAACGTCCACAATGGGAACATCGGGGCTTGTCCGGTAAGTTCACGCATACAGGCAATTGAACCATCGATACTTCCGCCGAGCATGAAATAATAATCAATGCCATCGCCTACGTCCGATCTGAATGAGGTATTTTCGGGAGTATCTTCAAATTGAGTTGGGGAATAATTATCCCAAAACAAACCATAACCTTTTGTAGAAACAAGGAAAGGAACATAATCGTCCGTATTTCCCTGCACCATGTGGAGTTTAGCATTACGAAGAGACAATTTACCGCGTTGTTGCTGACCCAGACCGTAAATAGCTTCGTCTTTGTCGAGCGTAAACGACTGATTAATAGTGTAGGTTTTTGATCCCGCATCATCGAAATCGGTAAAGGTTGCACCCGCTTCTTTTTCACTTAAAAGTTGTGTTCCGGCAAGCGTAGCATAAGATATTTTACCCGATTTTACATCAATATCGACTTTCAACTTATCGTTTTTCAACGAAATAACATCACCTTGTTGATTGACTGTAAATTTTGTAGCCTGAGGTTTCTCAACCACCGATAGGCTTTCCTTTGTAAATGTTTTTCCAACAGGAGACTTCAAGATTCTCACTGTGGAAGGTCCGTAAAACTGAATTTCAACATTCGTTGAATTGATTTGGGTTTTGACACCCCAATTCGTCTTTGTGTACGATTGCGCCTGAATACCAATGGCAAAAGTCATCAACAGCAATAGCATTAAATTGATCTTTTTCATATATATATAATTATTTATTTTATTGGTGTTATGCGATAGAGTCCTGCCCCATGCTGTGGCAATTCCCGACTAAAGCTCCTTTTGAAAGTTCCCAAATCTTTATGGCTCCATAAATCGCGGATTTTCACTTTGTCTTTTAAACCCAAATCCTCGAAATTTACTTTTACAGTAGCGGTTTCAGGAAGTTCTATTTCACCTTTGCTGACAAGCACACCAAAAACGACCGAGCCTTTTTCCTGAGTCACTACCCCGGTTGCTGTAAAGGTGTCGTAACCTTCCGGTAATTCGTAAATGATAACGGATTCTCCATGTGTACCAATACCTTCGGCAGGTTTATCGTTGATAATAATCGGCTTGTTATCACATGTCCGGTTCACGCGGGTTTCACCCCAACCTGCACTCGCACTGATCCATTTCAAATCGGTAAGTTTCAAATCGCCTTTCGATCCGTGAAGCACAGGGTCAACCCACACTACGTGATCCCAGTCGAAACCATTGCCGCCATCTTTCACGAATAAAACAAGCTTTTTTCCATCTTTTACCGATACTTCTATCTTTTGAGAACTACTTTTTCCGGCAATAAGCGGACTTGCATAGTCGGCATTGTTGAAATCAATATTATCGCCTTTGTTTTGTGCATTGAAAAGTGCAACGTACTTGTCTTTGCTGTTAGGCACATCGGCAGTCCAGACAATCAGGTTTTTATCACGCGATACCTGACGGTTGTTGGTGCTTTTCTGGTTCACTTTCAACATCTCGGGATTAGTGAGCATCTCTTTGGTGAAATCATCTAATTTGGTCATATCGCCACCGAAAATGAGTGGCGAACGGCCAATAGCCCAAAGGCTCATCAACGTATATTGCTCATTTTCAGTAAAGTTGGTCGGACGTTTGAAATCAACAATTCCAATTGGGAGCATATCGGCATCGGGGAAATGGCCGGGTCCACGATAAGGAGTCCAGGCATCCAAACGCTCAAACATGGCCAGAAGCAATCCCCATCTATCCCAAAAATCATCAGTTATGCGCCACATATTGGCATGGTTCATCACATGTTCACCAGCTTTGATCGGAGTAGCACCCGGCGACAAACTTAAAATGATGGGACGGCCTGTTTTGTCAATCGCATTGCGAAGCGCTTCAATTTCAGCTTTTTGGACATCGTCATAGGGACGCGAAATATCGTCGCACTTAATGAAATCGACACCCCAATCGGCATACATCTGTACAATTGAATTATAGTAAGCCTGACCTTCGGGTTTGGTAGCATCAACGCCATACATATCCGGATTCCA
>DBTT01000007.1 GCA_002307185.1 Bacteroidales bacterium UBA1309
AGGGCATAGCGTCCGTCGGCATCGGTGAAGGTGGCCTTGGTGGTGCCGGCAACCATCACGGTGGCCCCGGCGATGGGTTCGCCCTTGTCATCGGTGACGCGGCCGGAGAGGCGGCCTTTTTCGTTGGTCTTTTCTTCTTTGGGAGTTTCCCCTTTTCTTATTGCAATGGATCCATCAGGCATTGTTTTCATTGTAAAACCTGTAGCCTCAAGGCTTTTCCTCAATGCCTCCTTCATGTCTGCATTGGGAACAGCGAGCGGAGGTACTTCTATCTTTTCCAATAATTCACCATCGAAAATTATATTCTTGCCACTCTTTTTGGCAATTTGCTGCACACGTGATTTCAAAGATTCTTTAGGAAATCGAACTTCCCCATTCTGCCCATATGCTTTTGTAAATAAAAACATCAGCAGAAGCAGAAAAATGGAATAGAGGTTTAATCGTTTTGAGTTCATTTGTATTTTCTTATTGTTTAATTCGTTATTTGTTGCTTTGCCCAAGCTCATGCAATGACACGGTTTTATTGGCTTGATTGAAATTGTATCCTATGCCATATACTTCGCAAATGCCTCTTAAAATGTCATTGACATCTACTCCTTGCCCGTAGGAAGCATTCAACAGGCTTCTTCCCAACAAGCCTCTTTCATCCATCAGAGTGATTCCGTATAGTTGCTTAAGCCTTATTTTCAGTTCGTTGTAGCTTGCATCTCTCAGAACCAAACGTTTTTCCATCCATGCTCCAGCATCTTCCCAATTGCTTTCGCTAATGGCGTGTTCTTTTGTCGTCTGATTGAAAATAAGTTGTTTGTTGTGGGTCAGCAGCCCGAATGTTTCCCTATCAGTGCCGACTTCCACTTTTCCAGTGCGTACTGATACACTGATTTCGCCGATTTCCAGGTAAGCTTTCACATTGAAGCTTGTTCCCCGGACGATTGTCTGTATATTTCCCGTATGTATGATAAAAGGCTTGTCCGGGTTTTTAGCAACTTCAAAAAAGGCTTCTCCGCTGAGCCATATTTCGCGCTGTTTGCGGTTGAATTGGTCTTTATCATAATCTATCCGGGTGCTGCCATTGGCATACAGCTTGGTTCCATCGGGCAGGACAATCTGTTTGGTTTCGCTTGCAGAGGTTTGAAGGATGTTTGTCCTATTCCGGAGACTTTCGGCATAAGAATCCCTTGATCGGGAGTGCTTGTCGGTGAGCATAAGATAAGATATTCCGAAAAGAAGAATCGCCATAGCTGCCACAGCGGCATATTTAAGAACAGGTCTCGCAAAGGTGAATTTCCTTCTGGCATTCTTGCGATTCATGTTATATTCCAACAACACCCTTTGCCTTACTTTTTCTCCATGCTTGTCAATCTGCGATTTGCTAATGTGTATATCTTGCAAAGGAGCGATCAGCTTGTGTGGGTTCCATTTTTCCACAACCTGTTCCTCCTCCGGGTTTAGCTTCCCTTCCACATACCGCTTCAATATGTTTGATAGCCATTGCAGTTTTCGCCAATAGTCGTCGTGATTGTTTTCTTGTCTGTTATTATTCATTTTTTTCCTTGTTTATTTAAAGGTCTTAATTTCCTGCCCTAAATAAATAAACGATTTCCAAAAGCTTTTTTGGGGCAACGATTCGGTTACATGAAAGTTACGTTTTTGTTTCAATGGGTTTTTCTCGATCTTAATTTGAAAAATATCTTTCACAAAACAGGTATTTATAAGCATGTCGTAACCCGGTGATAATATTATTATCCTAAATTTGCAAACAGAAAAAAAGGGAAAAAGCGTGAAAATTACAGACAAGGAGCTGCTTGATGCCATTTGTCAGAGAAATGAATCCGACTTCAATGAGTTCTACGATAGGTATTACCGGCTATTGTATGACTGGGCTTTTCGCCGCACTGGCGATTTCGACTTGACAGATGAGATAACGCAAAATTTTTGGATGAGTGTGTGGGCGGAACCCTTCCGGATAAAAACAGATGCTGCAGGTTCCGCAAACAAGTTCTTGCTTCATCACTTCACCTACCGCATGCTCGATTACTTGAAATCTTCTTACGTGAAAACGATGTCCGAAAAAAATCGGGTGTCTTTTGATGAATTAGAAAATGATTTGATTTGTTCTTCCATATCTGAAGAATACGATGTAAAAGATTTTGAAAAAGTAATGACCGAAATATTACAAGAGTTGCCAGGGAAGATGGCGGAAATTTTCATACTCCTTTACCAAGAGGGTTATACCATCAAGGAAACCGCTGCAAAACTGCAAATGAATGAACGCACCGTCAAATATAAATCAAAAGAGTGTATAGCTGCCATGAAAAAAATGATGAAAGATGAAAATATAGATGCTGCTTCGTTCAAAGTGGTTCGGGATGCTTCTTCGATTATTGTTTATATTGTGCTGGTATCGGATAAAATAATGGGATAAGCCTTTGCTTTATCTAGCAATGTGTTTCAGATTCAGGGATGTTGATTCTTGCACAGGGACACGGACACACAAAAAAGGCTGGAGCAAATCCTGTCCAGCCTTAAATATTATTTTTATATCCTTATCAAGCGTCACAAAAAATCAGTATAAACTTCATCTGATTTTTGCAGTCCATTCCGTACCACTGACATCTATCAATTTCAAAGAATAATTTCCATTCACGGCAATTCCGTTAAGGTCAATGGAGATACCCGCTTTAGCACCTAAAGGAATCACGAGGCTGTGCTTTCCGGGTTTAACTTTTGCCACATACTGGTTTTTTATATTTTCAAGTGGAAACTTTGACAAGGCATCCATGCCTAGCGATTTTACGACCTCTCCTTTTTCATTCAGGATTTCTATACCAATAAGGAATGAACCATAAACGTCTATGCCTTCCGTCCTGTACACATCAAAACTCAATGTCGAATTTTCGGCCTTGATATTCGATATTTCAATTTTGGGCTTTACCGACAAGTTGTGTAATTTTCCCCAGACACCACCATGAAACACTTGGTTGGTGAGGAGGGTGAGGAACAAAATAAATAGGGAAAAAGACAACACCAATGGCCTCGGGTTATTCACCGGCAAAAGCCCGGATCCAATCCAAGGAAACCATTTGCTCCGTGTGAATTTGTAAGCTTTGCCAATTAGGAAATTATCGATGGAATACTCCCCACTCCCTGAAAGAAAGAGGGTGAATCCCCCGGCCAAGCCTAAAATACCGATTTGCCATTCGTCCAGACACGTAGAACCAAGCCAACCCGAACCCAGGAGGATTCCCAAAGCCAGGCCAAATACTCCCACGCTCATCAAACGGGTAAACAAGCCCAAAATGATGAACAATCCTACAATAGCTTCCACGATGGTGAATGCAATCATCGCCAAATGCAAATCCAGAGGATGTGTTACCAAATATTCAATGATCGGCTTTATGCCGAAGGCATTGGGGAGAAAGTGGTTGAATTTTTCCCCAATATAGCCGCTTACGTCCGGACTAAGCTTGTTTTCCAAAATAACCCTGCGCCAGAAGGCTGAAAAATAGGTCCAACCGATGACCAACCGCAACGACAAGCTGAATAGTCCCGCTAAATTCGAATGCTGATATAATTTGTTGTTATTCATTGTTCTATCATTTTTTGTGTTTATAATGCAATTGTTTTGTACCCCTGCTCTTCCAGTCCAAAGAAATAGATGAGGCCGTTGTCGGTGACGGGAGTCTCAACCGGCAATAACGATTTGTCGATGCCCAATTGCTGGAGGGACAATCCGCAAACCAGTATTTTCAATCCATGGTTTTTCACAGTATTCACCACAAGTTTCTGAAGGCTCTTGTCTTGCAAAAGTTCTTTCACCACTTCTCCACAAAGCACTATCTGAAAGTCAATGCCCTTGTTTCTCATTTTGAAATTCTCGCCGCTCAGGATACCCGCTTTCAGGTGTTGCGGCTTCATCACCAGCAAAGCATATTTTCCATCCTGTTTTATAGCTTGTTCTGTTTTATGAATTTCGCCTGCCGTTTGGGCATGGATATTCGTGGTCGCCCCCAAAAGCATGTAGAGCATGAAGATACTTATATAAGATTTCATTTTTGATCGATTATATTGTTATGGTAATGGAGTTTTATTGCCGCCAAAGGAGGCACTACTTCGGAAAATCATCCGGAGCAGCATTGTTGAAGGATATAAATGGGAAAACTGCCGGCAAGAACAAGATTTAGCCAGAAGGAAAAACAGTTCTCTTTTATATCGGTGGGAAAAAGGAGGGAAAATAAATCAAATCAGGAATTGGCCAAACCGCAGGAAAGAAGGAATCTTTTCTTTGTATCGGTTATGGGTGTCAGGCAGAAGAATCTCATCGCCGGAGATGCGGGAGTTTGCCAGATGGGGATTTGCGGCATTTTCAAAAGATGGCGTCCGCTTCTGTTTCTTTTGCTGTGTGTGCGTTTGTGCGAAGGAACAAAAACTTGAATTCGGCACGCATGTTTTCTGCGAACCGGATGTTTCTTTGGCAGCTTGATTCAGATCGATGTTCAGCCAATGCTTGATTTCCCTCCGCACAGGGCATGGAAGAGCCATCAGCGCAATTAATGCAAGGATAGAAAAATTTCGATATGTCGATCTTGAAAGATGCATGATGGGCGAAGTTAGCATTTTGTGGCGATCAGCATACATCTGGGAAATTCTTTTAATATTAGTTTGGATATTTTACGGAAGTTGCATAGCCATTAGAAGTGGTTGTGTGAAGAGTTTTAATGAGAAAACAAGTGGTTGTGACCTTGTGACTAAGGTTGCAAGGTCACACTTCACCAAAAAATTAGCCCTTCGCCTTGATTACCTTGTACCAGATTGCTCCATCCTGCAGAACAGCTTGGTACTGGATTCCGTCCACTTCGTAAAAGGTGTTGCAATCAATGACGGACTCTTTTCCCCCTTTGGGCACTGATTCCACTAATGCCCCAACAGGCGGTTGCACAACGATATAATCTTCGTCTCTGGTTATATAATAGGTTCCCGCATAGTAGTAATAGGGAAGCCCGCCCACATAGAAAGTGGTATATCCTGCCGGGAGAATCCTCAGCCTGAAGCCGATGGGCGGTGTCACCACCACGTAGCTCTTGCCGTGGGGACGGTAATAGACTCCACCGTCGTAAATATACCGTGTTCCACCAAAACTAACCCACGCCCCGCTTCGTGGTGCAGTTGTGACAATTGCCCCACGGGTGACTACCGCTCCACGCACAGGTTGATGCGCCGACACTTTGCCCACCCACAACGCTGCTATACAGATCGGCAGGATGAATAGGGCTTTGCTATCTCGTGAATTTTCCGAATAAAATAGTTTTTTGATAATTTTGTTTGATTTGAAAAAGTGATACAATCTTGTTTAGTATTCCAATGTGTATTTGAATCCAACCTTCAGGAATGCGCCCCGTTCGTTAGCTTCATCCACAATGTCAGATTTTATTTGCCCGAAGTTGCCGCTGATGCTCCAGCTATCGTGTTCGGGCAATGTGTAGCTTCGGATTTGCCTTGAAAATGTGTACCCGGCTGACGGGCAGAGCCACCAGTTGCCAAACAACTTCCGGTTGGCATAAAAGGCGAGTGATTTTTCCCGTACCGAAAGCCAATCGTACCGGTCGTTTCTCGATTCCCCGCTGATCGTGTTGTTTGAAATTTCAGCCCCGCATCTCCAGTTGAGGGTGGGGGAATATTGGACATCTAAATTCATTGGAATCCGTCCGGAAAAGGTCCATTTTTCGACCGGTTTCCAATGAAGGCGGAAGATTGGGATTAGGAAATTGTTTTTGTAGCGGTGCGAATAAGCCAGTCCGAGCGAATAACTGAATACCGGATTCGCCTTCGAAAAAATCAACGCCGAATTGAACGTCCATCCCGACCGGTGGCTGAAAGGATTGCTGAAGGACGGTGAAACAATCCATTGCCAGCGGGTATTCCGGCTTGTTTTGTACTGCAACATCATCCGTGAACTCAGTTCTTGTAAAGAAGGGTCAGTCACGAAATCATGTTGCACCAGTTCTTGGTATTTGTACCCGGGACTGAAGGCAAACATCCATTTTTCTTGCCGGACAATCGGGACAGCAATGGCGGCCTGAAAGGATTGGCCGGCAAAATCACCGCCTTGCAAGGGGGTGTATTCGATCGAGAGCGGGGCAAAATCCTGGGCAAACAGGAAAGATACCGCCGACTGCGTAAGGAAGCATATGACGAAAAAAAATCTTTTCATTTGCGATAATTTAGAGTGTGGCTTTTTTTACATGTATATATTTATTTCAGCAACCGGCAATCTGCCCGTCGCTCATCTCGATGGTTCGGTCGGTGTTGCGGGCAAAATCGTTGTCGTGGGTGACGCAAATGATGGTTTGGCCGAATTCGTGTGCCAAGTTTCGGAAAATATCCTGCACGGCAAGCGAGTTCTTGCTGTCGAGGTTTCCGGTCGGCTCATCGCCCATGATGACGGAAGGCTTGTTGATCAATGCCCTGGCGATGGCCACCCGCTGTTGTTGTCCGCCTGAAAGTTTGTTAGCACCTTTCAGGGCTTGGTCTTCGAGATCGAGCAGGCGGAGGCTCTCGTAGGCATTGTGTTCAATTTCTTCGGAAGACATTTTCCCCAAACGCTTGGCTGGAATCATCACGTTTTCGAGGGCGGAAAATTCGGGCAGAAGATAATGGAATTGAAACACAAAGCCGATGTGTTCGTTGCGGAAAGCCGACAACCGGTTTTGAGACTCTCCGGTGAGCAATTGCCCGTTGATAGTCACGCCCCCTTCGTAGTCGGTGTCCATGGTGGACAATACATATAGCAGAGTTGATTTTCCGGAACCCGATTTTCCTACAATCGAGAGGAATTCTCCCTTTTGGACATCGAAGCTCACCCCTTTAAGCACCTGGAAGGGGGAGGGGTCGTAGAAGTATTTTACAAGGTTGCTTACCTCCAAAGCTTTGGGTCTCTCTTGTGATTTATTCATTTCTTTTAGACGTTTAGCCGATAAGTATTTATTTTATCCCCGGATGATTGCCACAGGATCTATTTTGGATGCTTTCCGGGCTGGAAGGTAGCCGGCCAGCAAGGTGGTCAACATCCCGAACAGTACTGCCAGGACAAAATCTTGGGTTTTGTACATAATGGGAAGTGTGGTCAATCCGGCTATTTTGAAGGGTACGAGGTTTATCAGTGTGGAGAGAACCACTCCCAGAATCAAACCCGAAACTGCACCGAGCAAACCGATGATGGATGCTTGCATGAGAAAGATGGAAAGGATGTCTTTTCCTGAAAAACCCATCGCTTTCAGGATGGCAATCTCGCGGATCTTCTCGTTGATGGTCATGTTCATGATGTTGTAGATGCCAAATCCCGCTACCAGCAAAATTGTGAACGACACGGCAAAAGCAATGATGCTCCTCATCTGGGAAGCAGCCAAAAGCTGCTGGTTGGCATCCTGCCAGGTTTCGATGTTGTATTTGAGGCTTGGCTGCAGGGCGGCTTTCACACGGCTTGTCTCGTTCCGGTTGACAAGATTCACCATGATGTCGCTCGAATAGTCGGAGTTTTTACCAAGCAATTGGCGGGTAGTTCCGATATTCATGTATGCCTTCGACTTGTCCACATCTTTCACCGACGTCTCTATAAGCCCGGCTACCGTGTAATTTTTGGATACGCCGTCCGAAGTGAGAATATTCACGTTGTCGTTCACCTTCACACCAAGATTTTGAGCCAGTACGAAACCCAATATCACCGAAGGCTTTTGATAGTTGAGCTCGCTCCATTTTCCCTCAATCACCTTCGCTGCCGACCCGAACATCCTGTCTTGCGTATCGGCCTCGACCCCCGAAACCGTACCGTTGATCTTCTTTGCCCCACTCCGGAAAAATACGCTCACATTCAGTTGGGGAGTCATTTCAGAAATATCTTTCTGATGCTTCAGCACCGACATCACCTGAGCCGTGTTGCGGATGTTGTTTTCCGACTGTATGCTTTTTCTGTTGCGGATGTTTACCAGTGAATTTCCCCCGAACATTGCGATCGCTGGATTATAAGTGTTTTGGTCGGTTTCATTGTTTATGCGGATGTGCGGCAGGTTGCTGAAAGCCAGGTCATCCTGCGTGCTGTTGACCCCGTTCATAAACGTATTCATGAAAATATACATCGACACGCCAAATGTCACACCTAGCATTGCCACCACTGTCTGCCATATTTTGGAGGTGAGGTGCACCGAAGCAATTTGGCTGTTGACCTTGTTCTTAGTTGCTTTTGCCATTGTTCCTGAATATTATTTTGTCAGTTTCTTTGAGTCCAGCCCTAATTTCCACCCATTCGGGGGTGACTATTCCTTTTTGTACGCTTCTCTGATTGCTTTCCCCTTTCACCTGCACCTTGTTCCCGTCAAGCAAGAATCTGCGCGGGATGACCAATGCTTGCTTTCTGGCAGCAATGATAATGTTTGCCTGCAATTGCGTCCCTTCGCGCAAGGCGGGAGTTTCCACATCGCACTTTGCTTCTACGATGAAGGATTGGTCTTCGTCGCTGAAAGCCGGGAAAATCCTGCAGACATGGGCCTTGTAACTTTTTCCCCGTTCGGTATTGAATTCGATGTAAACTTCCTGTCCCAGTCTGACACGGGAAATATCATCCTCGGAAACCATCAGCTTGGCCAGATAGTCTCCCGAACCAATCTCGGCAAGCATTTCGCCGTTTTTCACCAAGTCGCCCTTTGCTTTCGGAGCGTTCAGCACTATTCCGTTATAAGGTGCCTGGAATACAGTTTGCTTGTTCCCTTCCTTCTGTGCGATATAGTTTGCCTTGGCATTCAGGGCTTCCACTTGCAGGCTTTTGCGGGTGTCGGCCATGTTGCTTTCGATCTGCCTGAGGTTCGACTTAGAATTTTCGTAAGCCAATTTCATCTTGTCCATTTCCGCTTTTGCAACGGCATGGGAGACATAGAGATTGTGGTAACGGACATATTGCACAGAATCGGTAGCTAGTTGATCCAAAGCCTGTAGTTGTTGTTGTTTGAGTTTTTGCCAAATTGGCGAATGGGGGGAATTGTTGCTGTCGGCATAGCGGTAGTTGGCAGACGCACCGGCCTCCATTGCTTGCTCGGTGTTATTTTCCAAATTGAATAAAAGCTGGCCGGCCTTGACGGAATCGCCTTCTTTGATAAACGATTCGGTGAGGATGCCGGCAGTTTGGGAAGTGACGTGGTAGGTATCTTCCATGATGACAGTGCCGCTTGCAAATACTGCATCCACAATGTCTTTGTGTTCAGGAGAAGTGACGTCGTCGCGGTTGCAGCTTGCCAAAAGCAGCAGGGCTGCTGTGCTGATTATTGATAATCTGTATGATTTCATATTTTTTTAATGTGCTAATGTGCCAATGAGAGAATTAGCAAATTCGTAATTTGTGAATTATAAATCGTAAGTATTTACACATCTATCTTCTTGCTTCCATCTCGGCCTGCACAACCCGAAACTGGGACGCATCGGTGAGGTATTGGTTCTGGATAGATAAATTCGCATCGAAGGTGTTGAGATAATCGGAAAGGCCAGTCAGCCCCTCTTCGTATTTCCGAAGAGCCAAGGCCATGTTTTGCTCCGACAGCTTCAACTTCTCGAGGGTAATATTTGCCACCCGCAGGGCACTGTAATACCGTCTCCAAAGCTGCGAATCATTGATCTGGCTGTTGCGGATCGCTTCCTGATAGTTGTTCAGTGCCATTTGCTTTTCGATTTTTGAAGCGTTGTATTTCGATTTGTTGGCAAAACCTGTAAAAATGGGAACGCTCACAGACAAGCCGACGTAGCTTAAGGGTTTCCAATTGGAGCCGAAGGAAGGATCGATGTTGTCGCTATAATGATAAGATCCAAAATATCCTTTCAGGCTGATTTGTGGCAGAAAGGCCGAACGGGCGGCTTTCATCTGGTAGTCGGAAACGCTCGCTTGATTCTTATAAACACCAGCCTCTTTGTCGGGCAGAAGGGAAAGTTGGTCTGCTTCAACAGGCGCGAATGCTTGTTTCTCAATAACTGAAACACTCACCGAATCGGGAATAGAAAGTACCGATTTCAGTTGCACTTGGCATTGGTCGAGATACAACTGCGCCCTGTCCAGCTGTTGCTGCACATCCTTCCGGTTGATTTCGGCCTGATTTACGGACAGCAAATCGACCAATCCTTCGCTGAATTTTTTATTTGTCAAGTCTTTTATAGAATCGGCTACTGCCAGATTCTGTTTCCAAATATCAATTGCCTGTTGCGAAACCACCACTGCGTAATATGCCTGAACCGCCTGTTGCTTCAGCTGTTGCGCATAGTATGACTCGCTGGATTCTTGTAGGTTGACCTGAGCGGATGCTGTCTTCGATTCGAACACGGAAGTCCAGTTCAGTAGATTATAGTTCACGTTGATCCCCGCCGTGTAGTTGTAATCCTTCCCAAATTTCAGGAAGACGGTTTCGCCCGGCTTTCCCATCAGTTCGCCCGGAACAGGAGTTTCCTGCACATGTATGTTGTATTGCCCGGAAGCCCCTGCCGAAATGTTCGGGAACAAAAAGGCGTTTGCCGTCCGCTTGTTCTGCTTGGTTTGCGTGGTCTTTAGTTGCTGCACCTTGTTTCCCGCATTGTATTTGAGCGCAAAATCCTTGGTTTCGTCCGCCGAATGAAGAATGATTTGTGCATTGCCGGGAAAGGCGGATAGGCACGACAGGAACAGGAAGATCAAGCTCTGCCTATTCATAACCTTGTCCATGTTTGGGTATTAGACATGAGCCCTTTTTTACCGGTGATCTCCAGCTTGTTGGCAGACAGTAGTTTTGCCGAACCATCAACAAGCAGCCCGCGTTTAGGTGCATAGATTTTGCCGTTTTTGTAAAAACCGCTCTCGAATTGCAACCCGTAGATGATGACGGTGCCGACCAATGGGTTTTTTCTCAATACTGGATTGGGATTCTTCACATCCAAAAGTGGTTGCCCATTTTTGTCTTTAGACTCTGCCATCCAGATTATTTTGGCGGAATAAGTTTCCGATCCCGAGAACTCGATTTTCATCGTCCGCTTTTCATTGATCCAAATGCCGTGGATCTTGTCACCCTGACTTTGGGAATAGGCTGCAAAGACCAGGCAAAATAGTAAGAGGAATGTCGTTGTCGTTTTTTTCATAATTTTATGTCTCCTATTTCTTGACACAAAATTATGGTAGTTAGTGATTTAGTCCAAGCTTGTTCTGCTTGAACTGAACAAAGAAAATGGTGAATTGAACAGATCCTAGGTTGCTTTCTTTTAGCCTTCCATCCACTTCATGAATTCGGAAACTTTCAATCGGCTGACAACAAGCGATTCGGAAAGTTTGACAGTCGTTTTCACAACGACCTTCCGGTTGAAATAAGGTTGTATTTCCACGACAGCCTTCCTGTTGACCAAGGCTTGGCGGCTGATGCGGAAGAAATCGTCAGGATTAATCTCCTGTTCCAATTCGGATAATGGACGAAAGATGGCGTGCTTTTGATTGCTAAATGTGTAGGCATAAAGTACCTCGCCGGAGACAAAAAACACGGCAACTTCGGCTACTTGGAGAGGTATGAAATTTTCCCGAGATTGCAACAAAAGGGATTTACGGTAATCTTTTTGGGGTTGGATCGATTGTTTAAACAAATCAAGCAGTGAAAAATCCCATTTCATCATCAGCCGGAATCCTTCCAATTTCTCAAATGCCATTTTGACGTCCTCGCCCTTGACCGGTTTCAACAGATAATCGATACCGTTCGATTTGAATGCTTGCAAGGTGTATTCGTCGTAAGCCGTGCAGAAAATCACAGGGCTTTTCACTTCCACCTGCTTGAAAATTTCGAAGCTGAGGCCATCGGCCAACTGGATGTCGAGAAAGATGACATCGGGTATATTTTTCTCGTCGGAAAGAAAATCCACCGCCGATTCGATGCTGTCCAAAACATCTTCCACCTGCGATGCAGGGCGAAGTTCGAGGATGATGGAGTGTAGCATCCGGGCTGTTTGAGGCTCGTCCTCAACAATCAGTATTTTCATAAGTCCATTAATTTGAGCGTTACGCTATACCAGTCTTTGTCCATGGAAATGCAAATTCCCTCTTTCTCTCTCAAGAGGGCGTACCTTTTCTGTAGGTTGGAAAGTCCAAAGCCGGAATTCTCCTCTTTTGTCTGTTTGGGTTGCAAGTTGTTTTCCACAACCAATTTATTTTTCTCCGGAGTATGAATCCGGATGTGAAGCGGTTTGCTTTGCGATATGACATTGTGTTTGGTACAATTCTCAATCAATATTTGCAGGCTGAAGGTTGGTAAATAAAGCATTTTAGCCTCATCGTCAATTTCAAATTGAATGTTCAACAGATGTTCGAAGCGGATCAAGAGCATGTAAATGTAGCTGTTGGCAAACTCCAGTTCTTCCTCAAGGGTCACCACATCTTTGTCCTTTTTTTGCAAAAGTTGCCTGAAAACTTCCGAAAGTTTCATCACGTATTCTTCTGAATTGGAGTCTTTCTGATGAATCATCGATCGAAGCGTAGAAAGCGCATTGAAAAGAAAGTGCGGGTTCACTTGCTGGCGTAACAATTCAAATTGCGACAGTATATTTTGGGTTTTTAGCTGTTCGTTTTGCATCGCAACTTCTTGCGCCACACGGTTGCGGTAAAGCGCATATTGGACAAGGTTGATAAGTGCGGTACCAAACAATCCACGCCAGAAAATCAAGAAATAAGAGATCTGCTCCCTGTCCAAAATAGTTCCGTAAAAGGATTCGGAATTTTCGGAAAGGCATCTCCCCAGAATCGTGAAACAAAACAGGAGCAATAAGTTGGTGGTAAATATCACACCGAAGGCCATCATTTTTTTGTTTCCCCTCCGGTAAATATATCTTTTGGCAAAGTAGGCACTGATGTACCAGCTTATCATCAGAAAAGAAAATGTTAAAAACCACACTAGAAGGACTTTCTGCCAATTGAAATTCTCCCGCCGTTCAATATTATTCATAATATTCAACAACGGGACTATGGCGGAAAAAAGGATTGCGATATACAAGTCGCTCGATTTCGATAGCTTTTTCATTGGGTTGGTTCTTCTGGTTTCAAATATATTAAATTCTTTCGAGAAAAATCAGTAGTTATATGTGAATAACGGAGCGGCTTGAAACCACTCCGTTTTGATGTATGCTTTCTAAGAATAAATAGAAATGGCATCCCGTTTTAATGATAAAGTTAGTTTCTGTGGCTGTTAATTTTTCATCTGCTTGAATTGTTTGCGAATCTGCCGCTTCGTTTCGTCTGCCATTTTCTTGTATTCGGCGTATTGCTCCTTGTCCAACACTTTTTTGAATTCTTCGTCCTTCGCAGACAAAGAAGACTTCAGTTTTTTTGCTTTCGAAAGCTTGCTTTCAGGGCCTGCCAGCGTTTGTTCATTCATTTTCGCATACTTGAGGTTGATTTCCTGAACGGTTTTCAGTTGGCCGTCGTTCAGAGACAAACGTTCCTTCATCTTTTCGGTAATCATCGAGGCCCTCTCTTCCTGTGTTTTCATACTGTCCTGGGCAAAAAGGGAATTGGTTGTGGAACCCATTAGCAACAAACAAATAGCTGCCACATGCAGGAAGATTTTTTTTGAATTCGTTCTCATTTCGATCACAATTTTTAGTTGCATATTTTGTGCAAATATGCAACGCTTAGGTTCTTTATTAAAGAAGAAAATACCTGAACAGGTCATTCGGCTATCCTAAATGTACAAAACGAGGGGCTGGTTGATTTTAAAAGAAAATAAATATTATATCAGATATATTTTAAGTTTAGTTTTGAACGTAAGTTCAAAATATTTCATATATTTGCACTGTCATTCGAAACGAATGGTGTCGCTTTTTTGCTGCCTGCCTAAAAACAATAGCGTCAAATAGAATATCAAACCAATATGCCAAGACCAAGAAGAAAGCGAACTGTTGCAAATCCCCCTGCCGTGGACGGGTTCAAACCATTTGGGGTGCCGATCTCAGATTTGGAGCCGGTGGTACTCCTCTACGAAGAATACGAGTCCATCCGGCTGGTAGATTATGAGGGGCTGGGGCAGGAAGAAGCCTCACGGCGGATGATGGTTTCCCGGCCCACACTCACCCGGATACACGACAAGGCCATCAAATCAATCGCGCAGGCTTTTGTGGAGGGGAAAGCGATCTTGATCGAGGGTGGGGACTACCATTCCGACAATTACTGGTACCGCTGCGCCGACTGCCAGAAGTTGAATGTCTCGGCAACGGAATCCCACCAATGCGTTTATTGCGGCTCAAAAAACATGAGGCAACTCAATGAGATCGATGTGGACAGCAACAATGACAACGGTATTTGCATATGCGTCCATTGCGGAGTGGAAATCGCCCACCAGAAAAATCAGCCTTGCAGGGAGACAGGTTGCCCCGGATGCGGAAAGAAAATGATGCGCAAAGGGAGCTACCACCATCAGTTATACATCAAAAAACAACAAGAAAATGAAAATTGCAGTACCAACAAAAGGAACGCTGATTGATGACCATTTTGGCCATTGCGAATCCTACACCATTTTCCTGGTGAACGAGAAAAAGGAAATAGAATCGACCGAAATCCTGCCCTCAGATAGCGGGTGCGGATGCAAAAGCAACATCGCCTCGGTCTTGCAAGACAAAGGGGTGGGCATCCTTATTGCCGGAAGCATGGGAAACGGAGCCTTGAATGTGCTTAACACGCACGGAATAAAGGTGCTCAGGGGAAATTCGGGCGAGGCAAGGGTCAAAGTGGACGAGTTCCTGGATGGGAAATTAGGTGATTCGGGAATCGCATGCATGCACCACGGCGATGAAGGACATACTTGCAGCCACTGATTCCTTTAAGTTTCAAATAATGCCGGGCAGGCAATGGCCAACGCAGAAAAGCCTTTGCCCGCCATCATTGTTTCAAAATCCGGCCATTCCATGAAAATCAGCATCCTGATCGACAATTCGCCCCATCCGGAAAATGATTCCATGTTGACCGAACACGGGCTTAGCGTCTATTTTGAAATCGATGGATGCAAATGGATGGTGGATTGCGGTGCATCCGGCAAGTTTCTGGCGAATGCGGAAATTTTGGGAATTGATCTGCACGACGTTGACTACCTCCTGTTGTCGCATGCCCACGCCGACCACACAGGCGGACTAGGGCATTTCCTCCAAATAAATGCAAAAGCAACCGTTGTCCTATCTTCCCACATCAAGGAAAGCTGCAACTATTTTTCGACACGGGGCGGTTCAAAAAGGAATATAGGCATCGATTTCTCTGTTGTGAATGAGAACCGGGACAGATTCCAGTTTATCGGCAAAAACACCCGGTTGACCAAAAACCTTTCCCTGATCACAGCGATTGCCCACAAACAGCCCCAACCCAAAGGTAATGCAACATTGCTGAACGGAAACTCACCCGACGACTTCTTGCACGAAACTGCTTTCGCCATCGACACGCCAGACGGGGCGATAATCATTTCGTCCTGTTGTCATCATGGATTGCTGAACACCCTGAAAGCATCCGGCAAAACGGTTATAAAAGCTTATTTTGGCGGGACGCACCTTCTTGACTGCACCTCAACTCTGAATTTTGAAACGGAAAAGGATATTGTTGATATTGCCCGGTCGGTTCGGAAAGAATATCCGGAAATGAAAATAATCACAGGGCATTGCACGGGAAAAGCTGCAGCTGCAACATTCAAAACAGTCTTGGAAGAAAAATTTCACGTTTTCCACACGGGTCAAATATTAGATGTTTGACCATGATTCGAGAAACGGGCATAGCACATCTAGGGCATCCCCAAAATGGATGCAGTTCGAAGGCACGGGAACTACTGCGACTTTTGTAACTGAAATAATAGATGATTATCCGCAAAGCGACCTTAGCTTAAAAGTCGGATATTCTTCTTTAGAATGTCATAGTTCAAACAATTGTTTGATTGTATCCTCCACCTGATTGTTCCGGTAACGAGCCACAAAATCTTTTGGAGATATATTGAAATATCTCTTGAAGGCAGTGGAAAAATAAGATGGATCGGAGAATCCTGCCTCAAAAGCTACGTCACCAATAGACGCTTTCTCTTGTATGAGCATTAGCCCCGCCTTTTTCATCCTTACCGACCTGAGGAGATCGTTAGGGGAACAGTTATATAATTCTTTGGTTCGGCGGTAAAGGTGTACTCGGCTCATGCCTGTTTCGCGGCTTAACTCTTCGACACCGAATTTGGGATCAGAGAAATGTTTTGAAATGGTGGACATGATTCTTTCTTTCAGCTTGTCGTTCATCGTGTTGCCCGTGCTGGCAATGCTGTTGGAAGTTGTATCTTTGGCCTGTATCAGGTTCTGGTAATTTTCTTTGATGCGCAGATATTCGGCCATCACAGTCCTCAATCGTTTCTTGCTCTTTTCTCTTGCGATGTATCCACGGTATTGAAAATAGAATATGATGACCAAGATGAGAAAATACAAAGATTTAGTGAATGGCGACCAATACCAGGATGCCTGTATGACTATGTCCATCGTTATCACGGATGTCCTCGCCCCCTTTTCATGCTTGAAGCTTTTCACGATAAGCTTGTACTTGCCGGGAGGCAACTGGTTGTAAACAGCTTGCGGGGCGTCGGCGGTTGTTGTATGCCATTTCGATTCATAACCTTCTAATTGGTACATATAGCGTAGCTGGGACGACACGGCGTAGTTGAAGGGCGAAAAGCGGATAGCGAACGAATTCTCGTAATGGGGAAGGGTTAGGAGTGAAGCGTAACCTATGGCAGCATTCAGCCGGTTGAACTTAGAATTGATATCGAAGGTTTCCATTTCACCGTTTATATAGAGTGAGCTGAAATGGATTGGGATAAATTCGTCTTTCTGTTTTTGAATGGATGACGGGTTGAAGGAGATGACACCGTTGTCACCTCCAAACACGATTGTCCCGTCTTCCCGGGCAATCTGTGCACCATTGTGAAAATCGCCAACTTTTTGTATGTCATACCAAGAGAATCTGCGGGTATTCCCTGTCCGAGGATAGAAAAGTATGATGCCCCGGTTGGTTGACATCCATACATTTCTGTCGAAGTCCGCTGCAATGGCCATGACATGCACGGGGCTGCCAGTGTTGTCGAGAGGATAATGCCGGCATGAGTCGGTGACTTCGTCATATATGAACAAACCGTTTTTTGTGCCGATGTACATTGACCCATCATCGTGTTCGAAGAAAGAGCTTATCGTGCTGTTCTTGAGTTTGCCTAAAGATAAATTGCAAATTTTCTTGCTGTTGGGATCGTAGCACAGGCAGTCTTGGCTACCTATCCAAAGCCGACCCTTCGAATCTAGTTTCAATGCAAAAATGTATTTTGGCACCGATCCCTGAATTTTGCTCATCTTTCCCGAGACGAGGTCGAGTTGGCTGGCTCCGGTTCCAATGTTGCCGATGTAGAGTCGCTTTCCTGATTTGTCGAGTTGCAGGCAGCTTATGTTTTTGTTTGTTACATTGTTGTTGTCCTCGATCGCTTTAAGCAATTTGCCATCGTAATGAAAAAGGCCGTTGCCATAAGTTCCCAGCCAAACGCTTGCATCGGGTCCGACCGCCATGTCTTGTACGGCTCCGGTGAATTTTGCGGGAGATTCCAACCGTCGCATGTTGTTGAAATCACTTCCGGCAAATACGCCGCCACCATCGGTTCCGATGTAGAATTTCCCATTTGCGGTATGTGCAAAGGAGGTGATCGCTGCTCTGTTTTGTACAGGATGCGACTCGCCTATGGCTTGATAGCTGAATCCTCCGGTGGATGCAGGAACAACCAGCAGCCCTTTTTGGTAAATTCCCACATATAGGTTTCCCCAGCGATCTTCTATGATGTCATGTATTTTGCTGTATTTCAGATCTATTTGGCAATCCCTGATGGCGTATTCGGTGATCGTACGTTTGGAAATGTCGATTTGCCCTATTCCATTGTTCTCGCAACCCACCAGCAGCGTGCCGTCTTTGCGTTGCAAAAAGCATTGGGGTTTTTGATAAAGAGTCAATCGCTCTTCCAATTTTCGAAATTGCTTGCTACGCTCATCGAAGATAAGCACTCCGTTCCAGCCGTCGGCCACGAGCAAGGAGCGAGTTGCCTTGTCCTCTATGAAGTCCAGAATTTCCATTCCGAATGGTTTTATTTTTGAGCCTTTTGCGTAATTAGGTTTCCACCGGCTGAAAGTTTTCAGGTCAAAAACGATCATTTCCCCGCTAAAGATCCAAAGCCGTTGCCGAGAGTCG
Organism: Bacteroidales bacterium UBA1309; assembly: GCA_002307185.1. Taxonomy (GTDB): domain Bacteria; phylum Bacteroidota; class Bacteroidia; order Bacteroidales; family Dysgonomonadaceae; genus UBA1309. Next base: position 18,263 of record DBTT01000007.1, read on the forward strand.
ATAAAAATATGCCCGCAAACAATCCCTTCGAGTGCCGCCCTTATTCTTGCGGTTTCTTCTTTTATGATTTTATGTGTGCGGATGTCAATAATAAAAAATCCGTAAGCTCCAGCGCAGACAAGCAGCTTTTTTCCTCCATGCAATAAAGCCATGTCTAGAACGGCTATTGATTTGCCTTCCCGCAACACATTGTTGTCTTCTGATTTGTCCAGTTGGATATGCTCAAACCGTTCAGTCTTGGGGTGGAACAAATGTAAGCCACGCTCCGTGCCTACCCAGCATTGCCCCAGCTCATCGGGCAGGAACCTGTACACACTGCTGCTGCGTAATTTCCCGATTCCTCGCGACTCGTAATAAGCAGTTATTCCATAGCCGTCGAATTTGGCTAAGCCTCCATAGTTGCACATCCATACGTATCCGTCTTTATCTTGGCTCATGAATAATAGTTTGGTGCTGGGAAGCCCGTCTGCAGAAGTGTAGAGACGCGACCCTTGCCCTTCTGCCTGATATATCGAACAAGAAAACATGAGGACAAGTAAGATCAAATCTCTTGGATGGATGTACTTGAAGATTTTTTGGCTACGGGTTTGCTGTGTCTTCATGCGGAATCAAGCGATTTTTTAGAATTGTATGGGCAACTGGTTTTTCTTAAGGTCTCGGCGAGTCCAAAGTTAGGCATACTTGTTGGAAAAACAAATTGAAAATGGGGTTTTGGCGGATTGCCACATCGTATTTCAACTAATAATGCTTTTTTACAGCCTCATGTATCAAAATTATATTTATTATGTAACTAAAGTTAAGGTGTCTTGAATGAAGTGATGGCTATTTTTGTGATGTCCTCAATGCATCATTCAAGCATTGGCCAAGAAAGGTCTGCGCAGGGCTTTCATTGAAGTAAACACATTGCGTGATTACCGGCCCGAAACCCATCGGCCTAAATTTGATTCGATTGAAAAAAACGGGATTGAGGCTTCCTGTTTCGCTAAATCGAACAATAGATGCAAGCTGCTACCTGCTCAGCTGATGAAAGCGAAGAATATCCGTCCGCTTGCAGGCAAAATCAATAAAGGCAGAGATGAGGCGGATTGATGCAAATAGTCCCTGCCTTCTTTGTCCCAAATGTAACGAAATTACCACAAAATGTAACGAAATTACAAACGGGACAGCTAGATAAATTCTAACTTCGTAACCTGATATGCCAATGTGTTCATCGCCTAATATTTCCAGATAATCACACCAATCCATGCCCAACGATGGGCTTGGCGGCCGTTTGTAAATCAGGTTGGTTTGATAATAAGGCATGTTTCAAGAACGAAAAAACCATTTCTAATAATGAAAATCTTTAGTGTTACGGGTGTTTTGCTGTGCCTATCTTTGTATGCGTTTGCTCAGAAAACGACAATTGTTTCGCCCAATCAGAAAATAACCATCGAGCTCTTCAACGCCCAAGAAACCCAAACAGGCGGATGGTATTTGAAAATCAAGTATTCAGCCAATGGCAAAACCTCCGAAATGATCCCTCATGTCGCGTTAGGCCTCGTCCGTTCCGATCAGGATTTTTCAAAGGAACTCAAGTTCGTGAAAGCTGGAAAAATGGAGTCGATCAATGAAAAATATACAACCGTGCACGGAAAAAAATCCCAATGCTGCAATTCGGCTAACGAGATCGCTGTCTATTTCGAAAATCCGTCGAAAGCCAAGCTGAACCTTATCCTCCGGGCTTACAACGATGGAGTTGCGTTTCGTTACGAATTTCCAGAAAAAAAAGGTTCTTTCGTTGTCAACGATGAGTTGACTGCCTATTGCATTCCAGACAGCACGAAACGGTGGATGGAAAAATTCAACCCCGCCAACGAAGGACTTTACTCCTCCATGAAAGATGGAAACGCCCAGCAGGACTGGGGATATCCTGCACTTTTCAACACACCCGAAAAAGGTTGCTGGTATTTGATCCACGAGGCCGACCTGGACAGGAACTATTGTGGAACGAAACTTTCCAATACAGGTGAAAAATCGAAATATAAACTCACTTTTCCCGACCAATGGAATGGAAGGGGGCAAGGGGAAAGCAAGCCAACCATCACGCTACCTTGGAAATCGCCTTGGCGGGTGGTGGTTATCGGCAGCCTTGCAGATATTGTGGAGTCCACACTGGTTGATGACGTGTCCGCACCTACCGCCAGTAGCAAAACCGATTGGATACGACCTGGCATTGCTTCGTGGAATTACTGGTCAGATAATCATGGAACCAAGGACTTCAAAACGGTATGTGAATTTGCCGATCTGGCCGCCTCTATGGGCTGGCCTTACACCTTGCTCGATTGGGAATGGGACGCCATGGGCAATGGCGGAAAATTGGAAGATGCTATAAAATATATCCATTCATTGGGTTTGAAACCATTGATGTGGTACAATTCCGGAGGAGAGCACACCTGGGTGAATGCAACGCCCAAAGACCGGATGCTGACACACGAAAACCGTGTGGAAGAATTCACTAAACTCAAAAAACTGGGTGTTGCAGGGGTGAAAATTGATTTCTTCGAAAGCGAAAAGCAAAACATGATTAAGTACTATCTCGATATTCTGGATGATGCTGCTAAATTTGAAATGATGGTCTATTTTCACGGGTGTTTAGTCCCACGCGGCTGGTCACGCACCTATCCGCACCTGATGACCTACGAGGGTGTGCGTGGTGCCGAATGGTACAACAACGGACCCGAATTTACCACCACGGCTTCTGAACATAACGCCATCCTGCCTTTTACCCGGAATGTGGTTGGGGCGATGGATTATACTCCGGTAACTTTTACCAATTCACAATTTCCCCATATTACCTCTTATGGCCACGAACTTGCGCTCAGCGTGGTGTTTGAATCGGGTATCCAGCACATGGCCGACCGCCCGGAGGGCTATTCCGATTTGCCCGATGCGGCCAGGTCGTTTTTGAAAGAGGTGCCCAACGCATGGGACAACACGAAATTAGTTGGAGGATATCCGGGAAAAGATGTGGTTATCGCCCGCAACAAAGCCGAGAAATGGTATGTTGGAGGGATCACCGCTGAAAAACTACCTAAAACCGAAACCGTGACTTTTAATTATTTGCCTGAAAATGTGAAATATAAAATGACCTTGATTTCGGACGGCGAACACGACAAGAAATTAACAACACAACACCTTGTCGTTGACAAGTCGAGCACCGTAAGGGTGAGATTGTTGGGTAGGGGTGGTTTTGTTGCTTCTCTAACTCCTCTAAAATAGAGTTATTCAAAAATACATGCGATGAAAATACAAAAAAAGCACACGGTTAAAAGAAATACCATAACCCTTGTCGCCCTGATTCTGTCAATCCATGTCAGCGGCCAGGAATTCCCGTTCCGAAATCCGAACCTTAGTTCCGAGGAACGTGCCAAAGACCTTATTTCCAGATTGACCATCGAAGAAAAAGCTACCCTGATGTGCGACCAGAGCGATGCCATACCCCGGTTAGGCATTAAAAAATTCAACTGGTGGAGCGAGGCCTTGCATGGCTATGCCAACAACGACAATGTGACAGTATTTCCGGAACCAATCGGCATGGCTGCTTCGTTCAATGACCAGTTATTGTTCAATATTTATGATGCAGTGTCCGACGAAGCCCGCGCCAAATACAACCAGTGGATTGCAAACGGCAACGAAAACAAACGTTTCCTGAGCCTTTCGGTGTGGACACCCAATGTCAATATTTTCCGCGATCCTCGTTGGGGAAGGGGGCAGGAAACTTACGGGGAAGACCCTTACCTTACCTCCCGGATGGGAGTTCAGGTGGTGAAAGGACTGCAAGGCCCGGCTGGGGCTAAATACAAAAAGCTGCTGGCCTGCGCCAAGCATTATGCCGTTCACTCGGGTCCGGAATGGAGCCGCCACGAATTGAACCTCAACAACGTAAGCCCGCGCGAACTCTATGAGACCTATCTGCCGGCTTTCAAGGCATTGGTGCAACAAGCCGATGTGCGCCAAGTGATGTGCGCCTACCAGCGGCTCGACGACGAGCCTTGCTGTGGAAACACGCGGCTATTGCAACGGATACTCCGTGACGAATGGGGCTTTAAATACATAGTCGTTTCAGATTGCGGAGCTATAACCGATTTTTTTACAACGCACAAAGTGTCTTCAACACCCGCACATGCTGCTTCGAAAGCGGTTCTGGCAGGCACCGATGTGGAATGCGTTTGGGAGAATTACCCTTACAAAACATTGCCCGAAGGGGTGAAAAAAGGGTTGGTAAAAGAAGAGGACATTGACAAAAGCTTGATGCGTGTGTTGGTTGGCCGCATTGATCTTGGAGATTTTGACGATGACGCCATCGTTCCCTGGACAAAAATTCCGGTCTCTATCCTGAATAACGAAAAGCACCGCAAACTGGCCTACAACATGGCGCAACAAACCATGACCTTGTTGCAAAACAAAGATAATATTCTTCCATTATCAAAATCAGCAAGGAAAATTGCGGTGATTGGCCCGAATGCCAACGACAAGGTGATGTTGTGGGGCAATTACAATGGAACGCCGGTAAGCACCGTCACCATCCTCGACGGCATCAAGACAAAACTTTCGGGTAGCAAAATATTATACGACAAGGGTTGCGACTTGGTTGAAGCTAAAATGACCGATAGCTATTTCGATCAACTCTCATTTGGAAGCAAACAAGGATTTAAGGTCACTTACTGGAACAATCCCGACCGAAAAGGTGATATGGTAACTTCCGTTCAAATCACAAACCCTATAAAAATGACCACTGCCGGCCAGCACGAATTTGCTTCCGGAGTAAAACTCGAAGGTTTCTCTGCTTTATTCGAAGCGGAATTTACTCCGAAAATCTCCGAAGAGCTGGTGTTTAAAGGCGGTGCAACAGGCGATTTCGAACTGTTAGTGAACGGCAAAACAATCCAGACCTACAGCAACTGGCGTACATTGCCTTCGCGCATCCCGTTCAAGGTGGAAGCGGGCAAAACATACAAGATCGAAATCAGGTATGCCCAAAAGAGCAACTGGCAAGCAAATATCGAATTCGATTTGGGCAAGGAGGTAGATGTTGATTATACTCAGCTGATCAATAAATTAAAGGGCATTGAAACGGTCGTGTTTGTGGGAGGCCTCTCTGGAAACCTCGAAGGGGAAGAAATGCCGGTCAATTACCCCGGTTTCAAAGGGGGCGACCGTACGGATATTGAGCTTCCGGCGGTTCAACGCAATTGCTTGAAGGCTTTGAAAAATGCCGGCAAAAAGGTGGTTTTTGTCAATTGCTCCGGGTCGGCCATCGCCCTCACTCCCGAAACCGAATCGTGTGATGCCATTCTTCAGGCCTGGTATCCTGGCGAATCGGGTGGACAGGCCGTAGCCGATGTGCTGTTTGGCGATTACAACCCGTCGGGGAAACTGCCCGTCACTTTTTATAAAAGTTCCGGACAGTTGAAAGATTTCGAAGATTACTCCATGAAAGGGCGCACCTACCGTTATGGGGCCGATGCGCTGTTTCCCTTCGGTTATGGCCTGAGCTACACCCATTTCAAAATAGGGAATGTGATTGTTGATAAAACAGAGATCAAAGGCGACGAAACCATCAAACTTGCAATCCCTGTCACCAATGATGGAAAAAGATCGGGGACAGAGATTGTTCAGGTATATCTCCTAAAAATCAATGATGTTGAAGGGCCCGTCAAAACGTTGCGTGGATTCCAGCGGGTAGAGCTGGCTGCTGGCAAGTTGGAACAAGTAATCATTGAATTAACGCCTACCGCCTTTGAATTTTATGATTGGGCTGAACGAAAAATGATGGTCGCTCCTGGGAAATATGAAGTGTATTATGGAAACAGCTCGGCAAAGAAAGATTTAAAAAGTTTCACGGTTAACATTAAATGAAAATGATTGAGAAAACACACAGAGTAGTATTGATTTTGAGTATATTGTCCATATTCTCGGCAGGTGAGATATTGGCCGGATCAAAATCTAAAGCTATTAAAAACAAATACCAGGAAAACTGGGAATCGTTGGCTGCTAACGAACGAGAACCGGAGTGGTTCAAAGATGCCAAATTCGGAATCTATTTTCATTGGGGCCTATACAGTGTACCTGCTTACGATTCTGAATGGTATGGTAGATGGATGTATGTTCCGGGAAGAAAAAACTGGGCAGGAACCGTGTTTAATCATCAGGAAAAAACATACGGACCTTTGTCGAAGTTCAATTATCATGATTTTATTCCCATGTTTAAGGCGGAACATTTTGATGCCAAAGATTGGGTCAGCCTTTTTAAAAAGGCAGGTGCCAAATTTGGAGGACCGGTGGCAGTTCACCATGATGGATTTTCGATGTGGGCAAGCAAAGTGAACCCCTGGAATGCAAAAGACATGGGTCCCAAAAAGGATATATTGGGCGAATTGTTTGCGGAACTGAAAAAGAACAAGATGAAGACCATTGCCACTTTCCATCACGACAGGTTGCTTCAACGTTACGCAAAAGATACTGCTAAATGGGCCAAAAATACTCCTGATCCCGGATGGGACAGCCATTTTCCCTACCATCCCGATTATATCACTTCCACTACCGATCCTAAGCTCAGGCTGTTTTATGGAAATATGCCTGCCGATGAATATTATGATTATTGGTTGAACCAGATCACCGAAGTTATTGATAATTATGCACCTGATATTATCTGGCACGATTCGTGGCTTGATTTGATTCCGGAAAATTATCGTCAGAAAATGGTTGCTTATCAATTCAACAAAGGAGTTTCAAGGGGCCAGAAACCCATTGTTGCCTATAAGCAAGAAGATTTGCCTGCAAATGTGGGGATTTTGGATATGGAGCAAGGTGGAAAAACGGAACTTTCAAAAGATTATTGGCTCACCGACATCACAATCAGCTATGGCAGCTGGAGTTATACAAACGGACAAACCTATAAAACGCCTTCGCTCGTAATCAGAAACATGATCGATGTCTGGAGCAAAAGAGGAGTCGTCTTGCTGAATATTTCGCCCAAAGCTGACGGAACAATTCCTGATGAGCAAAGGAATATCTTATTGACTATTGGCAAATGGATCGACAAGCACAAGGAAGCTGTATATGAGACCCGGTCATGGAACATTTATGGCTATGGCGATGCCAAATTTGAAGAAAGCCAATTTGGGGGGCAAACAGCCACGATTGACTATAATCAAAACGACATTCGGTTTACACAATCGAAAAATAAGAAAAATCTATTTATTTACTCGCTTGGGCTACCGGCAGCTAATTCTGAAATCGAAATTCGAACGCCAATTGAATCTGAAATAAAAAAAGTATCTGTTCTAGGAAGCGGAGCTCGATTGAAATGGTCGGTCAAAAATAACAGGCTAACGTTGACTACTCCAGATTCATCGGAGATGGATGAATTTGCCACTGTGTTCAAAATAGAATTTAAGTAATCACATTCGTGAATAAAGAGAAGTTCTTCATCTGTCCCTCAATTTTTTGAGTCGTATTTGGGATGTGTTTGGTGCCTTTACAATAATATAGATGGAAATATATATTCGTATCGTAAAATATAAAAGCAAATACCGGTTTATTTCCTTTGGTGGATTTGATCCCACTTGGTGTCTGTCCGAAAACAGACAAGAAATTGATAACTGAAAATAAGAATGCGTCTTACTTGGGGAAAAGGGATGTTTGCAGCAAATATCCGATATGAAGTAGAGTAGTATCCAAGGTTAGGAACACAAATATTTCTTTTGTGCCTCCTACAAGCAAAAATCATAAAATGACATTAGTGCAGATGCTCAATAAAGTTCATGAAAATCTGGTATGCAAGTTCTCCCGACAAATCAGGACAAACTATGTGACCATTTAAAAAATAATTACTTACAATGAAAAAATATTTTGCAATTTTTCTGACTGCTATAGCTTCATTCAATGTTAGTTTGGCAGATAATCCGGTAGTCCAAACACATTTCTCGCCCGATCCTGCCCCAATGGTGTACAATGGCGCTGTATATATGTACACCGGCGACGATATTCCGGGTACTGATTTTTATTATATGACTAAATGGCGAGTGATGTCCTCTACCGATATGGTCAACTGGACGGATCACGGAAGTCCTATTTCGCTGGAATCCTTTGTTTGGGTACGCGATCGTGCCTGGGCTGCGCAATGTATTGAACGCAATGGCAAATTCTATTGGTATATTTGTGCCCAAAGCACCAAAAATGATATGGCAATTGGAGTGGCTGTTTCCGATTCACCCACCGGGCCATTCAAAGATGCGCTCGGAAAACCTTTGATTATCAATGGAAATTGGTCGAACATCGATCCAACTGTTTATATCGACAACGATGGCCAGGCTTATCTATACTGGGGGAATGGCAGCCTTTATTATGTGAAGTTGAATAAAGATATGATCTCCTATTCGGGTGATATTGTTACCGTTCCTATTTCTGTGGAATCTTTCGGTGGCGTTAGAGGAAACAAAAGTGCCGATGCTCCCAACAAAGACATGTATGTGGAAGGTCCTTGGTTTTACAAACGTAACAATTTGTATTATATGATGTTTGCCGGAATGGGAAAAGGGGGCGAAACCCTTTCTTATTCTACAAGTACAGGAGCTACAGGCCCATGGAAGTATCAGGGGAAAATCATGGAAGACCAAAAGTTGAACAGCTTTACCAATCATGGTGGGATTATCGACTACAAGGGAAACTCGTACCTGTTTTACCATAACGGTTTGCTTCCTAACGGGGGAAGCTATGGTCGTGCGGCCTGTATCGAACAGTTTACTTACAACCCCGATGGAACAATTCCTTCTGTGAAAGCAACAAAAGAAGGCCCAGAGCCAGTAGGCGAAGTCAATCCCTACAGACGTGTGGAAGCAGAAACAATGGCTTGGTCGCAAAAATGCTCCATATCTCAAAACACGGAAGTTGGAGTGTATGTGTCAAGCATCCGTCAGAAAGGCTATACGAAAGTGCGCGAAGTGAATTTTGGCAGCCAATCTCCCAAATCGTTCACTGCTTCCTTGGCGGCAGGAATTGATGGCGGCATCCTGGAAGTTCGCCTAGATAGCCTTGCCGGGCCAATTATTTCATCCATACTGTTGCCTCGCACCGGTGGCTGGGAAAACTTCAAAACATTCACATCGGAGCTAAAGCAACCGGTGACAGGGAAACACGATGTCTATTTTTACTTTAATGGACAGAACATTACCGCCGGACGTGAATTGTTCAATTTTGATTATTGGATTTTTAATAAATAATAGTATATAGAGCTTCTAATTAAACTGTAAGCATTTTATTTTATGAGACGAACAAAAAAAATAAAATTCCTCACTGCTGGATTTATTATCCTGTTTAGCGCATTGGCCATCCAAACTGCGAATGCTCAAACGGTTTGGCTGGACCAA
>DBTT01000031.1:0-23642 GCA_002307185.1 Bacteroidales bacterium UBA1309
TCAAAAACTCCGCAAGGAAGGAACCATCTTGGCCCGTAATCCCAGATACTAATGCAATTTTCTTCATGTAATGTTAAAAATAATAATTCTACTATACTTACCTAAAATGATTCAATCCCAATATTACACGCATAACGAAAGCATTTTGAAGTAGAAAATATCCATAATTGAACTCCAAGTTAAAATATGAAACAGAACGATCGTATCAGCAATACTGTCACGATAGGTTGTTATAAAATTTACAATATTTGTAATCACGAGGAAATACCTCAGATTTTTTAGTTACAACTGTAGGAATTTAGCCTCGACAAACTGAGGCACCTTTGATAAGACCTTACAAGCCAAGGTAACTCTCGGGAAAAAGCCGTGATTACGATACAAGCGGATGTCTTCCTTCCATTTCAGTACCATTTTCTTCGGATCGGTAGAAAGCCCGCCCATCCTCATTCTGACAATGTATTTCTTAAGATAGGTTATTTTGAAATTTTCTTTGTAAAAATAGCGCACCAAGAAATCTGAATCAGCTGCGATACGATAACTTTCATCGTATAATCCACATCTATTGATACAGCTTCTCTTGATATAAACTGTAGGATGCAAAGGAAGCCATCCAAACCTCATTTTCAATTTAGAAAAAGAGCCGCTCATCCACTTACGGACAATACTATCAGGATTCTCCTTATTCACGAACAAACCGTTACCATACACAATGTCAGCATCCTCTTGTTGCATTGCCTCCACAACCAAGCGAATCCGATCCGACTTGTAATAGAAATCGTCGGAGTGTAATAGTCCAATCACATCCCCTGTAGCCATACGAATTCCCTTGTTGATGGCTTCATACATTCCACCGTCAGGCTCCGACACAATTTTAGCAATACGTCCTTCGTATTCTTTGATGATAGACAATGATCCATCTTTGGATGCACCATCCACCACAATATACTCAATGTCCGAATAGTCTTGTGCCAACACACTTTCAATGCAATCGCGAATTGTAGCCTCACGATTATAACAAGTTGTAATAATTGAAACTTTCATCTTATCCCTAATTTTTGATTTTCCACTCTCGATGGGCGAGAGTCCATTACTTACATTTCCCTTAAAAGATTTCTTCTTAGCTGCCTGCATATAGATAGCTCAGATTTGAAGAAATAGACAACCTTAAAAATTCGCCAACAACTTTAAGATAGGATAACACCTGGTAGATTGAATCTCCAGTCGAAATTTTTGATAGACTTGAATTGTAATTACTTTTTGATTTTCCTTAAAAAAGAGTATCGAGTCCAATATGAGAATAAAATGGCAAAATATTTGCCACTAACGACTACTATCTCATCATTATAGCCCAAGAAAACTTACATTTATAGCGAAATATACAGCATAAGCAGAACTTTTTGATTTATCCTTATTCCTTTAACAACACAATCTATACTTTTGTTTACATTTCCTTCTATTTATTTACATTTTATGAGTTCAAAAAATCATTTGACTCAACCTATAAATTCCCCTTTCTCGAATCCACTTGAAAGGAGAATGCATAAGATGGAAATAAATCAAAGATACTTAAATGCAAAAAACAAATTAAATATAGCCCCCTAATTTTACCGTCCGATGCAACTATACGTAAAGCCTTGCGCTTGCACTTCTTCGGCATCATAGATATTCCTACCATCAATCACAAGAGGAACATTCATTGTTTTCTTCATCACCCCCCAACTTGGCAAGCGAAATTGCTTCCACTCAGTCAAGAGCAAAAGAGCATCAGCATTCAACAAAGCATCGTACATGTCATGGGCATATTCTACGACATCACCAATGCGTCGTTCACATTCTTCCATCGCTACAGGATCATATACCCGTACCTTGCAACCTGCTTGCAACAACAACTCAATAGTTACCAAAGCGGTTGCCTCACGCATGTCATCCGTTTCCGGCTTGAAGGCCAAGCCCCACAACGCAATTGTCTTGCCCTTCAAATCGCCTTGGTAGTGCTGTGCTAGTTTGTTGAACAATACCGATTTCTGATATTCGTTCACCTCTTCCACCGCTTTTAACACACTCATGGTATAGCCGCTCTTTTCCGCAGTCTTAATCAATGCTTTCACATCTTTCGGGAAACAAGAGCCACCGTATCCGCAACCCGGATAAAGGAACTTACTTCCAATACGGCTGTCGGAACCAATACCTTTCCGCACCATGTTCACATCCGCCCCCACAATTTCACAGAGGTTGGCAATATCGTTCATAAAACTGATACGTGTGGCCAGCATGGAATTTGCAGCATACTTAATCATCTCTGCGGAAGGAATATCGGTAAAAATTACCCGGAAATTATTCAGCAACAAAGGGCGATACAAACTTGACATCAATTCCCGCGCTCGATCCGATTCGGCTCCTACCACCACCCGATCGGGACTCATGAAATCTTTGATGGCAGCTCCTTCTTTCAAGAATTCAGGATTAGAAGCCACATCAAATGGAATATCCACTCCCCGTTTATCCAATTCTTCTTGGATGGCAGCCTTCACCCTTTTCGCTGTACCCACTGGCACCGTGCTCTTGGTGACTAATACCACGTATTTGTTCATGTTGCGTCCCACCGTACGGGCGACCTCCAACACATATTTCAAGTCGGCACTTCCATCTTCGTCTGGAGGAGTTCCCACGGCACTAAAAACGATTTCCACATTGTCCAAACAAGTGGTAATATCGGTTGTGAAATGTAAACGCCCCTCTTTGTAATTACGAAGCACCATCTCTTCCAAACCAGGTTCATAGATTGGAATTTGACCCTTTATTAATTTATCAATTTTGGCTTGATCAATATCTACACAAGTCACATCCACTCCCATTTCGGCAAAACAGGTGCCGGATACCAAACCGACATAACCGGTTCCTACAATTGCTATGTTCATATACTCTTTTAGTGTAAATTTATAAATATTTCCATATAAATACCAATTTGCTTATTTACAATTCACGGAACAAGACCTGATATACCAAGGCCAATAATAATTGTATTAACTAAAGCATTTCAATACGCGAGAAAATTGCCAGATTAATTCCGTGGCAGATTTGCAAATTCAGACTTTAACTTGGTTTTCTTAATTACAAATTTTGAACTTACATAATATTTATAGTTTAATTTAATTAACTGAGGATTCGTCAAGGGGATTGATTTTAATAAACTTGATAAATTTTCATCTATAATAGCTTTGGGGAGTGTATCATTTATTGCATAAAAAATATTTTTTGCCAAAGGAATTCCAATTTTGCTCCAGTCTTTATTAAAAAAGTTCAAGTCCGAATGAACTATGATATTTCTCAGAAATGTCAATTTATGTTTGCCTCCAAAATTATGGCTCTCTACTTCATCAATTCCATTAAGCACAAACATGTTATTAATGATTCTATTATTGTCACCTGGGCTTGCATGGTATCCTGATGAAGAACAATTGTAAACCAAATTATTCTTCACCAAAATATTACTAGAAGCCTGATCGTTGTATATCCCCCAGCCGCCATATCGATTGCATTTAACATCATGAATAATATTATTAGTTATACGTGTACCATCAGATATTCCAAGTGTATATATTCCACCCATATCATCCAACTCTCCTCTACCAATATTGTAAATATGATTATAAGATATAGTATTGTGAATTGCATATTTCCTGAACATCCACATAAACCCGACCGAAATACCAGTATACCCCATATTGTGTATTTCATTATAAGAAATATCGTTATGGTTTGCAAGGAAAATAATTACTCCAGGAGCAGAGGCATATATTAGCCCACCATTAGTTATAATGTTATGGAGAATTTGGACGTTTGATGTAATTTGCTTCTTGAGACTCCAATTAGCACTTGTTGTCCCAATTTTTATACCTCCGGCTCCAATATGGTCAAAAACACAACCTACTATACTACAATTCTTACAGCCGTTCTTGATCCAAATAGCATTATCAGAGATATTTCGCATCTCAATATTTTGAAATATTATATTTTGAGCGTTATTTAGCTCAATAACAGCCTCCAAGTTATCAACAGACTGATGTGTAAAATAGCCATTAGTAGCCATCTTCCCACCCATGGTATCAAAAATTATATTCTGAAATGAAATATTTGACACCTTTGACCGATCGGTTCCATTAACTATCAAGACTTTATCTATTACAGGAATTAGAAGTTGAGAAGATTTAACATTTTCAGATGGATATGGCTTATAAATAATTGTCGTATCGTCTCTATAATACCATTCTCCTGGCTTCAAAACATCAAATATATTCAGTAATCTAAAATTATCTCTTTCAGACAACAACAGGTGTTTCGGAATAAATGTTGAGACAAGATTAAATGAATAATTTTGTCTTGAGTAACTACCAATACGCTTTATATTATTTGTCCATTTCACATAGAAATTGATATAAGCATTTTGAAGTTGAGGTAGAGGTGTATTCTCCAAAACAGTATTTAGAGATTCTGGTATGCCTACTTTTATATTCATTTTTTCACCTATTTGCTGTAGATATTCAATCTTGGTAGATTTAAAAAATGAGGAAGAAGGATAGCGGGCAATACTTCGCCACTCGCCGTTTACTGAGATCAACAATGACAAACCTTTATTTGTTAGTAGTTCTCGGTTATGCATTACCCAATTTCCAGATTCATTGTCAACATGGGGAATCAGTCTATGGGCGCCATATATAATAGGACGATCTTGCCTGTCTCCGACAATACTGATTTTGTTGGCTTTTTTTCTTTTGTCATTTTCAGTCAAAACAACTGTAGCCTTCTGAAAATAAACTCCTGGTAAAACATTAATCGTCACTGCTTCATCTGGGTATTCCCTTGCTATATCAAATGCACGATTTAATGAATACACAGCATTCTCTTTAGTATCTCCACTGCTTTTATCCATGCCAGAAGGGGAAATGAAAATCTTATGAGAATATGCATTAGCTATATTGAAAAACAAAAGCAGAATGCTAATATATCTACAATGTCCCATAAAATGGTTTTTAATTAATGCTTGTAATAAGAAGAAAATTAAATAATAGTTCGTATCCGAATTTTCACAGCCGGATTTCCCTGATAAATTCCATGAGAGTCGAGGTTTTTAGTAGCAATACTCGCCACAGTTAGAATAGAATTCTCCCGACAAGTTACGCCCGGACATACAACAGCTTTCGCTCCAATCCACACCCCATCTTCCAATTGAATCGGAGCGTTCCGATAATCAAAACTAGACAAACGATAATCATGATTCCCTGTCAGGAGCAAAGCTCCCTGGGAAATACATACGTTATTGCCAATCTCAACGCGGTCCAGGTTGTCAATCCAGCAACCTTCTCCCAGCCAGCAATGATCACCGAGAATCAGTTTCCACGGATATTTGATAATCACATTATTTTTTATCACTAACCCTACTCCAATCTTGGCTCCAAACAATTTCAGCAAAAACACCTTCACTCCCATAAAAGGATTCCATGAAGCTCGAACAAACAAAGCGTTTACAAAATACCACAAGGTGATTTTCATAGAGCCAGCCCCCTTGTCGAAAACTTCGTGAGAAAAACTCGAAAGTTTGACACTAATGTTCATAAAACTAACTTTACTTTTACAGAAAAACAAAACGGGGAATCTCTTGTTTATATAGAACCCACTCGTACAGGCACCTCATTTTCTCAGACACTGCTTCCACCGTGTAATTTTGTATAATCAAACGACGGCCATTCTGTCCCATTATTTTCAAGTCTTCAGGAGAAGTCAGTAAAGCTTTTTGAATAGCCTCCAGAATGCCTTCAGGAGAATAATCCACCCACCAACCGCAGTTATGGCTTTCCAACTGCTGCCAAGGTGCACCTTTCGTAGCAATACAGGGAATATTACGAATCAAACCTTCCAAAATCACATTGCCAAAATTTTCAAACTCACTTGGCATAGCTAGTACGGAGAGTGAAGCAACAGCTTCGTCCTTCTCTTTACCTGAAAGAAAACCGGTAAATCGAACATTTTCCAAGCCCAAGCGTGCCACTTCTTGTCTTAGAAAAGCTTCATAGCCTGCATCACCACCTCCAATAATCAATAATTCAGCATGTTTCGACTGTTCTTTCAAAGCAGACCAAGCATAAATAAGCCCCTCTACATTTTTTCGAGGAGAAATTCTACCTAAATATCCCAATCGGAAAATACTATCTAATTTACGTTCTTCGTAATCCCTTATTTCAATAGGATTAGGAATTACAGCAATGGGGGACGTTACTCCCAAATTCCGGCAATGGACCATTTCCTCTTCACAAGTTACTTGCACGCAAGCCGCTTGATTCAGATCTTGCAACAGTCGGAATTTAAGAGAAAACTCTTTAAATCGTTTATTTGATTTTGCTATATCCTGCGGATAAAGCATTCCCCGAGGCGTTATCAGGTATGGTTTATTATTATTACGAGCAATTGAAGCCAATGCGTACGTAGGCCATTGCCAAATCCCTTGTGCGTGATAAATATCATATGCGCCCAATTGCAAAATTTCTTTTTTCAACAAAGGAGAATAGCAGAATTTATATTCCCAGGGAGCTTTCGCAATATAAACAGGCACATCGTCTCCTCGTAGCCGCCCTCCCTCCGACAGGGGATACATGAGCAATTCTACATCAACTCCTTGCTGCTGCAAACCCAAGAGTGTATAATAGGTACTCATCGCAGGACCTCCCGCATTAACATCTAATGTTCCAGTATGTAGGATTTTCATGCCTTAGTTTTCATATTTAAAACTTCGTGGTAAACTTTTATATATTCTCCGGCAATGCATCTAATGTCAAAACGAACCGTGTTCTTCAAGCCATTTCTAATTAAATGATTCCGATAAGTAGCATCTTCTATTAATTTCACATACCCTTCACGAAGAGAGTTTATATCATGAGGATTTACGAAATGAGCTGCACCCCCTGCTATTTCTATCAAAGGTTCAATAGCGGATGTCAATACTACTCGTCCTGTTTTTTGCCCTTCTACAATAGGCATTCCAAAACCCTCATATTCGGATGGAAAATTGACTATATCACTATTAATATACTCCTCTCGTATTTTTTCATCTGTTAATTGATAGTCATTTGAATATTCAATCTTATGCTCTTCTAAAAGACAAAGCATCTCTTCAGACAACTTCCCTATTATTCGCAAATGACAAGTAAGTCCATCCAATGCTAAAATGGAGCGTTTGAGATTTTTATTCCAACCAGTTCCTATATGTAATACTACGGGCTTTTCCAAATTAAATTCTTTAGGAATGTAATTAAAAGCAGGATCTAATGGATTATGAATCATTCTTAGTTTTTCAGTATGAATATGCTTCAGAATATTCATACTCGTATGCTCAGAAATACAAGTTATTCTATCTGCTAATCTGATGGGTAAATACAGCCAAAACAGCCATTTATAAAATCGCTTTATAGGATTTTTCACATTGTCGATAAATACCAAATCATGTATGGTTAGAACGGTTTTACATCCTGTCAGGCTTAAAACCACATCGTGAATATGTCCACTTATATGATTAATCCCTTCTTTATTTCTATGCCGAAAAACGTACCAGCAATTTTGAACCACATCCCAAGGCATACTTCTCATGGAAGGCATAAAAACTTCTTCTATTTCGATATTTGGGTCAACACTTTGCATTCCTTCTATAACAGGACCAAAGACATGTTGAATAGAAAAGCCCAAAGAGCGATGGCGATGAAAAAAAGTCACTTTCATTTATTTTTAACTAATTTTAAAACGTAAAAACAAATATAAAACACAAGCAAATAAGTAAAGATTGATTGCCAAAATCCTCTTAAAATATATCCAATATCCCCAAAACAACCACCAGCATTTCTAAACCTTCCAAGAAAAACAAATAGATTAATCAATGCAAAAGGAGCATAGAGCACTTGCCGATTTATAAAAAATACAAAACTATTAAGCAAATAAAATACAGCTAGCCATAGTATAAACTGAATTGGAAAATACCAATATCCGAAAGTTGCTAGACCATCGGCAACATGACTTGTCACACGAAACCCCCCAAGAACACTAGGGGAGTGAGTTGCTAAGTTATATAGCTGATCTCCTCGAGAATATACTAATTGATCTTTATCTATATTTATTTTTAAAACTTTCAGAAGAGGATCTGGAAGAAGTGCTAGTATTTGATCAAACATGCTTTCTAACATATGGCTGTTACTATAGCCTAAAATAGAAGCATAATAAAGAGTAATATCAGTTACTCGCATATTCGCATAACGATTCATAATAAAATTATCCAAATACTCTTCTGTCCATCCTCCATAAGCATAAGTTTCATTGCCTGATAATTCAATTTTCAGACCTTTACTAATATTCTCCATTTCCTGCAATTTAGCTTTGTCCTCGAGTACATTCAGAGTTTCCTGAAACAATTCAGACTTAGAAATATCCCCTCTTGTAGTCCGTGTAGCAAGCATTGCCAATGAAAGATTAGAAAACAAACCCAATATTAGGTATCCTCCGACTGCAAGTAAAACGAATTTTGTTGGAGAAATAAAATCGGTTAATTTCTTGCGCGCCTTGATTAACCATAAGAGAGACAATAAAACCAAAAGAAAAAGAGGAGCCACAATAGCCTCTCGACTATTCGAAGCAATATTTAAGATCGTAACTAGAATTAAGAAAGCTACTACAAATTTGCGATTAACAGCCCCTTTGATTCTCAACAAATCCGGACAAAAAAGAATCAGGGGAGCCAATTGGAAATAAGTTAACCCAACTAAAAATTTTCCTCCCACATCACCAGTTTCAGCCGTATTGGCAAAAGTTGCAAGACGTACAATGACCCCTATAGCTCCCATCATCCACAAAACAGGAGGTGTTATTTGATAAAAGTGCTGCTTTGCTAAAAACAATTGCAACTTATTATTGCTTCTTTTTTGAGATGCATAATAGAAAGCTAAACTTCCTATAAGAAAAAGTAATGTTTCTAATGTAAATGTACTGTACGCCAATTCCATTTTATAACTGATTGGTTTACCTTCCATCAATGTGGCAGTAAGAGGTAAAAATCGGTATAGAAACATGGATAAATACATTGCAAAAGAAAATGGGAATAGTACAACATTCTCCTTTGTAAATAAGATGCAAAAAACTTTCAGTACAATCCAACTCATTAGGCATCCCAATATATTGGGGAATGAAGGGAAATAAATTATCTCAAAAAATACTGAAACATAAAGAATGAAATGCAAAATTTTTTTTGCATTTTCGACATTATCCGTTCCTATTATATCAGTGGCTTCTAAATACTTCATTCAACATTTTTTCTATTGCATCCTTATTTGAATATCCTGAGGTTTTACACCGTTTCGTTCCGGCTTCGGCAATCAGTCTTCTTTCAGATTCATGATTCAGATAGTATCGGCATTTTTCTAACAACTCCTCATTAGACGAAAAAAAATCAGCTTCTTTTCCTTCTTCAAAAAGGGACAAATGCTCCTCTGTACGTTCTGCAAGCATAAAACCTCCACAGGCAGGAATTTCCATGGTTCGCGTGGTTTGCTGATCAAAATTCATTTTGCGGAGGAAACATAAAGAAATTTTAAAAGTTTGAAAGGATTTAGAATAATTTTTTCCATAAAGGCCTTTATTTTCTATTTGAAGATTAGTGTATTTACCTTTATACTCGACCCATTTTCCACCACCAAAAACACGCACATTTACCCCATTTTTAGCCAAATACAAAATACTCTCACACCGCTCTTGTTCCCACATCCCAACAAAGCCAACGTCTCCCCCCAATTCGCTCCAATCCGTCTCAGATAATTGACGAGGATAATGGAAGCTATCCTCATAGCTATTGTTAACAAACTTGATGCGTCTTGCACCCAATCTTTTCATGTCTTCCAAAATATATGATTTATTAGTAAAAATAAAATCATACAATGAGACACAATCCAAATACTGTTGACTTTGATTATGTCGCAAAGCCATATTATCTGGTGAATAGCTAACAATCAAAGTTTCAGGAGATACATTTTTAATGTATTCTAAAGTTTCTCTGCATACCAACCATCCTTTATCTATCCAAACGATATCATAATTATTATTTTCAACAAGAGCATAAATTTGCTGATTGCAATTCGATAAATCGGGCAGCTTTAACGGTAGTCCCCAATTAAAAAGTTTATTTGCAATACGAAACCAAAGAGATATTGGCTTTTCATACATATTGACCATATCCACATTGCCCAGTTTTTGTAATGCCCAGTTACGGTGTAAACATGTATTACTATTTCCATTAAATGAACCGATAGATAATATTTTCATACTTAATATTGGATTGAAATTTTATAAATTGTGAACTTTAATTAATCACAAGTTATTCTTGATAGAACTGACCTTAAATACCAACCAGTATTAATACGATTTTTAATCTTTTCGCATGCAAATAGGAGATTAGAATATTCAATTGAGGATAATGCCAAAACATTTAATTCTTCTAAGCTTTGAACCAAAATACCAATTTGTTCTTCTTGTACAAATTTAGAAATACCAGCTTGTCTAGAGGTGATAACTGGAATTCCTGATGAAATTGTTGCTGAAAGCTTATAGGGATTATTGTACTTCATATATTCTGAATCGTTCGTCCCGTTTAGAGAGTCGATCGATATACCATCCCAAACTAAACCAAAATCATACTGAGTCATTTGTTTATCTAATATATCAGGATGAACACTACCACAATAGTGAACATTGGAGAATACGATCTGGTCATCAAAACCTGGACCATATAAATAAAAATCCACCTTTTTAATTTTACCCAATTGTCCTAAGAACTTCAGCCTACCTAGATTTCCTGCTATAACAATTTTTAAATGCTCATTTAATTTCTTTTTTTCGTAAAGCAGATCGTCTTTTTTAACCAAGTAATCAAAAATACCTAATTCGTATAGCCTAATATTATCATCAAGTTTACCTCGCAGATAATTTTTCATTTTCTCATTATGACAAATTACATGGTCGAAATAACGGAAAAATGCGAGCTCTTTTTTTTCAATATTTTTAAAATAAGGATTTCTCAATATATAACTATCGTGTATCAACAATATACTCAATAAGTTTTTATGTCTAATAAAGAATTTCAACACAAAATTAAAACCCTGCAATTGAAAAGGGTATTGAATAAACAAAATACTTTCTTTTGAAATTTTACATAAAACCCAAATAAATTGAAAAAAAGCAATAATTTTACCTAGTTTAGGTTTCGAATTATATCGAGGCAATATGTCTGTATATCCTGCCTGTTTTAGAATTCTAATAGTATCTAGCCTCGGTTTAATTGAAGCTGTATTTAGAGATTTGCTCGAAAAATTAGGGATATAGTCAAATGTAAACTTATTCATAATATAACCAATACTTTATATTTCAACATTCAATGCTTTTTCCACAATATTATGCATATCATAATATTTGTAATCAGCCAATCTACCGCCAAACAAATACCCTTCTTCTTTATCTGCTAGTGCCTTATACTTCATATACAAACTATTGTTTTCCTCATCATTAATGGGATAATAAGGTTCCATTCCATCTTTCCATTCGGTAGAATATTCTTTGGAGATGACAGTCTTTGAAATTCTTTCTATTTCGTCTCCAAACATCTCAAAATGCTTATGCTCTATGATCCGGGTATAAGGGATATCTGCGTCAGTATAATTTACAACCGCATTCCCTTGCCAGTTACTTGCTTCATATAATTCGTGTTCAAAAGAAATCGTTCTATAAGCTAATTTCCCAAATCTGAAATCATAAAATTCGTCAATAGCTCCAGTATAAAGAATTTTATCAGCCATCTGCTCATATTTTTCTTTTTCTTTGAGAAAATCGACATTGCATTTCACCTCTATACCTTCAAGTAAGCCCTCAATTAGCTTGTTGTAGCCTCCAATTGGAATCCCCTGATACTTATCATTAAAATAATTATTATCATATATAAACCGTACTGGAAGTCTTTTAATTATAAATGCAGGGATCTGCGAACAAGGTCTTCCCCATTGTTTTTCAGTGTAGCCTTTAATTAACTTTTCATAGATATCATTTCCAATTAAAGCAATAGCTTGCTCTTCCAAATTCCTTGGTTCTTCAATTCCTTCCGCCATCATCTTAGCGATAGCATCAGCTTTCTGTTCATCAATCTTAGCTTTAGCTTCAGCAGGAGTCTTAGTTCCCCACATTTGGTAAAATGTATTCATATTAAAAGGTAAATTAAAGTATTCTCCCTTATAATTAGCTACAGGACTATTAGTGTATCGATTAAATTCAACAATAGAATTAACGAAGTCCCATACCTTCTTATTCGAAGTATGGAAAATATGTGCTCCATATTTATGAACATTGATTCCCTCAATATTCTCACAATAGATATTCCCCCCGATATGCGGCCTTCTATCTAATACAAGGGATATTTTCCCCGCTTGCTTCGCTCTATGTGCAAAAGTTGCACCATACAAGCCTGCTCCGACTATAATATAGTGATATTCTTTCATTTTTATTATCTCAAATAAAGGTTTAAAGCTTGCTTTTCTTTTTGTTCTATATATTTTTTTACTTTTTCTGAATAGTGAACATTTAAACTTGGTAAAGGTAAATCTTCATGAACATAAGGAGAGTAGAAAGCCCAATCTGTACCTAAATCTAATAATGATTTATGCTTAATATCATAATAACCCGGTTTAAAACTTAGAACAACTCCTTGGGCTCCATTCGCAGAAGCAACTAAATGATGATGAAAACGACTTGTATACCATATTTGCTTGGCCTTTAATGGCAATCCATTTATAAGTACTTCTGATAAACTAAAATAATTTTCATTTGGTATCAGATCACTCAATGCTATATAACCAGAATAATCAGAATCAGGGAATGCCTCTATATATCCTATGGTCATCCCTTTCGAAATATATTCATTTATCCGATTTCTTAAAGTATGAATAGTCTTATTATAGATTTTCAAATCTACTAAGTGTCGTTGGATACAAATTATAACATCTGGTATTAATTTATCTCCTGAATATGGTAAACTTTTACACGCAAGAAATGCATCATCAAGGCCAAAATCTACTTCATATGCATCTGATCCTAGCTTATCTCTTGATTCAACCACATCAAACATACGTAATTTGCTTTTAATTAAACAATTATCTTGTAGAACAGGTAAAAATCCTAATCCTGTAAAATATATCGGTTTATTATATTTAGACTTTAATTCTGAGCAGATCTCTATGATCCCCAAATTTTTAAGCCAGATAGTATTAATATACCCACCACCAACAACGTGAAAACTATCAACATTACATAAAATATTATCGATAAAGATGTGAGAATATTCCTTCTTGTTCTTAAAATATTCAGAAATATTTTTATACTGATTAGCTACAGATGTAGTTTGGTAAAACTTGTTTTTCCCCCGAAATCTAACAATTAATGAATCAATAATAAAATTGATCTTATTATTTGAAATATATTTTTTTTCGCTTGATATCTTACAAAGATTCCATATAAAATCTGTGATATTCACATCTATATTAAGATAAAAAAACATCTCAGATATAATAGATGGGTTTGGAGTGTCGATCCATATAATAGCATCCTTATGTATACTTCTAATGAACTTGACCCATGTAATTAATATAAGCTCGTCCCCAAAATTTGGAATTCCTCCTATTCCAACGAGATAAAAAGTTTTTTTTTGATTCAACATTTGCAGATATATTAAAAATTTATTTTCTACTGATTATTTTCTCATATATCATTTTTTTTAATTGATCTTTCTCATTATTAGAAGTTCCAATGAAATAGATTAATATAAAAAGAATAATTTCTAAAATTAGGACTTGACTTATAAATAAAATCCAAGAAGAAATAAACATCTCACTAAAAAAAGTTATAAGCAATAAATATAGAAATATGAATAAAATATTTTTGAGGTAAGAGCCAATCTCTTTTATTGTGATAGCCAATTCTACGGTTGAATAATAGATTCGATATATCATTGTAATAATGCTAAGTATAAATTTTGATGCCATAACATACACAGGAGAAAACCCCCAATATAAAATAACATAAGCGACCGGAAGATTTAAAATAATAAAAATGGAAATTACTATTTGATATCTTTTTATATTACCAACAGCTGCTACTGACATCCAAAATGGACCTATTAGAGCTTCAATTATTGAATTTAATATAATCAATTGGGTAAAAGGTATAACATAACTTGGCAAAATTTGACCAAGCCATAAATGCAATATAGATTGAGTATAAGCTAATATTGGAATTGCTAAAATTGCGATTAAGAAAAAGGAAAATTTTGAAGATCTAAATATCAACTTTTTATGGTTTTCTATTTCCTGCTTAGCATATGACTGAACTATTTGAGGGTTAAATGCAACTTGAAAATTACTAACAAATGAATACACTGCACTATTTACCTGATTAGCTATTCCAACAGCAGCATTTATAGTAACACCGGCAAAAATATTCAAAATCATATTAACACCTTGATTTGCTCCGACCAATGCTGTCTGACCAAATAAATTCCATCCAGAAAAACCTATAATTTCCTTGAAGAGAGGTTTATCTTTATAGTGTTTTAGCTTTGTTTCTTCATTATATCTAATCCTGCAAAATGAAGCATAAATAAAGTTAACTATAAGATTAACTACAAATAATAAAAAACTATATATAACTAATGAATCATACTGAATAAAAAATACAAGCAAATAAACGATAATAAGTTTCATTAAGGTTTCAAAAATACCCAAATATGCATAAAGAGACATCTTTTCATATGCCAATATTGTACCCACATAGGGTATTCTTAAAATATCAATTATTGTTGTTAATATAGAAATTTGATAAACCCAATTAGCTGCATCTAAACGCTCTAAAGGTATATTTAGTTTATAATTCAAAAACCACAAACCAATTGTTTCTGATAAAAAGAATACAACTAAAGAAATTATTATATGTATTTTCATGCTAACTGAAAATACTTTATTTGTATATTGAGTAGAATCTCTAGCAATTGCAATATTAATATACCGTTGAGTAGAACGCGACATTGCTCCATTCAAAAAAGAAAATAATACAACCACACCTCCAACTATATTATAGATGCCAAAATCTTGAACTCCCAAAGTTTGTAAAATCACACGAGATGTAAAAAGGCTTACGCCCATATTGAAGATCATCCGGAAATACAGAAACATTGTATTCTTTGCTATTCGCTTATTGTTTGATTGAGATGCTGTTACTTCCTCCGTCATGATGACATAATTAGATAAAAAATAAGTGAAATGTAAAATAGTAATACAATAAAGAATTTGCTATTGATATTCTTTTTGAATTTTCCTCTGTAAATATACGCTTAAAGAAGTGAAAAAGTTCTGTACATTTGAATTTTTTCATCTAAATGTAACATAATCTCCTCATTTGTAGCACAAAATATTTTTAATCTTTTTTTATGAAATGGGCTATTTGCAAGTTCTATTGGCTGATACAGATACTGTGACATTGAATCACCAACCGTTTGTTTCCGCGATTGAAAATCACCGCACCCGAAAAAAGCAGGAAAAGCTGTAGCCTGTTCCTGCTTTTTCAATGTGGTTGCTTTTCTTGTACCGACCCTTACCCGAAAACGCATCCAACAAGGCAGTAAATAAACCCCTCCGAAGAGCAACTCCGGTTCACCTTTGGTGTATTGCGCCTCATCTTTGGTTTACTGCGGTTCACTTTTAGACTACTTAGCTTCACCTTTAGTCTATTCCGGTTCACCTTTGGTGTACTGCGGTTCACCTTTAGACTACTTAGCTACACCTTTAGTCTATTCCGGTTCACCTTTGGCTTACTGCGGTTCACTTTTGGCTTACTCACCCACCCTCTTTGGAGCTTTTCGCCGACACATAGAAAATACGACGGCGTTTATCCGGCCGACTGTGTTTTTTCGTCGGTGGTGGTAGATGCCGTGTTGTTCTTGAGTTGCAAACGAACGCGTTTAAGCAATTCGGAAAAGGTGTACTCTTGCAATTTTTGCGGATTGGAAGATTTGTACAAGGCCTTTCCTACTTTGCAAATTTCCAGCATGCTGTTGTACAAATCATTCAACAAACCCATATTGTTTTGCACCAATTCCTTGCGGCGGCTAACAATTTGGTACTGCTGCTGATTAGCATCGTAAAGCGACGATTCGGCTTCCTTGAGTTCAAGAATTAGTTCATCACCCAGCCCCTGCTCTTGGATGAGGGTCTTGTATTGTGTGATGTTTTCATTAATCACGCGCAATGCTTTGATTGCTCCTTCCGCATCGCGACTCTTTTGTTTTTCGCGAAAGGCGGTAATACCAAAGGCTTTCACGCCCAGGGGAATCGCTTTACCTGCCATGGCGAGGTAGGCAGCGATGAGATCTAACTTGGAATTTGTCGAATCCAAAATACCATAAAGCAGACTGGTAGCCTCTTTTAGCTTGGCGGTTTCGGTGGCCGAAAAGATCAATTCCCGGACAGCATTCGTCTTAGCCTGGTAGGCTAGAAGGTAATCATTTGAAAATTTAGGGGAAAAGTTCATAAAATCAGCCTGGTCGCGGGCAAAGCTATACTCCACGTAGCCCGCCATGACCGAAAGCTCTTCGTCTTTCCCTTTGTAGTTTCTTGAAACGTTTGTTCCCATAATTAATTTTCGTTTAGTGTTAAATAATTTAGATTCGCACTCAAGACCGGTTTTACAATATCAAAAGGTAAGGATTTCGATATTTGTATAGTCCGTGTTAACGGCTACGAATATAAAAAGATTTAACGAAAAAACAAAAAAAGGTGAACAAGAAAACGAGTGAACGGATGAATCAATCTATCAATTTCCAGGCTTTCCACCCCCAACCCCTGAAGGGGAACTGCCGACGCCAATTATACAAAACTTACAATTAAGCTGCCCCATTCTCCCCTTTAGGGGCTGGGGGTAAAATTACATTATCCAAAGGAATTGGCACATTAAAAATCGGCACATTATAATTTATCAAGAACATACTCGTAAAACCACCGAGGAATCATTTCTTGAGAAATAATATCGATATGATTATTTTCGTACTTAGCGAATAGTGCAGGTTGAGATTTACTATTATCAAAGAAGAAAGCCTTGTCAACACTTTTTATTGCATCCAAGAGCAGATTCATGGTTCTGTAATAGCGCAAAACGATTTTCTCCATTGGCACGTCGTGCCCCTTCAACATCACTCTAGATTTGACCCTCTCTTGATTTAAGATAGGATCCTCCAATGAAACAAAATACAAATACGTTTTATATCCCATTTGATGTGCCTCAGCTATTAAATCCAATTTGGAGGGATGGGACATCACAGTTTCAAAACTAAATTTTATGGAATTTTTAAGCAAATTCCGGCGAATAAAGTCAGCTGTAAAAGTAGCCATATAATCATTCATATCGGAATTTTTAGCTATAAGGCAATTGTTCTCCACACAAATGTCCGATAAAATATTACCACACAATGCCTCTTCAAAGAAAGAGGAAGCCTCGAACTCTCCTTTAAACTGATTACCATGAACGGTTAAACCAAACCGATCAAAAGAAAGACACCCTTGAACGTCAAGCTCCTTTTTAATTTCATCAGCATTTACATATATTCCCAGATCGATACCTTGTTTTCGTATGATATCAATAATTGTGGATTTTCCAGATCCGTTAGGACCCGCAAAAATACGCAAACGCAATTTCCGTTTCATTTGACACGAATTCGAAGCCGGGATTCCTCTTTTTTATTTTTAGGCAACTTAGCTATAACAAGCGTTGAGCCATCGGGATTGACACGAACAATCTCGTCCCCTTTCAAAACTGTAGTCGAGGATCCGCTATCAAGAGTATCCAAATAAGCATTCGCACCATATTTCTCAATGGCTTCTTGAATCAATTTTTCTTCGGCACTCGCTTCTTTTTTGAAATATGTCTTCATCTGATAATTTTTTCCGTCAATAACAACATTTAGACATCACATATTCCTGCATATAAAGGCTATGTTGGAAACAAAGATAAATAATTAATTGGCAAATGATCCAATTGACTAACATAATTCAGGTAGGAGAATGATTGAAGAGATGAGCCAAGTTATTTTGTGATTCCCGCCATTCGTGCATTCGTGGCTAATTCCTCATTGGCACATTGGCATATTAGCACATTATCATATTACCCAATCTTCTCACAATACCACCTCGGAATATGCAACAGCACCCCCAAAGAGGCGATGGTGACTACCACATAATATTTTTTCTTGTATTGGGTGAGTTTCCCTTGCAAACCGGTGAAAGGTCCCCGTATCACCCGAACGGGATGTCCCGGGCGAGCTTCTGCCTTGTCGGCCTCCATGTAGAGATTGCCCGAATAAGAGGAATCGCAGGCGGCACGAAGATCCACTATTTGTCGGTTGGGAATTTCATAGATTCGCCGTGTTTCGCGGTTGCGCATGAGCCGAAAGGGAATCGGAATGTCTTTCATCAATTCTAAAAGGGCAGCCTCCGAATCTGTTTTTTCCAGAAAAAGAAGGTTGTGAACCACCGGAACAAGTTTGGGTGGCGCGCAGGGTTCACTAGTTGGAATAGCCATTCGCATCGGGACGAAACATGTCAAGCCTTTTTCCTCCAAGAGTTGCGCCAGTTTTAGCTCCTTGCTAAAAAAAGTCTGAATGGCGTACCAGCTTATTGGGGGGCAAGACATAACCGGCACACTAGTTGGCCGCATGGATTGTTGAAGCTGGTTCATTGGATTCTATGTTTACATATTAATAATGAATGATCAATGATCGGTGATGAATGATCAATGATTGGTGATCAATGATCATTCATCGCTTATCATTCATCACTTATCTCTCATCATTTATCACTTATCGAAACGACTTTCCCTCCCCCTTCCTAGAAAGAGGTGCAGGCATCTATTTCCCGTATGTAGTATTTATCTGATTGAAATTCTCCATACAAAGGCTTAAACCTATAGAGAAGATCAGCAGATGGATAATATCTGGTGAATAACTGAATTATTGAATTATTGAATCACCGGTCTATTATATTGTTGTTGCTTTTAGCCACACAGATACATCGTCTATACAAAACCACGACCTGAACTTGAAGGCTTATCACTTTTTGATTACTTGTTCACTCGTTCACTTGGTCTCTTCTTCTCTCGTTGGTGTTTTTCTCACCACGGAGTAAAACGAGTCTCAGTGAGTTTCAAAATGTTATCAATATACCCCGAATGACTGAATTATTGAATAACCAGGTTCACTTGTTTACTTGATCACTTCTTTACTTTTGGTCACACTTTTTCAGTCCTTCTCTTCCTGTCCATAGCCATAACCGTAGCCATAACCATAACCATAGCCATAGCCATAACGTTTTCCGTAACGGCTGTAACCATAACCTTGGTTGGGTTTGGAATCGTTCAAGACCACATAAGTATGCTTGAGCAATCCTTCTTCCACCTGCCTGTTGAGGAAACCGATGGCATCGAATGGCGTTACATTTTCGCGAACCACATACACCAGGGCATCCACAAATTCCATGTAGAGAGTGGTATCCGAGACCAAGCCCAAAGGAGCCGAGTCGATGACCACTAGGTCGTATTCTTTACGCGCCTGATCGAGGAATTGTTTCAAGAGAGAGCTCATGAGCAATTCGTTTGGGTTGGGTGGCACCGTACCAGCCATAAGCACATCCAAGTTCGGAGCGAGCACTTCTTTTGCAACCAATTCGTGCCAATCGGCCACATCATGCGCCAAAAAGTTGGAAAGCCCTTTTTTCTCCTCCAAATTGAAAAGCTGCTTAAGACGGGGTTTTCGGAGATCCCCCCCGATGAGCAGCACTTTCTTGCCGGACAAGGTGTAAGAGAGTGCCAAGTTGGAGCTGATAAAGGTCTTACCTTCTCCTGCAATGGTGGAAGAAACGACGATAATGCGATTACCCTGATTCTGAAAAACAAAGTTCAATTTGTTGCGCAAGGAACGGAACATCTCCGACACCATTCCTTGTTTGTGGGTATGGACAATTAACGGATCTTCACTACGTGAAACCTGTCCAATCACATCCACTTGCGTCAAGCGTTCCAGCTCAGTACGGTTTTCAATATGTATCCGCATGGCATTGCGCAGATAAATTACCGAAAAAGGGATCAATAAACCTATCAACAAAGAAGCCATCAGGATTACCTTTGAGTTAGGTGCTACCGGAGCCTGGCCTCCTTGAGGGGAAACAATCATCCGTGCTTTTTCGGAGATAGAGGCAATGGAAATGTTGGTTTCTTCCCGCTTCTGCATCAGAAAGAGGAAGAGATTTTCCTTGACTTGCTGTTGCCGTTGCCGTTCGAGCAAGCCCCTTTCTTGCTGGGGGATGGCAGCCAATTGCGAATCGGTGGTTCCGGAAGATCGTTTCAAGTCGGCCAAAGCCAATTGGTAAGCCCTTTTTACATTCTTCAAGGAATTGACAATGCTGGCATGCGTGCTTCTTATTTCATCCAATGCTTTTATCCGGGCGGGATTTTCATTTCCCGTATTTTTGATCAAGGTCTCAGAGTTGATTAGCTTGATGTTGTACTCGTTGATGACTGCTGCTAAAGCAGGATCAGATACCCCCAAGTTGGGGATTACTTTCATCTCGTTGGCCGGGTCTTTCACAAAACGCTCCACCAATTCGATCACACTCAACTGGGTCTGAGCCTCCACCAATTTTTGGCGGTTGACTCCCGATTCTTGCAAAGAGAGCTGCGCCTCGGCAGACAAATCGGCAATGCGGTGCTGTGTCTTGTAATCGACGACATCGCGCTCCACGTCGCTCAACTCGGTAGATATCTCCTTGAGGCGTTCGTTGATAAAAATGGCCGTATTGTAGGAGATCTCGTTGTTCACTTTCGTGTTTTGCAAATTGTACTGGCTCACCAATTGCTTGAGGATAGCCGCCCCCTTGCCTGTGTTGTTGACCGTGAGGTCAAACTTCAAGGAAGTAGAGTTTTTGGAAGTCTGCGTAACATTCAGGTTGGTAGCGAGTGCGGATGCCACGGAATTTGCATTGGAAATAGCCACCCGATATTCCGTATCTTCCAAAAATTCTTGCTCTGTGGGCTGAATGGATACACTGCCCAGGGTATCTGGCAAAGCAAAGGTAGCGGGCAGAGAACGCAGTTTCTTGTCGATATCGACGGGAGTGCCATCCACACTTATGTATTGCCCCTTGATGGAATACCCATGCCCTTCTTTCCCAATAGAGAAATGGACGCTCCCAGGAAGAGTTTGATTCGGCTTGGAATACAATACCCGGATGGGAGAAAGCGAATACAATTCCTTGTTGCGGAAACGATCACGAATGCTGTAAGTGACAGCCAGGTTCAAGCTATCTACTACACTGCGCATCAAGTCGGGCGAAGAAAAGAGAACGATTTCGTTGTCGATATTGCTGGTTTTCGAAAGCAAGCCCATGTCGTCCAAGCTAAAACCCATAGAGGAAGAACTGCCCCCTCCTTTGTTTTTGTCTTCATCGATCAGCACGGTAGCATTCGATTTAAACTCTTTTTCGGTGGTCATGATAATAGCCACACCCACCGCTAAAGCAAGAATGGCTGAAAAAACAAACCATTTCCAGTGGTGCAAATACGATTGGAAGACTTCAGTAAAAGGCTTCTGAGGTGTGTTTGAGCGAGCATCCATTGCAAGGTAGTTAGCCAACAAATCGCCCTGCAATTCCTTGTTTTTATTACTATCCATAGTTCGATTCAATTACCGTGTAACAATTGAAATAATGGAGATCAGGACAGATAGGGCTGAAAGACTGACTGTCTCCAACGAACCTATGCTGGAGCTATTTCCCCGGGCATTATTTGTTTGTACATACAGCTTGTCACCCTGCTGCAAGTAGAAAATATTTTTGTCAGAAAAGGAATTTTTGTCTTGTAGATTGATGCGGAAGGTAAGCACGTCTCCTTGTGGGGTGGTGCGGAGCAAAAGCACATTGTCACGCTTCCCATAAAGGGTCAGGTCACCGGCTGCCGCCAAGGCATCGAAAATGGTCATCTGGCCGTTATCGGATTTGTATGTCCCGGGCTTACTCACTTCGCCCAACACCGATACAGAATAGTTCAATATCCACGCATTAACCACCGGTTTGGAAGATATATAACGGGGTGAGATCAAGCCTGCCAGGTATTCCTTAAGCTGAGGAATGGTCATTCCCGCCACATGGAGACTACCCAATATGGGAAAACTGATGACGCCATCTTTATCGACCAAGTAATTTTGAAGGCTACCGGTAGTCCCAACGCCTGCGGCTCCCATCACAGATGTGGGTACTGCCGTACTGTTCAAAGGAACCAAAGGCAGATTGAAATCGGAAGCTGCACCGGGAATGGTGGAGTTGACCGTAATGCTCAAAATGTCATTGGGCTTAATCTGTGGTTCATAGACGCCCTTGTCAGAAAGGAGCTTTTGCTGTACAGAAGGATCTAAATTGTCCAAGTAGGGTAGTTTTTTGTATGCCGTACACGAACTAAATAGAATACAACCCAAAATAACAATCAAGAAATTGTAGTGATAAGATTTGTAATTCATCTGAATTTAAAAAAAATTAATTTTTGTTTCCCTTATTATTGTAACAAACCTACGTTAATTTGGTTCAATATCGAATTTTCCTTACTAAAACAAGATTTTTTAGCCTCAAAAGGAATTCCTGAAAATTGAAAAATCCAACAAAACAGCTTGTTTGTATATTGCAATGAACTTTGTGAAAAACAATTCAATTATAACATAATCATCATAATTGGAAAGTTAGCCAATAAATTAGATGACGAATGAAAGTCTTAACACGACACCCTAAATAGTAATATTTTGTATAGTAAAAGAACGTTTTGACTTTCCACTAGTGTGCTATTTCGATTTAGATCTGTCTTGAAGATACCCTAGTGAGTCAACAAATGTAACATTTATTTGACACAAGCATCATAAATTTATATACTTTAACAATAAACAAATAATTGTTAAGTTTCTATCCAAGCTATGCAAACGATGCACCTCAGAGCCAGTAACTCAACATCGAACCTGAAAACAGGCGTATTTATAGGGCAATTTGGACAGTAGGATACTCGAATTCATTGAATTTAGAGATACTGAAGCTGATTTTCCTTTTATCATAGCAAGCAACGCGTCCTTTGACAAGCCAAAGATATACATGATTATTTAGCTACACAACCCCTCTTTACACCACTTATCCACAAACTGATTAATATGGAGGATAAACTGCAAAAAAGAGAGATTATATTACAAAAAATGTATATAAACAGAAGGAAACCTATGCTAGATTGGTTCGACATAGAATACTTTTTTTAGCTATCCTACATATGCTTGGGGCGAATTATCCTGTTTTCCAGTAACCATGCCACATAGTGGCATCCTCTTAATAGCCCTGTGCGTGAGCGCAGGGAAAGAAATCCAGGGTTGATCCTAAGCCACGTCAGTGGCAACATCGTTCGGGTAAATCAAAACAGAACCCAATGATCGCCAAGTTAGTTATCGCCGCTATGGC
>DBTT01000031.1:24007-64612 GCA_002307185.1 Bacteroidales bacterium UBA1309
TATTCTTGGTGAAACGCCCTTCTGGCTATAGTCTTTAGATTGATGTGTTATATTATCCTGTTTTCCAGTAACCATGCCACATAGTGGCATCCTCTTAATAGCCCTGTGCGTGAGCGCAGGGAAAGGAATACAGGGGTGATCCTACGCCACGTCAGTGGCAACATCGTTCGGGTTAATCAAAACAGAACCCAATGATCGCCAAGTTAGTTATCGCCGCTATGGCGGCTCCCGTTTTCAGACGGCCTATATTCTACCCTGCGCTAGCGCACAGGGCAACTAAGGTGGTCGCCGCCATGCGGCTTGCTGCCAGAGAATCAGCTAAACTTATTCTTGATAAAAGGCCCTTCTGGTTATAGTCTTTATACCGAACTCACGTTGATTTAGATTGGTTCGACATAGAATACTTTTTTAGCTATCCTACCTATGCTTGGGGCGAATTATCCTGTTTTCCAGTAACCATGCCACATAGTGGCATCCTCTTAATAGCCCTGTGCGTGAGCGCAGGGAAAGAAATCCAGGGGTGATCCTAAGCCACGTCAGTGGCAACATCGTTCGGGTAAATCAAAACAGAACCCAATGATCCCCAAGTTAGTTATCGCCGCTATGGCGGCTCCCGTTTTCAGACGACCTACATCCTACCCTGCGCTAGCGCACAGGGCAACTAAGGTGGTCGCCGCCATGCGGCTTGCTGACAGAGAATCAGCTAAACTTATTCTTGGTGAAACGCCCTTCTGGTTTATAGTCTTTAGATTGATGTGTTATAAATAGTTTTATTAGTATGCCGTAGTTTCGATTCATTAACCTGAACTCAGGCTAAATTTGTACGCATTGCTAAATTTTGCCGACAGTTTACTGATTTATTCCACCTACCATCCTTTGAACCTTGCCCCGTTCATTTTTCTGTTATAACTTTGCCATCCTAAAAAAATCCAACAAAAGTGATTTATCCTCTTAATTTTGAACATAAAATCGGTTTCGACAACATCCGCAAGCTGCTTGTCGAAAAATGTCTAAGTCCGCTTGGTATCGAACAGGTGGAACTAATGGAATTTACTTCCGATTTTACAACTGTGCAGGTGCTGCTGTCTCAGACCGATGAATTTATACGTGTTTTGGAGGAAGAGGAAGATTTTCCCACCAATTACTTCTACGATGTACGCCCAGCATTGAGAGCCATCCGTGTGGAAGGTACGTGGTTAGATGAAAGTACTCTTTTTGACCTAAGCCGTTCCCTGAAAACGATTTATTCGATTGTCCGATTCTTCCAAAAGGAAGAGGAAGAGAATTCAGCTTATCCCCATTTGAGGGAATTGGCAAGCGAGGTGATCTTGTTCCCGCAGGTGACAACAAAAATCGACAGCATCATAGATAAATTCGGACGCATCCGCGACAATGCTTCTCCCGAACTGAGCCGCATCCGCAGGGAGCTATCAAGCACGATGGGAAGCATCTCCAAAACCCTAGACCGGATTCTCCGCTCAGCGCAAGCTGATGGTTTGGTGGAAAAAGATGTCGCCCCCACCATGCGTGACGGAAGGTTGGTGATACCGGTTGCCCCGGCTTTCAAACGAAAGCTCAAAGGGATTGTCCACGACGAATCGGCTACGGGCAAAACGGTTTTCATTGAACCTGGAGAAGTGGTGGAAGCCAACAACCGCATCCGCGAACTCGAAAGCGAAGAGCGTCGCGAAATTATCCGGATACTGACTGCGCTCACCAACGAGATACGCCCGATGGTGCCTGACATCACGGAGGCTTACGTTTTCTTGGCGAAAATTGATTTTATCCGGGCAAAGGCGCGCCTTGCGGTGGAAATAGGGGCAATCAAGCCGGCTGTGCAAGACAAGCAGGTGTTGGTATGGAATTACGCCAAGCATCCCCTACTCTATCTTTCGCACAAAAAACAAAACAGGGAAATTGTTCCGTTGGACATTGAATTGGATGAAACAAACCGCATCCTGATTATTTCGGGTCCCAATGCGGGAGGAAAATCGGTCTGCCTCAAAACGGTTGGATTGCTCCAATATATGCTTCAATGCGGAATGCTTATTCCTCTCTCGGAGAATTCGAAAGTCGGGATTTTTGAAAATATATTTATCGATATAGGTGACGAACAATCGATAGAAAACGACTTGAGCACATACAGTTCGCACCTGACCAACATGAAATTCTTCGTTAAAAATGCAGATAGCCGAACTATTCTTTTGATTGATGAATTTGGTGGAGGCACCGAACCTCAAATCGGAGGTGCCATTGCTGAATCTTTGCTGAAACGCTTCAACGAGAAAAGGGCTTTTGGCGTTATCACCACCCATTACCAAAACCTGAAAAATTACGCCAACGAACACGAAGGGGTGGTGAACGGTGCGATGCTGTACGACCGCCACCAAATGCAACCGCTCTTCAAACTGGCTATTGGAAACCCAGGAAGCTCTTTCGCGGTGGAAATTGCACGGAAAATCGGGTTGCCCGAGGAGGTGATCGCCGATGCCAGCGAAATTGTGGGGAGCGACTACATCAACATGGACAAGTATTTGCAAGATATTGTCCGCGACAAACGTTATTGGGAGACTAAACGGCAAAACATCCGCCAACAAGAAAAGCGATTGGAGGAACTTACTGCCGACTACGACACCAATATCCAGGCTTTGGAAAAACAACGTAAAGAGATTTTGGCTCAAGCCAAGGTGCAATCCGAACAGATCTTGGCGGAGGCCAATGCACGGATTGAAGGCACGATCAAGGGAATCCGGGAAGCGCAGGCTGACAAAGAGAAAACAAAAGAAATCCGAAGCGAATTGGGAAAATTTCGTGATTCTTTAGGCAACCTGGACACCAATACGGAGTTGTCGCACCTGAAAAAGAAGCAGCAAAAGCAAAAAGACAAGCAGCAACCACAGCCCCACGAAACCATTCCAACCAAACCGGAAACGGCAACTATTGCTGAGAATGATTTTGTGAAGATCAAAGGACAAACAGCTGTTGGACAAGTGATAAAAATCCGGGGAAAACAGGCCGAGGTGGCTATCGGAATGATAAAGACGACTGTCAAATTAGACAACATAGAAAAGGTTAGCAAAAGCCAGATCAAAAAAGAAGAACGCAAAAACACCTTTGTCAGCAACCAAACGAGCGACAAGATGTACGAAAAGAAGCTGAACTTCAGGCAGGATATCGATGTGCGGGGAATGCGCGGCGAGGAGGCTTTGCAGGCTGTGATGTATTTCATGGACGACGCCATTCAAGTGGGAGTTGGCCGGGTAAGGATCCTGCACGGAACAGGTACCGGAATTCTACGGGAACTGATTCGCAACTACCTCAAAACCATCGGAGGGATCCACTCCTTTGCCGATGAAAATGTACAATTGGGTGGTGCTGGAATTACCGTGGTGGATTTGGAGTGAGGGCTTTTGTAAATTTATTTTTCTAATTCTGTTGAAGGTAAATTGCACAGACTAGCTCCGTTCCTTTTCCTTTATCTTTACTGTGTGCAACTCTGCATCCTGTGTGGTTAGTAAATTGCTCAACTATTTTTCAATATGAAGATTGATCGTGCCGATTTCCAACAAGCTGTTTATGATGTAGTCCGATCCATCCCCAGAGGGCGGGCGACATCCTACGGTGCGATTGCCGAAGCCATTGGTTTTCCGAACCATTCCCGCTTGGTGGGGAAAGTGATGAACGGATGCAGTTCCACAGATGAGCATATCCCAGCACATCGGGTGGTAAACAGTCAGGGAAAACTTGTCGGAGGTGGATCATTCTCGACTCCCGATCAGATGAAACAGTTGCTCCAATCGGAAGGAATTGAGGTGTCGGAGAATAGAATTCGAAATTGGAAAAATGTGTTTTGGAATCCAATGGAAGAATTGAAAATGCTCTGAGAAATGGGAATGTGTTTCTTTCGCGTCTTTGCGCGGAATTATTTCTTTCTCGCAGAGGCGCAAAGATTTTTCGCAGAGGACACAGAGATTTTAAATTCTCTATTAGCGTTCTTTGCGTGTTTTTCCCTTCGCGTCTTTGCGTGGGATTGTATTTTTTCTCGCAGAAATCGCAAAAGTTCTTCGCAGAGGACACAGAGATTTTAAATTCTCTATTAGCGATCTTTGCGCGTTTTTCCCTTCGCGTCTTTGCGTGGGATTGTTTCTTTCTCGCAGAGAGCGCAAAGGTTTTTCGCAGAGGGCGCAAAGATTAAAATTTTCTCCCTGCGTTCTTTGCGTGATTTTCCCTTTGCGTCTCTGCGTGGAATTGTATTTTTTTAAACAGAGTTTTGCATTTCACTTCTAACAAAGCAGATTCTCACTATCCGCTTTATTTCCCGTATTTTGTCCTGAATTCATATTTTTTCTTCCTTCTAAAAAGCACAATTCCGATATAGCCGCCCAAGAGTAAAATTGGAAAAATCAGATTTACGGCCACATACCTTGTCCGGCTTTTCTGAATCTCAACTTTATCGAGTAGCCGCAGTTGCTGTTGTTTTTTACGAAGTAGAAGCAGGTTGTCATCGTTCGCCAGCCAATTCACGGCATTCACAATAAAATCTTTGTTTCCAAACTGCCGTCCGCTTGTCCGGTCAAAACCGAGAGGCACCACTTGTGTTTGATCGCCTTGTCCAGCCAATTCGTTACGAATAATTGAGGAGGAAGATACCACAATCATTTTTGAATGGGCACTTTGGTTGAGTCGCGATTGATTCCCGTTTTGAATACTGTCCGGAATCAGCCTGTTCAGGTAAGCCGATGTAAATTTGCCTTCCAACGAAACGGAAGCAATCAAAAACTTTTGGTTAAAATAGCTTTGTGAGTTGCGTATGTTTTCCACATCAAAGTTCACCTCCTCGGTAGCTTTCACCAAATGGGCCTTGTCGGAAGTGGTCAGCAATACATTCGCTTGAACAGCAGGTTGGCGGATCAGATCTATACTCGAAACATAAGGAGCTTTCACCAAAGCGATGTCTTTTGTGATCGGATTGTTTTGAGAAGGGATCAGCAAAGGACAAAAATACCACGGGATGACGGATGATTGCTGCTTTTCGTCTTTTCCAGAATTGACCAGCAAAGAGGCCGATTGCTCGTCTTGCACCAGCACCGGATTCACCCGAACGCCATAAGTAAACAGAAGGTCGTCCAACGAATTCTGGTTTTTCACCGTCGCACTTTTTCCTTGTGAGGCAAGTTGTTCTTCGGAAAAATAAACTCCATCCAAAAGCCACAGCACCCTTCCACCACGCATAATATATTGGTCGAGGATATATTTTTGCTGCTCGGTGTATTTTTGAGTAGGTCCCGCAACAACAACCACCTTGAAAGGAGCCAAAGCCGTGAGGTCGTTCACAATTTCGCCCCGATTGATGGAATAGTATTTGGCCAATGCTTCCTCGGCATCATACAGATAAGGACGGGGAAGTTCGTTGTGCCCCTCAATAAAAGCAATATTTCTTGGTTCTTTATCTGTCAATACACCAAGTGCATCAATCAATTCGTATTCAAGATTTTCGGCGGAAGCCTTTAAATTATCTTCAGCAGTATTTCCCGGAATATTCTTCAACACATTCACCAGCAAGGTGTCTTTTTCGTGAATAATTTCCAAATACGGAAAAATCAGTTGGCGGCTCACTTTGCCATTTCGATCGGTTTCATTCAGCATAATTCCCTTCATACCGCGGTCTGCCATTTGCCGATACACTTTTTCCACGGACCCGATTTGCAATGGATTCACGTAATTGATCTTGAAACGGTAGCCACTTTTGCGGTTGGCATCGTTGAGCAAATAGTCGATTTGCTTGCGCAAGCGCAAAAAGCTGCTGTTGAGATCGCCGTCGAGATAGAGATTGATGTCAAACTTTTTGTTGGATTTCTTCAAGTCGTTCAACACTTTTTGAGAATAATCCGAAAGCGTGTATTGCTTATCGGAAGTGAAATCTTTGGAAATATTCGGGAGAAATCCGTTACCGAGGATCAGCAAAACGGCGAGGATTACAACAGGCAACAACCTCTTTTGCTTGGACAAGGCTTCTTGTTTTGTGCAACTGACCGTCAAAAAGGCGAAGATAAAAAAATAGAGGGCAAAAACAAGCACGGAATTCAAATGCAAAACGCCTTTGTTGGTTTCTTCGAAATGATTGCTTAAGCCGATGTCTGAAATACCAACTTGCGACGCACCGGACAAAAACAAGCCCGACAAGAAATTGAATCCATAAAACACCGTAAAGTTGATAACGACACCCAGTATAAATGCCGCTACGGCACTCCGTGTTTGCGAAGAGGCAAACAAGCCAATGGCCGAATAAACGGCTGACAATAAAAACAAGGAAAAATAACCAACTCCCACCTGCCCCAAATCGAGATTGCCCTTGGGAAATCCCAATTGCCAGATGGAAAGCACTGAGACGAAGGTTGGCAGGATGCAAATGGCAGAAAACAACCAAACCGAAAGGAACTTTGCTTGGAAGATTTCCACCAAACTCACCGGACGGCTCTGCAGCAAATCCCATGTACCGAGTCTTTTTTCATCGGCATAAATCCTCATCGAAAGAGCTGGAAGCATCACCAACAGCAAGATCGAAAGAAACTGAAAAAGAATGCCCAAGTCAGCATAACCGCTGTCGGGCAAATTGAAGTTTCCTGGAAAAAACCACAAAAACAGTCCGGGAACGATCGCAAAAATTGCGGCAAAACACCAGCCGGTTGCCGAACAAATTATCTCGTTGAATTCTTTTTTAAATAAGGACCACATAAAGAATATTCTTTCCGAATCACACAAGTTGGAGATTTCAGATTCTGATTCACAAAATATTAGTGTATATTTGTCAAAACTGCAAAATATGAATCTTCTACACAAAAATAATTGGGTAAAGGTAGTGATTTTATCTATTATCGCCACTTGTTTCTGTATAGGCATTTTGTTGATAACACGGATGAACAACGAGAAGAAAAATCGATCGGTTCACCTATTCAATTTTGTGCCGGAACAGATTCATATTTTCGTTTATGCCAAAGAACTGAGCCAAATTGTGGCTTCTGCCAATTTCCCTGAACGCTATGGGGAGCTTTTTAGTATGCTGTCGCAACATTCAAAGCCCAATTCTTCCTTGATCCTTTGCAGTAGAAACGACTATGTGATTTGCCAAAAAGTCTCTACCCGACAAGAATGGATGTTGAAAAACAAGTTGTTTCGAAAAATATTCCCCGGATTTCCCCCCAAAATCATACGTTTCGGGGATACAAACTATTATTTCTTCTCGGCTCCTGATAGTACATTTTTTGTGAGTGCTTTTGTGGACGGCACATTTTTGGGAAGTTATAATTTTGAGATTTTAAAATCTGCGGTTGATAGCTACGAAAACGGAAAAAGCTTTCATTGCAAACAGCTTAGCAGACAAAACATTGAAGCTTATTATGACAAGGGAAATGCCGTTTTTATAAACCGCAACAAGGGATATTTGACCGTTATCACGAATCAACGGATAGGTGAAGAAAATCGGGTATCCGGCTGTGAGGAAAGGGAGTCTCCCCTTTCTTCGAACGGAAAGTTATTTATTGATTACACCTTGTTTCCAGACTCTTTGCTGGCCTTCAAATGCTTGAATAGGGTAGAATATCCTTTGGATTCAACCCTTTCAAGAACAACACAGGGCATTGAATACCACTATTTTATTTCATCCAAAACTGAGGGGAACAGCGAAATGAAGGTGATACCACTAAAGCCGGGCATTGAGCTTATCGACTCAATCAAAAGCAATATGTTTTCCAATAAGAAAATCAAAGGACATCCGTTTTTGTCTTTTTTCGGCCAATATTACCTCTATGAAGCTAGCCTTCTATCAAAAGAAACAACCGAAAAATGCCATTCCACTCAATTTTGGACACAATGGCACAATTATTTATTGATCTCGCCCAATGCAGATGCAATTGCCCGTTACGTTAGGCGAAAAGAGAAAAACAAAGACAAGATGGACTATTCTTCCTTGAAAAAATATTTGGAGGACAACTGCTCCGAGCTTGTTTATTCAGAGAACTTTTCTTCTCTGGATTTCAACTTAATTTCACCTGAAATGAAGAAATTGTTGAATATCAAAAATAAAAAAGTGATTTATAACTATTCTGACACGGAACATCAACGGATATTCAATGCCTGGTATTTTTGAGGTTTTTAAGATAGGAATCTAATTTTAAATATTTTTAAATTCACATCAATCAACTATATTTGTAGAATAGATACTACTAATAATTTAACAATAAACTGTATGAGCAAAATATTAAAAGAATTGAGGGAATTCATGTTGCGCGGCAATGTGGTTGACTTAGCAGTCGGTGTTATCATCGGTGGAGCTTTCGGCAAAATAGTATCTTCTCTGGTAAGTGATGTGATAATGCCGCCACTCGGGGTTTTACTCAATGGAGTCAATTTCACCGATTTGAAAATCGTGTTGAAGGCCGCAACCGTCAACGCTGCGGGAGCTACGGTGCCTGCGGTAACCATCAACTACGGTTCGTTTATACAAGCAGTATTTGACTTTGCCATCATTGCCACAGTGATCTTCTTCGCAATCAAAGGGATAAATTCGCTGAAGAAAAAACAAGAACAAACTCCGGAAGCACCTCCCGCCCCAACCAAAGAACAGGAATTGCTGGCCGAGATCCGCGATTTGTTGAAAAACAAATAATTGCGGATAATACACCAAGGAGTAAAAAGAATTTTTATTTTTCATTTGCGAGGGGACCTTATTTTTCACGCAGAGATCGCAGACTTTTTTCGCAGAGGTCTCGGAAGCTTTGAAAATCTTTCTTTGCGTAACTTGCGTGTTTTTTCCTTTTAGCGTGAACTACTGAATCACTTGGTTACACTTGTTCAACCCTTCACTTGGTCACATAGTCACAGATTCTCTCGAGCAGCAAAAGGACAAGGATTGTGTGCATGCCCAACACATTTTTCCAAACAATTATCTTCGCAGCTACTCTTTTGTTTTATCT
This sequence comes from Bacteroidales bacterium UBA1309, assembly GCA_002307185.1. Classification (GTDB taxonomy): domain Bacteria; phylum Bacteroidota; class Bacteroidia; order Bacteroidales; family Dysgonomonadaceae; genus UBA1309. The sequence continues at coordinate 32,980 of DBTT01000031.1, forward strand.
TTGTGCGTTTTAAAATAAAAAAATACGAATTTCAACACGATGAATACATTTGGAAACATTTTCAGGCTGACATCTTTTGGAGAATCGCACGGTGCAGGCATCGGCGGAATCATCGACGGATGCCCTCCCGGAATCACAATAGATGCGGATTATATTCAAGCAGAACTCAATAGAAGGCGTCCCGGCCAATCGGCAATAACTACGCCCCGCAAAGAAGCGGACGAAGTGCAATTTCTATCGGGAATCTACGATGGCAAAAGCACAGGAACACCCATTGCTTTTGTTATCTGGAACGCCAACCAACATTCTTCGGATTACGACAACCTAAAAGATGTGTTCCGGCCTTCGCATGCCGATTTCACCTACCAAGAAAAATATGGTATCCGCGACCACCGCGGAGGAGGCCGCTCTTCTGCCCGCGAGACAATTGCCCGGGTAGTGGCTGGAGCGATTGCCAAATTGGCATTGGTGCAAATTGGCGTACGAATCACGGCATACACTCAGCAAGTGGGATCAATCCGTATGGAGAAACCCTATACGGAATGTGATTTTTCCCTCATCGAATCCACTCCCGTTCGTTGCCCAGACCCGCAGACTGCCGAAAAAATGATTGAACTAATCGGTGAAGTGAAAAGAGAGGGAGACACCATCGGAGGTGTTGTTTCTTGTGTGATAAAAGGCGCACCGGTCGGATTAGGCGAACCTGTTTTTGGAAAGCTCCATGCAGCTTTAGGTGAGGCCATGTTGGGCATCAATGCTGTGAAAGGCTTTGAATATGGCGACGGTTTTGACGTGAGCCACCGCGGCTCAGAAGTGAACGATGAGTTTTTCAACGACGGAGGCAAGATCAATACGCGCACCAACCATTCAGGAGGAATCCAAGGGGGCATCTCCAACGGTCAAGATATTTATTTCCGTGTGGCATTCAAGCCCGTGGCGACGGTGCTCCGCGAACAAAACACAATCACGGTGGAAGGCGACGATACACAGATGAAAGCGCGTGGCCGCCACGACCCTTGCGTACTGCCACGTGCAGTGCCTATCGTGGAAGCAATGGCCGCAATAACCATCCTCGATTATTACTTGCTGAACAAAGCAAATAAGATTATAGAATAATTTAACGGATAAACATTGGCTGATAACTGAAAACCACATGGTATTAAATTATATTTGGATAGGCTTGATTCTGGTAGCCTTTATAGTCGGATTGGTTCGTCTCCTATTTTTTGGAGACACGCAGGCATTTATCGACATTGTGAATTCCACTTTTGCTTCATCCAAGCAAGGTTTTGAAATATCGCTTGGCCTAACGGGCGTTTTGTCGCTGTGGATGGGGCTAATGAAAGTCGGTGAACGTGGAGGCATGATCCAGCTTTTTTCAAGAGCTGTATATCCTGTATTCTCCCGCCTTTTTCCAGGAATACCCAAAAATCATCCGGCAGCAGGTTCCATCCTGATGAATATTTCTGCCAATATGCTCGGACTTGACAATGCCGCCACTCCAGCGGGATTGCAAGCCATGCGTGAGTTGCAGGAACTGAACAAGGACAAAGAGAAGGCTTCCGATCCGATGATTATGTTTATCGTGCTGAATGCTTCGGGACTTACGCTGATTCCCGTTTCGGTGATGACGATTCGGGCACAAATGGGGGCGAGCAATCCGGCGGATGTGTTTGTGCCAATTCTCATCGCAACCTTTTTTGCCACATTGGTTGGAGTGCTGGCTGTTTGTTTGAAACAACGGATCCGTATTTTTGACAAAGTCTTGATGGGGACATTCGCCGGAGCCATTACCTTGATTGGTGGATTGATATGGGCATTCAATTCTTTAGGGAAAGAAACCATGCAATTGGCTTCCAACCTGATGGCAAGCTTCATTTTATCTGGGGTTATCGTCTCGTTTATATTGGCTGCCATGCGAAAAAAGGTGAACGTATATGATTCCTTTATTGATGGGGCCAAGGATGGTTTTTCCACCGCCGTACGGATTATCCCCTACCTGATCGCTATATTGGTAGCAATTGCCATGTTCCGCACTTCGGGAGCAATGGATTTCTTATTGAACGGATTGAAATATTTGATCTCTTTTACAGGGGTGGATACTTCTTGGGTGGATGCTATGCCAACAGCCATTATGAAACCATTGAGCGGTAGCGGTGCAAGAGGGATGATGGTAGAGGCAATGACGACATACGGCCCCGATTCATTTGTGGGACGACTGGCTGGAATTTTCCAAGGTTCAACAGACACAACATTTTATTTGGTTGCCGTTTATTATGGCGCAGTGAGCATCAAAAACAGCCGCTACACGGTGCCTTATGCTTTGCTAGCCGATTTGGCAGGAGTTATCAGTGCTATTTTGGTTGGATACTTGTTTTTTGGGTAAAACGGCTTGTGCTTCTTCGTTACCCTTTCTGGTTGACCTTATACTTCCAATACTGAAGCTGATGGTATCTTAACGTGAACTCGATGAATAATAAAATTTGTGTGTGAAACAGATTTGAATTTCACGGAGCGTTCGCAAAGGTTTTTCGCAGAGAACAAAGAAAATGTGGAATGGAAAGAAAACCCCGCTGGACTTCTTTTTACTCCATGGTAAAATAGCTTGTATATTATTTATCTTAGTTTTCTTTCACGCTGATTTTGCTGATGAAATTCAATTTGTTTTGGGTGTAGTCAAACTGATAGAAACCATCGTTTGCAGCAGCCATCAAGATGCCATTCATCGGAATCACATCGTATATTTCGGCATTCGATGTTTCGGTAATATAACTAAGGTCATCCATCCTTTTGGGCGATCTTGGCTCGCTGATGTTGTAAACACGAATGCCCTTGTCGCAAACAAACAATTTGTCTCCATCCAGTCCTAAGCCTTTTGGATTGGTCATAGATCCTTCATAGACGAGCAGTGGTATTTTGGGATGCTTGATGTTGTAAACCACCAATTGATTGGATTGGCCTCCACCCCAAGTATTATTTGAATTAAGGGTCACGTAAGCATAACCGTTTTGTGCCACTACGGGATCACAGCTTCGGATGTGGGTTACGGTAGATATTTTTTGAGGAAGCCCCTCACGGGAAATATCATAGATGCGCATTCCTTCTTGCGAACCAATAAATAGCAATGTGTCCTTTACGAAAATGGTTTCAATATCGAAGCCTATTCTTTGATCTCGTTGGTTGAGATATTTGGGCTCGGATGCCGTTGCAATATCAACCACCTTCAAGTTTTCATTATCGACAATGTAGAGATAATGATCGTGGATGGTGAAACGTGCCATCAAACCTCCCTGTCCGCTAATATTCGCACCGCTTGCTGAACCCGAATGAGTGCAAGAGTCGAATATTGCGACAAGGATACACAGAAAAAGGAAAGTTATTATTGTCTTCATGATTCATTGGATTTCGTTTTTTTCTTCCATTCCACAAGAATCAATCCCTTCGATGCGGCTTCAGGATTATAATAGTGAGTGTTGACGGGAGAAGAAGGAGGCGGCAATATGTTGCGGATCCGATTTGTCACCAAATGGCTTGTTAAGTCGAATGCCACCAGATCCACCGCATTGTCCACATAGAGGATTCCATCTTTCACGGCCATGTCCAAACATCCGGGAGCGGTGATGAAAGCAATATTTTTCGGCGTTTCGGGAGTTGTGTTGTCAATCACATGCACCCCTTTGTAACGCTCGTTGATGAGTATATATTTGCCGTAAACATATATCTTACCCGGATTCACCAAATCACGCCCTTCGTTGATAAAGGTAACAGACTTCTCCAATTCGGAACGTTGCATGAAAATGGGAATATAAATCCGTTTATCCGTATATTCAATCGATGAGGAAGTAAAAACCAGGAGGGAAAATACAACAACGAATATTTTTTGCAACGGAGGGGCATTTCTGACACAGCTCATTCTACTTTTAGCCAGCATGGAACCCCATATTGTCGGAAAGTCTATCCTATTTCTAAAGAATGTGTAGCGATACGTCCGTTTCATAATCTCAAAAAATTGAATAAGATTGCTGATGTTCAGGTTTTAGCTATTGCTTAAATTAGACCAATGCCTATTTATAAAGACGTACCGTTTTGAGATACGTTGCATGGCAAGGTGAAAATTTTGACAAAAAATGGAATAAAAAATCTTTCCCTGTTGACAATCGTAGAATTTCAAAAAATAATCCCTTATTTTATGGAATTTAATAGAGGTAAGGCTCTATATCGATAAATCATTTTTTGCTTTTAATGAATCAAACACGACAAATATATATGCGACTAAAATTAATTCTCCTCACATTTCTCTCTTTTGTCGGAATGGCAATGATGGCGCAAAACAACTATCCTGCACAATGGAAGCAAGTGGAAAAATTCCAGAAAGACAACCTGCCAAAATCGGCTTTGGGCATGGTGGAAACCATCCTCAAACAGTCGCTTGCAAACAAGAATCACCAGCAGGCAATCAAGGCAATGATCTACCGAAGCAGTTTCAAACAAGAAATTGACGACACCACGAAGCCGGAGCTGATCGCCGACTTTTCGTCCCTCCTGAACGGGAAAACATCGCCCGTGGAAAAAGCACTGATCCATTCGCTGCTGGCCGAGCTGTATCAGCAATATTACGACCAGGAGAGTTGGAAAATCAATCAGCGGACTCCGATCACCGGTTATGTGCCGAACGACATGGCCGAATGGAGCAAGAACATATTTCAGGACAAAATACAGAAGGAATTGCAAGAATCGCTGTCGGACACATCGGCCTTGCTGAATGCAAAAACGGAGGCATTCTCAACGATCGTTATTCTGGGAAAAGATTCCAGGAAATTGTATCCAACGATGTACGATTTCCTACTTTCTCGTGCATTGGACAATCTGGGCGGATTCGACAGCAGGGAGGAACTTTCGTCCGAATTGAAGAAACGTTCGCTCGCATTGGCCGATTTGGCAAAGCCGGGGGAGGAATTTGCGAAGCTGAACCTCGGCGATGCGAAAGCTTCGTTCACGGTTCAAAGCTTAAAATTGTATCAGGATTTTCTTTCTTCCCTGAAAAGCCGGAACTTAACCAACAGCTTGCTCTTGCTCGAGTTGCGAAGGATCAATTTCGTTGCCGACAAGTCTGCCGAATTTGCCCGTAAATATAAATTGGATGCGCTGCTTACCCTCGAAAAGGCAAACGAAAGCAGCCCCTTTGTGCTGGAGGTAATTGATAATCTTGCCGATTATTACACTGCATCCGGAGGAGATTTGACCAAAAGATACGAATGGTTGAAAAAGGGAATTGCCCTCTACCCTAACAACGAACGGGTAAACAATCTGAAAAACAAGCTGGCTGAAATGGAGCAACCGATGGCCAACTTCTCGGGCAAAAATGCTTTTTATCCGAATGAAAAGAAAACCATCGACCTGTCATACAAAAACTTGGACAAAGTAATACTTAGCATTTACAGCTATTCGACGAATGGAACGGCAGTGAAAGTGAAGGAATATCCGGTGAACCTGCATCCGAAAACGACTTATAAACTGGAAAACGAAAAGATCAACTTGGAGATCACTGCCGTCGGGAACTATTATGCAAAACTGGATTTCGACAAGAAATACGACCGAAATGACGATGAAAACCGAAAATACAATTTCTCGGTGACAAACTTGGTATCGGTGAATAAAAAGGTGGACGACAGCCACTATTCGGTGTTCGTTACCGAACGGGAATCGGGAAAACCCTTGCAGAATGCTTCTGTTTCAACCTATGTGAGGAATGATAAAGACCAGAAAACACTAACAGAAACCTTCAAGACGGACGAAAACGGCTTGGTTCGGTTCTCTATCAAAGGCAAGAAAAACAACACATCCTACTATTATAAAATTTCTTCGGGAAAAGACGCTCCCGAAATTTTCACCCCGTTGAACAACTACTACTATTTCAGAAAAACGATAAATACGGCAGCAGTTGATTCAAAAAAGGTGGAACAGGTGACGCTGTTGACCGACCGAAGCATCTATCGCCCGGGACAAACGGTGTATTTTAAATTGATAGCCACCGAAGGAGCAAATGGAGAGAATGCTGTGTTAGCGAACAAATCCTATACCCTGAAATTATACGATGTCAACCGCCAGGAAGTGGCAAAGAAAACGTTAGCTACAAATGAGTTTGGCTCATTGGCCGGCGAGTTTGTGTTGCCGCAAGGCTTGCTCGACGGGCAGTTCTCTATAACTGCCGAAGAAAAGGCTTATGCCTTTTTCCATGTGGAAGAATACAAGCGTCCCACTTTCCAAGTGACGTTTGACAAAGTGGATAAAACCTATAAATTCAGCCAACAAATCACCTTGAAAGGGCATGCCGAAAATTTCTCAGGCGTGAAATTGCAAGATGCCGATGTGAATTACACCGTTACCCGTCAAAGGATGAATCTCTGGCGTTGGTTTGGGGCATCGAGCAACGAGTCGCAAATAGACGAGCAAACGGTGAAAACAGCTGACGACGGTTCGTTTTCGGTGAACTTTATCCCGCAAAAGGAAGATGAAGACGAAGGCCGTGGCTTTTTCCCCCGTGCCTACCTGTTCACGGTGAAGGCCACAGTGACAGACCTCAATGGCGAGACGCAATCGCAAGAATACTACATCCGGGTGGCCGATGTGTCGATGATTCTGGCTGTAGATTTGGAAGGAAAATACGACAAAGATGCAGGCAAAGCCATAAACGTGAAAGCGACAAACTTGGATGGCAACGAAATTCCGGCGAAAGGCACATACGCCATTTATACATTGGACGAAAACGACTCCATCGCCTCTCCGGTGCTGAAAGGCGATTTCGCTTCGGGCCGCCAAACGGCTTTGGAACAACAATTCAAGAAGTTGGCTTCGGGAAAATACCGCATCATCCTAAAAGCCAACGACAGCAACGGCCAGAAAGTGGAAGGGCAGGCCGATTTCGTCCTCTATTCCGTTTCCGACAAGCGTCCGCCTTACAAAACCAACAATTGGCTGATTCAAAAGAATACACAGATTGCTCCCGGAAAACCAGTTGAAGTAGTGGTCGGCATTTCGGACAAAGACGTGTATGTGCTGTATGAATTGACCAAAGGATACGACGTATTGGAACGAAAAGTTGTGAAGTTGAGCGATGAAAACCGCTTGTTCTCTTTACCCTATAAAAAGGAATACGAAGAGAATGTGGGCATGTCTTTCACTTTTATCCGCAACGGCGAGTTGACGCAGCACCAAGTGCAGGTGACGAAAGCGGAAGAACCAAAAGACTTGCAGGTGAAGCTTGATGTGTTCCGCAACAAGCTCCATCCCGGACAAAAAGAGGAATGGCGTATCACCGTGAAAGATGCAAAAGGACAGCCTTCCGTTTCGGAACTCTTGGCTTCGATGTACGACCAATCTTTGGACAAAATCAACCCGATGAATGCCTGGGCATTGAGCTTGTCACAGAAACAAAGTGGAATTCTTGCACCTTTGTATAGATTGGATAATAGCTTTGGTTTAGCACATTCTTATTTTAATTTTAATGCCAAATACTTGAATGTGAAAGAATGGAGTTTTGACCGGTTCAATTGGTTCGATAATTATGGTAACACTTTGAAATTCAAGCCTTCTGTCATGATAAGAGGCGCAGCTACAATGGCAAGGTCTATGAAGTCGGAAGATGCTCTGAATGAAGTAGCTGTAGTGGGCTATGCGGTACAGAAAAAAGAAATGGTTGCGCAGGATAAGAACATAGCCAATGATAAATCTGAAGCCAATAACCAATCCGCACCCCAGATTCGCACCAATTTCAACGAAACGGCTTTCTTCCTTCCTCAATTGCGCACCAATGAAAAAGGTGAAACAGTTATCAGCTTCACCGTTCCCGAAAGCAACACCACCTGGAAATTCCGGGCATTGGCTTACGACAAAAATCTAAACAGCGGCCAATTGGAGGCTTCCGTCGTTACCCGCAAGGAACTGATGGTGACACCCAATCTTCCCCGTTTTGTGAGGACAGGCGACAAAACATCTGTCTCTACCAAAATTTCCAACCTTTCGGACAATGCCGTTTCTGGAAAAGTGCGGGTGGAATTCTTCAATCCGCTGACCTATGAAGTGGTCAACCTTGGCATGGAGAATGCCGTTCAATCGTTCGATTTGGCAAAAGACGCATCTTCATCCGCTTCGTGGATGTTTGTTGTTCCCAAAGATTTTGACGTGTTGGGTTGCCGGATTGTGGCGGAAAGCGCCTCATTTAGCGACGGCGAGCAGCATGTGATTCCGGTGTTGCCCGACAAAATGTTGGTGACCGAAAGCTTGCCGCTCTACATTCGTGGCGGTCAAACCAAGCAATTTTCGTTCGATCACCTCTTGAAAAATTCGTCTTCTACCTTGTCCACCAAACGTCTGACCTTGGAATTTTCGGCCAATCCCGCTTGGTATGCCGTGCAGGCTTTGCCCACGTTGAGCAACCCCGACAACGACAATGCCGTCAATTGGTTTGCCAGCTATTACGTGAACACCTTGGGTGCATTTATTCCAAAGCAATATCCACGAGTGGCAGCCATGATCCAAGCATGGAAACAACAGGGAGGAACTAAGGAAACCCTTTTCTCGGCCTTGCAGAAGAACGAGGAGTTGAAGAACGTCCTGTTGCAAGAAACGCCTTGGGTGCTTGACGCGAAAGACGAAACGGAACAAAAGCAAAGCCTTTCGTTGTTGTTTGACCTGAACCGTTCGCAATCGCTGACATCCACTGCCACCAAGAAATTAGCCGACTTGCAAACCGAGAAAGGTGGCTGGTCGTGGTTCAAAGGATTCTATCCAAGCCGGAGCATCACGCAATACATCCTTTATGGATTTGCCCAGTTGACCAACTTGAATGCCGTGGAATACGGTGACGACATGAAGCAAATGCAGGTCAAAGCTCTAAATTATTTGGATGTGGAGATTGCCAACGATTTCGCAAATCTGAAAAAATACGACAAGAATTGGGCTGCGCTCAAATCTATTTCCATCAACCAGTTGGAATACCTTTATGTCCGCTCTTATTACCGCGATATTCCAGTATCGAAAGAAGCCCGCGAAGCCGAGAAATTCTATACTTCCGTGGTGGAAAAGAATTGGACAAGCCTGGGTCTTTACCCACAATCCTTGCTTGCCGTGTTGGCAAAGAAGAACGGCAACAAGCTATTGGGCGACAAAATCATGGCCTCCATTCGGGAACATGCCACCACCACCGACGAGATGGGCATGTATTGGGCAAACAACAAAAGCTCGGTGTTCTTCTCGCAATCAGCCGTGGCCGTGCATACCTTCCTGATGGATGCTTTCAAGGAAAACGGGGCGTCAGCTTTGGAAATGGACAACTTGAAATTGTGGCTGTTGAAACAAAAACAAACGCAACAATGGGAATCCACCCATGGCACATTGAGCGCGATTTATGCTTTGTTGAGCAACGGCAGCGACTGGCTGGCCAGCAAAGGCGAGGTGGATATTCGTTTGGGAAATGTGCAGGTGGATACTTCCGACAAAGAGCTGGGAACAGGATACACGAAGCAAAGCTGGGAAAAAGATGCCGTTCGTCCCGACATGGGCAAGGTGACGGTGACCAAAAAGGACAATGGCCCTGCATACGGAGCTGTCTATTGGCAATACCTTGAAAATCTGGACAAGATTCAAGGCCAATCCAACAAGGAACTGAATTTGACCAAGATGTTGTTCAAGGAAATTTCTTCCGAAAAAGGAAAAGTCCTCCAGCCGATAACCGAAGGCAGTGATTTGAAGGTGGGCGACAAGGTGGTGGTGCGCTTGGTGGTTCGTGCCGACCGCGACATGGAGTTCGTGCAGTTGAAAGACATGCGTGCTTCTTGCTTCGAGCCTGTTGACCAGACTTCGGGCGTGCAATGGAACGGCGGAACGATTTACTACCGCACTTCCCGCGATGCTTCCACCAATTTCTATTTCGACTTTTTGCCCAAAGGCACTTACACCTTCGAATACGGCGTGTATGTGGCCCGCAGCGGGGAATATAAAAATGGAATCTCTTCGATCCAATGCTTGTATGCGCCGGAGTTTGTGTCGCACACCGAAGGGATAACCGCCTCCCCCCGCCCCATCCAGTAGAGGGGAAGAGGCTGGCGCACGTTTCACCCGAAGGGATAAGCCAAAAATGCGACTCGAAGCCGCAACCCCGAGCTCTTTTCATTCCAATATTTTGAATCAACTGTCAAAACCCAGGCTACATTAATTTATCTATTTTCTGCCTGTTTCGCCCGTTGGGAGTAATTTTGTACTATTTTTGCAGCTATTTGAATTAAATTTCTACACCGAAGGGGCATCCCGTATGTATATTTGTGGATTGAACCATATAATTATCAGGATGAATTTATCAAGGAAACATTTTCATTTCATTATTTTGACAACATGTCTCTTCGTCGGCAATCTGCATGCGGCAACAGTGCATTTGTGCAAGCATCGGATCGAGCCTGTCAGTTTCACTTCAGTCAAATTTGAAGATAATTTCTGGCTTCCCCGCATGGAAATCAACCGTACCGTTTCTATTCCGTCAGCATTTCATCAATGTGAAATAAACGGGCGGTTCGACAATTTTGCCATAGCCGGCGGATTGATGAAAGGGGAGCAAAAAGGAGATTTCCCGTTCGACGACACCGATCCCTACAAGATTATTGAAGGTGCGTCCTACTCGCTTGCGGTGAAATACGATGCCAAGCTGGATGCTTATTTAGATAGTGTCATCACGCTGATTGCCGCCGCGCAAGAACCGGACGGTTACCTCACCACCTGCGTCACCAACAAATCCACCCGCTTGGCCCGATGGTGGGGAAGCTCCAAATGGGAAAAACTCAATAGCCACGAATTGTATAATTGCGGCCATTTGTACGAGGCCGCCGTGGCGCATTATCAAGCTACGGGCAAAAAGACCCTGCTGAACGTTGCTATTAAAAATGCCAACTTGGTGTGCCAAGTGTTTGGCCCCAATGAAGGACAGAAACATGTACCTTCGGGACACCCGATCGTGGAAATGGCTTTGGTGAAGCTTTACGAAGTGAGCGGAGAAAAGAAATACCTGGATATGGCCCGCTATTTCATCGATGAGGCAGGTCGTGGAACAGATGGCCATCGCTTAAGCCCCTACAGCCAGGATCACAAGCCCATTCTTCAGCAAGACGAGATTGTTGGCCATGCCGTGCGGGCGGGCTACCTCTATTCGGGGGTGGCAGATGTGGCATCGGAACAACACGACGAGGCACTTTTCGCTGCGGTGAACCGGGTGTGGGAAAACATGGCGAGCAAAAAGTTCTACCTGAATGGGGGAATTGGTTCCCGTGCACAAGGCGAAGGCTTTGGACCCAATTACGAATTGAACAACTTCAACAATTATTGCGAAACTTGTGCCTCGATTGCCAATGTGTATTGGAACCATCGCATGTTTTTGGCAACAGGCGATTCCAAGTACATCGATGTGCTGGAACGTGCCTTATACAATGGTGTCATTGCCGGAGTTTCACTCAGCGGCGACAAATTTTTCTACGACAACCCGATGGCGTCGAACGGCGGTGCTGCACGCCAAGCTTGGTTTGGTTGCGCTTGCTGCCCGGGCAATGTGACCCGTTTTGTGGCATCCGTGCCTGGATATGCGTATGCGCACAATGAAAACAACCTCTATGTGAATTTGTATGTGCAGGGAAATGCGAAGATCAGATTGCAAGACAACGAAGTAGAGCTTTCCCAAACGACCACGTACCCTTGGAATGGCGGCGTGGAGATCGCAGTGAAGCCATCCACTAGCAAACCATTCAACCTGCTGCTGCGCATCCCGGGCTGGGCAAAAAATCAGCCTGTTCCATCCGACCTCTACAAGTATGTGGATGGGGCCAATTCGCAAGTGAAAATTTGGGTGAACGGAAAAGCTGTTCCTGCCACGATTAACCCAAGTGGTTATGTGTCGATTGAAAGGAAATGGAAACGGGGCGACAAGATTTCGTTAGCCTTGGATATGTCGATAAGACGCGTGCAAGCCCATCCTGAAGCCAAATACGACGAAGGGTTGTTGGCCATCGAACGTGGGCCGATTTTATACGCCTTGGAAAGCATCGACCAAAAGAAAGATTATTTGTTTGACATCGTCATTCCTCGTGATTCGAAGATTTCTTCTTATTATGATAAAAACTTGCTGAACGGAGTAGAAGTACTTCGGGGAGCAGCTTTTTCCGTAGAAAAAGATAGCATTTCGGGCAAAATCACCGAAAAGCCTTTCACTTTCGAAGCCATTCCCTATAGCACCTGGAACAACCGCACCCAGGCCCAAATGGTGGTTTGGACACCCGAAACACCAAAATCCGCCATTCCTCAGCCCGCACCCACCATTGCCTCACGAGCAACTCCGGTAGATGCCTGGGGAGTCAACGACCAGTTTGAACCAAAATCCTCTGCCGACATCAATACTCCTTATCATTATTGGTGGCTCAAGCTGGGTACGGAAGAATCCATCGGATACAAGTTCAATCAACCGGAGAAGGTGTCCAGTGTGGAAGTGTATTGGCTGGCATTCGAGCATTACGATGTGATATACAAAGCTCCCGAAAGCTGGAAATTGCTCTACAAAGACGGTGACGACTGGAAAGAAGTGAAAAACACTTCGCCCTACGGCACCGAGTTGGACAAATACAACAAAGTGACGTTCGAACCCGTTACTACCACGGAACTAAAAATGGTGGTACAGCTTCAAAGGCCTCAAACTGAAGCAAACACCGCCTATGAGAAAGGACCACAGCTGGTAGAAGTGGGCAGAAAAGGATATTCCGGAGGTGTGATTGAATGGAAAGTGAACCCGTGATCAAGTGACCAAGTAACCGAGTGACCATGTGACCTTGGTTACTCGGTCACTTGGTGTTCACCGAAAACAAGATTATCATAAAAAAGCTATAACTATGTTTATTCGAAAAAAACTGTTTATTGGATTGCTGCTTGCGCCCTTCTTGTCTCACGCCCAAAGCATGGACAGCCTTTACAAACAAGCGGATACCTTCCGGGATCGTTTTGGCACGAAGTTCTATTATGGGGTTTCCGAAGTAGGAGCCGTGGACAAGAACCATTCATTTTGGTACTTGACACAAACTCCAAGGGGAAATGAGTTTTGGCTGGTGAATGCCGATACGAAATCTACAAAATCAGCCTTTGATCAGGAAAAGTTGGCCAATTCTCTCGCTGCATCGACTTCTGGCAAAATAAAGCCTTACCAGCTTCCATTCCGAAGCATTGCTTTCAGCCCCAAAAACGATTCGCTCTTTTTTACGGCAAACGGGCAAAAGTACGCGTGCAGTCTTTCCGACTATGCGATCGTGAAAAGGAACAAGGTGGGGGAGCCATCCTATTGGGGAGATGTCGTGAAAGAAAACAGCAAGGAGAAAGTGAAATCTCCAGATGGGAAAAAAGAAGCCTACATCTCGGAATACAATCTGTGGGTAACCGATTTATCAACAGGACAAAGCAAACAACTTAGCTTTGATGGTACTCCCAAGGAATATTATTCGTCCAACATCAATTGGTCGCCTGATTCGAAAAAGATTGTCAGCTGCAAATACCGTTCGGTGGGAATACGTAAATTAACCTTGATTTCCTCTTCCCCGAAAGATCAATTGCAACCCAAGATGGAAGAATATGATTACCCGAAACCGGGTGATTCTTTGCCGGTGAGACGTCCCGTTGTGTTCATTCCCGATGAAGACAGGGTTGTGAAGTGCGATGTGCCGGAAGTGGAAACACAATTCGACTTGAGCGACATCCGTTGGGAAAAGAACAACAACTATTTCACATTCAGCTTCAACAAGCGTGGTTCGCAACAATTTATTGTTTACCGGGCAGATGCAACTTCAGGTAACCTGCAGGTTGTTGTCAACGAAACAAGCCCGACCTTTGTTTACTACAACACGCTCTATCTCCATTGGTTTGAAAACGGAAAGGAATTGCTTTGGATTTCCGACCGTGACGGATGGCGGCATTTGTATCTCTACGATATCGCTTCCGGAAAAGTGAGGAAGCAACTCACCAAAGGCGAATGGGTGGTGAAAACGGTGGTGCATGTGGATGAAAAAACACGGACTGCCATCCTGAAAGTGTGCGGCAAAGATGCCGGCGAAGATCCTTATCTCGAAAAGTATTACTCGCTCAACATCGATAACGGGAAACTAATTGCACTCACTCCTGAGAATGCAAACCACAACGTTACTTTTTCTTCAGATTATGCGTATATGCTCGATAATTATTCCCGCGTGGATTTGGTGCCGGCAGTGGTTGTCCGTTCGGTGAAAAATGGAGCCATCGTTTACAAACCCGAAAGACAACCCGATATTGCATCGGCTGTGTTGGAAGGCTGGCGTATGCCCCAGGTGTTTTCAGCCAAAGGCCGTGATGGCAAAACCGATATATGGGGAATGATTGTTCGCCCTACGAATTTTGATCCGGCGAAGAAATACCCAGTTATCGAATACATTTATGCAGGCCCACACGATTCTTTTGTACCCAAATCGTTTGCCATCGCCCACCGTTTTACCGAATTGGCCGAATTGGGTTTCATCACCGTGATGATTGACGGAATGGGAACAGACAACCGTTCGAAAGCCTTCCACGATGTGTGCTGGAAAAACCTGAAGGATGCGGGTTTTCCCGACCGCATTGCCTGGATGAAAGCCGCAGCCGAAAAATATCCGGAAATGGATATTTCCCGTGTCGGAATATATGGCGGTTCGGCTGGTGGCCAAAGCTCCACAGGCGCATTGCTGTTCCATCCGGAATTCTACAAAGTAGGCGTATCATCCTGCGGATGCCACGACAACCGAATGGACAAAATCTGGTGGAACGAACAGTGGATGGGCTATCCCATCGGCAAAGAATACGAAGAATGCTCCAATGTGGTGAATGCGCATTTGCTGCAAGGCAAGTTGATGCTCATTGTGGGGGAATTGGACAACAATGTGGATCCATCAAGCACTTATCAGGTGGCAGACCAACTGATAAAATACAACAAAGAGTTTGAGTTGGTTGTGCTTCCAGGGGCCCGGCATACTTTGGGGGAAAGCTACGGCGAACGCAAACGACGCGACTTTTTTGTGAAAAACCTACTCGGATTGAAAACTCCCGAGTGGAACACATCCAAATAAGAATATCAAATAGAGTTTGTTGTAGATGTGTGGAAGCCCGATCAAAAGGACAAGACAGGGAGGCTTACTTCAATATTTTGTCTAAGTATTTGTCTATGCTTTCCGGTTTGGAGGTAGGGGCAAAACGTTTGATCGGTCTTCCTTCTTTATCGACCAAAAATTTGGTGAAGTTCCATTTAATGCGGCTTCCGAAAAGTCCACGCAACTCTTCTTTGAGGTATTTGAAAATAGGATGCGCATTTTCTCCATTGACTTCTATCTTCGAAAACATGGGAAATGTAACCCCATAGTTCACCAAACATCCCTCCGATATGGATTTCTCGTCTCCAGGTTCTTGTTGACCAAATTGATTGCAGGGAAATCCGAGAACGACAAAACCTTTGTTCTTGTATTTTTGATACAGTTTTTCCAAACCTTCATACTGTGGCGTTAGGCCACATTGACTTGCCGTGTTGACCAATAGAATGGTTTTCCCGATATAATCTTCCATCGAAATTTCTTTCCCCTGAAGACTTTTTGCCTTAAACTTGTAGAATGTTGCATTCATATTGTCTCTCGATTTATCGTTTTTTAGTTGAAGTTCAGTATTAACATTTACACAATGCTATTTGTTCCATGAAGATCGTTTAATTTTAGAAATATAGACAATAGGAGAAAGGAAGACTCGCTGTTTCCGGCTGCAAGAATTGACTTTTTGATACTCCTCAATAGCAACAATCGATCCGATTAAACGCCTTGGAACGTTTATTCGGATCGACTTCGTAAATCAAATAATGTGACTGTAAATTAATTCATCGCCATCTTCGTAGTCAAATATTTCCCCGAAGCTTGTTGCAATGCCGACAGAAAGCTATCCACATCTTTCTCGGTGGTGTCCCAAGAACATACCAACCGGATTTCGTCCTTCTCTTCATCAAAAACATAGAAAAAGAAATCCTTGCTTAGCTCGTTGATAATCGGCCTTGGCACGGAAAAAAACACTTCGTTGGCCTGAACGAGCTGGTTGATTGTCACAAACGAGAATTTTCTAAGCCCAGCCTCCAGGCGTTTAGTCATTTCATTGGCATTGGAGGCATTGGTTCTCCATGTATCGTTGGCAAAATAGGGTTCAAACTGACAAGTCAGGAAGCGCATTTTCGAAGCCGTCTGCGTGGTTTGTTTCTGGATAAAGTCCAAATTAGGCCGCAAATCGGGATTAAAAGCAATCACTGCTTCTCCCATCATCATTCCGTTTTTGGTTCCTCCAAACGAGAGGATATCCACTCCGCAGTCCACCGTCAGTTCTTTCATCGTGACCCCGAGCGTGACACAGGCATTTGCCAAACGCGCCCCATCCATGTGGAGATACATGTTGTTTTGATGCGCAAAATCGGCCAAAGCCTTTACTTCATCCACGGAGTAAATAGTTCCTAATTCAGTCGCTTGCGAAATGTAAATCACTTTCGGTTGCGAATGGTGGGATTGCCCCAAAACATGCAGTTGTGGCGCAATCAATGCAGGCGTAAGTTTTCCATCGAGCGCAAACACATCCTTGATGACAGCTCCGGCATGCTTGGTGGGTGCGCCGCATTCATCGCAAAAGATATGTCCCATGTGGGAACAAATGATGCTGTGGAAAGATTGAGCACATGTTTGAAGGGCAACGGTGTTGGCTCCTGTTCCGTTGAAAACGAAGACGATCTTGCAGTCTGCACCAAATTCATTTTTCAGTACTTCGTCTGCCCTCTTTGTCCACGGGTCGGCGCCGTAGCCAACAGCATGTTCGCTATTTGCTTTGACTACGGCATCCATCACTGCAGGATGCACCCCTGAATTATTGTCACTTCCAAAACTTTTCATATTTTTGATTCATTGGGCAATGTTGATGATATGCAAATATACCTATAAACTAACTATTTGAATTGGTATATTGGCATATTTCTATATCCTATTCGCTGCTAAAAACTTATTCACCGTCTTCTCATCCAATCCTCTGCGCAAGGCATAATCTGCGACTTGGTCGGCATTGATTTTCCCAACGGTGAAATATTTGGATTGAGGATGAGAAATAATAATTCCGCTCACAGAGGCATTTGGATACATCACTCCATTTTCGGTGAGAGTGACACCTATTTCGGAAGAATGAAGCAAATCATCGTTCAACAAGAAATTGATCGTTTGGTCGGGAATGGATGGATACCCCACCGCCGGACGAATGCCTTGATATTTGAGGGCAAACATCTCTTTTACAGAAATATCTTCATCTGGCACAAATCCCCAAAACTCTGTGCGAATACGGGCATGAAGGTATTCCGTTGCCGCTTCGGCCAATCGGTCGAGCACCGACTTGAGCAACAAAGCTTTGTATTCATCGCCTTGTTTTTCGTAGGATTGAAGCAGATCGTCGGCACCTGCACCGGCCGTCACCGTAAATGCACCCACGTAATCCTTTTTGCCGGAACTTACAGGCGCCACAAAGTCGGCCAAAGACAAATACAAGTCTTTTCCGTTGCTCACCTGTTGGCGAAGCATCGGAAAACGGATACCGTCTATGACGAGGTCTTCGTTGTCACTATTAGCCTCGTAAACACCAAACACGGCGTTAATATATTTCGCACGGCTGTGGGCAAGCTGATTGAGCATTTTATTGGCATCCCGAAAAAGCGACATCCCCTCGGCAGCCTTTTCCCTTTCACTTTCGGGAAACGTGCTCAACCATTGTTGCGTACAAGATGGGCAATCATGCACGTTTTCAACAGTAGCATATCTTGCTGATAAGTTCCAAGAGTGGAAGAAAAATTTCCAGTCTAAAAACGGCATGATCTCTTCCACGGGAATGCTTCTCAAGATACGCCGACCGATCTTTTTGGGAGTGTACGGGGTAAAATTGGCCCAATCTATTTTTAATCCTTTTCCCTTTATTTTTGAGTAAGAAACCAAATCCACATCTTGCTTCTTGGAAGACTGGCGCAATTCTTCGTATTCTTGGCGCACCTGCAAAGCATATTCTTTGCCAGTGGCAGGATTCAGCAAATTAGCGACAGCTTGCGGGCTTTTGGACGCATCTTTCACATAGACTACCGCCCCGCGCCTATAATTCGGGTCAATCTTGATGGCCGTATGCAGCTTGGATGTCGTGGCTCCACCGATCATCAGCGGGATCGAGAACCCATTTTTTTCCATTTCAGTGGCCATAATGCTCATCTCTTCGAGCGAAGGGGTAATCAATCCGCTCAAACCGAGAATGTCCGGCTTTTCCTCCTTCACTTTTTGAATAATCACTTCGGGCGGCACCATCACGCCGAGGTCGATCACCTCGTAATTGTTACAGGCAAGCACAATGCCGACAATGTTTTTTCCGATGTCGTGCACGTCACCTTTGACGGTAGCAATCAGCACTTTTCCTGCTTTGGAAGCTGCGCCTTCGCTTTTTTCGGCCTCCAACACAGGTTCCAGGATAGCCACGGCTTGTTTCATTGTCCGCGCAGTTTTCACCACTTGGGGCAAAAACATTTTCCCCGAACCAAACAGATCCCCTACCCTATTCATTCCTGCCATCAACGGCTTGTCTATAATGTCCAAAGCCCTCGGATAAATCTTCAGGGCTTCGGCCAAGTCTTCTTTCAAGTAGTCACCAATCCCTTTCACCAAAGCATGCTGCAAACGTTCGTCCAACGGAAGGCTACGCCATTCTTCCACTTTCTTTTCGTGGCCTTTGTGCTGGTCTTCTTTGACTTTCGTGGCGTAATCGATCAATTCGTCCGTTGCTTCGGCACGTCTGTTCAAGACCACGTCTTCCACCAACTTCAGCAAATCAGCAGGAATATCTTCGTAAATAACCGATTGCCCGGGATTCACAATTCCCATATCCATTCCTCGCTGGATGGCATAATAAAGGAAAACGGAGTGCATCACTTCGCGCACATAATCGTTGCCGCGGAACGAAAAAGAAAGGTTGCTCACCCCTCCACTAATCTTTGCCCCGGGAAGGTTTGCCTTGATCCATTCGATGGTTTTCAAGAAATCGACGGCATAATTTCGATGTTCGTCAATGCCAGTTGCAATGGCCAAAATATTTGGGTCGAAAATTATATCCAATGGATTAAAGCCGTCGGCAACGAGCAAATCATAAGCCCGTTTACATATTTCGATTCTTCTTTCGTAGCGGTCGGCCTGTCCCTTTTCGTCGAAAGCCATCACAATGACTGCCGCTCCATAACGACGTATCAAACGAGCGTGGCGGAGAAATTCTTCTTCCCCGTTTTTCAGTGAAATGGAATTGACAACCGCTTTCCCCTGCACACATTTCAATCCGGCTTCTATCACTTCCCATTTCGAAGAGTCGATCATAATCGGAATGCGTGACACATCGGGATCGGAAGCCAACAAGTTGAGGAAGGATGTCATCTCTTGATCTGCCTCCAACAAGCCCTCATCCATGTTCACATCGAGAATCTGTGCGCCATCTTCCACTTGTTTGCGGGCGATGGTGAGGGCTTCTTCGTAATTTTTTTCTTGGATGAGACGCAAAAATTTGCGGGAACCTGCCACATTGCAACGCTCGCCTATGTTGATGAAGTTGATTTCGGGTTTTGCTTCTAGCAATTCCAGTCCGGACAGGTGCATGTAGGGCGATTTTTGGGCTGGCACATGTGGCACAGCATTCTCCACCAAAGACACATATTCCGCGATATGGTCTGGGGTTGTACCGCAACAACCTCCCAGGATATTCACCAAGCCTTCATCGATGTATTCCTTTATTTGAGCAGCCATCACTTCGGGCGTTTCATCGTATTCTCCAAACTGGTTTGGCAAACCGGCATTGGGATATGAAGAAATAAGGTGAGGGGCAATTCTTCCCAATTCTTTCAGGAAAGGCTTCATGTCAGATGCTCCAAACGAACAGTTTAGTCCGAGGGAGAGTACCTCGACATGACCCACGGATGCCATAAAAGCACCGATAGTCTGCCCCGACAAAGTACGTCCGGCCTTGTCCGACAAAGTGACGGAGATCATAATTGGAACTTTCACGCCTTTCTCTTCGAACACTTCCTGCGCCGCAAAAAGGGCAGCCTTCGCATTCAAGGTGTCGAAGATAGTTTCAACCAATAAAACGTGAACGCCACCTTCCACCAAACCTTCAATTTGTTCTTTGTAAGCGATACGCAGATCGTCAAAAGAGACGGCGCGGTACATCGGGTCTTCCACCCGTGGACTCATCGACGCAGTCTTATTGGTAGGTCCAATTGAACCTGCCACAAAACGAGGTTTTGCCGGATTATTCAAGGTATATTCATCGGTCACTTTTCGTGCTAACCGGGCAGCCACCAGATTTATTTCCTTTGCCAAATGCCCCATTTGGTAATCTTCCAGAGACACATTGGTTGCATTGAAGGTGTCGGTTTCAATAATATCGGCACCGGCATCGAGGTATTGGCGGTGGATGGATTCAATCACATCTGGACGTGTAAGCACAAGCAAATC
Source organism: Bacteroidales bacterium UBA1309 (assembly GCA_002307185.1). GTDB lineage: Bacteria > Bacteroidota > Bacteroidia > Bacteroidales > Dysgonomonadaceae > UBA1309. The sequence continues at coordinate 53,589 of DBTT01000031.1, forward strand.
GTTGTTTCCCTTCAGCAAAACGGGGGAATCCTTGAAACGCTCTCCCCGAAAATCGTCCTCCTTGAGCTTGAAGCGCTGGATCATCGTACCCATTGCTCCATCGAGTACCAAAATGCGTTTTTTGAGAATATCTTGAATGGATTGACTCATTGTATTATCACTAAATAACTTAGAATTAGAAAAATAAAAAAGGAGGGAATGTTTACCCTTTTTTGAAAAACCTGTCCATGTCACGCTTGTCGTCTTTTTCGCGGAGGGACTGGCGTTTGTCGTATTGCTTTTTACCCTTTGCTACGGCTATGTTCAGCTTTGCAAGGCCCTTATCATTCAGAAACAACCGGGTAGGGATAAGTGTCTGCCCCGTTTCTTTCACCGAACGCTCGATTTTCTTCAACTCCTTGCGGTTAAGCAAGAGCTTTCTCTCTCGGCGAGGCGCATGATTGTTGTAGGTGCCGTAGAAATATTCGGCGATGTACATGTTCTTGACCCATAGTTCCCCCTTCTCGAAATAACAAAAGGTGTCCACCAAACTGGCTTTTCCGAGACGAATCGATTTGATTTCAGTTCCCGTGAGTACCAATCCGGCAGTATAGGTGTCGAGCAATTCGTAATCGAAAGTAGCTCTTTTATTTTTAATATTTATAGGTGTCGGTTTCATAACGATCAGGCTTTTATTATAATATGCCCTAAAACATTTTTGATAATGAAAGGAACAAACAACACAAGCAATGAAGCGATTACCACAAATTGACTTCTCTTTTCTTCGGATAATTTTATAAATTCCAACGAGCCAATGTAAACCAAATAGGCCGCATAGATCGAGAACATCCACAAAAAGAACAAATCATCAAGCAATGCCACTAAGATGTAAAGAACATAATTCAAAGCTGAGGCATAAGCCATAAATTGCCGCGACTTGGATATATCCTTCATTTTAAGAGAAATGCTGCCCAAATATTCATTAAGCAAATAAGACGATATGATTAGACTTGCAGATATTTCTATCACAGAAATAATCATATTCTTGACCGCATTCTGAAGCAAGTGTTGGTCTGCGTGCAGATAACCGCCAATCAAACTGGCGAGTGCTATCAGGATGAAAATTGGAAATAGATAGTTCCTCTCGAAAAACTTGTCACCGTCTTTTGTTATGGATAATTCTTTCCAAGTTTCTTTCGGAGAAAAAATAATCGCCAATAATAACCTAATTGCACCTCTAAACATTCCTTTCCTGTTCTTTATTCGGGTGCAAAAATAATCATTTCATCACAATTCCAACATTCATCTGGCAACAAATAGTTAAAGGAGAAAACTTTCTGTTAGTTTTCTCCTCATGATTTTTTTTACCTGAATGAATTTATCTACGATAAAATAGCAGTTGCTGTCAACTTGGAATGTACAGAACGCTCTTAGTGGTATGCGCCTTGGTGGTTAATGCTGAATAATACCTAAAGTAAATCGGGATATATTGTCCTGCATAAGAGGCATCGGCTGCAAAAAGAATTCTTATTGGCGTTAAGTCCACAACCAATTCGGAAGTCGTGCTAGTAGTAGTGGTAGCAGTGGCTGTTCCACTTTTTACCAGACGGATATTTACGACAACAGAGTCAGCATCGACATCGAAATCGTCCGCAATAGTTGTTGGGTAATAGAACTCTGGCTCCACGGTAACCCCTTTATACACTTTGGTGGTTAGTGACAAAAACCAATTATCTCCAAAAAAACTAGTTGACGCATACATATTGACAGAAGCTGCTGTTACAAAGTTACTATCAATTACGCTAATCGGATCACCTGCTGTCAGTGTATAACTATCGAGTGGATCGGAAATTGAGGGATTCTGGGCAAGATAGAACGATCCTGAAGTGGTGTAGTCAATGCCAAATGATAATTTGATACATTGCCCAGCTTCTAGTTCGCTAGAAGAAATACCGTCCCAAGTGACTGAGTATCCAGAAGAAGTATTAACGTAAGTTACCCCACTAGATGTCGCCACATAGCCGTAAGCGTTTGAATATGTTTCTGAATTACTGCCATTTAAACATGACGTCAGCCACATTGTTGAAACTGCAAAAACCGCGCATAAAAGTAGTTTGTTGATTTTCATAATTAAAACATTTTTATTTGGTTAAATTAATATTCAAGATTATAAGATAGCCCAAAGCCGACATCCGGAAGAAAATTTTTATCCGAATATATAGTACTGTATCTATCATTCATATCGAAATAATATGCTCCTCCCAATTTTCCAAACAAACTTAATTTCTCCCCTATCGAGTAAGATATATGAATGTTGGAGTTCAATGAAGGCTGAATGTATTTTTGATGTATATTCTTTGTTGAATAATCTTCATAAGACGAAGCTGCTTTAATTTCCTGCTTCAACCGGCCAGAGATGTCTTTCTGGATGCTTCCCCCGACCAAAATTCCCAAGCGAAAATGACGCCATGTAGCTACGCGGAAATTTAAGCCCATAGGCAATCCAATATAGCTGAATTGCTGACTCTGCCTCATACTTGCATTAGATTTCCCTTTTTGCGTGGAATAGAGGTAGCTATAGCTAATGCCAAGCTCGAGGCTCAGAAAACTAGTCAAAGGTTTCGTCACCCCGATACTAAACGAGACGGGCCAAGAATGCTCGAGCTGATACGTGGAATTAGAGGAACTCGTCATGCCTTGAGTTGACATAAAACTACCACTTCTTAATGCGGAAGCCGACTGAGAATAATCATTTAGAGACAAGAGCTGATTGGCTGTTTTTGTTTGAGACGAAAGTCCAAGGCCTCCGGCAGCAGTCAATCCAATCTTATGTCTCTTTTTTTGCTTGGCAACTTCAGTATCGCCAAAAAGCCTATCCGCCGCATCCTTTGCCGCATTGGAAAATCCATCGGTCTTTCGCTCAAGTTCAGGATCAAGTTTTTTCCCATCGACTACAATCACTTTCTCCGGCATAGCATTCCCGTCCCGGTATTCTTGACTAATGTCAATATGTTCAGGCAATATTTCATCTCTCGTCTTTTGTGAGGGGCTGGTCAAGGAAATACTGCCCGAAGATAAGGATTTTCTTTGATTTTTCTTGGAAGCGTAAACCAAAGGTTCATTTTTCGCATAATTTTCAGTGGGTCTCGACTCTCTTATTCTTGCTTGTCTCGCTATATTTTTAGCCTCATCCTCCAATTTATTTATCGGAGAGTCGCCCGTTCCTTCTTGGTGATTGAGCACAAACAGCAACAACAGCAATGAAGCAACGGCACTCAAGCTCCACCACAAGACTTTCTTGTTCGAGAGTCTCTTCGGAAACGCTGCCTCCTTCTCTGTTTGTAATTTATTCGACAATTGACTCCAAACAGCATCTGGAACATCCATCTCAAAACTTCTCAGTTTGGATGCAAAAAATGCCTCTATATTAACTTCCTTTTCTTTCATCCGTTTTGAATCTGATATTCTCGAACCATTTTTATCAACATCTTCCTAGCTCTTGCATATTGCGAACGAACACCACCTTCTGTGATATCGAGCATTGCAGCCACCTCTTTCGAGGAATATTCTTCCACTGCCAATAAATTAAATACGGTAGCATATCCTTTGGGCAGTTTTTGAAGCATCGACATTAATATTTCACTCGATATATCTGATGAACCCTCTGCCAAGTCATCCTGCTGTTCAATCTCATCTTTTAATGCGATTTCTTCAACACTCACATGATATTTTTGTTTGCGCAAATGATCCAATGCCGTATTTACAAAAATGCGCTTCATCCAACCCTCAAGAGAACCTTGATACATGAATCCGTGAACGCGTTCGTAAACCTTCAGGAAACCATCCTGCAAAACATCCTGGGCCACATCATAATCATTCACATAACGGTAAGACAAAGCGAACATCTTTCGCGCGTATTGCTCATAAAGACATCTCCTGGCATTGTTATCTTGTTTTTTGCATCCCTCTATGAGTTGCTCCTCTGTCATTCGCTTTTCTCTCTGGTATATAGACGTGAAAATTTTTGATACGTTGCATCAAAATTAAAAAATTTCTTTGAAGGGAAGAGTATTCATGGGAACTTCCGAAGAGAAAAAAGAAAAGAGGAAGTTTCCTGATGAAACTCCCTCTTATGGTGACCGCGGCAGGATTCAAACCTGCAACCGGCTGATCCGTAGTCAGCTACTCTATTCAGTTGAGCTACGCGGCCATTATTTCCGAATTGCGAGTGCAAAGGTAATCAGATTTGAGACATCTGCAAAGAAAACAAGTAACTTTTTTTGATACTTTTTCAATCAATTCATTAACTCATTTTATTTAAAGAGCTTAGCGAGTATCAACATTTGATATTCAACTGCAACAAAACCTCGCGAATCTTCTCGAATGTGGTAATTCGGGTTGGCACCAAGGGCAAACGAAGACGATTTTCGATGTATCCCATCATGTGCAACATACATTTCACGCCGGCTGGATTGCCATCTACAAACAACAAATTAAACAGTTCATTGAAGCTATGATGAATCCTCAACGCACTTGCATAATCGCCTTCAAGAGCCAAACGCGTCATGCGGCTAAATTCCTTAGGGAAGGCATTTCCGATCACAGAAATCACCCCAACCGCACCAAGTGTAATGAGCGGGAAGGTGATGCCATCGTCTCCCGAAATGACATCAAAATCCTTTGGTTTGCGTTTGATAATATCATCCATTTGAGTGATATTGCCAGATGCTTCCTTCACGGCCACAATGTTTTTAAACTCATTGGCGAGACGCAAAGTGGTTTCGGCAGACATATTCACACCAGTTCTTCCCGGCACATTGTAGAGGACAACCGGAAGCTTGGAGGCCTCGGCAATCGCCTTGTAATGCTGGTAAATTCCTTCCTGGGAAGGCTTATTATAGTAAGGGACAACCGACAAAACACCGTCAATTCCCGGAAAACTGTTTGTTTTGAGGGTTTCGACCAGCTTTCGGGTATCATTCCCGCCAACTCCAAGTATCAAGGGGACTTTCCCATTGACTTTAGACGTGATTAAATCAACAATGTTATGTTTTTCATCTTCGGTCAAAGTTGGTGTTTCGGCAGTAGTACCCAACACAACCAAATAATCTGTACCATTCTGAAGCTGATAATCAACGAGATAAGACAAAGCATCATAATCAACACTTTCATCTTCATTAAAAGGAGTGATCATGGCTACTCCCATCCCTTTGAGATTAATTCTTGACATAAGTAGAAATTTATGTAGGCCTGCTTAAAAACCCGAGCAAAGTTAAGAATTTATTGTGCTTGTCGGATACTGCTTAGGTATTTTTTTATCTGCCGATAAACATCTATCAATGGCTGAGCATCATCTTTGAGGATGCAAAAATCATAAAGAGGATAACCACAGCTTACCAATCCTATTCTAAATCGACATGGATGCGAAAGTAACAACTGGTGAAAACGAATATCATTTGAAGCAAAGTCGAGTACAACATCGCAATCCATTTGAAGAAATTTATTCTTGTTGGAATCAGCCAATCTTCCTTTCCAAGAAAATTCAGTGGGATCAATCAAATAACATTCAGGCAACAGCCTTTCCTTCATCCCCTCCGTTTTTTCGACTTCTGCGGAAGACAAAATAAGAAACAAAGAAACTATTTTTCCACTATTTTTCAAATCTTGGGCTACCAGATTCAGATCCTCCAGCTGAGGGGATTTGCCCAAAATCGCCACCGTCCGGATTTGGTCGAAAGTTTGAAACAAAGCTATCCTTTTTTGGTTTGAAGCCTGAATTATACTCCTTTTTTGAAAATATTTCCGGATGAAATGTCTTATTCCTTTTTTCATAAATTATTTGCTTCGAGCATTTCAAGAAAGCGTTTTTCATCAATTATTGGAATGCCCGATTTGGCGGCTTTTTCGAGTTTGGCTGGCCCCATATTTTCGCCCGCAAGCACAAAGTCGGTTTTCGCAGAAATAGAACTCACGTTTTTGCCCCCATTCTGCTCAATCATCGCCTTGTATTCGTCTCGCGAATGGAGCGAAAACACGCCGCTAATGACGAAAGATTTTCCACCAAGAACATTTGTCCTGTCCGAAATACCAGTTTCAACAGCAGCAAATTGAAGTCCGGCTAGCTTCAAGCGTTCCACCAGTTGGCAGTTTTCTTCGTTTGCAAAAAAAGACACCACGCTTTGGGCAATCCGTTCACCGATTTCATCCACCCGCATCAACCCCTCAGTGGTGGCGGACGAAAGAAGCTCTATATTGGGAAATGCCTGTGCCAATTTTGTGGCTACCGTTTCGCCCACATAACGAATCCCCAGTGCATAAATGACACGCTCGTAGGCTATTTCTTTCGATTTTTCAATACTTTCTGTCAAATTCTTGGCACTTTTTTCACCCCATCTTTCGAGCCGCATTACCTCTTGCCACTTCAATTCATAAAGATCGGCAATATTCCTTATCAATCCTGCATTATACAGATGTTCCACAGTTTCTCCACCCGCAGCAATATTCATGGCCTTGCGGGTCAAGAAGTGCTCTATACGACCTTTGATCTGTGAGGGACAACCAGTTTCGTTCGGACAATAAAAAATGGCTTCCCCCTGGTCCCGCACAAGCGGCGTACCACATTCAGGACAGGTTTGAATAAAAAACACTCTCTCTGCACCAACAGGGCGTGCATCGAGGTCCACTTCCGTTATTTTCGGTATAATTTCGCCGCCCTTTTCTACGCTCACCGTATCTCCGATGTGCAAATCCAATGCCTCGATTGCATCCGCATTGTAGAGAGAAGCACGCTTGACGACGCTTCCTGACAATTGCACAGGTTCAAGATTAGCCACGGGCGTGATAGCTCCGGTGCGTCCCACTTGGTAGGTAACTTCCTTGAGCTTCGTCCATTCTTTTTCGGCTTGAAATTTATAAGCGATCGCCCAACGAGGAAACTTGGATGTATAACCCAATTCTTCTTGTTGCTCCAAAGAATTGACTTTCAACACAACGCCGTCGGTCGCCACAGGCAAATTCTTGCGTTCCACATCCCAATATTTCAGGTAGGCAAACACTTCGTCCAACGAGCGGCACACCTTCATCGCATCCGAAACTTTGAATCCCCAGCTCCGTGCCTTTTCCAAATTAGCACAATGCTCTCCACAAGGGAGATTTTCGCCCATCATATAATAAAGATAGGAATCCAGCTCCCGCGAAGCCACCACTTTCGGATCTTGCAACTTCAACGTTCCCGAAGCTGCATTCCGTGGATTCGCAAACAATTGCTCTTCCTGGGCGGCACGTTCTTCGTTGAGTTTGTCAAACACCTTCCACGGCATCAGTATCTCTCCTCGAATTTCGAATAACGGGGGTATATCTTCTCCATGAAGCACCAATGGAATGCTGCGAATGGTGCGTACATTGGAGGTAACATCGTCGCCCTGGACTCCATCACCACGAGTCACTGCTTGTTTGAGGACGCCATTTTCATAGGTCAACGATATGGATGTGCCATCGAATTTGAGTTCGCAAACCGTTTCAAAATCGTTGCTCCCCAACAATTTTTCCACCCGGTTGTAAAACTCCAGCACTTCCGATTCTGAGTATGTATTGGAAAGGGAGAGCATCGGATATTTGTGTTTCACCTGAACAAAATTCTTCGTCAAATCACTCCCGACACGTAAAGTGGGAGAATTAGCATCATAATATTCAGGATGTTGTGCTTCTAATTCGTGCAACAGCCTCAGTTTCTGGTCGAAATTGTAATCGCTGATGGTAGGCTGCGACAACACATAATATTCGTAGTTGAAGCGATGCAGTTCTTCACGGAGCGAGCATATTTGTTGTTCGATAGAATCCATAATTGTAACGAAAGATATAAATCAAAATTAATAAAAAGTTTTTGAGGAGAGTAAAACGCTTCTCTTTTTTCCGAAAATTAAACATTAACTCCATGAAAAAAAGCCGGAAATCGTGAAGAAATCCGGCTTATATTGTGTTTTGACTTTTGCTTATGAAACAAAGAAGGTTATCAAGCTGAAGCCAATAATTAAAACCAAAATAAAAAACAAACTAACAATGGTGTACCACGCCAATATTTTGAAAAACACATCCTGCTTGGCCAATGCTTCGGACAAAAGGGTTTCGTCATTTTGGTAAACCGCTTGTTTTGCCTTCTTGCTAAACTTTTGAAGATAGAAAAGAGGGAAAAAATAGATCAATATCATCACTATTCCATATATTGAATAAATAATGGTTCCCACATTCGCCGGAGCAGGTTGGCCGGTTAGATACATAGCTTTATCCATGTATTTCCCTAAAGCCAGCATAAACACAAACATCGCCCCTAAGCAAACGTAACCTGCTATTACAAGAATATTGCTCCATTTAGCTATTGATTTCAATCTATTGATTGACTCTTCATTCAATGCGATATCAAAATTAAGCTCAGGAGCAGCTGCCGTAGTTGTAGTTTTTTCTTCCATATTTTATATGCAATAATAGTTTTTCAAAATGTCATTATTCTTTCCAGCAAAATTAATAATAAAATTGGAGGGGCAAACAGAATGTATTTTATTTTCGGCAAGGAATTTGATTTAAACGAAAAAAGGCTTAGCAACTCAGACCTAAACACCTTCAGGTTCAATTTCTTCATTCCTCTTGCAAACCCATATACTCACTTCATAAAGCAAATACAACGGCACGGCGACTGCCATTAATGTGAAAGGATCCGTTGTGGGGGTTATTATCGCGGCCAAAGTAAGAATAATAACAAAAGCGTATCTTCGTCCGGCAGCCAAAGTGCCTTTCGATATGACTCCCATTTTGGACAGGAAATAGGCAAGGATCGGCATTTCAAAGGTAAGGCCGATGGATAAAACCAATATAATCAAGGCACTAAAATACGACTGGACTGAGATTTGGTTCGCAATCAGGTCAGACACCTGATAAGTCCCCAAAAAATGAATAGTCAAGGGAAATATGATGAAATAGCTAACCAAAGCCCCTAGGTAAAAAAGAAAAGATGAAAAGAAAAAAAGAACTCCCAAATAACGGGATTCATTTGGAAAAAGAGCGGGACGAACAAAGCGCCACAATTCGAAGATAATGTAGGGCAAGGAAATGACGCCTGCCATCAAGAACGCCCCTGAAATCTGAAGCATAAACTGCCCCGATAACTCGTAATTGATTAAATGTATTTGAAACTGCCCAACGGGATCGCCAAGCCCAAACAACGCAAGAAGATATTTCAGACACCGATAGGTGACAAAATCGGAATCAGTCGGGGATAGGATAATGTTAGTAAATAGAAAATCATATTTAATGAAAACAAAACCAAATACGACAACAATGACCAATAAAATACGGATAAACATCCATCTTAAATCTTCCAAATGTTTCCAAAAAGAAGAAGTCGGGGGTTGTTGTTGAGAGTCAGTTTTCATCAAATATGGGATAAAGGATGGAGGGCCACCTTACTTTTTTACTTCAGGAGCATCACTTTTGATGTCTTCCTTAATATCGTCCTCAATATCCTTCAACCCCTTCTTAAAATTGCTTACGCCTTTACCAAGCCCTTTCATCAATTCAGGAATTTTCTTCCCGCCAAACAATAGAAGGACAATCAAAGCTATTAAAATAATTTCCGGTGCTCCAAGATTCATAATTGACAACTATTAATTTCGAAATGTTTGGTAAAAGTAAGAATATCTTTTTATTTCAGCAATAGCAGGCTATATTTAATAATACTGATGAAGAAGAAATCGTCCACATAGTCCGCCGCCGCACTCAGCCCCTTCTCCACCTTCGCCGCAACGGACGACAGCACCGTGTAGCCGTCCACCACCGTGCCAACGCCCCAGCCGCTGCCTGAGTCGTAGCCCACCATCCACGGGGTGGAGCTGTAGCCGAACCCGCCCCGTCAAGCGGGATTTGCAATCCCGTTTTCTCTATTACAAGGATTTATAATCCGAAACTTCTTTACTTAGGATAATAAATCGTTGATTATGACTTATCGGATTGCAAATCCGATAGGACGGGCAATTCAGATATCGAACTTGACAAGGCCACGCTCGACAGGGTACAGGAAGTGACCAAACTCTCCGATAAGGACAAGGAATATATTTTCGTGACCCTCGATGCGCTCATCAGGGATTTTAAAAATAAACAGGCATACGCTAAATAACAAAGCCCGGACTTGCCGGGCTTTGTTATTATTGATATTCTACCGTAAAAACAAGGTCGTTTAAATCATCATCAGCATATCCATCATTACAGTTGTAAGTTCTTACACCGTCTTTTTCTTCTATGTACATAGCACCGCCATTATGCCAATAGTGGGTCGTTCCATCTTCGGTCTGCCAAACATTGTAAGTAACAAGCACTTTGTCTTTTGACTTAACCAACAACTGTAATTCTTTAGGCGCTGTGTCTTCCCAAAGAACAATTTTTGTAGGTAACTTCTGACCGTTAACTTCAAACTCTCCTTTAGTTTGAAATACAATTCCCTGTTTCCATTTACTATCTGTTGATAGAAAACTAACCTTCAAGGCAACCTTACTTGATGGCAATTCAACCCTATCAACCATTTTCAATTCTTTGCCTTGATAAGTAATTGGTTGCCCTTTAGCTTCTATAAATAATTTCTCAAATTCCATAAAAAAAACTTTACCTCCTGAATGGATCTAATGCTCGATGTTCATCTGGCCACACCTTCATAAAGTCGAATAGACCACCATTTCTTTGCGGAACAATATGGTGATGCAATTCCATACTTTCCATCAACCCTGTATTCGGATTTAACCTTTGAGGGGCTAACCCCTTTTGCATTCTTAATAAATTGGATTCAGAATAAGTACTACCATTGAGGAACGCTTCATTTTTCCAAAATCTTTGTCTTACAGTACTCCACGCAGGTACATTACCTTTTGCTGTTAGGTTTGTTATTGGCTCTCCAACTTTCCATCCCGTCTTAGCGGCAACACCCTCCGCAACAGCAAACTTGCCATACAAATACCTACCGCCTTTGGCTATCAGTTCCCCTCCGGAAGTGATTAATGATCTGA
>DBTT01000026.1 GCA_002307185.1 Bacteroidales bacterium UBA1309
GTGTCCTTTTTTGTCGTTCTACCCGCGCCATGCGGGGGACGGGGGGGGAAATGATTCCCCTAGTTTGGCTCGGCTGGCCCTCGCGTAAGCGATTATCTGTTTTTCCTGAAATCCTTGTATTATCGATCTATTTGTGTTGTATTGATTTGTGCAAATTGCGCAATTTGCGTTCAAATGCACTGCGGAAAAAGGGAAAAAATGTTTAATTTTGGATCTTGAAAGGTTTAGTATTATTTGTAATGCCTAAATAACGAGTATATGGATTCATTAAAAGGGATAAGGGATATTGTCGATAAGAATGTTGAACTGCTCAAGTCATCGGAGGATAGTCTTGAGAACAGATATATCCCGAGGTGCAACTTCCCTTTTCCATCGCATGAAAAATTGGTCGAATTTGTAAACTATGTTCGAGATATATGTTTTCATGGTTATTTTGAACACGTGGAAGAAGATGTGGCTGAGCATAAGCTACGAGATAATTTTCATAAAATATACAATGTCCTTCCAGATCAAATTTATTTTGGAATGACTTTTTCGTCAGAGAATGATTGTGACCTGAAAATCAGAAGCAGGGAGTTGGCAGTCAGTTTTATGAATAAGATTCCTGACATTAAACGTTTGCTGGCGACCGATGTGAAAGCTGTTTTTGACAACGATCCAGCGGCACAAAATACAAACGAGGTGATTCTCTGCTATCCTGCTATCAGAGCTATGTTGCATCACCGCATTGCACACTCTTTGTTTGTATTGGGGATTCCTATTTTACCCCGTATTATTTCTGAAATGGCTCATTCGGAGACTGGAATTGATATTCATCCGGGAGCTCGGATCGGAGAATATTTCAGTATCGATCATGGCACAGGTGTCGTTATCGGGCAGACTGCTATTATAGGCAACCACGTTTGCTTGTATCAAGGTGTGACTTTGGGAGCCAAGAGTTTTACGTTGGATAATGAAGGTAAACCAATTGATTTGCCACGTCACCCGATTATTGAAGACCATGTCACCATTTATTCAAATGCGACAATACTTGGGCGGATAACGATTGGAGCACATTCTGTGATTGGCGGAAATATTTGGGTCACTTACAATGTTCCACCTGACTCTAGAATTGTACAACAACAGGCCAAAGACGTATCTTTTAGAGATGGAGCGGGTATTTGATGTGATTTGTCCAGATAATTTTATTGCATGAAACAGTATTTAGATTTAATAAGTAGAGTACTTGCTGAAGGTGTAAGGAAAGAAGACCGCACCGGGACAGGTACAATTAGTGTGTTTGGACATCAGAGCCGCTATGATCTGGCAGAAGGTTTTCCTTTGCTTACAACGAAAAAGTTGCATTTGAAATCGATAATATATGAACTGTTGTGGTTTCTTCAGGGCAACACGAATGTGAAATATTTGCAAGACAACGGTGTTCGGATTTGGAACGAATGGGCGGATGAAAATGGTGACTTGGGGCATGTGTATGGCTTTCAATGGCGCTCGTGGCCAGATTACAACGGTGGATTTATCGACCAGATTTCGGAAGTAGTGGAGACTTTGAAGCACAATCCAGATTCAAGGCGAATCATTGTGAGTTCGTGGAATGTGGCCGATATTCCGACGATGAAATTGCCTCCCTGCCACGCTTTCTTTCAATTTTATGTCGCAGAAGGAAAATTGAGCCTTCAACTTTATCAACGCAGTGCTGATATTTTTCTTGGAGTTCCCTTCAATATTGCTTCTTATGCCCTTTTGTTGAAAATGATGGCACATGTGACCGGATTGCAAGAAGGGGAATTCATACATACTCTTGGCGATGCACATATCTACCTGAACCATTTGGAACAGGTGAAAGTGCAACTTGCCAGGGAAACGCGGAGATTGCCACAAATGATTATTAATCCCAATGTGAAAAGCATCTTTGAATTTAAATTTGAGGATTTTAGGCTTGAAGGCTACGACCCACATCCCCATATAAAAGGTGCAGTAGCCGTATAACTTTTGGTCTGATGTTGAAATACACAAGCTATTTTGTCTGTGCTTTATGTAGTGTCATTTTGTTGGGGGCATGCTCCAAATCTAATTCAGATAGAGATGGATCAAAAAACGGAACATCGGAAAAGTTGCCTCGCTTTATTGGAGACTACAACCGGGAATTAGATGACCGGGTGGATGAACATATGTCTGGAGCAAAGGCAAAGGGAATTAAGGCATTGGCTTTGCGGGCGGATACACTCAAATACATAAAGGATGGTTCTTTGGTGAGATTGCCCAACCAGTTGGAATTGTTCAGAGTCGATGATTTGAAATATTCCATCCCATATCTTGTGCCTGATGCAGCTAAATTACTTGTTGATGTCTCTATGGATTTCAGGGATTCCTTGATTAGTAAAAAATTGCCTTTGTATCGCTTGGTTGTGACCAGTGTGACACGCACCAACGAGGATTTGGAAAAATTGATGAAACGAAACCTGAATGCTATTCCAGAATCCGCTCATCGGTATGCAACCACTTTTGATATTTCGTGGAAGAGGTTTGACAGGGGAGTGCCCACAGATACTTCAACTGCTGTTTCACCCGACAGGCTAAAGTTCGTTTTAGGGCAAGTGCTTTTCAACCTTAAAAATAAGAACATGTGCTACGTGAAGCATGAACGCAAACAAGCTTGTTACCACATCACTGTCCGATAAACCGAATTCGTTAGATGAACAGATATTTTCTTTACTTATCATATAATGGCAAAAACTATTGTGGTTGGCAAACGCAACCCAATGGCGTGTCGGTGCAGGAAACCATCGAGAAGGCTTTGGCTTTGATTTTGCGTACAGACACGCCTATTGTAGGTGCTGGTCGCACGGATTCTGGAGTCCATGCAGCCGAGATGGTTGCCCATTTTGATAGCGATGGCGAGAAAAATTTTATATTGAAAGGTTTGGTAGAAAAGTTGAACCGTGTTTTGCCTAAAGATATTGGTGTTGACCGAGCAGTGGCAGTGAAGGCTGATGCGCATGCACGGTTTGATGCCATTTCCCGCGAATACAAATATTACATTACCGACCAAAAAGATCCATTCGCCCACGAATTGAAATATCTCAATCATTTTCCGTTTGATGTGGAAACGATGAACCGTCTGGCTCAGATTCTTTTCGAATACGAAGATTTCACAAGCTTTAGCAAACTGCATACAGATGTAAAAACGAATAATTGCCTAATAAGTAAAGCGGAATGGGTGCAAGTGGATCCGCATAATCTTGTGTTTACGATTAAAGCCGACCGATTTTTGCGCAATATGGTGCGGGCTGTCGTGGGCACTCTGCTTGAAGGTGGCAGGGGAAGGTTGGACGAGATAGGAATGCGAAGGATTATTGAAGCTAAAAACCGATGCGTGGCAGGTGCATCTGTTCCTGGACATGCCCTGTTTCTAGAAAAGATAGAATATCCGGCAGATATTTTTGAATGAGCTTGGAAAGCTACTTGGCCTGTTGGTCTCTCAACGATTGGGATGTTATTCCTTTTATTAATATTATTTCCATTGGAATATTATTTCATTGGAAATTATTTGTATATTTGTGGAATCCAAATTGGAGAATTATACTTATAATATTAATACCATGGCAAAAATAGTAATTCTTGGAGCTGGAATTTCGGGGCATACTACCGCTACATTTCTTAAAAAGAAGCTTGGGAAAAAGCACGAAGTGATCGTGGTCAGTCCTTCCGAATACTACCAGTGGATTCCCTCCAACATTTGGGTTGGAGTAGGTAAAATGAAAATTGGGCAAGTGAGATTTAAGTTAAAGCCAGTTTATGATCGTTTAGGTATTGTTTACAGACAAGCAAAAGCCCTTTCGATTCACCCAGATGGCGATTTAGACGAAGGAAACGCATTTGTGACAATCCAATACACAGGAACTGTACAAGCTGGAGAAACCGAGAAAATCACCTATGACTATTTGGTGAATGCAACGGGGCCTAAATTGAATTTTGAAGCCACAGAGGGTTTAGGCCCAAAATTCTTCACACACTCCGTATGTTCAAGTGACCATGCGGTGGATACATGGGAAGCTCTGAAACATTGCATCACCCGGATGAAAAATGGCGAAAAACTAAACTTGGTAATTGGGACGGGACACCCCGCTGCTACTTGCCAGGGAGCTGCTTTCGAATATGCCCTGAATGTGTCCCATTTGTTGAAGGAGCTCGGCTTGCAAGAGAAGGCAAATATCACATGGATTTCCAATGAATATGAGATTGGGGATTTCGGGATGGGTGGAGCTTTTGTGAAAAGGGGCGGGTACATTACCCCTACGAAAGTTTTCAGCGAATCCATTTTTGCCGAATACGGAATTCATTGGATCAAGAGGGCCGGGGTCAACAAGATTGAAAAAAATGTTATCCATTACGAAACGCTTGACGGTGAATCCAAAATCATTGACTTTGATTTTGCGATGCTTATTCCAGCATTTGCCGGAGCTGGCATGAAAGCCTACGATAAATCGGGGACTGACATAACAACCCTGCTTTTTGCGCCGTCTGGCTTTATGAAAGTTGATGCAGATTATTCTAGTAAGCCGTTTGAGGAATGGAGTGCGGATGATTGGCCTTCCACCTACCAAAACCCAACTTACCAAAATATTTTCGCCCCAGGCATTGCCTTTGCTCCGCCTCACCAGATTTCGAAGCCGATGAAAAGCCCCAATGGCACGCTAATAACACCGGCACCTCCTCGCACGGGAATGCCGTCGGGGGTTATAGGCAAAGTGGTTGCATTGAATATTGTGGATATGATAAAGCATAATGTGGCAGAATTCAAACATCGGGCATCGATGGGGAAGATGGGTGCGGCATGTGTGGTGTCGGCCGGTTATAGCTTCTTTAAGGGAAATGCTGCAACGATGACCGTTTTTCCGATTGTTCCTGATTGGAAAAAATATCCCCAATGGGGACGTGATATTTCCTATACAGTGGGAGAGGCTGGTTTGGCCGGACATTGGATTAAACTTCTTTTGCACTATATGTTCATTTACAAGGCTAAGGCACGTCCTTTCTGGTGGTTAATCCCAGAATAAGGAAATGTTCCAACTAAAAATTAAATTTAAAATTCTATGGGAAAAAATATTGTCCGGGGCTATAACGATGAATCGTATCCCCCTTTTCCAAGTAAAACTACCCTTTTTTGGCGGCGAAATATCATTTGGCAACTGATCCGGTTTGTGGTTTTGAATTTAAAGATTATGCGAATTATTGTTGGAGGACACACCTGAATGGATGTTGAAATTATTACTTTTGCAGTCTTAATCAATTCATCATGTCTCATCAAAGTGCATCCGTCAAATCGATAATTTTTGCATTATCTGCCAATCTGGGCATTGCCATCACTAAAACAGCCGCTGCTATCATCACGGGGTCAGGCTCGATGTTGGCCGAGTCAATTCACTCGTTTGCCGATTGTGGCAACCAGTTGCTGCTCTTTATGGGACTGAAGGTTTCCAAAAGAAAGCCAGACAGCAAGCATCCGCTAGGCTATGGCAAGTCCATTTATTTTTGGTCTTTTATTGTGGCTCTGATGCTTTTCAGCATGGGAGGATTGTTTTCGATCTATGAGGGTATTCACAAAATACATTCAACAGAATCCGTCAACAGTCCCCTGATAGCTATCGCAGTGTTGCTGGTCAGCATGGCGCTTGAGGCCGCTTCTTTGATGGGCTGTTTGAAACAGATCAAGACCGTAAGGAAAGGCGAAAGCCTCTGGAGGTGGGTGAAAAATACCCGTCAGAGTGAATTGGTTGTTGTTTTGGGTGAAGATGTGGCAGCCTTGTTGGGTTTGTTTTTTGCCTTGATATTCATTGTGTTGGCAAGTGTGACGGGAAATCCTGTTTACGATGCCATCGGAAGTATTGGAATCGGAGCGTTGCTAGTTGTGGTATCGTTTTTTCTTGCGACGAAAGTGAAGGGGTTATTGATCGGTGAAAGTGCGGATGAAACGGTGCGCAATGATATCCAGTCATTTTTGGAAAATCGGCAGGAAATAGAACAGGTGTATAATTTGATCACGATCCAGTTGGGCGAGCAGATTATGGTGGCTGTGAAAGTGAAAATGGCCAATATGGAAAGTGCCGAACTACTTATTAATGAAATCAATGCTTGCGAGAAGGCTCTTCGGGCCGTCTTTCCTAAAGTTTTGTGGGTGTTTTTTGAACCTGATACCAAGGTGTAGGTTGTTCACCTATCAAGAACTGTGGTGTCGTCTGGTAGTTTCGGCTTTTGATTGCTTCTTTTATGTGGTCGGTTTTCTCAAATGATGTAGCTTGTGCCTATTTTTCTTTATTCTTTGCTTCTTGATTAAAGAAATCTTCTAATTTTTCTCGACCAAATTGTGGCGCTTCCATATCCATAACCATCGTTGTCATAAAAAATTCAATTGGGCCGTATGTTTTTGAACTGGTAAATGTCCTAATACTCCAAAGAGCTAACTTTCTTATCCAATCAGGTAGATGAACGATCTTGGCTGTTTTCCCATATGCTTTCAATGCTAATTCTGCGATCTCATTTTGGGAAAGCAAGTCGGGTCCACCTATGTTTATTTCTTTTTCCTGTTGGCCGATAGCTTTAACAATCTCTTTGGCTAAATCTCTCCCATGAATTGGATTTAGTTTTCCATCTCCGAAAAGATATACTTTTCCTCCTTTAGCCATTTTTAGAAAATCCCCCATATCCGAGAAAAATCCATTTGGACGAATAATGCAGTAATCCATTCCGGAAGATTTTAGATAATCTCCTAATTTCTCTTTAGCATCACAGATTTTTAGATGCCTAAGCTTGTCTCCGTTTAAAACTGAAATGTAGATGAACTTTTTTACTCCGCATCTTTTTGCTTCATCAATCAAATTTGCATTTGCTTGATAATCCACATCCATATATGTTAATCCATCTTTTTGTCTTGTAATTCCAACCGAGCTAATTACTACATCAACACCTTTGCATATGTCCGTTAGTGTTTCGGGTTTGGTTACTTGTGCTTCTACAATTTCAATGTTTGGAGCTTTAATTTTAATCTTTTCTTTATTGCGAACAAGTGTTTTTGTATTATAACCACTTTCAATCAATTCTTGAGTTATAAATTTGCCTACATATCCTGTTGCTCCAGCTACTAAAACATTCTTTGTATTCATCTTTTTTCTCGCAAAGTTAGAGGTTATATCCCTAAATTCTCTTGACTATCGTCAAGAATTTTTCTTGTTGAATACCCTATATTTTATTCTGCTTAAGGTTTCAGGAGATACCCCTAAGAAAGATGCGATATATTGTTGCGGGACACGCTGAAATAATTCTCCCTGGGTATTTAGCAAATCAACAATAGTATAAATCTAAAATGGGCTTTTTAAGGCTCGACTATATAAACTCTTTTCTAAGAACAACATCTTTTTAAATATTTAAGCGGTCAAAATGAATGTTCATAAAAAGCTTAAGCGGATGATTGCGGGGTTGAAAAGCAGGGGCTTTTCTTTTAGTAGAATCTCGTCGTGGACCACGCTCAACGGACTCTCCAAGCCGGGTAAAAACAGGGTCGGCAGCTTTTCTGCATCAACACGATGCAGCATTTCTATTTTAATCTTTTCCTGGATGTTGGCGGCCTAATTGCCGCTAACGGGCATGGCATCGAGTAAGCAAAGGGCGTTTCCGAGAAGTCTGAAACTTATTCTTTCCCGATCAACACGCCCGATACATTCCATTGGCTATAGCTTGGCCCTTCGTCGGGGTTTTGCGGAATAATCAGTTGAAGTGTATGCGTGCCAGCTTTCAGGTCTCCCAATTCGATGTAGTATGGATTCGTGATTGTGCCAGGACACCAATTGGAACGACTGTAGTCGGAGGAAGAAAGCCCATTGGCAAAGTTGCCCGAAATCGGGTTTTGCATCCTGTAAGAGCCACAATCCTCGCGCCAAGGAATCACTTCAAACACCTTTACGCCGTTGAGATAGAGTGTGTTTGGTTTTCTTAAGTATTCGTCGCCGTTTTCCCAGCCTCCATGACCGGTAGTGAGAAAACGTATCCGGGCATTTTTCAAGGGCTTGTCCAGGGTGAAGGTCATCTTCAGGCCTTCTTTGCCCTTGAATAGGTTGCGTAGTTCGTCTCCTTTTGCTTCAAACACGTCGAGGGAATTGAAAAGCGGTATCACCTTTTCAAAGGTAGATGCGGTCTCCTCTTGGTGTATCGTCAGGTTGGCACTCACCAAATGCCCTTTGGCATCGTAGTTCTCTATTTGAACGCCAAGGTATATCTCTTCCCCCGATAGCAGCGATGCGATGTCGGTGACCTCTTGCCGGAAGAAATTTTCTTGCGCCCATTCTTTCCCTTTGATTTGAAAGCCGTTTGCTTGAGCAAGGCCTGCCCCGAAAGAGGTGAAGAAGCGCATCAATTCGACATTCGGTTCGTAGCCTGGCGAGGCGATGGCAAAGTCTTTTTCTTTGCCCTTTTCTCCGATGTAAACCAACTTGCCGTTTTCTGTCTTGATTTTCGACGCTGGTATTAGAAAGACCGTTCCTGTGCGGTCGTAGGCATCGCCAAGGGATTTTTGAGTTACATCCAGAAAAATACGGCTTCCCGGTTTGAACTTTGGAAACTTGATCCTTTTCACTTGCGCGAGTCCTTGCCTGAATGCGAGTAAGGAATCGCTGGTCGGGGTTTCACCCGAAAAATTCAAACGGGCCTTTTCTAAAACGGGAATCGTTGTGTAGCGGCTTTTCCATAGCAGCTCGTTGTAAGTGAGGGCATTCACAAGAGGCAAGGCTTTGACCTGGCTCAGCACGAGGTGCGGGCTGTTTGTGGTTTTTTCCACCTTTTCGGCGGTGATCACATAATCCCCGTTGCGTGAAAATTCCAGCACCAGCCCGAGCTTGCTGCCCAAGACTGAGGGAGATCCTTTCAGCGGTAACTCGTTTGTGAACCATAGCTCGATGCGATTTGAATTGACCGTCGTTTTGGCCTTCCGGCAAGTGTAGCCTGCAATTTGTTTCGTCTCATTTGTGAGTTCGAAGGTTTGATTTTTGAGGGCAGTGGAATCCAACATCGCGATCAGAGCTCCCGGCTTCAAGGTTGCCAGCGTGTAGAGATAGCTGTTGGAAGCATCGATGACCGATTCCTGATAAGGGATTGAACCGGTATTTGTTAATATGGCATTGCTCGTGATCAGGGTTTCTTGTCTGTTTCCGATAACTACCGGAGACTGCGATGGAACAGGTTTTCCGTTGTATGTCACTTTGTAATTCACCCGGTAGCTTTCTTGGGCATGAGTGCGTGACAAACTGAAAAACGACAAGAGAAGTAGCGTTGCAAGATATTTATTCATATACAAAAAAAATGATGGTGGATCTAATGGATTGTTCTACTGCTTGGGCAAAAGCACCTCGTCGATTCGGATAGGTGCAAATTCTGATTTGGAGTTCAAAGATAGGAGAAATAGGTAGAACTTTGTGGTGTCCTTTTTGTTAAAAATAATCACTTAATCACTAAAAAAATAGCACTAAGTGGTGGCCACAATAGATTGTCGTGTTTTTTGAGCGGATTAGCCAATCTGTCAATTTGCAAACAAGCAACGGATGGCACTTTTGACCGAATTGATTTTACGACAACTAATTATTTCCACTACTTATTAATTAAAGGTTCTTTACTTGAATTAGAAAGTCTGCAGTTTCCTAAAACCGAGACTTTGTCCCTATTTTCTTTTCAGTAATTCTATTGGCATGGCGAACCTTATTCCCCAACTATCATACTTCATTTTGTCGAAAGAAACGTTCACCCCCAAATTCATCAGCTTGAATAAATCGATGTAATATCCGGCCTCCAGGTAGTTCTTTTGGTTGGGGGTGTAGAGGTATTTCAGTTGCACCGATTCATTGAAGAGTTTTCCCTGTAGAAATGGCAAGTATTTCAAGAAGATGTACTTGCTGCTATAACCGATTTTGGTGGAAAGCCAATAATTGTTTGTGGCAGAACTGTATGGATTCAAGAACATGAAAGTGGTGAGCGGCCTTTTCTGCGTGAGCCAAAAATCCCCCGATGTATTGAAAAATTTGTAATCGGCAAAATTCATCCGGTCGGTTTTTCCCAAGAACGAACCTCCGTTGAGTCCATAGCTGATGCTGCTGAAAAGGCTTGTCTTGAATTGTTGCGTGATGTAGGCATCCAATTTGCGAAAGTGGCTATTGTTGCTCCAAATAGATGAAAATCCTTCACTATAATTGAGTTTGAAGGTTGGGAAACTGGAATATTCGTACTCTTTGCGTCCGTTTGATACGGTATAATAATGTTCTGGAGTGTATTCCAAGCCTACGGTATAAGAAGCCAAATCAGAAAAATCGGGACTTTGAAGGTTTTCCGTTATGTCTTTTTTTCGTTTAAATAGGGCAAACGTGGTGTTGTTTTCGAGAGGAGACCTTCTCTCAAAAGCCAAGTTTGTAGAGAGCCTCAATCCATTGCTTAGGTCAACTTGATTGCTTATTTCAGCGTATTTTTTGCGGTAGAACATCACGATGTTACTCTGACGAATTAGCGAACTGAAGGCATTGTCCAAGCGAGTTGGCCCTTCAGGATTGAAGTCTGTTGCCACATCTCCAAATGAGAGAGCCAACTTGCCGATGCGCATGGGCGCATACGAAAGGCCAATGTCCGTTTTCCAGGCCAAAGATTTTCGGGCGGTGGTGTAATAGATGTCGGGAGAAATCTGCAATTTATTTGTCTTTCCGAGCTTGGTCGTCACCGATATCTTTTGCCCAAGTTCGAATCCATCCACAAAATTGTAATCGCGAAGCGCCCCGATAATTCCGCCGTAATTGAACGTCCATTTCGTAGAATCACCGCCGATTTGTCCGCCCATGACAATGTCGGAGCTTTGAAATTTGGCATCTGTCTTTTTCTTGCGGAGCGAATCCAGATGCAATTGCACCGAATCTTTTTTCGCAAAACTTTCTATCTCTTTTTGGTTCAGAGGAACGTTTCGAATGTCTTTCCAATAAGCTGAATCGCGTTTGGTGGCCAACGTGTCCGCTGTTTTCTTATACCTGTCAGGCAGAAGGCTCAAGTTGAGATTTTTCTTTTTCTTTATTGGCAGTGGCTTTATTTCGTTGCGGACGGAATCATTCACCACCAAATTAGTGTATTTGATGGAGGAATGGTAGCTGAAATTGCCTCCGTAACCGAGAATATTTGCCGTCACGTAGTTGTTGAAAGCTGTTGGCAAATAAACTGCCTCGCTCAACTTGCCGTAGCTAATCACGAAATGTTGGTCAATGCCATACGCCGAAGAAGATAGGTCGGCGTTGCGAATGTCCCAACTGTTGTCGGCGATGTAAATGTAGCCGGAAAATAGTTCAGGATCTTTGAGCTTGGGAATGACCTTTATTTTATTGATGTTTTCGCTGTTTTCGTCAGAAAAACCTTCGTAACGGAATCTATAATAGCCAAAAGCTTTCGGGTTGAGAGGTGAGATGCACCCCATAAATCGGGGCAAATAGAGTGAACTGGTGACAAGTCCGATTGTTTCTTTCGGGCTCTTGTTGTCGGGAATGCTGCTTTTGAAAGCTTTAACGGTTTGCTCGTATTTGTCGGGTGCCGTGAACTTGACCGTGCTGAAAGACTCTTGTACGAACAATTTGTCCTTGTATTCGGAAGTCTTCACTCCGTCTTCATCTCCGCTCAGCTTGTCCAACATTTTATTCACTTTGGTGAGTTCCATGTTGCCTTTGATGTAGCATTCCGCTTCGTATTCCTTCACTATTTTTTGGTAGAATGGAGTTTTGGCAATGGCTTTGCGCATGATTTCGTAAGCCGGATCTTCTTTGTTTGCGACAACCACCTCCTGCAAGTTGAAATCTTTTGCTTTCAATTGGATCTTCCGATAAATTTTATCATTTGCAGGGATTTGCACGATATCTGAGAATGTTTCGTAGCCGAGGCAGCGATAATCCACATGATAAGACCCTGGCTTCAACTTTACCTGAAATTCGCCACTTTGGTCGCACGCGACCCCTTGCTTGGTTTCCCGGATCAGGATCGTTGCACCCATCACAGGCTGTCCTTCCGCTTGATTGATGATTTTTCCTGAAAAATTTTGGGAATAAGCGGGCATGGCTGTAATGGCTGTAATGAAAGTTATAATAAACAGCAAAAGCACGAGCTTCAAGCAAACAATCTTCATACCAAGTAAGGATAGGTGTATGTTAATTTATTTATGCAAATGTATTGTTTTAGTATTTATCTTTCAGTATAGCTTTAGCAAATTATTAGTAAAAAAATCATTATTTGCGCTAAAATAATCAAAATAGCCACCTTGTGTTTGCTTCAGAATGGTTATTTTTACATCCATAATCAACAAAACGATATATCATGAAAAGTGATCCCAAAGAATGCCTTTATTGCCAAAACAATGAAACCCTTCACAGCCTGATGATCGAGATAGCCCAACTTCGAGTTTCGCGAGTTTTCCTATTCAAAGAACAAACCTATCAAGGCCGTTGCCTGGTGGCCTATAAAGACCATGTGAACGATTTGTTCGAACTTGATGACAATGACCGAAATGCGTTTATGGCCGATGTGGCTCAAGTGACACGTGCGATGGATCAGGTTTTTCAACCCGAGAAAATCAATTACGGGGCTTATTCCGACAAGCTTTCCCATCTCCATTTTCATTTGGTCCCCAAGTATGTGGATGGCCCTGATTACGGAACTGTATTCCAAATGAATCCAAGCAAGGTTTATTTGAGTGATGCACAGTATCAGGAATTGGTGGATGCGGTGAAGGCGAAGTTGTAACAAAGCATTTTGAATTCAAAAGCTGAAAATGCTGGAGCAGCCGAGGTGTGCTCCGGCATTTCGCTTTTCAGAAAAATAGCCTTTGAACCTAATCAACCGGCAAGGATGTTACTTGTTCCTTGCGATTCTTTAAATTTTCCCTTATATTTGGTTTTCATAAACAAACATTGTCCATTACTATCCGAGATTATGACCACTTCACACAACGACACTTTCCGACTGGCTGCCGATTTGGTGATGTTCACCTATCAGAATATTTTCCTCACGGGAAAGGCTGGAACGGGCAAAACTACTTTCCTCCACTACATCCGCAAGCATACTCGCAAGCAGGTGATTGTGGCGGCTCCTACGGGCGTGGCGGCGATCAATGCAGGAGGAGTCACTCTGCATTCTCTGTTCCAATTGCCATTCGAGGCTTTTGTTCCCGACTTTGAAGGTCGGCGAAAGTTAGATTACCATTTTCGTGTTCGCAAATCGAAAGTGGAGATGTTTCGTGAATTGGAATTGTTGATTATCGACGAGGTCAGCATGCTTCGTGCTGATACGCTGGATGCGATAGATGTAACCCTGAAACGTTTCAGGGGCAATTCTCGTCCTTTCGGTGGTGTGCAGGTGCTTTTTATCGGTGACTTGTTTCAGTTGCCGCCGGTGGTACACAACGACGAATGGGAAAAGTTGAAGCCGCACTACGCATCCCCGTTTTTCTTTGATGCGCAAGTGCTGAAAAATAATTTGCCCGTGTGCGTGGAGCTTACCAAGGTGTATCGCCAGACGGAGCAATCGTTTGTGGATATTCTGAACCGAATCCGCGTGAATGCAGCTACTGCGGACGACTTTCAGTTTCTCAACAAACGGTATCAACCCAACTTCCAGCTGACTCGCGAAAACAAATATGTGGTGCTTTCCACCCACAACTACCGCACCGACCGCATCAACGAAGATGAATTGGCGAAGCTATCTGGTAGAACAGAGGTGTTTCACGGTTCGGTGAAAGGCGAGTTTTCAGATAGCTCGTTGCCGACAGAAATGAACCTGCGTCTCAAGGTGGGGGCACAAGTGATGTTTGTCAAAAATGATTCGAGCGACAAGAAGCGTTATTACAACGGAAAGCTGGCGGAAGTGACTGTTGTAAAACCAGATAGCATCTTTGTCCGCTTTGAGGATGGCGAAGAGATGGAGGTGGAGCCGGAAACGTGGCAAAATATTCGCTATTCCATGAATGAGGCTGGTGAGATAGAAGAGCAGGAGATTGGTTCGTTTAGCCAATACCCTTTGCGGTTGGCCTGGGCGATCACGATTCATAAAAGCCAAGGCCTCACTTTCGACCGGGTGGTCATTGATGCCGGACAAGCTTTTGCCGCCGGGCAGGTGTATGTTGCGTTGAGTCGTTGCACTTCGCTTGACGGGATTGTGCTTCATTCGCGGATAGAACCCAAAGCCGTGACTTCCAACGAGGACATTTCTGCTTTTTCGGAGTTGATAGCCATTCCTGAAAAAATTGAGGACTTGATTGCTCAGGAAAAGCCGCACTATTGCAGCACGAGCTTGAAGCGTTCCTTCGAATGGCTACCTGCCTTGAGATTGGTTGACTCATTCCGTGAATTGATAGAGTCGAAGAAACTACCCGATGAAGAGGAAGCGATGGCCGCTGCTTACCAAATTCGTTCGGCTGTCATGACCGAAATATCTGTAGCGGACAAATTTCGCCAGCAGTTGGATGAGATCTTGCGTGCGGATACATCCGAAGAAAATCGAATTCAGATTCTACGGGATAGGGTGGGCAAGGCTGTGGCCTTTTTCAAGCAGGATTTCGTTGAAAAAGTATTACGCCCGATGGAAAATCATTTGGCTTCGTTGCAGCATGCCTCGAAAGTCAAATTGTATTTGAAAAATTCCCGTAAGATCTACGAGAGCCTATTTGCCTTTATTTCAAAAATGGATGCCGTGTATTATGGCGAGACCTTGCTGTCCCCGGAAAATCCGATTCCTATAAAGATTTCTTCTCCTGAAAAAAGGAAGTTCCCGGGAAAATCTACTTCAGAAAGTACTCCAAGGCCTCAAAAAGGCGATTCTGCGAAATTGACCTTCGAACTATTTAAAAGTAAGAAATCGTTGACGGAAGTGGCACAAGCAAGAAACTTGACATTGACCACCATTCAAAGTCATTTGTGTGAATTTGTTGTTTCGGGCGAGGTTTCCATTTTTGAGTTGGTGGATGAAGCGAAAGTGAAAAAGTTGCTGCCGCTGGTACGTCATCTTCCGGCCAATGCCTCGTTGGGAGCAGTTCGGCAGGAGGTGGGTGAGGAATTTTCGTATGGAGATATAAAAGCTGTTTTAGCACATGTGCATGCTATAGGTGCAAACAAGAGAAATGAGAGCTGACAACGGGTTTGCCAACTCTCATCAATCAAACTCAATTTATCATTTGAAAACAAAAACTCTTTCTTCTACAGGAAGGAACTCTTTTTCTCCTGGTTGCTCCAAAGGCAGGCCAAAAGGCATTTGAGCAATCAGTTCCCAATCCGGACTAATCTTCCATTCTTTCGATACTTTTTCCACGATCAGATTGCCGTAGTGTTGAAGCGAAACTCCAAATCCAGCTTCTTCCAGCAATGCCCAAATCGTGAATTGATGCATGGCCGACGATTGTTGCGACCAAACGGGAAAGTTGTCGCTATATGCCGGGAATTTTTCTTGCAAAGCCCTTACTCCGGCTTTGTCTTCATAGAAAAGAACGGTGCCATAACCTGATGCGAAAGAATTATCGATTTTTCCTTCTGTTGCAGGATATGCACTTTCTGGAACGATAGCCTTAAGCGTCTCTTTGGTTATTTCCCACAAGCGGCGATGCTGGTCGCCTAACAAAACTACTGCTCGTGCTGTCTGAGAGTTAAAAGACGAGGGTACATGCAGAATAGCAAATTCTACGATGTCTTGAATCTCTTTGTCCGAAATAGGAGACTTGTCGCTTAAAGCATAAAAAGAACGTCTATTTTGAACAACTTCTTTAAAACTACCCATGATTTTTTTTGTTAATGATTTTATTTATAACAACCCCGCATGTAGAATGTTTAGGAATAGATGTTAAATAAATCAATTTACACGAGATATTTGTTTTCCTGCGAAGAAGCCTAAAATATTTCCAACTACTTCGTGTTGCATTTCCAATCGGCTTTCCACTGTTTTTGTCCCAGCATGCGGAGTGAGGATGACATTTTCAAGGTCAAATAATTCGGGTGATATTTTAGGTTCATTCTCGAACACATCGAGTCCTGCACCACCAATTCTCCCTTCTTGAAGTGCCTCGATCAATGCTTTTTCATCCACGAGGCTGCCTCTTGCCACATTCACGAGCAAGGCGTTGCTTTTCATCTTCGAGAAAGCATTGCTACCAAATAGATGGAATGTTTCGGAGGTGGCGGGTGCATTGATGGATATAACATCCGATAGCTGGAGCAGCGATTCGAAATCAACAAATTTCGCATTGTATCTGCTTTCGATGGAGGCATCGAGTGGGCGGCGATTGTTGTATATTACATTCATGCCAAAAGCAATGGCTCTGCGGGCAACAGCTTGTCCGATGCGTCCCATCCCAAATATTCCGAGCGTCTTGCCATATAGGGAGGTGCCGAGGTTGTTGTAGAGTCCCCAACGAAGCCCTTCCTGTGTACGCAAGGCAGAGTTGTAGAATCCGATACGGCGTGCTGTCGCCAGTATCAAAGCAAAGCAGAGTTCGGCTGTGGGTTCCAGCACAGAATTTGGCGTATTGGTAACGGCAATGCCTTTCGAGGCTGCATATTCCGCATCGATGTTGTCGTATCCAACCCCAAAGTTTGCGATCAGCTTTAAATTTTTTCCACAATCAATGATTTCTTTGTCGGTCCGATACCCGAAATTAGGAACTAATACATCTGCATCAGCTATCAAATGAAGCAATTCCTCCTTTTGAAAATATTGTTTCTCTGGGTAAATCAACTCGAAGTTTTCCTCCAGAACCTTAAATCCTGCTCTGTCGAAGTTGTATCCTAATAGAATCTTCTTTTTCATAAAAATATCTTTTGTTGATGAATAGACTCTGCCCGAATTTTGCCAGATATTCAGTAGTTAATCGGCTATTTTTCTTGAACCCACGTTAAACCCGTAATTTCTCTTTCAAGAATTTTCCCGTATAAGAAGCCTTGCAGGCCGCTACTTCTTCCGGTGTGCCTTGGCAGACGATGCTTCCACCTTTTTCTCCCCCTTCAGGGCCAATGTCGATCACATGGTCGGCACATTTGATGACATCCATGTTGTGCTCGATGATGATGATGGTGTGTCCGCGCTCCAGCAGCGAATCAAAAGCTTTTAGCAAGGTCTTGATGTCGTGGAAATGGAGTCCGGTAGTAGGTTCGTCAAAAATAAAAAGTGTAGGTTCTGATTTTTCCTCCCCGAGGTAATAGGCCAGTTTGACGCGTTGGTTTTCACCACCCGACAAAGTGGAAGAAGATTGTCCAAGCTTAACGTACCCTAAACCGACATCTTGCAACGGTTGCAGCCGTTTCACGATTTTCTTTTCGATGCTTCCTTTCCCTTGAGAGAAAAACTCAATGGCTTGATGGATGGTCATTTCCAGCACATCAAAGATGCTTGCTCCCCGATACACTACGTCCAGCACATCGTCCTTGAATCGTCGTCCATGGCACGATTCACATTCTAAGGTGATGTCTGCCATAAACTGCATTTCCACCGTGATGGTTCCTTCACCTTTGCACTCTTCGCAACGACCACCTTCCACGTTGAACGAGAAATAAGCGGGTGTGAAACGCATTTGTTTCGACAAGGGTTGTTCTGAAAAGAGCTTGCGGATTTCGTCGTAAGCCTTCATGTAGGTCACCGGATTGGACCGTGAGGAGCGGCCGATGGGATTTTGATCCACCGATTCCACGCTCTTGATGAGGTGCAAATCTCCGCCTAGCTGGTTGAACAATACGAGTTGTTCGCTGCTGCCGTTGTAGTGTCGTTGCAAGGCATTGACAAGCACATCACGCACAAGCGACGACTTTCCCGAACCGCTCACTCCGGTGACAACGGTCATCACTCCGAGAGGGAAGCGGACGTTCAGGTTTTTCAGGTTGTTTTGCCTCGCACCCTGTATTTCTATGTAGTTGTTCCACTTACGGCGGAAAGCAGGCAGGTCAATCTGATCTTCGCCGTTGAGGTAGCGCACGGTGTGGCTGTTTGTCCCTTTTTCAAGTCCGGAAATATCTCCCTGATAAACCACTTCGCCGCCCAATCGCCCCGCATTGGGTCCAATATCGATGATGTAGTCGGCGGCACGGATGATTTCCTCGTCGTGTTCCACCACTACCACGGTGTTTCCCAGAGCCTGCAACTCGCGTAGCACATCGATCAGCAAATCGGTATCCCGTGAATGAAGTCCAATGCTGGGTTCGTCCAGGATGTAGAGCGATCCCACCAAGCTGCTTCCAAGCGAGGTAGCCAAGTTGATACGCTGGCTTTCCCCTCCCGAAAGGGTGTTCGAAAGCCTGTTCAGGGTCAAATAGCCCAAGCCCACTTGCACCAGGAAGCGGATCCGGCTGTGTATTTCGGTCAGCAACCGTTTGGAAATGGCTGTGTCTGTTTCGTCGAGTTCAAGTTCGTGGAAAAACCGTTGCAATTCAGTGACAGGCATCAATACTAGGTCGGCAATCGATTTTCCTCCGATTTTCACATACAAGGCTTGTGGTTTCAAGCGCGAGCCACGGCAGTCTGGGCACACAGTTTTCCCCTTGTAGCGAGCCAGCATCACCCGGTATTGGATTTTGTACTGGTTTTCTTCCAGCATCTTGAAAAAATCGTTGATGCCTTCCACTCCCGGCGCACCTTTCCAAAGCAAATCTTTTTCCTTGTCGGTCAATTCAAAATAAGGACGGTGTATAGGGAAATTATGTTTTGCCGCAGCATGTATGAATTGGTTTTTCCACTCCGACATTTTTTCACCTCGCCAGCATACAACCGTTTCCTCATACACCGAAAGGCTTTTGTTGGGGATCACCAAGTTTTCGTCAATACCAATCACCCTGCCAAAGCCCTCGCACTTTGGACAGGCACCTACCGGGCTGTTGAAACTGAACATCAAGTCTGTTGGTTCTTCAAACTCCATGCCGTCTGCCTCGAATTTTTTGGAATAGGAGAATTCCTCCGTTCCTGTTTCTGTATAAAATCGGAGAATACAGAGTCCGTCGCCTTCGTAAAAAGCCGTTTCGGTAGATTGCGATAAGCGGCTGATGGAAGCATTGTCCTTGTCGGCACTCAAACGGTCGATCACCAACAGCACTTTCTCAGGATTGATGTCTTTTTTGGATGATAGCAGTTCGTCAATCCGAATCATCTCTCCATCCAGTTCCACTCGTGAAAAACCTTCTTTCTGAAGGATTTCCAATTGCTCCCGTATGGTTCGTTCTTCTCTCAACAAGATTTTAGTCAGCACCACGAAGCGTGTACCTTCGGGGTAGCCCAGCATTTGGCGCACGATGTCGCTCACTTGATTCTTCTTCACCACTTGACCCGACACCGGAGAAATGGTTTTCCCTATTCGGGCAAACAGCAACCGGAGGTATTCGTAAATTTCGGTGGAAGTCCCCACTGTGGAGCGGGGATTCCGGGAATTCACCTTTTGCTCGATGGCGATGGCAGGCGGAATTCCTTTGATGTAGTCGGCTTCGGGCTTGTTCATTCGTCCCAAGAATTGCCGTGCATACGACGAAAGACTCTCCACGTAGCGGCGTTGTCCTTCTGCATAGAGGGTGTCGAAAGCTAAGGAAGACTTTCCCGAGCCGGAAAGGCCGGTGATGACGATGAATTTGTTCCGGGGTATTTCCACGTCAATGTTTTTGAGGTTGTTGACGCGGGCACCCTTGATGAATATACTGTTTTTGTGGGACATTTTATAGCTTTGATTTTGAACCGACAAAGGTACAGCTTTTAGGCTGAAAATGCAACCGTCCCTTCAATGATGAATGATCGAATCACTGAATTACAGGGTCACTTGTTCTCTTGTTCATCCGGTCACAATTTTCTCTGCGTGCCTTGCGTGTTTTTCCTTTGAGGTCTCTGCGTGAAATGAAAACTTATATGGCACGAATTACAAAGATTTGATCTAGCTTGCAAAAACAAAGCAGGGGACTTTCACAAGCACCCTGCCGCACATATATTTAATGTTAAATCAACTTGGTAGAATCCTGTATCCCTACAGTACTATTTCTTTACCATTATAGAAATCTAAAATCTTTGCTCTGAAAATGTAGTCGTACTTGGCTTGCAGCAAATCTGATTGGCTGCTGATTAGCTTCGTTTGCGACTCATTGTATTCAAACACGGTGGCTTTGCCCACGGCGTATTTATCTTTCGTGTAGCTGAACGCAATTTCCGCAGCAGCTACCGCTTTTTGCGTGGATTCGTATTTTGCGTGTGCACCCACGGCGTTGTAATAAGCCTGCTGGATGTCCTTATAGAGGGACTGCTTTACGCTCTCCAACGTTAACTGGCTGTTGAGTATCTCGTTGCGAGCTGTGCGGACGCTGTTACGGGTGGCAAAGCGGTTGAAAATAGGGATGCTTAGATTCAATGAAATGTTCTCTCCACGGCTGTTTTTCAATTGCTGTATAAAACTTTCACTAGACGTGCTATAATATCCTGCACCAATGCCCAACGATAGGCTCAGTTGGGGGTAGTAGGCGGATTGAGCGATTTTGAGGTTTTTCTCAGTGTACTTCACGTTGTACTCCGCCTGCTTCACTACGGGCTTTATGGCAATCGCATTTGCATAAATGTTATGGGGTGGCTGGATGCTTGCCGTATTTTCGGAAACAACGTCTTTTATGTCAGGGATTACAATGTCGAAACCTTCAGGACTTTGAATATTCAAGACCTGGGTTAGATCCAAGATACTTGTATTTAGACTATTGGCAGCTGTGACCACATTCTTTTGGTTGGTGGCGTGTTGCGATATCATGTCAAAAAGCTGCGATTCAGGCACTTTTCCTGCGTCTTTCAGTTCTTGCGTGCGTTGTATTTGCAAGGCGGAAAGTTTTTCTTGCTCTTTGTACACGCGCAATATTTCCTGCTTGAAAAGCACGTCCAAGTAATATACTGCTACGTTCAAGGCCAAATCATCTTTTGCTTTAGCCAAGCCTTCGAGGGCATAGAGCAGGTTCAATTCCTGAGCCTTGATCTCGTTGCTGGTTCTGAATCCGTTGAATAACGAAATGCTGGACGCGAGTGAACCAGAAGTTGTACCAGAAGTTGTATTCTTATATGTTGTGGTTCCATTTGCATTGAGTGTCTTCCCGAAGCTGACTACCTCGCCTATACTTGCTGTTAAGTCGGGCAGTCGGCTGTTTTTCGCCGTGTTGAGGCCGATTTCTGCATTCTTGCGTTTCAATTCTTGCTGCTGAATTTCGATGTTGTGTTTGGTGGCATAGTCGATGCATTCCTGCAAGGTCCACTGCTTTTGGGCAAAAGACGCTGAAAATAGCATGAGCAGGCAGCCGGTTATGATTGATGTTTTCATATTTCTTTTATTTGCAAATGACAAATCTTCGATTCTATAATTAAAACTGCTTGGGCTTCAAACCTTATTTATTATCGGATTTGTCAGCAGCTTTCTTCTCTTCTTTTTCAATTTTTATGCCCCGCACTTTCTCGCCTTTCTTCAACCCCGATTTGATTTCGATGCTGATGCCGTTCGACAAGCCAGTGGTGACGGCACGTTTGTCGAATGTTTGCTCAGGGGTTGCCGTTTTTAGCACATACACATACGACTTGTTGTTTTCGAACGTGATGCAGCTTTCGGGAACGGTGAGCACGTCGGAAGCCTGTTCCACCACGATCTCGGCATTGGCACTGTAGCCTGCGCGGATCTTTACCGAATTGGGGACTTTGGCAGCCCCTTTGATCTCGAACAAGATAGCACCGTTTTCTTCTGTTCCCTTGGGTGCGATGTATTCGAGGCTGGCATCGAATTTCAAGTTGTTCAATGCACCGATGGAAAGTTTCATGGGCATGCTGGTGTGGATACGTCCAACTTCCGTTTCGTCAATTTTTCCCACAAACAGCAAGTCGCTCATGTTGGCCACAGTGGCGATGGTGGTGCCGTCGTTGAAGGTATTTGCTTGGATCACGGAATTTCCTACTTTGACAGGAATGTCCAAGATTGTACCAGTGATTGTGGATCGGATTTGCGTGTTGCTGTATTGTGCTGTCTTCTTCGAGATACCGGTTTTCACAATGTCGAGGTTGTCTTTCGAAGTCTCTAATTCTTCCTTTGCCTTGCGTAACGATGTTTCAGAGGCATCCATATCTTCTTTCGATATTACTCCTTTCGAGAAAAGTTGCTTTTGGCGGTCGTATTCAGTTTTCACTTGGTTGAGGCTGATGTTGGCCACGGTCACCCTTGATTCGGCTGAATTCAATTGCGATATGTCCGGCACCACTTTCACTTTTGCGATCACTTCCCCCGCCGTGATGTAGTCGCCGGCTTCTTTGGTGATTTCTGTGATGATACCTGAAATCTGAGGTTTAAGAAGAATTTCATCCCGTGGGGAAACTTTTCCCGTTGCTACAATTGAATTTTCTATCGTGCCCGTTTTTACCGTTTCAATTTGGTAAACAACTTTTTCCGGTTGTGATTTTTTCCACAAAAAGTAGAATGTAGAAATCAGGATAAGCCCCAATACCACCAATGCAAAGATTCTGAAAAACTTTTTCATGTTGTTGAATATTCGTTAATCTATAATTTTTTTTTGTTGCTGATCTGCTGCAGCGAGCATCGTTTCCTCATTGGCAAATCGGCATATTTGTTTTGTTAGCATAGCACAGGCATTATTCGTCTCGTATCGCATCAATGGCTTTCACCTTCAAGGCACGCGTTGCTGGTAGCAATCCGGCAACAATGCCCGATAAAACCAAGATGACGATGGCCCATATGGCAGTGGTGAATGAAACAAAAGGGGGGACAAAAAGTTTCATATCCATGGCTCCGGCTGTCATTGCCTTGTCCACCAGTTCAAGTATTCCAATTCCTGCCAGAAAGCCAAACACCCCGGCCAGAGAAGTCAGCACGAAGCTTTCGCTGATGATTTGCTTCACGATGGTTATCGGTTTTGCTCCCAATGCCCTGCGCACGCCGATTTCCCGTGTTCGCTCTTTCACCGTGACCATCATGATGTTGCTGATGCCGATGATTCCCGAAAGAAGTGCTCCCAAGCCAACAAAGAAGGCGATGAAATCCACTCCGGCAAAGAGGTAGGTGAACATTTTCACCATCTCTTCGATGTTGAATCCTCCCACCGCCTTTTCGTCTTTCGGCGAAATCTTATGGGCCGCTTTCAGGATGGTTCTAACTTCGTCTTCCACTTGTGCGGCAGGTATGCCTGGTTTTGAGGTACACGCCAAAAAGTGAATTTTATCTCCTTGGTTGAATGCCTTTTGCATGGTGCTGAAAGGAAGGAAGACCGTTTCGTTGATCGATCCGCCAATCTGCACATTCGAAATAGTGTAGATTACGCCAACGATTTGAAAGTAGATGCCATTCACGCGCAGGTTCTGCCCAATTGGATTCTCCCCTTCATTGAACAAGGTTTTGGCAACTTCTTCACCGATGACACAGACCTTGCGGCTCGCCTGGATATCCAGTTCGTTGATTATCCGTCCCGACTTGATATGAGGGCGTTCCATCAAAAAATTTGCCGGATACACACCTTTTGCCATATAGGAAGCGGCTTTGTGTTTGTTGACAACGTTTTTGCTACCTGATCCTGCAAACAGCATCGGGGAGATGTATTCCACCGATTTGGCTTTTTGCCGGATAAGTTCGATGTCGCGGTTGTTCATGTCCCATTGTCTCCCTTTTTTGAATCCTTGGTAAGGTTCGCTTGTGGCATCTGTCCAAAAAAAACAGGTGTTTGGGGAAAAACCATCCACGATTTTCGCCATGCCTCCTTTGAAGGAGTTGCTTACGCCAATCAGTACGACCAGCATGAATATTCCCCAGAAAACCCCGAATCCGGTGAGGAAGCTCCTTAGCTTGTTGCGGCTGATGGTTGACCATATTTCTTGCCAGTAATCTAAATCGAACATATTCTTGTTTATTCGTGAAATCGTGAAACTCTAAAAATCCCTTGGTTTGCGAATTCGCCTATTTGTTTTTCAGTTTTCGCTACTCCGCCCTCATCGCTTCAATAGGGCTCACTCTTGTGGCTTTCAGCGCAGGTATCAATCCTGCCCCTACTCCGCATAATATTAAGGCAAGTGTAGCTATAACCACTGTGAACAAGTCCACTGTCGGGTCTTTTAGCATGGATGGCCCATCTCCGGTTGCATTGGCTTCGATCAAGAAGCCGATCGCTCCCGTGATGGCTGTTCCTAGCACGATGCCTACATATCCAGCGGCGGTGGTAATGAAAATGGCCTCAGTGATTATCAGCCTCAAAATGGAGCCGGATGAAGCCCCGATGGCTTTGCGGATGCCAATTTCCCGTGTGCGTTCTTTCACGGTGATGAGCATGATGTTTCCCACACCGACAATTCCAGCCACTAGTGATGCCGCCCCGATGATGAGGATGAATAGATTGATGATGTTCAATATCTTTGCGGTTTGGGCTGAATCTTTTGCGGTATTTCTAACATAAATAGCAGACATGTCCTCCGGATCGAACCGGTGTATTGCAGCTATTTTTTTACGCAATGTTTTTTCGAACGTTTCGCTTGCCTCTTCCGTGTTCACCCCTTTCACCGTGAATGAAATTCGGTCAAAATTCCCTCCTTGTTTGAAGATCAATTGGGCTGTCGAAAATGGGACATAAGCTGGTAAATCGTTGTTGAATTGATTCTTACGATCGTAAACCCCGATTACCTGATACACAATTTTGTTGGATATCACATACTTGCCAATTGGATTTTCTTCTTTGAAAAGCACCTTTTTCATGTCGGAATTGATGACGATAACCTTTCTCATGTCCTTCATGTCGATTTCGTTGATGAATCGTCCGCTTCCTTCCTGTATTTTCACATTCATGATGCTTGCGAAATCAGGCGAAACGCCCGTCATCCTCCATGACCCGAATTGCTTTTCGTACGCAATTGTGCCGGATTTGCTAATTTGAGGCGACAGGTATTCCACATTTGTTATTTTGCTTCGGATCAGATCGTAATCGCGGTAGTCGAGTTTGATTTCTTTGTTGGATGGCGTGCCGTGATATGGCATTGAAGTCCAGCCTGGATTCACCGATATGGTGTTGGTTGCTCTATCCGAAAAATTCGTCATGGTAGCATTGCGGAATCCGTTGGCAAATCCTAATAGTACAATAAGCATGAAGATTCCCCATGTGACGGCAAGCCCTGTCAGAAAAGTTCGGAGCTTGTTTTTCTTGATGGTGGAAATTATTTCTCTAAATGAGTCGAAATCAAACATTGTTCTTAGAGTGCTATGGTGGGTGATTCATTGATAGTGATGGAGCCAATCAGTCCATCCTTTATATGGATGATACGGTCGGTGGCTTCTGCCACAGCCTGTTCGTGCGTTACGATGAGCATCGTGATTTTGTCATCCGTATTGATTTGTCTGAGAAGGTGCATCACTTCTCCGGATGTTTTGCTGTCCAATGCTCCGGTGGGCTCATCGGCAAGTATGATCTGTGGACGGGCAATCAGTGCGCGGGCAATGGCTACACGTTGACGTTGTCCCCCCGAAAGCTCGTTTGGTAGATGTTCCGCATGTGAGGCAATACCCATTTTATCCAAGTATTCCATGGCCAATATATTCCGTTTTTTGCGGCTTACACCTTGGTAGTAGAGAGGGAGAGCCACATTCTCCAGAGCATTCTTGAAGGAAATCAGGTTGAACGATTGAAAAATGAAGCCAATTTTGCGGTTTCTTATTTCGGCAGCTTTGTTTTCGCTCAAATTATTTATTAACAAGTTGTCCAAGTAGTATTCTCCTGTGTCGTAGGTGTCCAAAATGCCAAGGATATTCAGCAAGGTGGATTTTCCCGAACCCGATGCTCCCATGATAGATAAAAATTCACCATCCTCCACATCCATGTTTATTCCTTTCAACACATGCAACGGTGAGCCGTTGTTGTAAGTCTTGTTTAAGTTTCTGATTTTTATCACTGCTTTCGGTTTTATGATGTGACTACTGTTACCCGTTGATTATATTCACATTGCACGCTTTATGGCGTATATGTGTATTAGTTGTTTAGAACACTGCAAATGTAATGTGATTATTTGTAATACCAAATGTTTTTGCTAGAAATTTTAATCTAAATTATAAAAATAAGCTAATCCAAAATTCAATTCCTTTCACGGCTTACAGATATGACGAAATCTTGCTTAAAATGTTACAGAAAAAACAGAAAAAAAAGAATTTGTAAAAATATAGTGTTGCTGTAGTCTTGCTGTTTGTTATGAAACAAGGTTGGCTAATGGGATAGGCAACCTCGTTTTCATCCTTTGTTTTCTGATTTAATTTTCTTGTACGGGATTAAGGAATAAGAATAAGTTGTTGTCGGATGAAGAATCTTAATACAAATACACTTTGGCTGTAACCCAGTAAGCTACATGGCCTACAATCATGATAAGTCCGAATCCTGGGCATTCGGTTAATCCGTCACCTGGTTTTTTTTCTAGGCTATATCAATAGTTTCATAATCTGAGGTGTTCCTTATTCTTTTCATCGAAGAAAAAAGCGTTTTTCTCTTTGATTGCTAAAAAGCGACTCCACACACTATCCTTTCTATATCTGGGCAATGCTCCCGAAGGCACATGAAGGGTGCATACGAAATAGCTGATTGGGTCAAAGGCATCGCTCTCGCAAACTGGTGGAATTGTGTTCCGCAGATACAAATGGCTGAGATTGCCACAGCCATTGAATGCTTGGCTTCCAATACTCATGATTCCTTCAGGAATGCAAATGTCTTTCAACTCTTTGCAGTTGAGGAATGCCGCTTTTCCGATGCTTGTGGTGCTTTGAGGCATATTCACATAATTCAAGTTGGAGCAATTGCAGAACGCCCGGTTGCCGATCCTGCTTACACCGTCAAGGATAGTGGCAGAAGTCACTCCGTTGCATTCTTCAAAGGCTGATTCACCAATAGCCATCACTTTATAGGTCTTGTTTCGGCAACGGATTAAATTGGAGATCGTGACATCTCCCTTGTAGGGCGAAATTCCCCATTTCACTTCCATTGTTCTATCGGTTAAGGAAAGAATGTTGTAGTAGATTCCATGTATTTTAATGGCATAACATTTTTGTTCATTTTCGAATAACAAATTCCACAATGAACTTATGGCCGCAAGTTTGTCTTTTATCGCCATATGTCGATTTTTCTTAAGGTAGAAAATCATTACCTTATTGTATGATACAATAGATAAAAGATATTCTGGTAATTAGATTTAAAGTTGTTGACAAAGATATTAAATTATTTGAATATTGAATCATTTTGATAGAAATTTGGAACTTAGAGGCTCGGATGGATGCTTTTTTGTTAAACAGGTTTGTGTAGTTGGCCTCTTTTGCCTTTGTAAATTGCCATGACCAGGGGGCTTTTATTGTACTAGAATTAGGGATCAATAAAACGCAATGTTTCCACTTTTTCTAACTTTTGTTGAAGTTGCGCCAACAATCCCTTCCTTATTTGGAGGGTCATCAGGCAATCGTTGTCATAGTCTTGAGTGATTATTTGTGGTTCAAGTTCTTTTATGATTCTCATCACGGAATTCATCATCTGATATTGGTAAGAAAATGAAAGCTGTTCGTCCACCGTTTTTTCAATAATTGTTGCATTCGCTAATGCTTCTGCTGCAGCTTCTTTATAAGCAGCAATCAGCCCACTCGTGCCAAGCTTGATGCCACCAAAATAACGGACAACCAGAACCAAAATATTTGTCAACTCATTGGATTTAATTTGCCCCAAAATGGGTTTTCCTGCTGTGCCTGAGGGTTCTCCATCGTCGTTTGCCCGAAATTGCTCTCCTTGTGGTCCAATCATGTATGCCCAACACACATGGCGGGCATCGTAAAACTCTTTGCGGCATTCATCCACGATCGATTTTACCTCCTCCGCAGATTCCACAGGATGTGCAAAAGCGAGAAACTTACTCCGCTTCTCTGTGATTTGCCCTACCGATTTGGTCTTGATGGTGTGGTAAGTATCGGTCATTCTTTAATGGTAGTGAACAAATGAAGAAGTGGTGTCAACATCACTTCTTGGCATACTTCTCAATCAGTAACTCTTGAAGCTCTTCGGGCGAAATATTGGCACGGATGTTTCCCGAATGCGCAAATGAGATTTTGCCTCGTTCTTCCGAGATAATTATTACTTTGGCATCTGTTTCCTGCGAGATGCCTAACCCGGCGCGGTGGCGTAGTCCAAAATGTTTCGGGATGTCTTGGTTTTGCGAAATGGGGAGAATGCAGCCAGCGCATTTGACCCTTCCGTTGGAAATGATCATTGCCCCATCGTGGAGAGGGCTGTTTTTGAAAAATATATTTTCGATAAGGAGGGTGTTGATTTCACCGTTTATTAGTTCGCCGGTTTGTTCGTATTGATTCAGTCTCACATCCTGTTCGATGACGATCAGGGCACCTGTTTTTGACTTTGCCATATTCATGCAAGCCAACACAATAGGGGTGAATTGCGATTCCTGCGATTGCCCATTTTTGACAGCGAAGATCTGCCGCAAGACCCGGAATGCCCTGTAGGAACCAAGCGACATGAGAAATCGACGGATATCGTCCTGAAAAAGGATTATCAGTACAAAAAAACCAATATTCATCATCGTATCCAGAATCGCACCCAGCAACCGCATTTGGAATACGTGCGAAACGACAATCCACAACACGATGAAGGCCAAAACTCCATTGAAGATGGTAGATGTTCCCGAACGTTTCATGATCAGATAGGCTTGATACATGAAAAACGCTACCAGAATGATATCTATGATGTCTTTTATACCAAAATTCTCTAACATGCGCTAAGCTTTGAGTTTAGTTTTAGGTACAGGGTATCGAAAGTTGTAACTTCCGAAATAAATTGATGGTTTCAACAGCTTCTTTTACATCGTGTACGCGCAAAATGGTGGCGCCATTTTGCAAGGCGTACATGTTGAGGGCGGTTGTCGCATTCAAACTTTCCTGCGGAGTGGTTTCCAAAAAATTATAAATCATCGATTTTCGGGAAATACCAACCAGCAATGGAAGTTCAAATATATGGAAATTTCTTAATTGCGCCATCAATTCGTAGTTTTGATTCAATGTTTTGCTGAATCCAAAGCCGGGATCAATGAGAATGTCATTTACCCCGAGTAGTTTCAAGGCCTCTATTTTTTTGGAAAAGTAGAAGAAAATATCTTGTATGAGATGCTTGTAGTTGGTCTCCTTGTTCATTGTTTGCGGAGTTCCCTTCATGTGCATCAGGATGTAAGGCACTTTGAGTTGGGCCACCGTCTCAAACATATTTTCATCCATTTGCCCGCCCGAGATGTCGTTGATCATACTCACTCCAAATTCCTCCACGCACATCTTACCAACCTCCGAATAGAAGGTGTCGATCGAAAAAATGGTTTTTGGAAACTCTTTCGACAGGATTGGCATTACTCTCCTCAATCGCTCCGATTCCTCTTGGGCAGAGATCAATGGCGATTTTGGGTTGGAGGATTGCGCTCCGATGTCGATGATGGCTGCTCCTTCGCCAATCATCTGCCTTGTATGTTCCACAATCTCTGTTTCTGACTGTTTTCTGCTTTTGTCATAAAAGGAATCGGGAGTGACGTTTGTAATACCCATGACCAATGGTTGCGACAAATCTAAGAGTTCCCCACGGATATTGATTGTTTTCATCCGTTCAATCAGTTTAATTCGATGATTTGTTCTTCGAATAGGGTGATTTTTTCTAAACCGCTGTTCGTCACCAAATAGGTGTTTTCAACCCCGACAGCCCCGATGGCGGGCAATACAAATTTGGGTTCCAAGGCAAACACCGTATTTTCCACCAACAATTCTTTCGAGCGTGGAGTCAATACTGGTGGTTCATTGATTTCAAGCCCGAGCCCATGCCCAATGAATTTTGCCTGTTGCTTGGTTCCCATGAAATAATCAGACAAGTCCTCTTTGTTTACTATTTCCAGAGCAAGGTTATACAATTCGGCACAAGGAAATCCAGGTTGGAATACCTCCATCGTTTTCTCGTGGATGTCTATCGACACTTGATGTGCCTTGTAGGCAAGGCCGCTGGTTTTTCCGGCTGAAAAGACCCGCGTCATGTCGGTCATCCAAGGACTGTAGTTTCCCGCCATATCCACCATAATGGCTTGTCCTTCTTGAATCACAGAGCCATTTGCTCCCAATGGAACAATGGGTGAAACTCCTGCTCCTCCTAGCGCGAAGTCGAATGGGGAAGGGGCTTGCGCATTGTCACCAACCAAAAGGCTTCCCATGAAAATCTCCATGTTGTCGCCGTAGCCGCGGAAAGTTCCTACCGAGCCGTTGAGACGCATCAATCTTTCTATCTCGATCTGCAATTTGATGTCCGTCATTCCTTTGCGATAGATTTCCGGTATTTTCGAATACACCAGTTCGTGTCGGCGGGCACATTGCTTTACTTGATCAATTTCGTAATCCGTTTTTACACTCCTTATTTTGCGCATCCAAACAGACGCATTCAAACATTCAGAAAGATTGAAAATGGCAAGAAGGCGCACAATTTGGCTGTAGGCCACCGAATCCGTTTCCAGCAATATGCTTTTCGGCAATGGAATGCCTTTGTCTTTTAAAATTTCGGTGATTTGTTCCGGCTTGCGGATATAGACTGCGTTTTCAATGGGTGTCGCTTGAGGTGATTTTATGAAATGAATCGGTTCGCCTGCTGCCGGTAGATAATAATACCCTGTGTAAACGATGCCTGACACATAAAAGATGTTTACATTGGTTGTCAGTATGCAAGCTTCGACTCCTTGAGTCTGCATGGCATCTTGAAGTCGGCGTTGGCGGATGCTCAAGTCTTCTTTAAGCTCTTGGCTAAATTGCATTTGTATTCGAATTTTAAGTTTTCAATCGATAGCACAAAAATAAGAATAAATGCTGCTTTTTCCTACTCAATTGTTATACTAAGTAATTGCAAAAATAAATTACCGCATTTTTATGTAAAGTGAACGAGTAAAGAAGTGAACAAGTGGCCATGTCGTCTTGGTCACAAATTTTAGATTCTATAAAATGCAAAAAAGATTGCCGCATCCGACAATCTTTTTTCTATGAAAAAGCTGCACCTGTAGAATCTGTGAAACTCCGTATGACAGGATTTGAGTGCTTCAGCCCCTTTGTAATTCGCCGTGTTCCCGAAGAACTCTCCCGAAGGAGGCGACCCGCCATTAGAGCTAAAAACTTGTCTCGGAATTGTGCTTTATTTGATGAGTTTCGCAATTGACAAGTGCAGCTGTATCGTATATCTCATCTACCGTTTATCATATTCCAAAAATAGATTTTTTTTTCTTTACTTCCAAATTTTCACTACACTTTTTTTTTCTTTATTCGGCTTGCAGCCGGAACATCCCGTGCAAAAGGGTTGATTGTTTTCGCTTTTCAATACGAAGAACTTATAGATATTGTATATTAACTTACTGATAATAGCTACACCAATAATAGCTACTGCTATATTCTGCCACATACTATTTTGATTTGAAAATTGGTAAATCATTTGGTTCGAGCATTTACGAATTCAGGTACCGATTCGTTTCGTTCATTTAAACAGTTTCTCCAGCCCTAAAGTTTATACAAATTCTTAGAAAAATAATTTTCCAATTTGGTAGGCTG
Organism: Bacteroidales bacterium UBA1309; assembly: GCA_002307185.1. Lineage (GTDB taxonomy): Bacteria > Bacteroidota > Bacteroidia > Bacteroidales > Dysgonomonadaceae > UBA1309. Next base: position 31,646 of record DBTT01000026.1, read on the forward strand.
CAAAAGCAACGATCCAAGCGAGGGTGGTGGAATAAAAAATACTGAAAAATCCCCATTTCCACGAACCGGATTCTTCCTTGATGGCCACAATGGTGGCAATGCACGGGAAATAGATCAACACAAAGAGCAGCAACGAAATCACGGTGATCGGAGTGAACGTTTTTGACCCATCCGGCTGAACATCCTTCAACAGCCGGTCTTGAAGCGAACTCTCGGCATCTTCTTCTCCTGTGTATAAAACGCTGAGGGTACTCACGGCTATTTCTTTGGCCGGCATTGCCGAAAGCAAGCTGACGCTGATTTTCCAGTCGAAGCCTAAAGGTCTCATCACTGGTTCTATAAATTGGCCGATGTTTCCGATGAAGGAGTTTGCTTGGTGATAACGCTTGCGTTCTTTGTTGATTTCGGAGGTTTGCTCGTCTTTTTCTTGTTCAGATATTGTCTTTTTCTTATATGTTTGTTCCAGCCTGGTTATCTGCTGGTCGTAGATCACATCTTGGTCTTGTTGTAAAGGGAAATATCCTAAAAACCACACAATGATGGATGCCGTTAGGATGATTCCTCCCATTTTCCGTAAATATTGTTGTGATTTTTGCCACATGTGTATTCCCACAGATTTTGCTGTCGGAACACGGTAAGGCGGAAGCTCCATCACGAATGGGCTGTCTTCTCCCTTGAAAAGAAATTGCTTGAATAAGCGGGCGGAAACTACCGCAAGGAAAATCCCTGTAAAATAGAGTCCGAATAGAACCAAACCGGCATGTTCTTTGAAAAAAGCACCGGCAAACAAAAGGTAAACAGGCAAACGGGCGCTACACGACATGAACGGATTGATAAGCATGGTTATCATCCGGCTATTTCGGCTTTCGATGGTTCGGGTTGCCATCACTGCCGGCACATTGCAGCCGAACCCCATGACCAGCGGAATAAAGGACTTTCCGTGAAGCCCCATCTTGTGCATCACCCTGTCCATGATGAAGGCGGCCCTTGCCATGTATCCAGAGTCTTCCATAAAGGAAATGAAGGCGTACAAAATAAGAATGTTAGGCAGAAAAACGATTACGCCACCCACGCCACCAATGATGCCGTCGATAAGCAAATCTTTCAACATTCCATTGGGCATGTAGTTTTTGAGCCAGTCGCCCAAAGAGGCTACGCCTGCATCAATCCAGTCCATCGGGTATGCTCCGAGGCGGAAAGTGCATTCGAACATGATCCACATAAAAAGTATAAACAGGGGAAACCCGAAATATTGATTGGTGACAAATTTGTCTAACACCTGGGTTAATTTGAACGGGTCGTTATCCTTGTCTTTTTCTTTGTAAGTTTCTGCCAATCCTCCGGCAATGTATCCGTATCGCGCATTTGTGAAAGAAGATTCGGAATCTTCCAGCAGGATTTTTTCGATCTCTTTGACAAGAGCGTCTCTCAAATGGATTAACTTTTCGCCACTCTGATGGAGGCGAACATGATTTTCTATGTCTGCGTCTTTTTCAAGGAGCTTTATAGCAATATATCGTTGGGGAAATCCATTTTCGGGGAATCCATATTTGTCCATTTTGATCCGCAATCGACTGATTGCATTTTCAATGGTGTTGCCGTAGTAGATGTTTACCAGTCTAACCTTTTCGGAATGGTCTTCATATTTTTCAACGATGGTGTCGAATAGTTGCTCGATGCCCTCTCCCGAACGTGAATTCGTTGGCACAATCGGTACACCAATCATCTTGGCAAGCATTTCGTAATCGAATGTGTTGCCGCTGCGCTGCAATTCGTCGTACATGTTGAGTGCAACCACGAATTGGGCTTCCATGTCGATCAGTTCGGTGGTGAGGTAGAGGTTGCGTTCCAAGTTGGAAGCAGCCACCACGTTGATGATCACATCCGGCTTTTCGCCAACAATGTGCTTGCGGACATATAGCTCCTCGGGAGTGTAGGCCGAAATGGAATAAGTCCCTGGCAAATCTACGATCGTGATTTGATAACCCTTGTGCTTGAAAAAGCCTTCTTTCGAATTTACGGTCACGCCGCTGTAATTACCCACATGTTCGTGTGAGCCAGAGGCGAAGTTGAAAAGGGAAGTTTTTCCTGCGTTTGGATTTCCAACCAAGGCGACCGTTATTTTTTTTGAATTATCATCGGGATTGTGCTGATGGTCGTTCGACGTTTCAGCAACCGTGCGATTGATAAATGCTTCATGTGAATCGGGAGTTGAAAAATGGGCTGATTTATTGTCAGGTACTACTTCCACCAAGGCCGCTTCATTTCGTCGAAGGGAGACCTCATAGTCCATGATTTTGTATTTGATTGGGTCTTTCAACGGGGCATTCAATATCACTATTATTGATTTTCCTTTGATAAATCCCATTTCCAGAATTCGTTTGCGAAATCCGCCACTGCCATTTACTTTGACAATTATCCCTTTTTCGCCATTTTGAAGTTCGGAAAGAAGCATCTTTTTATTCCTTTATAACTGAATTGAGAACACTAAATGTTGACAAAGATAGCTCTTTTCTTTGTGTGTAGAGTATTCCCGACCTAATATTTATTTATATTGGTTATAAATTGTGGTGCTGCGATTGGTATTCTATCAGCTTTGGTGGGCTAAAAAATGATTTATAATCCTGATTTTTTAGCTTTATCCCAAAGGCCGTCTAATTCTTCTAAGCTCAGGTCTTTTATTTTATTCCCTTTTTTGTTTACCTCTTGTTCCATGTAGTTGAAACGTCGGATAAATTTCTGGTTTGTTCTTTCCAGGGCATTGTCTGGGTCGATTCCATATAATCTTGCCGCATTTACAAGGCTGAAGAACAGGTCTCCAAACTCGGCTTCCATCTTCTCGTGATTGTAATTCGTGATTTCAGACTGAAGCTCGCCGAATTCTTCTTTCACTTTGTCCCACACGTCTTCCTTCTTGTTCCAATCGAATCCGGAGTTGCGCGCTTTGTCTTGGATACGGTGTGCTTTTGGCAATGCGGGCAAAGAGTTGGGCACTCCTTCAAGTACTGTTTTGTTTCCCCCTTTTTCTTTGAGTTTGATTTGTTCCCACGAATGTTCCACTTCTTTTGCCGAACTCGCAGATTCTTCTCCGAAAACATGCGGATGGCGGAATATAAGCTTTTTGCAGAGAGCGTTGCACACATCGGTTATGTCGAATGCACCTTTTTCACTCCCGATTTTTGCATAAAAAATGACGTGGAGCAGCACGTCTCCCAGTTCTTTTTTTATTTCGTTGTTGTCATTTTTGATAATTGCTTCGCACAATTCGTAAACCTCTTCAATGGTGTTGGTGCGAAGGCTTTCGTTGGTTTGAACCACATCCCAGGGGCATTTTTGCCTCAATTCATCCATGATGTCGAGGAGTTGGCTAAAAGCCTCCATTTTTTCTTCTCTTGTATGCATCTTCACCTTAAAATTTCTAGAACAAAATACCTGTGTGAACAATTCGGGCTAGTCATTGATTGGATTTGCGAATTCACGGATATGCAAATCGTCTTTACAATCAGGGATGCCCTACTAATTTATATTTAGAAAGCCTCTGTTTTCCAAACTAGAATACAAAGGCTGATCTTTCTACCCCCGCAAAATTAGTATAAACTGCGATTTATTTTTCATTTTGCAGAATAAAGTTTGCTCTTGCAAGTGCAATATGAATGTTTTCGCAGATGTTTTCCTTTCCCAACAAGCTTCCGAAATGGGCTTTTTCAAGGGCAGCTTCCACTTTTGGGTTTACTCCCGAAAGGATAATCTGTGTTTTCTCATTACGCGACTTCTTGCATAAAGTTTCTAAATTATGGAGCCCCGTGGAATCTATAAACGGCACACGGCGCATTCGGATAATCCTAATTTGCGGCCTGTCGCCCAATTGACGCATTTCCTCGTCGAATTTGTTGGCTATTCCGAAAAAGAAAGGGCCATTGATTTCATATACTTCAACGTTTTTGGGTATTTCCAAGACTTCATCTTCGTGGACTATTTCCGAGTCGTGTGAAAGGTCCAGTTTTTCTTTCTCCACAGAAATTTCGGTTACGTCTGTCATCCGTTTCATAAACACGAAGATAGCCAACACCAAACCAACTTCGATGGCTATGGTCAAATCGAAAACAACTGTTAGGATAAAAGTGGTGAAAAGTACAGCCATGTCTGATTTCGCTCCGCGCATAACGCCCAAGAAGTTGCGCCATTCGCTCATGTTATATGCCACCACCACCAATACTCCGGCCAAACATGACATCGGGATCAATTTTGTGAGATCGCTTAAGAACAATAGAATCAAGAGCAGTACTAACGCGTGAATCATACCAGCCACAGGAGTATTACCTCCATTATTGATATTGGTCATCGTGCGGGCAATGGCTCCTGTGGCGGGAATTCCGCCGAAGAATGGGGAGGCGATGTTGGCCACACCCTGTGCGATTAATTCTGTATTCGAATGATGTTTTTTTCCAGTCACTCCATCTGCGACTGTTGCCGAAAGTAGCGATTCTACTGCACCCAAGATGGCAATTGTAAATGCCGCAGGAAAAAGCAATCGGATAGAATCCAGACTTATTGGCACGTTTTGTATTTGAGGTGGGCCGCTTGCTATTTCGAATCGGTCGCCGATGGTCTCAATGCTGGTGATTCCTGCATACTCTTTCAGGGCATAAGCAAGAATGCTGCAAATGACGATGGCAAAAAGCGAACCGGGTATTTTTTTCAATATTCTTGGAGTCAATTGTATAATGGCTATGCTCAGAATGCCTATCAGGCAAGCCCACCAATTGATGGTGTTGAAGTTGGAAAAATAACTACCCCATTTCTCGATGAAGTCTGCCGGAACTTGCCGGATGGTGAGTCCGAAGAGGTCTTTGATCTGTGTGGTGAAAATTATCAATGCGATACCGCTTGTGAAGCCAACGATAATAGGGTAGGGCATAAACTTTATGACAAGTCCCATTCGAAGTATTCCCATCAATACAAGTAAAAGTCCCGCTATCACGGTGGCTATGGCTAATCCTTGCAAGCCATATTGCGCAACTATGCCCGATATGATGACGACAAATGCTCCTGTGGGCCCGCCTATCTGCACATTGCTCCCTCCCAATAAAGAGATGATGAAACCGGCTACTATGGCCGTGTAGAGCCCTTTTTCCGGGCTTACCCCGGAAGCTATGGCGAATGCAATGGCTAATGGCAACGCCACGATGCCGACAATGGCTCCGGACATGAGATCCGATACGAATTTGTCTTTGTTGTATGTCTTGATAGACTCAAAAAACTCCGGTCTGAATTTACAGAAGAGATTTGATTTCATTTTATACTATATTATAGAATTTGTACTGGCTTTTATATTTGAAATTTGTCTGATTTTTAAGAATGTTTAATATTTGGAATTCGCATATAAAATTTTATTTTCCAGCCTGATAGATTAGCTTGACATCTCCAATTTAGATCTATTCTAATTACCTTTGTTTGGAATGTTTTTTTGTTAATTATTTTTAAGTGGGCAAAGTTACAAATTTATTTTTATTTGCGGTCTTAACCTAAAAATGTTTGGTATTTTTGTATGCAACGTTCAACTAAAACAACCAACAAAATTATGGGAAAAAGTATCAAGGGAACACAAACAGAGAAAAATCTTTTGACTTCTTTTGCGGGTGAATCTCAGGCACGCACCCGTTACACATTTTTTGCGAGCCAAGCAAAGAAAGATGGTTTCGAGCAGATTGCCGCTATTTTTCTTGAAACAGCCGAACAAGAAAAAGAACATGCCAAGCGGATGTTCAAATTTTTGGAAGGAGGAATGGTTGAAATCACCGCTTCTTATCCTGCAGGAATAATTGCTTCCACTGCTGAAAATTTGGCTGCCGCTGCTGCCGGCGAACACGAGGAGTGGGCGATCGATTATCCAAAATTTGCAGATGTTGCTGAGGAAGAAGGTTTCAAAGAAATTGCAACCATGTATCGCTCCATTGCTAAAGTGGAAGCTGTGCACGAAGAACGCTACAAAGCTTTGTTGACCCGCATCGAAAACGACGAAGTGTTTTCACGCGCAGAGGCTATTGACTGGCAATGCCGCAATTGCGGATTCGTAGCCACGGGAAAGAAAGCCCCGAAAACTTGTCCGGCATGTTTGCATCCGCAAGCGTTTTTTGAACCCAAGAAATGGAATTTTTAGCAGTTAAATAAGAGTTGTGCCAGACAATTGTTTTCATGTTTTCATTTTAATTTCTTGTTGAAGCGCCTTTTAGCTCATTTGAAAAGAATAGCTCAAAGGCGCTTTTTGTTTTTCAGGTGCTTTTTCTTTTGTGTCAATCTTTACGGCCGTAGGCCAAATCTCCTGCATCGCCCAAACCTGGAATGATGTATGCATGGTCATTGAGGTCTGGGTCAATTGCTGCAGTCCAAATTGTTGTATTTGCATCTGGAAATTTGGCTTTGCAATAGTCGATGGCGTATTGGCTGGCGATGATGCTTGCGATGTGTATGTGTTGCGGGATGCCTTTGGTGGTCAACGCATGATATGCCAGCTCCATGCTGCCTCCGGTGGCGAGCATCGGGTCGGTGAGAATGAGGATTTTGTCCTCGAGCCGGGGCGCCGCAATGTATTCAATGAAAATATTGAAATTTTCGGAGTTCTCCTTGTATTTCCGGTAAGCAGACACAAAAGCGTTCTCGGCTTTGTCCAGGTAATTTAGGAAACCATGATGAAAGGGAAGCCCTGCCCGGAGAATGGTGCCGATGACGAGATTTTCCTTAGGTACAAATGTTTCGGAAATCCCCAACGGAGTTTCCACCTGTATCGGTTTGTATTCCAATGTTTTGCTGATTTCGTACGCCATCAGTTCCCCAATCCTTTCGATATTGCGCCTGAAACGAAGGCGGTCGTTTTGGACATTGATATTGCGAATTTCGCTTACGAATGACTTGAGAAGCGAATTTTCCTCGGACAAGTTATATACGGTCATTATAGCAATGGGTTAGATTATTTTCTATACAAAAGTGTGTAATGGCTGGGCTGCTAAGGCTCGTTTTAGCCTTTCACTTTCCCTAAAGAAACACTATCGGGCAAAGCGGAGATCACTTTTTCAATAATTATCGGGAAATACTTGTATTCCAGAGCATGCACTTTTTGGGCTACTTCGTGAGCGGTGTCGGCCAAGCCTACATCACAAGTAGCTTGGAATATAACATTCCCTTCGTCGTAATTTTCATTAATATAATGTATCGTAATGCCCGATTCCTTTTCTTTGGCAGCTACAACCGCTTCGTGTACATGGTCTCCATACATCCCTTTTCCTCCAAATTTGGGAAGAAGTGCCGGATGGATATTTATGATCCGGTTTGGATAGTTTTCGATCAGGTTGTCGGGAACTTTGAGCAGGAAACCAGCCAGCACCACAAAGTCTATTTGCCTTTCCGATAGAAAGTTTGTCACTTCACCGGTCTCTGTAAATTGTTTTTTGGAAAAAGTAATCGACTCGATGCCAAGATGTTTGGCTCGCTGATGAACAAAGGCATCAGCTTTGTCGGAAATGATGGTTGTGATCTCAACTTCTTGTTTATTAGAGAAGTATTTGGCAATATTTTCGGCGTTAGAACCCGACCCCGAAGCGAAAATGGCAATTTTAATCATTGTTTTTGATTTGTTGTTTGCACAAAAAAACGATTTATGTGCAGATTTTTCGAATTTTCTGCCTCAAAAATTTGTAAAATACGAAGAAAAATATGTTCCTTTGTAGCTGCAAAATTAACAAAGAAAATATTATTTACTAATTAAAATTCAAATCTTATGTCAGAAGTAGCATCAAAAGTGAAAGCAATCATCGTAGATAAACTCGGTGTAGAAGAATCAGAAGTAACTCCTACTGCAAGTTTCACAAACGATTTAGGAGCAGATTCACTTGATACAGTGGAATTAATAATGGAATTCGAAAAAGAATTCGGTATTTCTATTCCTGATGACCAAGCTGAAAAAATAGCAACTGTAGGTGACGCCGTTACTTACATCGAATCTAACTTATAATAAATTTATTCCTTTCACATGGAATTAAAAAGAGTAGTAGTAACAGGTCTGGGAGCCGTCACACCCCTTGGCAACGATGTGGAAACCACATGGAAAAATGCTTTGGAGGGAAAAAGTGGAGCTGGACCTATTACTCAATTTGACGCTTCCAAATTCAAAACGCAGTTCGCTTGTGAGGTGAAGGATTTCGATCCAAGCCAATACCTCGACAGAAAAGAAGCGCGCAAATGCGACAGATATTCTCTGCTTGCTATTGCGGCTGCGGAACAAAGTCTTGCCGATGCTGGTTTTGACTACGAAAAATTGGATTTGGACAGGGTCGGTGTAATTGTTTCATCGGGTATAGGTGGCATTCGCACTTTCGAAGATGAAGTGGCCAGTTATTATAAGCATATTGAGCTTGGCCCAAAGTTTAATCCGTTCTTCATCCCCAAGATGATTGGTGATATTGCGTCTGGACACATTTCCATCAGGCACGGTTTTAGAGGCCCTAATTTTGGAACCGTGTCTGCTTGCGCATCTTCCACGAATGGAGCCATCACCGCGTTTGACCTAATCCGTTTGGGTAAAGCAGAGGTGATTGTGACTGGTGGGGCAGAAGCGGCGGTATGTGCATCAGGAGTTGGCGGATTTAACGCACTGACTGCGCTTTCCACCCGCAACGACAGCCCTGAGACGGCTTCTCGCCCATTCAGCAAGAGCCGCGATGGTTTTGTCTTGGGTGAAGGTGCTGCTGTTTTAGTCTTTGAAGAATTGGAACATGCCTTGGCTCGCGGAGCAAGAATTTACGCTGAAGTTGTCGGTGGAGGAATGTCCGGTGATGCTTATCACCTTACGGCTTCTCATCCTGACGGTTACGGTGCAAAATTAGTGATGAGGCGTGCTTTGGTTGATGCAGGAATGACATCCAATGAAATTGATTACATCAATGTACACGGAACTTCCACTCCAGTGGGTGATCCGTCTGAATTGAAAGCCATCAAGGAAGTATTTGGCGAAGATGCGTATCGTTTGAATATTAGTTCTACAAAATCGATGACAGGCCATCTTTTGGGTGCTGCCGGTGCGTTGGAAGCTATTTTCAGCATTTTGGCCGTGAAGAACGACGTGATTCCTCCCACAATTAACTTCACTGAAGGCGATGAAGACGAAGAAATTGACTACAAATTGAACCTCACACTCAACAGAGCCCAGAAACGGGTTGTTAATGCAGCCCTATCAAATACGTTTGGCTTTGGAGGACATAACGCTTGCATTATTGTTAAGAAGTTTGAGAAGTAGAAACGCCATATCAAAGCTATATAGAAGCATAAGGTTACTCCCCAAGAGGGGGAAGGAACCTTATGTTTCTTTTTTTAAAATACTTGGGTTCTATCCTTACCATATAACGCTTTATGAACAAGCGTTGTTGCACAAGTCATCTTCCATCAAATTGAAAAGTGGCAAATGGATCAACAACGAGCGGCTTGAATTTCTTGGTGACGCCATTTTGGATGCCATCGTGGCAGACATCGTTTTCAAACAGTTCGAATACAAGAAGGAAGGCTTTCTTACCAATATCCGTTCCAAAATTGTTCAGCGCGACACGCTCAATAAGCTTGCGGTGGAGATTGGCTTGGATAAACTCATAAAGACTTCTACACGAAATCTTTCGCACAACACCCACATGTATGGCAATGCGCTCGAAGCATTGATTGGTGCGATCTATCTGGATCAAGGATATCGTGTGGCCAAGAAATTTGTGGACGAGCGGCTGATTCAGGAATTTCTGGATATGGACCGGGTGGCCCGCAAAGAGGTGAATTTCAAATCGCGAATGATTGAATGGAGCCAAAAAAATAAAATTGAGATTCAATTCAACCTCATAGAATCTTTTACGGACAACTACAACAATCCGGTTTTTCAGTCAGAAGTCGTCATTGGTGATGTTCAAGTAGGAATTGGCAGTGGCTATTCCAAAAAGGAATCACAACAGAATGCGGCCAAAATGGCGATGAAGAAATTGAAATCTGATCCACAATTCGCTGAAAGCTTGATAGAATCAAATAGTAACCTGAAAAAAAGTCCGGACGAAACTGCTCTCGATCCCGAAGAACAACCGTTTTCGGAGGAAGAAAATCTTCAGGAAAACAAGGAATAGCAAATTTATCCAAACAAAAAACACAGCCCGAAAATCTTGAGGCTGCGTTCTCTTCTCTTCAACTAAAACTTACTATTTCTATCTTCTGTTTCCCAACGCAATCATGATGTAGTAGATAAGTGTGGCAAGTGAGCTTAGCGCAGCCACCACGTAGGTGTAAGCAGCCCATTTCAATGCATCTTCGGCTTTGTCGTGTGTCCTGGCATTGGTGATTCCCGATGTGTTGAGCCAGACTAAGGCCCGGCTGCTGGCATTGATCTCTACTGGCAGGGTAACGAAACTAAAAATAGTGGTTACTGCAAACAATGCGATTCCCACCCAAATCAATTGGGGAAAGCTATTCACGGTGAATACACCGGCCAAGATGACCCACATCACCCATTTGGATGCAAAGCTTACCGCCGGAACTAATGCAGAGCGCATCTTCAACGGAGCATATGCCCGGGCATGTTGCACAGCGTGTCCGCATTCGTGCGCAGCCACAGCCGCTGCCGCTACGCTATTGCTGTGATAGACGGCATCGCTCAGATTTACTGTTTTGTTGGCCGGATTATAATGGTCTGTCAAAGTCCCTTCCACCGACGTGATGCTGACATCGTAAATGCCATTGTCGCGCAACATCTTTTGAGCAACGTCGCGTCCTGTCATTCCATTGTCTAATGGGATCTGTGAATATTTTTTGAACTTACTGCTCAACGTGGATGAAACAATCCACCCTAAAAGACCAAATCCAATAATTAAAATCCAAAAAATCATAGTTATAAAGTTAATTTAGTTGTTACTAATTTTCTTTCCAATTTAACACCAATCCTAATCCAAAAGTTGTGCCAAATACATTTTTGTCAGTCCCGAAAAACACAAAATATAACGTAATCCTGAAATTATTCCGGAAGGAAATAGACTTTCAAACATTTCTTGACAATCTTTTTGTTATTTCAGTTTCTGAAGGCTTTTTCCAGATCGCATTGCTTTGAATACGTGATTCCGCGCCGATCGGGTGGCAGGAGTGAGATGCTCAGGCTCCATCATTTCGAGAATGGATTTTAGTTCTCCCAAAAGTTCGGGGATTTGGCGGCACATTTCGTAAGCTAACTTTATGCACGAAGATTGCACAGCTGGCAGTTCGCTTTTCGAAATCATCTTCTCCAAGCAATAGTCCAGGAAGTCCACCCTGGGAGGCGTGGCAAAAGGTTGTCGGTAAAGCATCTGCAATATAATCCTTCGCTTTCCGGCGTGGTGTTCGTTAATGGCCTTGTTGATTAGCTGGTCTTGCTTGTCATATAGCCATTCGTTGTCTTTGGCTGAAAAGTGGCTGAGCGCCCATGCCGCCTGATAGGATACAGTTTCATCCTCATCAAAGAGCAATTCATATATTTCTTGCTTGCCGCCGCTCTCTGGTTGAAGCCGGGAAATGATTTCGTGAATATCGTTTAGGCTGATTCTTGTTGCTAATGTCTCTCTAATTGTCATAAATCGTCTCATGCTAAATCGGGGTAAATATACTAAATAGCCTTTAGCTTTTAGCCGATACCCTTTAGCTAAAAGCTTAAGAAAATAATAATAGCCTCAATATAAAATTATCGTTGCGGGGATACGGTTGCATTTTCAGAAATCCCTACCTTTGTGCCCTGTATGAAAAGGACACCCTCAAAGCTGCTTCCCAACACCCGCAATTCCATCACAGTCTCGTTGATTGTGGCCATTGCTTTCTTTATGCAAAACTTAGACACAACATCCGTAAATACGGCTATTCCCACCATGGCGAGGTCTTTTGGGGTGGATGTAGTGAGTTTGAGTACCGGGGTTACGTCCTATTTGATAGCATTGGCGATTTTTATTCCCATCAGCGGTTGGATTGCCGATCGGTATGGTACCCGAAAAGTATTTTGTTCGGCAGTCGTGTTGTTTGTGATTGCATCCGTATTGTGTGGGATTTCGCAAACATTGCTTCAATTTGTCGCTTGCCGTGTGTTGCAAGGTGCTGCTGGTGCGATGATGACACCTGTAGGGCGTTTGGCTGTGCTAAAAGTGACACCGAAGGAGAATCTCGTCACAGCTATTGCCTATATCACTTGGCCTGGATTGGTGGCGCCCATTATTGGGCCTTTGGTGGGTGGATATTTGGCAACTTATTGGACATGGCACTGGATTTTCTATCTCAATATCCCCTTAGGCATTATCTGCGTTGCCCTTGGATGGCATTATATTCCCGCCGAACAAGAAGCCGACAGTGGAAAACCAAGCTTTGATTTTTTTGAATTTGTGTTGAATGCCACAGCCTTAGCCAGTTGCATGTATGGCTTGGATGCGATGAGCCACAAGGAAAATCCTTTTTGGTTGTCTTTGTGCTTTGTTTTTGGGGGTATCTTGCTCTTGATTTTCAATAAATATTATTCCCGGCGACTGGAACGTCCGCTGATCGATTACTCGGTGTTGAGTGTTCCGACTTACCGGATAACGGTTTTTACCGGCTCCATTTCGCGCATGGTGATTAATGTTGCCCCCTTTCTTGTGCCGCTGATGTTTCAGGCAGGTTTCGGATTAAATCCTTTTGAATCGGGCATGTTGTTTTTGGCAACGATGGCCGGCAACTTATTTATGAAGCCGATCACTATTTGGGTTATGCGGGAATTCAATTTCAAATCGGTGCTGATCGTGAATGGTTTTCTGGTGGCAGTCTTCACCTTGTTCACTGCATTTTTATTGCCCGCGACACCTGTTCTGATAGTGGTGGCGGTGATGTTCCTTTCGGGAATGTTCCGCTCCATGCAGTTTAGCGCCATCACCACATTGGCTTTTGCAGATGTACCGCAAGCCCGGATGACCCCGGCGAATACGTTTTACAGCACCGTGCAGCAAATGTCTGCGGGATTGGGGATAGCGATGGGTGCTATATTCCTTCGGTTTTCATCTTTGGTGAATCAGAGTGGCGAAGGTTATACTGTGGCAGATTTCCGCTTGTCTTTCATCTTAGTGGCGGTGGTAGGATTCCTTTCCCTGTTTGGTTATTTGAAACTGAAACCAACGGATGGAGATGTGGTGAGGGTGAAAAAACGGAATCGAAATTCTTCGCTGCAAAGCTGAGGACTCGGCTTGACGATTTATTCATTCATCTTAATTGCATTCAGGCAGTCTTAGTCTGCTTTCACTTTCAGCATATACCCTTTCTTCATCAGCGAATCGATCTTCACCGTGGAATCGTTTTTCAAAGCTTTCCGCAAGTAGGTTATCTGTACGTTCAGCGCCAGTGAATTGGCATAAGACGCATTTCCCCAGACGGAGGTGAGCAAAGCCTCGCGATCGACCAATTTCCCCTCGTTTTTGATTAAAATCCGTAACAACTCGGCTTGCCGCGAAGTGATGACCACCTTGCTGTTCCCGTTTCGTATTTCGTTGGTACTGAAATTGAAGACGGATTGTCCGAAGGGGTAGAGTTCGTCTTCCGAACAAAGGTTATTGGCCTCGAACCGCTCTTGGATGCGGGCAATCAGTTCTTCCGGGAAAAAGGGTTTGGCCAAATAATCGTTTGCCTTCAACTGAAAACCTTGCAAGCGGTCCGACTTGTCGCTTCGGTCGGACAAAAAGAAGATCAACACTTGCTTGTCGATCAGGCGAATCCGTTCTGCCACTTCAAACCCGTTCAATTCCGGCATGTTGATGTCCAGTAGCACCAAGTTTGGTTTGACAACCGAAAATTGCTCCATGGCTAGTTGCCCATTGCCCACATATGTGACTTCGTAGCCCTCTTTTTCTAAAAACCGTTTCAGCAAAACGGAATACTTGAGGTCGTCGTCAGCAAAAAGGATGCGTAGTGGTTTCATGGCTCGATCTATTGAGGGATATTAATTTCAATTTGTGTCCCTTTGCCGGGTTGGCTGGCCAGCGACACCTTGCCGCGATGGGCTTCCGCCAAGAGTTTCACATAGCTCAATCCGAGGCCAATACCAGGAATGGAGCGATCGGGCAGGTTGCCGGCCCGGTAGAATTTTTCAAACACTTTTCCCTGTTCCGAAAGGGGAATGCCGATACCATTGTCCGAAACTTTTATGGTCAGCACATGGTCGGAAAGGGTAATGCCAAGATCGATGTGTACTTCTTGGTCAGAATATTTTACCGAATTTTCGATCAGGTTGCTGATTATATTCGAAATATGTACCGGGTCGGCAGTCACCAAGCTGTTTTCGGAAAGGTGGGTGGCGATGGTCACTTTCTTCCCTGCCGGATGTTGGTGCAGGCGGATCAGTTTTTCCACTAATTTTTTGATGTCGAAAGTAGCTATGGAAAGCTGGGTGTGTTGGTCCTCGGCGCGGGTCATGTCGCGCAACTTAGACAAATAGGCCGACAGTTCGTCCAATTCGAATATAGAATCGCGCACTACCTCGTCCATCGCCTTTTCGTTTGTACGCAGGCTTTTGTCGTTCATGAATGCCACGCACATTTTCAAAGCCTGAACGGGACGTTTCAGCTCGTGTATCATTGTGTTTACAAAACTTTTCCGCAATTCATCGATGCGACGTTGCTTCAAAATTGTTTTTATCTGGAACAGGAGGCAAAGTGCCAGCAGAACAACAAGGCAGATGCTTCCGAGCAATTGCCAACCCATCCTCAAAAGAACCTCATGCGGCACTACGTGAAGTTGAATCGACACCCACTGATGTTTCAGCGGATTGTAGGGATAGCGGATAGTCAACAGGGTATTCCACGCGGGACCCGACGTTGTTTTGATTGGGTCCCAACTGAAGGTTGTGTCGTTGGCAACCTCCAGCTGTGTCCTAACATTCACATTCGGCAGACGGTCGGCAAGCAGAGAATCCAATTGGGGCAAGGAAAAGGGGATCGCTTCATTTATCCGGTAGAGGGAGATGAGCGAAGCTGGATTCATAGCTGAAGCAGTATTGGAGTAAATATTGAATGAATCTTTGTAGGCAATATTCTTTTGATGGGTTAGGTCAGTGAGTCTTCCTTTTAGCTGGTTGGTTTCATCATTCCTGGTGGATTTTTCAGCATTCCTTCCAGCCTTTTTTGAGTTATCTTTTTTTCCTTTTTGGGCGGTGGTGACTCCCATCAATAGATTATTCTCGTATTTGCCGTTGCGCGTGTCAAGTAGCATTTTGATTTTGTAAACGTTCACTTTCTGAGTGTCCGCCTTGCTTTTTGCTTGTAAGCTGCGGAGGGAATCATTCCCGGCAATGGCCTTCATCGCCAGTGAGTACGCCTCTTCTGCTTTTTCATGATTTGCATACTCGTATTGATTCCATAGCCAATAACCCTGCCCGGCGGTTATTAGTAGAATTGCGAGAATGGATAAGAGCCAAACAATCTTGATGCGTTGTTCCATGTTTTTTTTCATCCTATTATTTACTATCACAAAGGTAATCAATCGCAACTTCTTCAAATCGTGAGTTTAAAGTTATTCTTTGCCAAGTAATATTTCAGTAATATCTTTTTCCTTCAAAAACTAATTTGGCGAGATAGCTTTGCAGCAAAATAATACAGAAAACCTAAAAAACATGAAACAATGAAAACAAAATTCTTAGAAATGGCGGTGTGCCTGTTGGTCGTCTTCACCTGGCCTGCCAATGCGCAGCTAATGGTTGTTGAAGGTGGTAAAATTCCAGTTGATACCGTGGGGCAAGTGCAATTGACACTTCAGTACGAGGCAAAATTTGTCACAGACACTCTCAAGAAAGAGGATGTCACGAATGAAACAATGCTGCTTGAGATAGGAAAAGGGATCTCCAAATTCTACAGCTATACCAAATACTTCTGCGATTCGATTCTACGGGCAGATGTTGCAAAAGGTGCTCCTCAGGAAACTTTTCAGGAGCATTACAAGCAATATGGCAAAAGCAAATGGAGCGAAACCTCTTTCAAAGGATATCCGGTAGGGAAAGTGACCACGTTGGACGAAGTGGCGGGTATCAACCGCTTGCGTTGCGAAGAAACGGAGGAACGTCCGGTTTGGAAACTTGAAGAAGACACGGCGAACATCCTATCCTACACTTGCCGAAAAGCCGTTTGTGAATTCAAAGGGCGGAAATGGACTGCTTGGTTTGCTCCCGAAATTCCCATCAGCGAAGGCCCTTGGAAATTGTGCGGACTCCCTGGATTGATTCTCAAGGCCGAAGACGAGCAGAAGCATTATTCCTTTGTTTGTGTCGGATTGAAGCAAAACCGCACCAATAAGGCGATCCTTTTTCAAGGAAAAAAATATGAACCCGTTGACCGCAAAGCATACAATAAGCTTCACGAACGTTATTTTGCCGACCCCATAGGGTTTATTACAAGCAATAATCCAAATGTCAAAGTTATAGTGAAGGATTCACACGGAAATCCCACGAAAGGACCACGGAATGTTCCGTACAATCCAATTGAATGGGAAGACAAAAAATAGCTTGCGGGCGATTTACATCTGTCGATATAGAAAAACTCCCCATTGTTTTATTGGAAATAGGCCTACGACGATCTCCTGCACGTTTTTTTGAAACGTTTGTAGGGAACCGGAACCAGTATTTTCTCCAAACTTTCGTTGAAAGAATTTACATTCAACCACTAACATATGGATATGAAAAAAATATCTCTCTCGATAATCTTCTCTCTTGCGATCATTTTTCCAATGTTTGGGCAAACGGTCAGCGGAAGGGTTGTCGATGGCGAGACCAAGCAACCCATCGAAGGGGTAATGATTTGCCTGGTGCGGGGGCAAAGCACGGTAGGCTATACCCTGACAAATGGGCAAGGGCATTACAGCTTGTCGTGGAAACATGCCGGAAAGCTGCAACTGACCGCTTCCCTTCTTGGCTACCGCAAGGAAATCCGAGATGTGAGCAGCGCATCCTCCGTAAATATTTCGATGACGAAAGAACCTTATTCGTTGAAAGAGGTAAGCATTCGCCCATCACGCGTTTATAAACAGAAAGACACCATCCGCTACGACTTGTCGCAATATGCTTCTTCGAAAGACACTTACATCAAGGATGTTCTGAAAAAACTACCGGGAGTGGACGTGGACGAAAATGGGCAGGTGAAATACCAAGGGAAAGCCATCGACCATTATTTGGTGGAAGGAATGGATTTAACGGGAGGTCGCTACAACCAGATCAACAACAACCTGACTGCCAAATCGGTGAAAACAGCCGAAATTATGGAAAACTACCAGCCTGTGAAAGCTTTGGACGGAAAAATTGCTTCTGATCAAGTGGCGCTCAACCTGAAATTAGATCCCGAAGCCCGTGACCAATGGATTGTGAACGGAACTTTAGGTGGAGGTATCAGCCATGGCAACGAGGACAGTTTGCTGGGTGACGGCGAAAGCGAGAACTCGCAAAAAGGCTTGTGGGAAGCGAGCTTGAGTGGATTTCAGTTAGGGAAAAAGCAACAAACTATCTATGGCTACAAGACCAACAACCACGGTTTGGATTTGACTTCTGAACAACAAATGATGACAAACGCAAACGGCCAGACAACAGCCCCCGACTTGAAAGGATTCCTCAGCCAGACTTCCATCAGCGCACCCATCGACAAGCAGAGAATCTTGTTCAACCAAGTGCACACGGCCAATGCGAACCGCATGTATCGCTGGAACGACAACCAAAGCCTTCGCTTGCAAGCCGGTTACACGCACGACCAGATCCGGCAGCAACGGCAAAACACACAGTCTTATTTTCGAGAAGAGGGTGCGGTGGAGGTTTCCGAAAGCTACAATTACCGGTTGAGAAAAGATGCCGCCAACCTAGAGCTGACTTACGAGGACAACAGCTCCAGCTATTACCTCACCAACCGATTTACGGCAGATGGGGAAATCAACAAAGGCACTTCTCCCGAACTAAAGCAGGTCATCGGGACTTCCGAAGCCAAGCTTGCCAACTATTTCAATCTCCTTCGCAACAACGACAAAGCAAGCCGCACATTGACTTCGATAGTCCGCTACGCCTACCAGCCCGCTTACCTGAGTTTGGAGGGCGAACGGCAGAACGTTTATCAACAAAATCTCTTTACCGACAACAGCGCATCCTATTTGAAAAAACACAATGGTTTCACTCAAAAATACAAGGCAGGCATTCAGGGAGAATGGGCCATGGCAAAAGTCTATTCCTCCGGAGCATTCGATGCCTCCAACCTGCGGGTTTATTTTGCCCCTTATTTCCAGTTTGAACGGGACAACCTGCTTGCCAGCCTGAGTGTGCCGGCCAATTTCGACCATTATTTCACCCTGCATCGCTCTTTGGTGTTTCTCGATCCGCTTTATTCCATTCGCTACCAATTTGATTATCGCTGGAAAGTGGCAGCCAGTGCAAGCTGGAAACATTCATCCGGAGAATTAACCGATTTGTATCCGTCGCCACATCAAACCGATTACCGGACTTGGACAACCAATAACCGACTTTTCCCTCGCAACAACAGACAAAACTATAGCTTGTATGCGGAGTATAAAAACACCTTGCAAGAGTTTTTTGCCACCGCCTCCGTGTCCTACAGCCGTGTCAAAGCCAATACCCTTTTCGAACAAAGTGTATCTGAAAATGTCATCGTCTATTCGTTGAAAGAATATGCCAATTGCACCAATACCAAATCCATCAACCTGAATTTGTCAAAAGGAGTTTTCGATTGGCACCTGAAAGCTTCACTCGAAATACAGGCCAGCCTAAACCAGGGAATACAGCTAACAAAAAGTGCGTCCAACGGTGAAAGTACTGCCCAAAATTACCGTTACGACAACCTCTTGGCCCAGCCCAAGCTGATTTGGTCGCCGCAAAACTTGTTTGAAGCGGAATACAATGCCTCCATCAGTTATGGAAGAAGCAAGATTGGGAGCGGCATCCACCTGACACCTTTGCTGAACGTCACACACCGTCTCAATCTCTCTTTCGGCATTACCCAAAATGTGGATTTGCGTATTTCGGGAGAATATTACCGGAACCAACTTGCTGAGAATGCCACAACCAATAACTTCTTCGCAGACGCTTCGCTGGTATTCAAGAAAGGAAAATGGAGGGCCGAAGCCAGTCTCACGAACCTTTTCGACAAGAAGGAATATGCCTACACCTCTTACTCTGCCAATCAAAGCTACACTTCGCACCTCGGTATCCGTCCGCGGGAAGCCATGGCAAAGTTGAGCTATCAATTTTGAAAAAGCAGGAGTTGGTAGCTCTTAAAATACAGTTTGGTTATACCTCAAATTCAGGTTGTTTGAGTGACCCGAAGCTCAACTCCCAATCCTCAACCGTGGATTAATATAAGGGAGACATCTAAAATATAAAATCAATAGAATTCATCAATGAACTTTCTTAATTGCCCATTGTTATATACAATAAATTATAAAAACAATCAAAATGATAAAGAAATTTACGATAATTATGGTTTTGGCCTTCAGCTTCGGAGGTGTTTGCGCTCAATCCGAACCAGCGTATAAAAAAGGCACTTTCTATGCATTCTGGGGATGGAACAAAGATGCTTACACAAACTCCACGATTCATTTCAAAGGCGACGATTATGATTTTACGCTCTACAAGGTGAAGGCTTCCGACAAGCAGAACAAATGGAGCTATCACGATTATTTACAGCTTGACCGGATCACTATCCCTCAAACGAATTTACGGGTGGGTTATTTTATAAAGGATAATCTAGCCATCACTTTGGGAGTGGATCACATGAAATATGTGATGGATCAAGACCAGACCGTGGATATTTCGGGAACTGTCCGTCCGGCGTTTGAGTCGATGGTAAATGCCGACAAGACAATTAAGTTGACTGATGAATTTCTGAAATTTGAACACACCGACGGGCTAAATTATATCAATTCCGAAGTGGAATACTACAAGCCTTTGTATCACAAGGGCATCTTGAATATCAATGGATTTGTCGGTGGTGGCGCTGGTATCTTGTTGCCGCGAACTAATGCCACGCTGATGGGAGAGGAAAGGCACGATGCGTTTCACCTTTCGGGATTTGGGTTGAGTGCAAAAGTCGGTATGAATGTCGATTTGTGGAATCTGTTCTTTTTGCGTGCGGAAGGAAAAGAGGGCTACATCAACATGCCCGATATCCGCACCACCTATTCATCGAGCGACAAGGCCAAACAAGCTTTCTTTTTCGGAGAGTTTGTATATGCCTTCGGTTTTCATTGGCACATTTGATCGGTTTTCCGAGAGCGCTGATTTGCGAATCTGCAAATTTGTAAATCAGCATTCTTTTGATCTGCTATTATTTTTCTTCGTATCCCCTGAATAGGATGCTGTCTATTTTTATAGACTTTCCTTCGGCTCCACTTTTGCACCAAGGGTAAATTCTCAAATAATAGGTTTTTCCTTTCGAAAGCTTGAACATCACCTTTTGCGAATACTGTTTGGGTTGTGGAGGCATCGTTTCCATGAGGGAATAGGTGTCCGGTTTGGAAAAACTCTTTTCGGCCGAACCTAAAACCGTAAATTGCATTTTTTCGGGTGAAACACCTGCCACCCTGTATGAAATTTCTGATATATAAATATTCCTCTTGGCTTTCATAGAAATTTCAAAATAACGGTCTGAATTCAGATCTACATCGGCAGGCCAATTGCGATTAAGGGTGGTTATGTAAGTGTCATTTAAATCAACAATGTATTTTAATCCTTCCAGATGAGTGTCTATTTCTGCTTGTTGAGGGGAACGCAACCCGTATCGTGACGAATATTCAAAGGCAAACGCTTTATTTTTGTCAGCCGAAATGCCTTTTCCGCTAAGAAGAATGTCTCGTTTTTTACCATCAATAACCAATGCTGCTGGTTTCCAGGAGGCGTTTCCATCGGTGGGGCTAAAACGAATATAGAGTGCTTTGTAGAAATCTCCGGCATTCGCTTCTAATTCGACTTTGTTTGAAAAACTGTTGTTTGGAGAAAGCGAGACCGAATAAGGAGCCGATACGGAAAGAGTGATCTTTTGCGCAGATTTCAAATCTATTCCGCTAACAGACAAAGCTTTCACCGAAGACTCATTGACAAATGCAGACCCAAAATCAATCTTTTGTGAAGATTGGGCAATGCCATCCGGATAAGACAAATAGGGAGTGAGGATACCCTGGCGTTTGATGTCGTCGGCAAACAAGTTGGCATACATCAATGCGCCCAAGGCTTTGAGGTGGGTGTTGTCCTTCACGCAATATATCAGTTCTTTGGATTTGTCAGCTCCGAGATTTTCCACTGCCGCTTCGGTCAATGCAGTCATGTCCACCAAGGACACGTTTAGCTTTTTGGCCACATCTTTCATTGCCAGCACATAATCGTAAAGGGTGTCGTTTTCTGACTTCAACACCTCCCGAAGATTGTGTTTCGCTTGTGCAACTAACTCCTTTCCTTCCGCATCAAACATTCGCCTTACAATCGGCGTGGCGAGTACTGGAATAGCTCCCCGTTCACGGCTTTCTTTCACATAACGGCTCAGATAGTCCTGGTATTGTCCCCAAGGAGCAGTGCCACGGCCTGTTCTGTCGTTCGGTGCACTGTCCTGTCCGATATTTTTTTCATCGTTGTGTCCAAACTGGATGACCACATAGTCGCCCGGTTTCAGCGTCTCACGAAGTTTTCCCCAAAATTCGTAATAAAACGATTTTGAACTGCGTCCGTTCTTGGCAGCGTTTTCCACGGTCACATCCGAATTGAAAAACAAGGACAGCATTTGTCCCCACCCGCGCATTTCATCCTCGCTGCTATTCTTCACCTCATCGTAGTCTGCCATGGTGGAATCCCCGATGGTCAGCACCTTGATTTTTGCACCGGAGGCACTACACAAGAAAGTGCAGGCCAGTAATAAGGTTGCGATTCGTCTGTTCATGTTATTCTTCTATTTTCACATTTTTCAAAAAAATGTTTCCTCACACCACTCTATTACTTCGCCATGGCGGTTGCTTTCATCTCTTTGGGCATTTTTTCGATTGCATATCTTAACGCTGTGCGTGGCATCACTGCCTTGTTGCGGATAACGAAGTCGAACACTTCTTGCTGGTGGGCCTCGCTTGCGGCTTTCAGCATCCAGCCATATCCTTTTTGAACCAAGTCGTCGCTGTCTGTCAAAAGAAGATTGGCGATTTCAAAGATGTCTTCTAAGAATAACCCTTTGCGGGCTGGAATAATCAATGTGACAGCGGCTGCCCGGCGCATCCAGCGATTCTTGGAAGTGGCGAACTCTTTTAGTTTAGAGATAGATGTGGGATAGGCGATTAAGAATTCCCCCACTGTGTGGTTGCACAAGGTGTCGCACGACGCCCAGTTGGAAACATAATTTTTTATCCATCGTTCGAATGTTTCAAAATCGGAAGGTTCGTAGCTTTTTTGGATGGTATGCGACCATTCGCAAGCCACAAACGATTCTTCCATGATTCCTGATTGCCACAATTTTTCACATAAGTCAAGCACTTCGCCTTTGCTTCTTGACTTGATAACGGGAAGGAATTGTTTGCTAATCTTCTTCACAGTCGGCACTTTCACACCGTAAGTTTGGATTTCTTCCTTAAAAAACCGTTGCCCGGACAGAAGGGCAGCTTCGTCCGAATTGCTTTTTAGTGTTTCCCTTACTTGATCGAGAATGGCATACATGGCTTTAGTTTTTGTTCCGATTTTTAGACTTCTTTTGGCAAATGATTGGCTGCATTTTTTTTCGGATAATCGAGCGTGCAGTGCAGCCCCCGGCTTTCTTTCCGTTCCATGGCTTGGCGAATGACGAGGTATCCGACGTTGATAATATTGCGGAGCTCGCAAATTTCACGGGACACGACAGAACGTTGAAATAAATTTTCGGTTTCGGCATAGAGGATGTCCAAGCGGTCGAAAGCCCGTTTCAAGCGGAGGTTGGAGCGTACAATCCCTACATAAGTGGACATGATTTGGCCTACTTCCTTTTCGCTTTGGGTGATGAGCACCATTTCTTCGGGAAGAGAAGTGCCTTCGTCGTTCCAAGTGGGGATTTTCTCTTCAAAATGATATTCTTTGAATTTGCTCAAAGCGTGTTTGGCCGCTGCATCTGCATAGACTACGGCTTCAATCAAAGAGTTGGAAGCCAGCCTGTTGGCTCCGTGGAGGCCCGTGCATGCGCATTCGCCATTGGCGTAAAGCCTGGCGATTGAACTCTCCCCGTTCAAATCTACCGCAATGCCACCGCAGAGATAGTGAGCCGCAGGAGCCACAGGAATGTAATCCTTGGTGATGTCGATGCCGAGGCTCAGGCATTTTTCGTAAATGTTCGGGAAATGTTTTTTTGTTTCTTCCGGGTCTTTGTGGGTGACATCGAGATAGACACAGTCGTCGCCGCGATTTTTCATCTCCGTGTCGATGGCACGGGCCACAATGTCACGGGGAGCCAGCGACTTGCGCTCGTCATATTTGTGCATAAATTCTTTCCCGTCTCTTCTCCGGAGTACGCCGCCATAACCGCGCATGGCCTCTGTTATCAAGAAAGAAGGGCGGTCGCCGGGATGATAGAGCGCCGTTGGGTGGAATTGTACAAATTCCATGTCTTTCACTTCTCCTTTGGCCCGGTAAACCATGGCGATGCCGTCCCCTGTGGCTATCAGCGGGTTGGTTGTTGTTTTGTAGATGCAGCCAATTCCTCCCGTTGCCATCAAGGTTATTTTGGAAAGGAAAATATCGATGTGGTTTGTTTTTTGATCTAAAACATAGACTCCATAACATTCTATTCCGGGTGTGTATCTTGTCACTTCTTTGCCAAGATGGTGTTGGGTCAGGATTTCAATGGCAAAGTGGTGGTCGAAAACATCGATGTTTTTATTTGCTTTGACTGCTTCGATCAGGCTCAACTGGATTTCGGCTCCGGTGTTGTCTTTGTGATGCAGGATTCTAAAATCAGAGTGGCCGCCTTCCTTGTGCAAGTCGAAATTACCCTTTTCATCTTTGTCGAAATCGACTCCCCAGCTGATGAGTTCCTTGATCTGGGCCGGCGCCTCGCGCACCACTTTTTCAACTACCACCGGGTCGCATATTCCATCGCCTGCTATGAGCGTGTCTTTGATGTGGTTTTCGAAATTGTCCCAAGCGTTGGTCACCGATGCGATTCCGCCTTGGGCATAAAAAGTATTCGCTTCTTCGAGTGAATTTTTACAGACAATGGCTACCCGGCCTTGCTTTGCCACTTTCAAGGCAAAACTCATCCCCGCAATTCCCGATCCAATGACTAGGAAATCATATTTGAATGTCATGATGTTGTTTCGTAATAATTTCTTTGCAAATTTACTAAGAGGATGTGAGAAATTACTCTAAATTAAAGAAAACTTGCCTATAAAGATTTTCGATATATTCGATGTTGGAAATAGTCTTTTAAATCTGCTCTTCGATTACTGGGGTCTATCCTCTTTGACTATATTACATCTTGATGATGATCCCGATTGTCGGCAAGACCGTTCCGCTTGTGTTGTCCAGGATCCTGAGTCCTTGTTTTGCCGGATCGCCGCTTTCGTCTGGGATAATGTTCCCTTCGGTATCTTTGTTGGTGTAGATGGGTGCTCGTTCGCTTTTGAAGTTATAGGCATTCTGGACGTCCACATACAAGTTGAGCAACCATTTTTTGAAATAGTATTCCTTGTCTATCCGAATGTCCAAGGCATGCGAATTTTTCAGACGAAGGGAATTATAACGGGAATAATCGGTGTAAGCCTGATTTTTTACATTCCAAGCTTCGCGGTTAGTAGAAAGTTCCCAGTCGATAGGAGAATACGGCTCACCTCCCACATAATGCCAACGTGTGGCCACATTCCAGCTTCTGCCGAACTTGTAGCTTGTTATCATATTGAACAACTGCCTGGTGTCCCAAGACGAAGGCAAATAATTGCCTGCCAAGTTCGTGAATTCGCTTCGGAAAAAGGTGTAGGTGGATGTCAGATTCAGGTTGTTGAAATTGATTATTTTGACAAGTAATTCTATCCCATAAGCACGCCCTTTGCCCGTAGAAACAATCTCTTCGTCGCCCACTTCCCCGTAATCGGCTCCCTTGCTTGCGATGCTCACTCCATCCAAAATAGATATAGGATACTGTTGATATTTCTTATAAAAACCTTCGGCGGAAACACGCATTTTCTCCACGGGCCGGTATTCTATTCCTGCAATGGCATGATTTGCCACGATGTATTTTAGGTTTTCGTTGCGGTTTGCATATTCTCCTGCCGAATTTTTAAAGCCCAAAGTGGTGTAGGCGGGTTGAGCAGCATACCGGCCTACATTCCCACTTACGTCCAGCTTGTCCGAAAGCGAATAGGATATAGAAAACCGGGGGGAGAATTGATTAACCGGGTTTTTCATGTTGTCGTTGAAGTTGTTTCCAACCAGATTGACCCCAAACGACAACCGGAGTTTGTTCGAAAAATAATCATCTGATATTTGGGCAAATACTTGGTATCCAAACAAATTTAGCTTTGTGTTGTACCGCAATTCATTCACTTGGTCGTTGTAGTACAAGCGGCGAAAAGTGTTGTTTCTGTAGTATGAATAACGGATTCCGGCACCTACCTTCAAGCGTACCGGCAATTGCGTGTATTCACGTTCGAAACGGAGCTTGTTTTCAGCTTCATCCGAAAGGTAATCCGATGTTTTGGACTTCGACTCGTCGTTGTCTTCGTACTTGTAATTCTTATTGCGCAACATGTTCCGGCTGAGTATCCAAGAGTCGAAATAGTTGTCTCCAAAATGTTTGTAAATGGCCCCAAGGGTATAATTCCATTGCTCGTAAACGGGCAAGTAGGACAACAGGTATTTTTGGGTATCGTCACCTGTTTCTTGCAATTTCGTATTCAGTTTCATGTTGTCGATCGCACCAATACCGATCAACGTTAGTTCGTTTTTCTGATCGATTTGATACTTGTATTTCAATTGAAAATCGTTGTATGTCGGTAGAAAGGGCAAGCCCAAAGCTTTGAACAGAAATTGCAGGTACGATTGCCGCGCGGAGGCTATGAAGGTCGATTCCCTGTTTATCGGGCCATCCACCGTAATGGCGGCATCCGAAGCGCCGACAGATAATTTGGCATGCACTTTATCCTTGCTTCCGTCTTTTTGCCTGATTTCCATCACCGAACTCAATGCGTTGGTGCGGTTTGCGGGGAATGCCCCAGTGTAGAAGTTGATTTCACGTACAAAATCGGGATTGATGGCTCCAATGGCTCCACCGGAAGATCCTTGAGTGGCAAAATGGTTGATAACTGGGATTTCAATGCCGTCGAGGTAAAATACATTTTCCGATGGACCTCCGCCACGTACAATTAGGTCGTTGCGGCTGGGATCCATCGCCCCAACACCGGGCAAGACTTGCAATACTTTCGAAACATCCCGATTGGCTCCGGCACTTTTTTCAATCTCTTGAATGCTAACGGAAAGAGACGAGACTGGACTCTCTATGCGCCGCAGAATGATCTTGGGACGCACCGTCACTTCGCTCAAGGAAAAATTCGATTCCCGGACTTGGATATCTACAAAAGTAGTTTGGTTACCTTGCACTTGTATTTCTGGGGATAGTGTTGACTCATAGCCAATGGAACTTACCAGCAAGCGTATAAACCCGGGATTCACTGCTGCAAACAGAAAATTGCCCACAGAATCGGTCATCACGCCCGTATCAGTGCCTTCGATTACAACACTGACAAAGGGAACCCGATCATTTGATTTTGAGCTATATACTTTTCCTCTGATTTCGCCTTTTTGGGCATGAAGGAATAGAGTAAAAAAAAGGAATAAAGAAAGAAGTAAAGGCAGTCTTTTCGTTTTTGCAGTATCCATATGTTTAAAGGTGTTTTCGTGTTTCTGGGCATTGATATTAAAAAAATGTATTTTGATTTTTAAAACAAGTAAGCGAAAAGATAGTTCTAATTAAATAATTTTAAAGCACTTAAAAACGAAAATTAATCAAAAACAAAGGGTCGCCCAAATATTGGACAACCCTCGGATATAAGATATAAATTGAACCGAGATTTTAGTTCATGTAAGCCAACACTTGGTTTTTCACAACTCGGCCTCCTTGCTTTACTTCTATTTGAACAATCTTGCCTGAACTCAAAGCTTTCACTTCTTCGATTCCGTAGTAAGTTTGAACAAAGCAAATCACATCGCCTTCTTTTACTTCTGTGCCGATAACCGGAGCAGAAGAAACATCGTCCCGGTCGATTTGCCAGATTAATTGTCCGCTCACTGTGGCTTGAACAGGCTTAGCATCAGGATATTTGGCTTGGATGGCTTCTGCGTCGAAACGAGGCACTTCAATCACTTCACGGGTGATGACGATTGGAGCTCCTGCTTTTGCTTTGGCTGCTTCCAGGTCTTTTTCGAAGCGTTCTTTTGCCAAACCAGATTTATAATCGCGGTATTGGCGGTCGTGCATGGCCAACTCGAACAATTCTTCATCGTCTTGACCATAATCCCAGCCATTTTCATCCATTTCCTTGCGGTAGCCATCCAACGCATTTTCCAATTCGTCTTGAGGATTGCCTGTATAGAATTCAAGCCCTTTGGATTTTGCCAATTCAACGATTTCTTCGTCCAATTTGCCGGGAAGTTTCCCGGATTTGCCCAAAATCATACCCCAAGCATCTTTGTCAATGTTGGAGAAGCGGGCTTGGCCTTGTGCCATGGAGAAGATGTTCATCAAAGCGATGTTCTTCACGTATTGACTGAATGGTGTCACCAAAGGAGGATATCCCAATTTAGGCCATACATATTCCACTTCTTGGAACAATTGAACCACCAAGTCATTTAATGAAAGTTCAGATTTGCCATTGTTTCTCAAGGCCATATTGATGGCTGGATGCATCGTGCGCAAGTCTGCCATCATCGAGCCCATCATTCCTCCGGGAAGACCAGAGCCAACCAAGAGCGAGTTCATTTGCTTGTTGGATGGGTCGATGAAATATCCCAAGAAATCGTCGATAAATTCTTGTGTCAATGCACGGGCTTCCATGTATGCGCCCATGTTGATGTCTGCCACTTGGAATCCGGCATCTTTTAACATGGCTTGGATGGTGATAACATCCGGGTGAACCATACCCCAGGAAAGTGGGTCGATGGCCGTGTCCAGGTAGTCGGCGCCTGCGCGGGCAACTTCCAACATGGAAGCAACTGAAAAACCAGGGCCTGTGTGGCCGTGATATTGGATGGTGATATTGGGGTGTCTGTCCTTTAAAGCTTTGGTCAATTTGCCGAGAAATGCAGGGCGGCCAACTCCTGCCATGTCTTTCAAGCAGAATTCCTGTGTGCCGTAGTTGACCAATTGGTCGGCATAGTTGAGATAATAGTCAACCGTGTGAATCGGAGAATTGGTGATGCACAAGGCTCCTTGTGAAATCATCCCCGCTTCTTTGGCGTATTTGATAGACAATTCAAGGTTGCGAGCATCATTCAATCCGTCGAATGAACGGGAGATGTTTGTTCCTTGTGCCTGTTTTACTTTGAACATCAATTGGCGCACATCTGCAGGCACTGGATACATTCTCAATGCGTTCAACCCACGTTCCAGCATGTGCGTTTGGATACCGACTTTGTTGAATGGTGCTGTCCATTCACGGACAGCGTTGTTTGGATTTTCTCCGTAAAGAAGGTTGACCTGCTCAAATGCTCCACCATTTGTTTCCACACGGGCAAAACAACCCATGTCGATGATAACAGGAGCGATTCTTGTTAGTTGATCTACCCGTGGTTGGTATTTGCCGGATGATTGCCACATGTCTCGGTAAACGAGACTCAATTTTATTTCTCTTCCCATAATGAGTTTTTCTTTGCGTGAATGTACTCTTTCACCCTCAATCCGGAGAAAGAATGCCTTCGCATAATAGAAGTCGTTTTACATTAATATTGATACTGCAAATTTAATGTTTTACTTTCAAATGAACTAAAAAATGAGCCTTAAAAAGATTGATATTTTAAGAAAAAATGGCTTGGCGATGATGCGGATTTATCAACTTAGAATCAGTCTAAATAGTGCAGAAATTTTACTCTTCGAAGAGCTATACCGATTACAAGAGGAATCATAAAAGGTTTCTGGGATGAGCTTTGTGAAAAGAGATTATCTTGCGGCGACTTAGCAACGGGTGAGGCGGTTGGAAACGGCATCTCCTAACGAAAAATTTAGTTCTTCCATTTTAGCAAGGACGTGAGCCGATGGATATTTTTGTCCATGCATTTTACAACAGGCATCAAGGAGTCCGCATTTGCCCTGCCGTCGAAATAGAGCGAAGCTCGGAAGAAGTGTGAAACGCTGTCAGTCACGAAGAATTGCCTTGGAGTGGCCACATTGCCTCCGATCTTATATAGAACTCCCCCTGTTTTTTGTGCGGGGATTTGCAACACTTCTTGGCTGATGCCGTTGGCCTTCACTGTATGGGAAAACGCCATCCGGTAGCTGTCATCTATTGCGGGTCGCAGGCTCCCTTTGGTTATAGGCAGGTAGGTGCAGTATAAATAGGCGCGGTATTGCGGGTAGCGGATGGTGATCCAGGTTTCGGTACCTTTCTTTTCGGAATGGATGATTGCCTTCGAAGATACCTCGAAGGAGATGTCTCGGGTTTCATAGACCACAAATTCCTCTTTTTGCTCGTCAATTCTGTAATAGGCCGATGGTTTTGGTGAACAGTCTTTCTTGCAGGATAGGCAAGTAAACGGCAGGAAAAGGATTGTCAGCAAGTTTTTGGTTGTCATTCCGATTCAGTTGTTGTGTCCATTACTGTGAATTTGACTTTCATAATTCTTCTTTTGTTCATTTCCAGCACTTGAAATTGGTAGTTCTTGAAGGTCACAATCTCTTGCCGACGTGGAAAATCGCCTTTCAGTTCAAGTATCAGTCCAGCAAGCGTGTCCACCTCTTCGGTGAGTTCCTCAAATTCAGATTCATCGGCATCCACCGCCCTGAAAAAGTCGGTCAAAAGGGTTTTCCCTTCAAAAATGAGAGAGCCGTCTGGCAATTGCACATACGATCTGCGTTCGTCGTCATATTCATCGGAGATTTCACCCACGATTTCTTCCAAAATGTCTTCCATTGTAACTAATCCCGAAGTGCCGCCGAATTCATCGACCACAATAGCGAGATGGATCTTGTTGTTTCGGAATTCTGCCAGCAGGGCATCAATCTTCTTTGTTTCCGGGACAAAGTAGGCTGGGCGGATCAGATGTTGCCAACGGTAGTCTGCATTTTTTTCCAAAAAGGGTAGCAAATCTTTGACGTACAATATTCCCCGGATATTGTCTTCCATTTTATCGTAGATCGGAAGCCGGGAATAGTGCATTTCAATCACATACTGGGTAATTTCGGGCAAGGTGACCGACATGTCTAGGCAGGCCATATCTTCCCGGGGAGTCATGATCTCCACTGCCGATTTGTCGTTGAAATTTATTAATCCTTCCAGCAGGTCTTTCCCTTCGTTGATCTCTTCTTTTGTCAGGTCCATCGATTTGGATAGTTCGTCAATCGATAATTCATGCTTTTTGTGGGGTAAAATTTTTTGCCTAGCCTTAAGGGTAGCTTCAAACAAAGACACTATTGGCTTGGATACAAAGCTGAAAAGGGGCATGAATCCAGATAGTTTTATTGTTTGACGCATTTCTGTTGTCGCCAACCGCTGCGGAATGATCTCATTGGCAAGGAAAAGAAAAGTGGTCGCAAATAAAACGACAAGTATCAGTACGGGGAAAGTGAATGCTCCTTGCAGGCAAAAAGGCAAAACTAAGAAGAGAAATAATGCCAATGCAATGGTGTTTGATATGAATTTGGTAGTGATTAGTATGAATAATAAGCGTTGTGGGTGCTGCAAAAGGGCTATCAGCAACTTGCCTTGTGCGCTTAGCGAGTATTTTGAATTTTGAAGATCTTTCGCATTCACCTGTGTCAGTGTTGATTTACAATACGAAACAAAGCCCGAAAGAAACATGAAAAGCACGATCAGCGTACTGACTAAAATATTGACAGTTCCTTCAAGAAAGAAACTGTCGGAGAGTATCGGAGGTATAGAATCTGTTTCCAATTTGGAAAAAATTACATTTGTTGCAAATATCCGCAATTTTTAAGCCGTGAACAAGTGAACGAGTCTCTTGCCCACCTGTTCACTTGTTTACTCTTAGAACGGCAAGTCATCATCCGACGAAACATTCGTTGCCGGGCTTGTTGGCGTGCTCGCTTGGGGCTGCGTGGATGGTGCAGGCTGCGATTGGCCGGCGTAGGAAGCGTTGGCGCTTTCTTCTGCCGAGCGTTTGCCTAAAAGCTCCAAGTTGTCGGCATAGATTTCATAAACATAGCGTTTGATGCCTTGCTGGTCGTCATAGGTGCGGGAACGGATTTTTCCTTCAATATAGACTTGCGTTCCTTTTTTCACATACTGTTCCGCTACTTTGGCCAATCCCCGCCACAAGACGATGTTGTGCCATTCGGTTCTATCAGGAACCTGCGTACCGTTGGCGGCAGTGTAGCCTCTTTCGGTGGTTGCCAACGTAAAATTCACAACGGCCGCACCATTATCAAAATATCGAACCTCAGGGTCTTTTCCTACATTTCCGATCAAAATTACTTTATTTACTGACATAATAAAAAGGATTTAGTTTGTGATTTTCACAAATATATGATTTTTTGAGATTAGATAAAAAGATTTGCGAAAGAATCACACAAATAGATGATTTTTTCGCAAATCAAAAAGGGTGAGCCGTCTTATTCAAACATCTGCTTGAAATGTCGGAATATTTTCTCTTTGATGGATTTCGAAGGTTCGAAGTTGGGAGAGTTTTCTAAGCCGTTGATGATGCTTTTCTCAGAATCGCTCAGTTTCTCAGGAACATAGATGCTGATGTTTATCAACAAGTCGCCCGTTCCGTAGCCATTCACGGATGGCAAACCTTTGCTGCGCAAACGGAGTACTTTTCCGGGTTGGGTCCCGGGTTCTATTTTCACTTTGGCTTTTCCGTCCACGGTGGGTATATCCACGGTGCTTCCCATTGCCGCTTGGGGAAAGGATAGAAGCAAGTTGTAAATCAGGTCGTTCTCATCCCGGATCAGTTCCGGATGTTTTTCTTCTTCCACCAATATGAGTAGGTCTCCGTTCACTCCGCCGCGGCGTGCCGCATTTCCTTTGCCGCTCATCGAGAGCTGCATTCCTTCTGCCACTCCGGCCGGAATGCGGATGCTAATCACTTCGTCTTCACGCACAATGCCTTCGCCGGTGCAGTGTGGACATTTTTTTGTGATGGATGTCCCTTCTCCTTGGCAAGTGGGGCAGGTGGTTTGTGTCTGCATTTGTCCGAAAATGGTGTTTGCCACACGGTTCACTGTTCCACTGCCATGGCAGGTGTTGCAAGTGGTGTATGCTGTTCCGTTTTCAGCTCCTGTTCCGCTACAATGCGAACAGGAAACATATTTGTTGACTTTGATTTTTTTTTCAACACCTTGCGCCACTTCTTTCAGCGTGAGTTTCACTTTCACGCGTAAATCGGACCCACGACGTGTGCGTCTGCCGCCAGAAGAACCGCCAAAGCCGCTAAATCCTCCAAAATGACCACCGAAAATATCTCCGAATTGGGAAAAGATATCGTCCATGGAGAATCCGCCGCCGCCGCCACCGCCTCCGAAACCACCAGGAGCATTGTGTCCAAAACGGTCGTATTGTGCACGCTTTTGCTCGTCGCTCAACACTTCATAGGCTTCGGCCGCTTCTTTGAATCTTTCTTCAGACTCCTTATCTCCCGGATTTTTATCCGGATGGTATTGGATAGCTTTTTTGCGGTAAGCTTTTTTTATTTCATCGCCTGTTGCCGTTTTCGACACTTCCAGCACCTCGTAGTAATCTCTTTTTGCTGCCATTTTGCCTGTCTTTAATTTATTGTGCTACAACTACTTTTGGAAAACGCATCACTTTGCCGTCCAAGGTGTAACCTTTTACGACCGTGTCGATGATTTTATTTTTCATCTCCTCACTTGGTGCGGGAATCATAGTCAGAGCCTCGTGCTGGTCGGCATCAAAAGGCAAGCCGTTTGTTTCCATTGCCTTCACTCCGTTTTTTTCGAGAAATGATAAGAATTTACTGTATATCAAATCTACACCTTCTTTTAGCGCATCCATGTTTTCTGCCGATTGCAGGTTGGTGATTGCTCTTTCAAAATCGT
Organism: Bacteroidales bacterium UBA1309; assembly: GCA_002307185.1. GTDB lineage: Bacteria > Bacteroidota > Bacteroidia > Bacteroidales > Dysgonomonadaceae > UBA1309. The sequence goes on from DBTT01000026.1 coordinate 64,894, forward strand.
CAACTACCGGCAAAATTCCCGAAATAACTCGTTCGCTCCCCGAACGCAACAATTCGCTTTTTTCCTTCAATGTCCGTTTTCTATAATTGTCGAAGTCTGCATGAAGACGTAAATAATTATCGTTTAGTTCATTGAATTTTTGTTCCCAATTTTCTGTGGCCTGAGTTTCCTCTTTATCTTCATCAGACACATTGTCACCTTCTGCAGCTTGGTTTTCTGCCACAGTTTCATTTTCTGCCGTATTCGCATCATTCAGCACCTGGTCTTCATTCAAATCTGGGCTCTTAGGTTTTTTGCTCATAACTTCTATTGTTTTATCTAATCTATTTATTATCAAAAGGAAATGCAATAAAAAAACTCCTGAAAGAAAGGATTCAGGAAAACTCGCCTAATCTATTACAAAATACTTGCCAAACTGATTCGAGCATTTAGTTTATCTAACCAAAACAAAAAATACAGCTAAAACTGGTTTTGTAAAAGTAAAAGTGTTATTTTTACAAACATTGAAAAGTTTAATGTACGGATCTTGGGTTCGGCTATTCTGTAACTATTTTAACGCAACATTTTTCGTATGTTATACATCACGCTTGCCATCTTATTTGTCGCTTCTATTTTTTTCATGCTCGGGAAAGTTCGTTCGGATCTTGTTGCCATGTGTGCTCTGTTGTTGCTTATGCTGTTCGGTATTTTGACTCCAACCGAAGCCTTGGCGGGATTTTCTAACTCGGTTGTTATTATGATGGTCGGCCTTTTTGTGGTCGGAGCGGGGATTTTCCGGACGGGATTGGCGAAAATGATTAGTAGCCGTATCTTGCAGTTGGCAGGTAGCAGCGAAAATAAGCTGTTTGTTTTGGTGATGTTGACCACTGCCTCTGTTGGTGCATTTATAAGCAACACTGGCACTGTTGCTGTGATGATGCCGATTGTGGTGAGTTTGGCTGCGAATGCCAATATCAATCCCAGCCGTTACCTCATGCCGTTGGCTTTTGCAAGTAGCTTGGGCTTGTTTACCTTGATTAGCACACCACCCAATCTGGTGATTCAAGATGTGCTGGTAAGGTCAGGGAATGACCCGCTATCGTTTTTCTCTTTTGCCCCAATTGGACTCGTTTGTCTTGTAATTGGATTGATGTACTTGTTTTTTGCGAGTAAATTGCTTGTGGGTAAGGATAATGCTGCTGCTTCTAATAAAAAACAGGGAAAGTCGCTCCGGGAATTGGAGAAGGAGTACAACCTCAGGCAACAAACCGTTCTGATTCATATTTCGAAAGATTCTCCTTTAATTGACAAGTCCCTTTCGGAATTAAAAATCGCTACTGTCTATAAAGTGAGCCTCAGCAAGGTGGTGCGGGGAAATGGCGGCGGAAGGTTTCGAATGAAGAATGAAGAGCTGTTGGCTGGTCCTGGTACTATCCTGCGGGCTTGTGATGAAATCCATTGCCACGGAAGCCGCGAGGATATTGAACATTTTGTGAAAGAAAATGACCTCCATGTCAAAAGTGGGCATGGAAGGGCATTTGCCGATTTTCAGGATTCGGGAATAGCCGAGGTGTACATTCTGCCAAACTCAAGCCTTGTGAACCGCACCATCCGCGATTCAAAATTTAGGGAGGAATTCAATGTGAATGTATTGGGCATCAAGCGCCAGAAAGAGTATCAGACGTATGATTTTCAGGATACCAAGCTCCATTCGGGGGATGCGATGTTGATTCAAGGACGTTGGAAAGATATAGCCAATTTGTCAGACAGGCAAGACGACCTTGTGTTGGTCGGCCAGCCTCTTCGGGAAGCAGCCAAAGTGACACTCGATCAAAAAGCACCCATAGCGGCACTTATCATGCTGGGGATGATTGTCTGCATGGCTTCCAACCTCTTGCCGTCGGTGACGGCTGTTTTGATCGCTGCTGTGCTGATGGTGGTAACAGGTTGTCTTCGCAATGTGGAGGAGGCCTACAAAAGCATCAATTGGGAGAGCATTGTCCTCATTGGGGCTATGCTTCCAATGTCCACAGCCTTTGAGAAGACAGGTGCGGCTGTGCTTATTTCGGATGGCTTGGTTGGGCAATTGGGCAAGCTGGGACCCTACGCATTGCTGGCTGGAATTTATTTTACAACATCTATTTTGACTTTATTCATTAGCAATACGGCGACTGCGGTTCTTTTTGCACCTATTGCTTTGCATTCGGCTGTGAGCATGGCTGTGAGCCCGCTTCCATTTTTGTTTGCTGTGGCCGTTGCGGCGAGTTTGTGTTTTGCATCCCCTTTTTCAACTCCGCCTAATGCTTTGGTTATGAATGTCGGGCGCTATGACTTTATGGACTATGTTCGCATTGGTGGACCGTTGCAAATTATTATGGGGATCATTTTGGTGCTTTTGCTGCCTTTGCTGTTCCCGTTTTAATCCGAGTTTGAGAAATTCCAATATTTTAAATTTCAGCGAATAATCTCGCTTTTGTAAAGTCAAATTGTCAAATAAAGTGATCTTGGAGGCACAGTCGAAGTTTTTTTTCGAAAAGCATAAAAAAAAAGCAATTTATCGATGATATTATTATCACTTTACTATATTTGTAAATGTTTTATAGTGCTAATATCCTCGTTCTTTAAAATCTGATTGTTCTTTCTTTTTTCTTGAGATGATAAAAAATACGACAATATTAGCTGGATGGTGCTGGCGTAACGGATAAATATGTCGCTGTATCTTCTTCTTTTGTGTTAAAATGTTATATAGATTATTTCTATTTTTTATTGTTTTTCATAGTTTGGGTAATAATAATCAAGTTCTAATTTTTGTTTGGCACTATTCTTGTAATTGAGAGTATCAGTAATCATAGTATAAACATCAAAAATTTGGATTATGGAAAATAATTTTTCAGACCGAATCAGAAGAATCATGAACCTTAGTCGTGAAGAAGCCGGTCGCTTGCAGTGTAATTCCTTAGATCCGGAACATTTGATGCTTGGAATTCTAAGGAATGGTGAAGGGTTGGCTATTCAGGCATTGATTGATTTTGGCATAAACTTGAATCAATTGAAAGAAACATTAGACAATAATAGTTTACAGCAGCAAGATAACTTTGTGTCGCAAAATGAAGTCGTTTTGAGCAAAAGCACCGAAAAGCTGCTCAAGATGAGCATTCTTGAAGCCCGTCTGACAAAAAGTGATGAAACAGACTCGGAGCATTTGTTGCTTGCCATGTTGAAAGATAACTCCAACTTTGTGTCTCTAGAATTGGATAAGTACAACATGGATTATCTCCATGCATTTTCGCACATCAAGAATAACTTGTTGCAACAACGAGCGGACGAAAACGAATTGCCAAGAAATGGGCAAGACTTTTCGGATGATGACGATGATGACATTTCATCGGCAGGAAGAGTGTCTTCCAATACAGAAACCCACTCCAATCGCCCCGCATCCGATACGCCAGTGTTGGACAATTTCGGGATTGACATGACCCGTGCCGCACATGAAAACAAGTTGGACCCTATTGTGGGTCGAGAGGTTGAAATTGAGAGACTTGCGCAAATCCTTAGCCGTCGTAAAAAGAACAATCCGATCTTGATAGGTGAGCCAGGCGTGGGCAAATCAGCCATCGTTGAAGGCTTGGCCTTGAGGATCACCCAAAAGAAGGTTTCGCGTGTGTTGTTCGACAAACGTGTTATTGCCCTTGATATGGCATCTGTTGTGGCCGGGACCAAATACCGTGGACAGTTTGAAGAACGGATAAAAGCAATCCTGAACGAACTTTCAAAAAATCCCAATGTGATTTTGTTTATCGACGAGATTCATACCATCGTGGGTGCAGGAGGTGCAGCCGGTTCGCTGGATGCAGCCAATATGTTGAAACCGGCATTGGCACGTGGCGAAATACAGTGCATAGGGGCAACAACATTGGATGAATACCGCAAAAACATTGAAAAAGACGGTGCGCTAGAACGTCGTTTTCAAAAAATCATGGTGGAACCGACTACGGCCGAGGAAACCTTGCAGATTCTTCACAATATCAAAGATCGCTACGAAGAGCATCACAATGTAAAATACACCGATGAGGCCATCGAAGCGTGTGTGAAGCTAAGCAACAGGTATATTTCAGACCGTAATTTCCCCGACAAAGCTATTGATGCGTTGGATGAAGCAGGTTCCCGTATGCATATTTCAAATATCCATGTTCCAAAAGAAATTGAAGAACTTGAAGAAAATTTGAAAAAGGTGATCGAGGAAAAATCAAATGCAGTCAAGTCTCAAAAATATGAATTGGCAGCAAGTTTCCGCGACAAGCAACGCCAACTTACCTTGGCCCTTGAAGAAGCTGAAAAAAGATGGGAAGAAACCCTGAAGGAGGCTCCGCAGATTGTGGATGCTGAAAAAGTGGCGGAAGTCGTATCCATGATGAGCGGTGTCCCTGTTCAAAAGATTGCCGAATCGGAAGGTTTACGCTTGGTCGGAATGAAGGATCTCCTCAAAGGTGCAGTGATTGGGCAGGCTGATGCGGTGGAAAAGGTAGTGAAAGCCATACAGCGAAATCGTGTAGGGTTGAAAGATCCCAATAAACCGATAGGTACGTTCATGTTCCTCGGGCCGACGGGCGTGGGGAAAACCCATTTGGCTAAAAAAATTGCCGAATTGTTGTTTAATTCTCCCGATTCATTGATTAGAATCGACATGAGCGAATACATGGAAAAATTTAATGTGTCGCGTCTTGTTGGTGCACCTCCCGGATACGTAGGTTACGAAGAAGGTGGGTTGATGACTGAAAAAGTGCGTCGTAAACCTTATTCCGTGGTGCTGCTCGATGAAATAGAGAAGGCTCATCCGGATGTTTTCAACTTGTTGTTGCAGGTTTTGGACGAAGGGCACCTCACTGATAGCATGGGAAGGAAAGTGGATTTCAAAAACACGATATTGATTATGACATCCAATGTTGGAACTCGCCAGTTGAAAGACTTTGGCAGAGGAGTTGGATTTCATACAACCGACTTGAGTGCTGTTGCCAACGACAAGGACTTTTCAAAAGGAGTGTTGCGTAAAGCGTTGAACAAAACTTTTTCACCTGAGTTTCTGAACCGTGTGGATGACGTCATTATTTTCGATCAACTTAGTGAAGAATCAATCAATAAGATTATCGACATCGAATTGATGGGTGTTTATAAAAGAATTGAAGAAGTCGGCCATAAGATTACAATTGCCGATGAAGCCAAATCTTTTATCGCCAAGAAAGGATATGATGTCCAATTTGGCGCACGTCCGTTGAAAAGATCGCTTCAAACTTATGTTGAGGATGAAGTGGCCGAATTAATTCTTTCAGGAACTTTGGCTGAAGGTGATGAAATAATATTGGAACTCAACGACGACAAAACTAAGGTTGTTGCAAAAGCGAAGCAGCGTGTTGAGGAAAAAGTGTAGTTTCGCAGCTCGGCTGTAATTATAGAAATTAAAAAGCTGGTTGTCAAATCTGACAATCGGCTTTTTTTCTTTGGGAATCATTGGCTGTGCTTAGGTTTAGGCTTGAATCCTATTGGTGTTTGCCTTTCTTTCCTTTTGATTTTTTTTCTGTATTTTATGCTTACGGGGTTTATTTATTCGTCTATTTATAGTGTGATATCGGTCAAAGGGTTCTTTTGTTGGCATATTGCTTTATATTTGTGGGGAATGCCGGGCATCGTCCACAAGTGCATTCGATTTTTAAATAGAGTTGCATGTCTTGCAGATGATGGTTATTAACAGACAAAATGCCCCGCCCTATGAGATTACGGTTATCAAATTTTTCCCTTTCTTTTTTATTAAGCCTATTTATTTCGGCATCGTGTATGGCCCAAGTATTCCAACCATTGGCTCACACGAAGTATTATCTTATTCATTCCAGTGGAAATGTCCTAGCCAAAGGGGCAAGTGACCGAGCAGTTGTCGAGACGCTTACAGGAGATGAGGCACAGCTCGTCGAATTTGTATCCGACGGAGCGGGATACTATTGGATCAAACCTACAGGACAGAAAAAGTATTTGTCTTTGAGCGGGACTTATAACCCCTATTTTCTTGCCGATTCTACCACAGATGCCTCTAAATATGCGATTGAGAAGATTACAAAAACCTTTGTGGCATTGAAATGCAAATCAAACAGCAAGTATTTAGGGACAGATGATACCACACCGGCTTCGGTTTATTTCGATACATCGGGTTCCGATTCGAAGCATTGTTGGTATATTTCCCAGGAGGTGGGTTCAACTCCTGTGGATACATTCAATTATGTAATAAATCCTGCCGCAAAATTCTCGAAGCCCTTTGAAGGTTGGGGCATATCTCTTTGCTGGTGGGCAAATATGTGTGGTAAATGGAGCGATGATAAGATCGATCAACTGGTGGATTGGCTTGTGAATCCTAATGGGTTGAATTATAATATCTTTCGGTATAATATCGGAGGGGGTGATGATCCTCTCAACCGCAATTGCACACCTCATCACATGGGCAGCGGCAAAGGGCTTAGGGCTGAAATGGAGGGATTCAAAGATTCCTTAAATGCTCCGTATGATTGGAGTCGGGATGCGGCTCAGAGAAAGATCATGTTGAAAATTAAGGAAAAAAGGCCGGATGCTATTTTTGAAGCATTTAGCAATTCAGCTCCGTATTATATGACTTATAGCGGTTGTTGTGCGGGCAATAAAATAGCTACGTCTGATAATTTGAAACCAGAATATTACACCGAATTTGCAAATTACCTAGTGGATGTGTGCAAGTTTTATAAAGATTCTTTCAATATTGAATTTAAGACGCTTGAGCCATTCAATGAACCCGTTACGAATTATTGGTCGGCCAACGGCGGCCAAGAAGGGTGTTATTTCAGTGTGGCAAGCCAGATCGCATTTGTCAAAGTGCTTGCTCCTGTGCTCAAAGCATCAGGTTTGAATACAATCATCTCGGCATCGGATGAGACAAGTACGGCTCAATCTGTTATTGACTTTAAGGCATATTTGGCAGATGGAAAGGCTTTGGATTTGGTAGGCCAATGGAATACGCATACATATACTGCCAATAATGAAGCAAGGAGAAGTCTTCGTGCGCTTGCTACGGCACACAATAAGACTTTGTGGATGAGCGAGGTTGGAGCTGGAGGAACGGGCATTGCCGGAAATCTAAACTTGGCACAAAAGCTGATGGATGACATTCGCTATATCAGATCAGAAGCATGGGTAGATTGGCAGTACATGGAAGAAAACAACGACCAATGGTGTCATATAAAGGGTAGTTTCACGGCTCAAACTTATGAGAGAGTGAAAAATTATTATGTGCGCCAACAATTTAGCCGGTATATCCCTGCGGGTTCAAAGTTTTTGGTGATTCCCAACAACCAAATGCTGGCAGCCCTTACTCCATCGGGAGATTCGTTGGTGGTGGTGGCTGTCAACAATACAGATATTAACCAAGTGCACTCAATGGATCTTTCATTGTTCAAAAGTCTGGCGGGAAATCCAAGTGCGACAAGAACTTCCAACACTGAAGATAATGCCAAAACGACTGATTTCACACTTTCCGGCGGCATCTTGCAGGTCAAAACTCCCGCTAGGAGCATCACGACCATTGTTCTTTCTTCTCCGTATTGACTGATGGTGGGGGTTGGGCGTCTTGCAAGAGTAGTTCTTGCGCCTTATTGTGTCGCTACGTCTAAGAAGGATCTTGTTGTTAAATTGTCAGGAACTTCTAACCATAGTATCCAGAGTTATTTCTATGATGATTCGTCTCCAGTCTGGAAATTATAGGCCGCAAGATGGTGGTCATTCCATCAAAAATTTACAAGGATTGATCTTGACCCACACTGAGGCATCATCGTATTACTGAGGATGGGCTAAAAAAGGATGCTCTCTCAAAATAATGCCAATTGCTTAAAGTTCTCCTGTCTGAGCTTGGCCTTTCCACCGAATTTGCGTTTAAAACACTTTTGGGAGAGCCTCCTTTTGTACTTGAAAAACATAAAACTATCGTTTCAGGCCATATTTTGCTTCAAATTCATCCCGGTCAAATTTCACATATTTGGGTACTGCCGGCACATAGTCGTCCTCGTCCCAAAGAGAACTAGTGAGCATCAGGTCGGCACTGTAACGGTTGCAGGCGATCGGCACATTGTGTACGCGGCATTGGCGAAGAAGCATCATGATGTCGGCTTCGTGAGGCTGCGCATTCAGGTCATCGATTAAAAAAATGGCCAGGTCAATCTCTTTTCTTACCACCATCGCTGCGATTTCAGCATCACCACCCAAAGGGCCGGAGTTCATCCGGGTGATTTTGGCATTAATGCCTTTGCTTTGATAGGCTTCCTGGATCAAGCGCCCTGTAGTTCCTGTACACACCAAATTGTGTGGTTTCAAAAAATCGGAATTGTAGAAACACCAATCCACCATGTCTGCTTTGCGATTGTCGTGCGCAACCAATGCAATTGTCAATGTCTTTTTCATATTGTTTTCCTTGGTAAAAATGATTATTCTGATTTATTTCGACACAAAAGGCAACTTCACTACGTTGGCCTTCAGGTTCTTGTTTCTTACTTTGATGAAAATTTCGCTACCTGTTTTTGCATAGTCTTTGGCAACGTATCCGAGGCCGATTCCTTCTTTCAGGCAAGGCGAAATGCTGCCCGATGTAACACGGCCAATCGGTTTGCCTTTCTCGTTTACTATTTCGTAGCCGTGGCGTGCGATTCCTTTCTCGGCAAGCTTGAATCCAACCAACTTTTCTGCAGTCCCATTGCTCTTGTCGGCCTCGATCTTGTCGCGTGAAATGAAATCTTTCCCATCCACGAATTTGGTGATCCATCCCAGCCCGGCTGCAATGGGTGAAGTGTTGTCGTCGATGTCGTTGCCATAGAGGCAGAATCCCATTTCTAAGCGCAAAGTGTCGCGACAGCCCAGCCCGCAAGCCTTGATGCCTTCTTCTTGTCCGGCTTCAAAGACAGCATTCCAAATTTGTTCGCCAAATTCGGGATAGAAATAGAGTTCGAAGCCGCCCGCCCCGGTGTAGCCTGTATTGGAAATAATAACTTCCTTTACTCCGGCCAATTCACCCGTAGTGAAATTATAATAGGGGATACTTTTCAAATCAACGCTTGTCAATTTTTGTAGCACTTCCAATGCTTTTGGCCCTTGGATGGCAAGCTGGGCGGTGCGATCTGACGCGTTTTCAAGCTCGACGCCCACTGTATTATTTGCCACGCACCAGTTCCAGTCTTTTTCGATGTTGGCAGCATTCACCACCAGCATGTATTTTTCTTCTTCGTATTTATAAATGAGGAAGTCGTCAACGATTCCGCCGTCTGCATTCGGAAAATAAGTGTATTGTGCCTTGCCAATAGTGAGGTCAGCTACGTTATTGGACGAAACTTTTTGTAAAAATTCGAGAGCTTTTGACCCTTTCACCCAGAATTCACCCATGTGTGAAACGTCGAAAACGCCCACTCCGCTTCTTACCGTGTGGTGTTCGTCGATGATCCCTGTGTATTCGATGGGCATGTTGTAGCCAGCAAATTCGTGCATTCTGGCATTTAGCGCGATATGTTTGTCTGTGAATGGCGTTGTCTTCATATATAATGGTAAATCTCTCTATTTAAAATGTAATTCTTTATGCGGGTACAAAGAATCTTTCGTTCTTTTATACTTCTGCCCTCTCTTCCACCAGTTGAGCGATTTTCACGATCACTTCCACGGCCTTTTCCAGGGATTGCACGGGGATGAATTCATACCTTCCATGGAAATTCAATCCTCCTGCAAAGATGTTGGGGCAGGGCAGACCCATAAATGAAAGCCTGGCTCCATCTGTTCCACCACGGATGGGTTTTACTTCAGGAGTGACACCTACTGCCTCCATCGCTTCAAAGGCGTAATCGACGATATATTTCATGGCTTCCACTTTCTCGCGCATGTTGTAGTATTGGTCGCGGATATCTGCGGTAGTGCTTCCGGGGTATAATTTGTTAATGTAGTCCACAGCTTCTTGCATCACTTTCTTACGGTTTTCAAACAATGCCCTGTCATGGTCGCGGATGATAAAAGATAGGCTGGCGGAATCGGTAGATCCTTGCATCGTATGCAAATGGAAAAACCCTTCGTATCCAGAAGTATGTTCGGGCCTTTCTTGTGCCGGCAGGAGGCTGATGAATTTGTTGGCAATCATCAGTGCGTTGATCATCTTGCCTTTGGCATAACCAGGATGCACGCTGCGTCCCTGAATTTGGATTTTGGCTCCTGCTGCATTGAAGTTTTCGTATTCCAATTCTCCAATGTCGCCTCCATCCATCGTATAGGCCCAATCTGCTCCAAACTTTTCGACATCGAAATAGTCGGCCCCTTGTCCTATTTCTTCGTCAGGAGTGAATCCTATGCGGATTTTCCCATGTTTTATTTCGGGATGATTCTTCAGATACTCCACTGCTGTTATAATTTCCGCCACTCCGGCTTTGTCATCCGCTCCCAAAAGGGTTTTGCCGTCCGTAACCACCAAATCTTTTCCAGTGTGTCCAAGCATTTCAGGAAAGTCGTTAGGGGAGAGGATGACTCCGTTTTCTGCATCCAGTGTAATGTCTTTTCCATCATAATTTTTTACGATTCTCGGATTCACATTGATGCCTGTTAGGTCTGGGCTAGTATCCACGTGGGCAACGAAACCAATAGTTGGCACCTTCTTGTCGGTGTTTGCTGGAAGCGTTGCCATCAGATATCCTTTTTTGTCCAAGCTAATCTCTTCCAATCCAATAGTGTGCAGCTCTTTCTCTAGCTCTCTTGATAAAACCAATTGTCCCGGTGTGCTGGGGGTGACACCAGTACTTTCATTGGACTGGGTGTCGTATCTGACATATTTCAGAAATCTATCTGTAACCTTCATGTGAAAAAATGAACTTGTTTTGATTTAATTTTAAGGAAATCCCAATGAATGTAACATTGTGTAAACCAAATGATTCGTCCAGGATAGGATAACCCGTTACAAAGATAGTAAAAGGGCAGGGAACAAAAAAAGCTTTTTGCATTTTTGAGAATTAAAAAAAAAGACTACTTTTGTCGCCGGGTAAGTCCTATACGGCCAGCTCCCTTCTAATCCCCCAGGGTTTGATCGCAGCAAGGGTCGTCGGTTGTAGCGGCGCGATATAGTCAGCTTACCCACCTGCCTCTTTAGCTCAGTTGGCCAGAGCACGTGATTTGTAATCTCGGGGTCGTTGGTTCGAATCCGACAAGAGGCTCAAAATTTTTGAAAGGTTGCTTGGATATTCATTCGGGCAACCTTTTTATATTTGCTGTCATATAAGCATTCAGCTTTTTCAAAAAGAAGGGGCATTTATGCAACTTTCAGGAGTGAGAAATCATTTGGCGATTTCTTTATATCATTTGGCGGATTCTTTAACAAAGCTTAATGCCGTTGCTCCACATGCAATAGATAGAAATCATTTTAGTTGGTCTATGTGGCTTTTCAGTTGCAGCACTAGAACTGTCGCAAACCCAGCGTTCTTTGTTTGTATCTGTAAAATTGAAAACGGTTTCAATTAGATAACTGAAACCGTCTACACACCAAAAGTGGAGGAATGTTTTATGAACCTTTTTTTGACACACAGACCTAAAAGAACAATATTCTAGGTACTCAGTGAGCCTGAAGGCAGGATTTTATAGGCAATATTTTTCAATTCGCAGATATTATACTCATCGTATCTGCAGCAATCATAAATTCCTCGTCGGTGGGAACAACAAGCACTTTCACGGCGGAATCGTCGGTGCTGATAAAAGCTTCGTCGCCGTGGATAGTTTCGTTGACAGCACTGTCTATTTTCACGCCCATATATTCCATGTTGGAACAGATTTGTTCGCGTAGCAGGGAATTGTTTTCTCCAATACCTCCGGTAAAAAGGATTATGTCTGCTCCACCCATCAAGGCTGCATAAGACCCAATGTATTTTTTTACTTTGTGGATGAACACTTCAATGGCTAACTTTGCGCGTTCGTTGCCTTCTCCTGCTGCTGCCAACACTTCACGCATGTCTGACGATACGCCTGAAATCCCAAGTAGGCCAGAGTGCTTGTTGATTAGGGTGGAAATGGCTTGGGTTCCTATTTTTTCCTTGTCCATAATGTAGGATATCACACCAGGATCAACATCTCCACAACGTGTTCCCATCAGTAGTCCTTCCACAGGAGTCATCCCCATGCTTGTGTCGATAGATTGTCCGTTTACCACGGCAGCCAACGATCCTCCATTTCCTAAGTGGCAAGAGATGATACGGGAATTTTCGTGGGGAATTCCGGCTATTTCAGCTGCACGCTTGGAAACATAGCGGTGGCTGGTTCCGTGAAATCCGTAGCGGCGGATCGCATACTTTTCGTATAACGAATACGGCAGTCCATAAAGAAACGATTTTGCAGGCATTGTCTGGTGAAATGCGGTGTCAAAGACTGCCACTTGGGGAATGTCGCCCATCAATTCTTTGACGGCATAGATCCCGTCTAAATTTGGCGGATTGTGGAGCGGCGCGAGGTCGATGCATTCCACCACTTTGTCTATCACTTGGTCTGTGATCAGCACGCTCTTGTTGAACTGTTCGCCACCATGCACTACTCGGTGGCCCACTGCATCGATTTCTTTTAGGGAAGAAATGCAGCCAAATTTCTTACTTGTCAGAACACCTAGGATGTATTCGATACCGGCCTGATGTTCTAGGATTTCTCCTTCCAGAATCACCTTGTTTCCGTCTTTGTCGTTGAAACGGAGAAATGATCCCTTCAAGCCTATTTTTTCAATTGTTCCGCTTGCCAAAACGGTTTTGGCTTCCATGTTGAACAATTTATATTTGATAGATGAACTTCCGCAGTTCAATACTAATACGTTCATAGAATTGCTGTTTTGGGGTTTTTAGAGTAATTTGTTGGGCCTGAGCTTTTTCCCGTTTTCATCATAAATGTAGAATCCTCGGCCTACGCTTACGCCAGTTTGTTTGGAGTGGTACAAGCGCCAAAGCACAGGAGATGCCTTGTATTTCTTGTCTCCATATTCCGCAAACATATCTTCCATCAGGCGCACCACTTTTTCGATTCCGAAAATATCAGCCAAATGGAATACTCCAAAACGTTGTCCAAAAATAACTTTGAATTCCCTGTCGATGTCTTCAAGCGAAGCTACATTCTCCATCAGTATCTGGCAGGCTTCGTTTAGCATAGTTGCCATCAAGCGGAAGCTTACCAATCCACTGCTTTCCTGCACATTCACGGGTCGGTATTTGATCAAATTTGCAAAAAGGACAATTTTATCCAACACTTTCTGAGAAGTGTATGTTCCTTTCACAATCTCCAACATGCGCGCATCGGGTTGGGATGTTGGAAAATGGATGGTTACGCAACGCTCTTTGAATTTGAGGCTGGAGGCAAGTTCGCTGACAATCACAGTAGTTGCATTTGTTGCGATGATTGCATCGTGTTCCAATACCATCTCCAAGTTTTTGAAAACTTCTTTCCGCAGTTCGATGCTACGTTCACCGATGGAGTCGTAGCGGATACATTCCACCACGAAGTCGCAACCTTTGAGTGAAGAATAATCCAGAGAACCTGTGATGCGGTTCATGGTACTCTTTTTTTCACCTTGGGTTAGCCCCCAGTTTTCAATTTTGGTGTCTAGGCCGTCTTCGATTGAACTCAAAGCCTCGTTGATCCTTTCTTGTGATACTTCGATAAACACCACTTCCATTCCGGATAATGCTGTCAGACTTACAATGTTGCGCCCATCGTGCCCACAGCCCACAACGCCAATTTTTGAAAAGAGCGATTTTTTCCGTTCTTTTTTGCTTAGTCCGTAATCTTCGATAGGTTCTTTTATTTCTGCCATATGATTTATGTTGCAGGTGAGATGAAATTTACCCAAGACACCTTTTTTTGTAGAAATATAGTTTTATTTAAATAGTTTCCTTTTTTATTTTCCAAGAGCTTTTGCCGCAATAGCTTGATTGGCGGCAATGGCCACCATTTTATAAATGTCGTCCACAGAACATCCCCGCGACAAATCGTTCACCGGAGCCGCCATTCCCTGGAGGATTGGTCCCACGGCTTCTGCACCGCCGAGGCGTTGCACCAACTTGTAGGCAATGTTTCCAACTTCCAAGTTGGGGAAAACAAGCACGTTTGCACTTCCGGCTACTTTGCTTTCCGGAGCTTTCTTTTTGGCAACGGACGCAACCAAAGCAGCGTCTGCCTGGAGTTCCCCGTCAATTTTCATCTGGGGATCAAGTGCTTGAGCCAATTTTGTAGCTTCAATTACTTTATCAACTGCTGGATCTTTGGCACTTCCTTTCGTCGAAAAACTGAGGATAGCCACTTGTGGATCAATATCTACCAGGGCTTTGGCCGTACGGCCAGAAGCTACGGCAATCTGAGCTAATTGTTCTGCTGTTGGGTTGGGTGTGACTGCGCAATCTGCGAAAATAAGAATCCCGTCTTTTCCGTATTGTGGTTCTTTTGTAAACATGATGAATGCTCCAGACACCACATTGATTCCGGGAGCTGTTTTTATTATCTGTAAGGCGGGGCGCAATACATCGCCGGTCGTGTTTTCTGCACCGGCAATTTCACCGTCGGCGTCACCGTTCTTGATTAATAGACAACCAAGATAGAGCGGGTTTTCCACTAATTTATGGGCTTGCTCGATTGTCATTCCTTTTGCCTTGCGTAATTCAAACAACAGGTTGGCATAGGCGTCTTTGTTGTCATTGCATAAAGGATCAATAATAGTAGCTTTATCGATGTGTTTCAGATCAAATTTTTTAGCCAAATTAGCTATCTGGATTGGTTCTCCAATTAAAATGATGTCGGCAACGCTATCCGCCAGCAACTGATCTGCTGCTTTGAGAGTTCTCTCCTCGGTGCCTTCTGGGAGTACGATCCGCTGTTTGTTTGCTTTCGCTCTTCCAATAATTTCTTCCATTAAACCCATAATATACCTTATTTTAAAAAATAACTACAAAATGAAATAAAAATAAGGGAGAAGATAGCTTTCCCTTATTCTTTTGGTGCTTTGTGATGTCTTTTTAATAGACTCCACAAAGATAGTTATTTTGTAACATTGAGATTGCAAAATAATTGCATAAATTTCAACTCAATGTAGTTTTTTATTGAAAATTATCTTTCAGGTTCAAGCCAATCACCGTTATCCTTTATCAATTTGATAAGATGATCCACTGCCTCGTCGGAAGGAATATTTTTTTCGATACACTCTTTTTTCTTATACAGCGAAACCTTGCCTTTCTCAGCTCCGACATATCCGTAGTCGGCATCAGCCATTTCGCCAGGGCCATTCACAATGCAGCCCATCACGCCTATTTTTAGATTTTTCAGATGCGATGTTGACTGCTTGATGCTTGCAACAGTGGTCTGCAGATCAAACAGAGTTCGCCCGCAACTTGGGCAGGAGATGAATTCGGTTTTGCTGGTTCTTAGCCGGGAAGCTTGGAGTATTCCGAACATGTATGTGTCAACTGCCGGCAAAGCGATTGTGCCTGAATTTTTCAGGCTGATACCATTGCCAAACCCATCCAAGAAGATGGCTCCAAAATCAGCTCCCGATTTTATTTGTAAATCTTCACGCTCGTTTTCTGCATATTCATGCTCAACGACAACCGGAATCTCCACCCCAGCATCCAATAACTTATGGAAAAATGCTTTTTGTTCTCCCACCGCATTCACATGCTTGCTTGTCAATATAAGGACGATGTTATTATTCTGCTTCAAGAAATGAAGGAATTCCTCATCCAAATCAGAAAATGAGGAGCGGATGAATTTAATTGAGGCATCGTTTCTTTTGATTTCAGGGATCAAACTATGTGCTGAAGATGTTGTGTTGCCAAACAATGGATAAGTTTTTTCTAATCCACTCCAACCTGCTGCATCAACAATCAATGGGATCGCACGGGGTGCGTTCTGCGGAATAATAGCTCCTACATATATATAATCGGGTAAAAAGTGAACATCAAATTCAAAATTTCCGTTGGAACGATCTGATATAACCACCGGCACTTGGTCTCCACCGATATTTTTCACAGCGCAGGTTTTTCTTTTGTCAGTGGAATAAGGAGAGAATTTTGGACTCGTAGCAGCAATGATTAGCTCGTGATTTTCACGTTCGAAAATATAGTTCACCAACTTTTTGGCAACCGGAATTTCACACTCAGGGTCCTCGCTAAGCGAAACACGGATGGTTTCCCCGATCCCATCCGCCAGCAGCGAACCGATGCCTACTGCCGACTTGATGCGCCCATCTTCGGCATCGCCGGCTTCTGTTACCCCCAAATGAAACGGGAATGCCAATCCTTCTTTTTCCATTCGGTTTGCCAAAAGGCGAACCGTTTTGGTCATAACAATGGTGTTTGAAGCCTTGATCGAGATAACAATATTTTTGAAATCTTCTTCTACGCAAATAGATAGAAATTCCATGCACGATTCCACCATTCCTTCCGGCGTATCGCCAAAGCGGCTCATGATGCGGTCAGAAAGCGAACCGTGGTTTACCCCGATGCGAAGTGCAGTACGGTGTTCCTTGCAGATGTTCAGCAGTGGGATCAGTTTGGCTCTGATTTTGTCAATCTCTTGTGCATATTCTTCATCAGAATATTCCAAATGTTCGAAATTTTTCACCCTATCCACAAAATTTCCCGGATTGACCCTCACTTTTTCGACAATCTTAGCAGCGGCTTCAGCAGCTCGGGGATTGAAATGGATGTCGGCAACTAAAGGGGTATTGTATCCCAATTCATGCAGTCTGTTTTCGATGTTTCTCAAGTTTTCGGCTTCCCTGACACCTTGTGCAGTGAGTCGAACCAAGTCCGCTCCTGCCTCGACAATGCGAATCACTTGTTCGGTGCTAGCATCCGTGTCATTGGTATTGGTATTTGTCATTGACTGAATTCGGATTGGATTGTTGCCTCCAATCATAACATTGCCTACACGGGTTTCCGAAGTAAGCCGTCTTTTATAGTTGAAAGGATTCATATTGGAATTTTAGTGCAAAATTTTGCTTATTAAAAGTTGATGTTTAAACTTTCAAGGACGAAACACTGGTATCTTTGTGTATAAGCACAAGAAACCGCCCAGTTATCATATTTTCAGATAATATAACAACAAGACGGTTTATTTGTTTGCCTATTTTTCACGTCCAAAACATAATTATTTATGATTCAGATTAATAATTCACTACTAAGATTTTAGTAACAACTCCTTGGCCCCCATTTTCGGTAGCTGCAAAAACAAGATACACTCCAGTCTTTACGCGCACACCACGAATGTCTTTACCACTCCAAATGTAGGTTCCACCGCTGGATGTGCCTTGGTTGATGACATTTCCATTCAAATCGGTGATCTTGACCGTCGAATCGTATTGTAAGCCCTTGACTGTTATGTCGCCGTAATAATCGGGACGAACGGGATTCGGATAAGTATATACATTCGAATAATCACTATTTCCTTCCACAAAGCTGCTTTGATAGGATACAATGCCTCTATCGGTGCCGATGTAAATAAGACCAGAAGCCTTATCCATGGCAAGCGACAAAATTCTGTTCGAGGGAAGTATGCTGTTGTCTTTCGTGAAATGATAAACCGTCGATAATCCGTCGGCACTGATGAGGTATATGCCTGAAGATTCTGTCGCAAACCACTTTTGATTAGCACCATCAATCACTATATCATTGATCTCGACATTCTCCAAGAGGATATCCACATAATTTGTCCCGTCGTCCCTCGGGATCTTTATTTTGTTGAGGACAAGGCTTTTGTTAACTATGCTGGATGAGTTATATATTTTAAACGGACCGATGTCAGTCCCCACCCATATATTTCCTTCCAAATCTTCTCTTATCGCCTTTATCTCCGTGATATCCAAGCTGGCATCATCCTGATCTACAAAGCTGCTTACATATTTATATGTGTCGTCCGATGCATCATCCACAGTTTCGTTGTCGTTCCAGATAAGAATCCGAGCCTGTTTTATTGACCCTATTATCCACTTGTTCTCATATTGGTCAATCATTATGTCTGTCAGCGATTCAATGTTTTTTAATTCCGAGAACGAATATTCTTTCCACTCTCCGTCTTTGGTCATCATCGTCACAGTATTGTCCACCAAGGTGTTGACCATCCATAAATTATTGTTAGCATCATAATTCAAACCTGTCACCCTGATGTAATGCGACGGGAGGTTTCCTGTGATATCCTGCAATGTACTGTTGGTCGTATTGTATATTGCCACACATTCAGTACCATTGAATTCATAAATGCCTTCTCCCCACGATGCCACAAAATAATGGTTGGTGTCGGAGGGGTCCATCGCTACTGAGGCAAAATCGTACGAATAGTTGTCGCTGAATAGATTAAGTTGGTCTATGTCTGAATTTTTCCATTTGCTTCCATCGTATATGCTGAAGGCGGCTGGATAGAGAAATCTATCCAATCTGAATCCTCCCCCCACGACCAGTAGCTTGCCCTCTTCGTATTTCATTTGAGCAGGATAGTTTGATAGTGGCCCTTCCGTATGTAATTCTTGGTGCAGCACAGTGCTGGTATTATCTGAAGAAACCTTGATTTGCGACAAACCTTTGTCCTCAAATCCAACCCACAAGGTGTCGTCTGCGGCCACAGCTACTGATTGGATGTCTCCCAATGAGGTGTAGGCATAGGTGAAAGTGTATAAATCTGAGAAATTGTAAATAACATTTGACTTGAAAGCGACTAATTGCCCTTCCGAAACGGTCATATTTGTTGGTTCCGAGTCGATTTCGCGTTCTATAGTGCCATCGGCTTTCAAGGCACAAATAAGCTTTCCGGCTACTAAGAAATGTACAAGTCCTTTGTATAGAGTAGTTTTTGTGATTTCGGTATCTTCAAATGACACGTTGCTATATGGATATTTCGAACTTACGGGAAATGATTCCCAATTACTTTTATCTTGAAGATTACTTGTTTTTTTCCCCTTAAGAACACCCGAACTTGTTGCTAGATACACAACCGTGTCATTATCGCAGGCAGAATACACCTCGGAGTCCAATATGCAACTTTCCTTGACGACACCTGCTTCTGCATTAATGATTACAACGCCAAAATTTGTAGATACATACAGCAGCGTATCTGAAGCACTGATCTCATTGATTGTCTTATCGACACTCCATTGTGTGTTTTTTATTCCGGGAATATTGACCAGATCCCCATTCGGATAAAGCAACTGGATGTTGGAATCCTCGTAACCGATGGCCAGGCATCCTAATTTGTCAACGGTACAGATACTCACAACTTGCTCATTGTATATTTTCCCATAGGTTTCAAAAGTGCTATCGGAGGAATCATAACTGAACAAATTACCATCGGAAACCCCATAAACTATAGTCCCGTATGTTTGCATCATTGTGACATCGCTGAAGTAGGAATATAAAGTATTCCATTTGCTTTCATCCGAAGCATGAACATAAACGATCAGGAATAAATATGCTGGAAATAATATAAGGCGCTTCATTGTCATTGGTTTAGTACTGATAAGAAAATTAGCCTACTCTAAGTGATTTCAAAAAGATACTGAATCTTTGGACAGCTAAAGCACGGTGGCTTATCTTATTTTTTTCATTTTCACCCATTTCCGCAAAAGTCTCATGGTAGCCTTCGGGTACAAAAACGGGATCATATCCAAAACCTGAGTTTCCTTTTCTTTCGGTAGCAATTGTGCCGTTGACTTGTCCTTCAAAAATAAATTCCTGATTGTCGTGCAGAAAAGCAATGACTGTTCTGAAACGGGCTTTGCGATTTTTTTTATCCAGCAATTCTTTCAATAGTTTTTCGACGTTACGTTCCGAATTGTGGTCATCGCCGGCATATCTTGCCGAATAGACTCCGGGAGCATTATCCAAGGCTTCCACTTCCAAACCCGTGTCGTCTGCAAAACAAGCATATCCATAATTGTTTTTCACATACAGTGCTTTAATCAAAGCGTTTTCCTGAAGGGTGGCGCCTGTTTCGGGAATATCTACCAAACAATGAATGTCCTGCAATGATAAAACATCAAAGTCATTTCCTAAAATAGTCCTTACTTCCTGTAGCTTATGCAAATTATTAGTGGCAAATACGAATTGTTTCTTCATTTAGGGTTTTAAATATTTTCGATCAGGAAAACTGATGCTTATAGAATCTTATAACGGGTATGGAGATGCGATTATTATATTACCTAACGATAAAATCATCGATTCGGTATAGCTTTATCCCAATATTTTAAGAAATGCAAAATGAGTTCTTTCATGAAAATGAATCACAGAAATTAATTTCCATTATTTATTCCTATTATTTGTCGAAACTGGGGTTAATTTACGAAGATTTGTATAATTTCGCAGTTTGGATTTCATTTCAATTCAAATCCGAAAGATTTATTTTGCTCACGGTAATTTCTCATAAATCAAGCGAGACATTTATATGGTATTCGAAATAGTCAACACTTCACGACACCCGCTTCCTGAATACGCCACGCCTCTTTCTGCGGGCATGGATCTTCGGGCAAACATCGATAACCCAATCGTAATAAAACCCCTCGGACGGGCATTGGTCCCGACAGGTATCTCTATTGCTTTGCCCGAAGGATATGAAGCCCAAATAAGGCCTCGCAGTGGGTTGGCACTCAAGCATGGCATCACAGTATTGAACACGCCGGGGACTATCGATGCCGATTACCGTGGGGAAATACGGATTATTTTAGTAAACCTCTCTTCCGAAGAGTTTACCATTAATGATGGGGAGCGGATCTGTCAAATGGTAGTTGCCAAACACGAAACGGTGGAGTGGACTCAAGTGGGAAAACTGGGTGATACCATTCGCGGAGAAGGTGGTTTTGGGCATACAGGAAAGAGATGAACGTTCATTTTCAAAACAACTTAACAAAAGCCTATATGAGAAAATACTCTCGGTCGAATCATAGATGTCTTTTCGGAATGCTATTTTTGGCATTGTTGTGCCAGAATGTTTTTGCAGGAAAAAAAGTTAATCCAACTATTTTGTCTCAGCAAATTGTGAAAGTAGATCCTCTATCCTTTGAAGATCGCCGTTTGTTCACTTATTATTTTTATGAAGCTGCCAGTGCGAAGGCCACCCAGCAATACGATGCAGCTTTCGACTACCTGAGGTATTGTAATCAATTGGATTCAACGAATGCAAGTGTCCTTTACGAATTGGGGAACTACTACAATCTCCTTCAGAAGAAGGATCTCGCATACGATTATTTTAAATCTGCGGTCAGATATGATAGCTTGAACTATTATTACAACTTGGCTCTTGCCAATTTTTGTTTCGATGCCAAAGATTACAAGCAAGCTGTACTTGCATTCACCAAATTGGTCAAGTTGGACCCTTCAAAAGTAGAGGTTTATCCATATCTGGCTGAATCGTATTCCCAAGATGGGGAGACACGCAAGGCGATCGAAACCTTGAACAAACTGGAAGGCGTGGTTGGACTCAATGAGAAAATAAGCTTGCAAAAGTTCCAGCTCTATTCGCAAATCAATGAAAAAGCAAAAGCCTACGAGGAGATAAACAAATACATCGAGAAGTATCCCAATGAACCGAAGTATTTAATTCTCTTAGGAGACCTTTATATGCGAGACAATCAAATGAATGATGCGTGGAATGCTTATTCTAAAGCTCTATTGATCGATCCGGACAATCCTTATTTGATCAATTCGTTGTCAAACTATTATGAGGCTACAGGTCAACACGATAAATCTGAAAAAATATTATCGGATGCCATTTTAAATAAAAAAATAGATGTTGATGCCAAATTAGGGATATTGTCCCAATATGTGAATATGCTTCAGCAAGGCAAGAAAGAGCTTGGACCGGTAAATGCCTATTTTGACTCCCTTATGACCCTGTATCCGCAGGAACCAAAGCTGAATCTGATGTATGGTAATCTGTTGATGCTTCAAGGAAAAAAGCAGAATGCCCGGTTTCAATACCAGCTTTTTACGGAATCAAATCCAACAAATCCAACAGGTTGGGAGCAGTTGTTGAGAACAGCTTTCCCCGATAGCATCGATGCTTCTATTAAGATCTGCAAGGATGCTATTAGTTATGTGCCGCAACAACCCCAATTTTATTTCTATTTAGGCATATGCCAGTTTCAAAAAGAGGATTACAGCAATGCACTCAAAACATATCAAACTGGATTAAAATACGTCGATCAACAAAATGTGCAAATGCTTTCCGATTTTTATGGACAGATAGGAGACCTTTTCAATAGGATAGGGGAGAAAGACAGCTCTTACGCCTCCTATGAAAGAGCGCTCATATACAACCCTCAAAATCTGGGCGTGCTCAACAATTACAGTTACTTTCTTTCGTTAGATAAAAAAGATTTGGACAAAGCTGAAAAGATGAGTAGCACCACAGTGAAAGCCGAACCAACAAACCCGACTTATCTCGACACTTATGGATGGGTACTCTACGTTCAAGAAGCTTTCACGATGGCAAAAATGTACCTCGAAAAAGCTGTAAATTATAGCGGCGACAAGCCCAGTTCGGAGGTCTTGGAGCATTACGGAGATGTTTTGTACAAAACGGATGAAAAAGAAAAAGCCCTTGAATACTGGAAGAGGGCATTAGAAAATACTACCGGGAAAAATCCAGCCTTGGAGCAGAAAGTGAAAACCGCAAAACTAAACTAAATCAAAATGAGAACAAGAGTTCAGCCTATTCTAAATATATTCATTGTCTGCCTCGTCTTCGGTATGACCGGTTGTAAGTCCAAAAAGACCTTACAATCAACAGATGTAAAAGAGAGCAAAGATCATTCCGAAGTACTTAAGGATGTTCAAAAAACACAGCTTTCTTATAAAACGCTATCGGCCAAAACAACTCTCGAAATTTTGCGCCCTAATTCTAAATCGAGCATTTCTTCGGGAGCTGCCTTGCGAATTGTCAAGGACAAGGGAATATTGATTTCCATCCGTCCGTTTATGGGAATAGAAGTCGCGAAATTGGTCGTTTCGCAAGATTCGGTCTTGATTGTTGACCGAATGAACAAACAGTATTTGCATGAAAGCATTGACGATTTGAAAAAGACCAAACAGGTTGATTTCAATTACTATAATCTTGAATCTTTACTCTCGAACAGATTGTTTTATCCAGGAAAACAAGATGTTACGATGGTCGATTATCCAAAGTTCATGGTCAGTAAATCCGAAGGGACCTATTTGGTTGTCACCAAAGATGCTTCTGATATTTTGTATAACTTCGCAATCGATGGAAACAACCACATCATTTCGACACTCATCTACGGGGAGAAGAAAAACTATACGCTCCAATGTTCTTACAACAAGTTTATTATCGACCAGGAACAAAGCTATCCCACGGAGATCGGTTTTAAAATAGGGATAAAAGACAAGAGACTGGATGTGAAACTGTCTTATTCAAAGCTGGACATTGACAAAGACGTAGAAATTGATTATTCTGTTCCCAACAAATACAAAAAAGTTAGCTTGGACGAAGTATTTTCTTTGCTTTCTAAAAAATTATGAGATACGTCCATTTTCTATTGATACCGGCATTATTCTTCTGTATTTCGACAATAGGCCAGACAGTTAAAATTAAGCAACTCGAAATACAGCGGAAAAAGGCTTTGCTTGAAATAGAGAACACCAATAAATTGTTGATTGACACCAAGAAAATAACACAAAACCTCTCTACCCGGATCAAGCTGATTGCAAATCAGATCGATTCTAGGAAACAGATTGTATCTCTGCTTGAACAGGAATCGGATGCCTTGATGGTACAGCAAATTATCACTCAAAAAGAGATCGAATTACTCCAAAAAGAACTGAAGGGTAAACAAAATAATTACGCCAAGGCTATCAACGGAATGATATATAAAAAGCAAAGCGAAAACAAATTGCTCTATATCCTTTCAGGAAAGTCGTTGGCCGAGTCAATGCGAAGGATGCGCTTTTTGAAGGAATATTCGGAATGGAGAAGTAAAGAAGCCGACGCCATCAAAACCAAGACTGAGCAGCTCCATCAAAAAAGGGCCGATCTAGAGCAGCAACGCAGATCTAAAATTATTCTCATCGGACAAAAAGATGCCGAACAACAAAAGTTGAAAAAAGAAGAAGAGGCTCATCGGCAAGAAATCGCTGAAGCTAAGCAAAAACAAGGTGAACTTCGGGGCATTATTGCGGAAAAAAGAAAACAGGCAAATTTGCTGAATGCGCAGATTGAACGATTGATAGCAGAAGAAGTTGCACGTCAGGAACAGGAAGCCAGGCGCAAAGCTGAAGAAAAAGCCAAAAGGCTTGCTGCTGACGAGAAAAGCCGCCATTTGGCCGCACAAGAAAAAGCAATGAAAGAGGCAGGAGAGAACCCCACCCGACCAAAAACGAAGAAGAAAGAAAAAGAAAATACAACTTCCCGGTCACAAGGGGTTGAAGCAAACAAGGCTGAACTCGAAGAAGAAAGAGCCACAAAGAAAAATGAAATTCTGTTGGCGGAAGCTCCCTCTGAAAATATTGCCCTTTCCAATAATTTTGCTGCAAACAAAGGCAGGCTTCCCGTGCCTGTAAGTGGCAGATATAGTATTGTCTCCGGATTTGGAGAACACCAGCAAAGCCAGCACGTGACAATCAATAGCAACGGTATTGACATTCAGACACAGGCCGGAGCAGATGCCCGGGCCGCTTTTGGAGGTGAAGTGTCAAAAATTGTCGCATTTCCCGGATACAACAACTGCATCATAATCCGTCACGGCAATTATTATACTTTCTATGGAAATATTCAAAGTGTATTTGTGCATGTGGGGCAAAATGTAAAAACAGGACAAAGCTTGGGGAAAATTTTCACCGATTCAGACACTGGTGTTACTAAAATGCACTTTCAACTTTGGAACGGAACCTCCAAACAAAACCCAACTACTTGGCTAAGAAGATAAATAATCATATTTCTCCATGACAGGACCGACCATTTTTGACTTGCCGAAAGTAAACGATAAACGAGGTAACCTTTCCTTCATAGAAAACAGGAAAGAAATACCCTTCGATATTGCCCGCACCTATTGGATCTATGATGTTCCTGGTGGGCAGAGAAGAGGAAGCCATGCCTTTAAAACGCAGAAAGAAGTGATTGTTGCGCTTTCAGGGAGTTTTGATGTGGTGCTGCACGATGGAAAGAAGCAAAAGACTTACCATCTCAACCGATCCTACAAGGCTTTGTATGTCCCAGAAATGACATGGCGGGTGCTTGACAATTTTTCCACAAATTCTATTTGCATGGTTCTTTCCTCCGGCTCTTACCAAGAGACGGAGTATATTCGTAATTTTAAAGAATTCAAACGGCTCAGAAATTTGAATCAAGCATTTCATCCCGAACCACCTTCTTTTGTTCGGCATGTTGCAGATAAAAAGGAATTAGGTCTTCAATCTTCTGTTTTTGATTGTTCTCTCATCGAGTTTCCCGTTATCAAGAATAGGGCCGGCAGCATTACTTCGATCACTAATTCAGTGGAAGTTCCGTTTGATATTCCCCGTGTTTTTTATGTTTATGACATTCCTTATGGGGAAGTCAGAGGAGTGCATTCGCACAAAAAATGCCACCAAATACTTATTGCAGCGAGTGGAAGTTTTGACGTGGAATTGGACGATGGCACAAAGAGAAGGATAATAACCCTGAATCGTCCTACCTATGGCCTTCACATCCCTCCCGGAATATGGGCCACACAGCGAAATTATTCTTCAGGGACAATTTGTTTGGTACTCACCTCAGATGTATATGATGAGCAGCAAGATTACATCAGGGAATACAGCGCATTCAAGAAATACAAGGAGAAGGAATGACTCTTTTTGAGATAAAATACTAAAAAACAGCTTAATTCTTCTTTTTATTTTTTCCTATACTTGCTTGACGTGCATCCAAATATCTGCTTGAAGCACTGTGTGAAGTATTTTGTGTCCGCAAATCGATTTGAAAGGCAATCTTTTTGATGCTATAGTCTTCCTTTGCGTGGATCTTGGCGGCATGTCTGATTTTTATTTCCCAGATCAATTCGATAGGGGTCAAGCCGCTTCGGCTTTTTAGTTTTCTGTAAAGAAGAGTTTTGTGGCACGCATCCTGTAATAATCTTTATTGCCGTGTTTTAGGCAAAATCAATTAATAAAAAAGGGCATTCCCTTGCGATTGTAGGAAATGCCCTTGGGTAAGTGCTGTTGCTCTTTCTCGTTTATAGATTTATCATGCTGAACAGTTCTTCAGCGGCCAATCTTGGACCTTCTTTGCTTTGTCCGTCGATTGCCAGCGAAGTATGTATTTCTCCAATTTTTATACCAGCATCGGCTAAACCATGGAAAAATTTACGTACCAAAACTTCGGCCCTTTCCTGCTCTTGGACAGGTCCAAATGGATTGGCAAAGTAAGATTTCACGAGACCTACTTCGGTTGTTGTTCCTTTGGCTTTACGTGCACCGGCTTCAAACACAGGAATGGCATCCTCTACATCTTCGAAAAGGGATATTTTCTTTTCAGATTCTGCAAAGTTGTTAGCATAAAGCATGTAATCAACACTATAACCTTTAGAAATGGTTTCATAAGTAGAAATCGGGATCGTTACGCGCGCATTTACACGGTCAGGATTGGTATAGATGCCACGGTCAAGCTGTTCGAAAGCATACATTGGATCCAAATCGTCTGTGCGGACAAAAGCTCCGATTTCAGTGCCATAACCTTTGATTGTGCCGTCTTCTTCAAATTGGAGGTATCCCATGTCGTCAAAAATTACACGCATGTGGCGGATATATTTTTCGTTCAAAGTACGGAATGCTTCCAAACTTTCTGATTTTCCGGCACCGCTGTCGCCCATGATGATGATGTTCGCTTCCTTACCGTTCTTTAAAGCAATGTTGACCATCGCTCCATGTATTGGCAGATTCCCTTTCTCCATCTGTTTCACGTTGTGAAGAGTGAGGAGCATTTTCTTCATGTAGCCAAAATAGTCGATCTCGTCGGTGTAGTTGGCGTATCCTACGATGATATCGTTTTTGGTATCTTTGTAATAGAAGGTTCTTTTTTCTTCCATCCCGTCAGGGTAACCAAATACGTAGATCAAATCGGGCTTTTTATTGATGAAATTTTCCCCTTTTGCCAATTCGAACAAGTTGGCGAGGCCTAATCCATGGCACATGAAATCTTTGTGGAAATATACGAATGATAATAAATTTCCCACCATTGCAGGATATAAGAACCAATCGTCTTCATTGAGGATCAGGTTGTTGATAGGGTTGGAGAAATGTTCCTCGAAGATGCCGTCGCGGGTATTTTTCTTCGTGTATGTGATGTAGGGAGGGGTGATTACCACAGAATCAATAAAAGGGATATTTGCCAATCCTTTGTACTCAAGCGGGCAATCCCAAGGTATATCATAAAGCATCAAGCCTGCATTGGCACCTGCGATAGTTTGGCGGTAAACGTGGCTGCTATGTCCATTCACGGTATCTCTGGTTCGGCGATAAATCGACAGTATGAGTTCGTTGAGCAATTGGTTGGCCTGGATGAAGCGTACGTTTTGGAGTCCATCGCCTAATCTGTTGTTGTGCACAACAGTCACGCGTTCCATCCGGCGCCAGAAATTGTATAGCAGCTCGGTAAGTTCGATGAACAAGTTTTTGTCTTTGAAAAAATCAGCATACTTGTTGTTCACCTGAAGCAATTCATCAAGTTCGCAAACCGAAAGCAATTTCAAGACCTCGATGTAAGAAAGAGTCAGATTCTCGTCCGTTTTGAAATCCTTGATAAAAAAGTCATATACAATCTGGTTGTCTTTCTTGAGCTTGAAGAAGAATGTTTCCACTACCCGGTGAAAGGCATAGCTGCTTAGTACTTTTTGCCTGTTGTCGCAATACTTCGATGTGAAGTTGATGATTGCGCGACTTCTGTTCAATGTGAATTCTTGGAGCATCTTTTTGTTTTTAAGTAGTTAATAGTTTATTTTATAGATAATTAATTCGTATTTAGTGCAGTCATAGATCCTTTATCCGTCTGATTTCTTTTACGCTTTTTTTGCGAAAAGCCAAAGCTGCGATGCTTATGCCGATTGCCAAGCAAAAAAGCAGGGATGAGGTGACTATGAAGTTGTACATCGTTTCTTGCAGGTGGTTGCTTGCATCGCCGTTGGTCCCTGCCTCGTAAATCTTTATGCACCCCAAGATTGTGCGGTAGGCAAACAAACCGGGAATCATTGTGATGCAGGCCGGCAGCGTGAACACCACTGGTGGTGTGTGGATTTTATGCGCAAAAAAGATGCCAGCCAGTCCTATAAAAACCGTTCCGCAAAGGGTCGATAGCACGAGGTCAAAACCCGACTGTAACATCAAATACCGAATTCCATGACCCAAGCCGCCCAAAACACCAGCCACAATCAATGCTTTGAGAGGTGTCTCAAAAAGCAATGCAAAGCCAATTGCGACAAAAAAGCTAAAGAAAATATCAATAAATATCTGGGTTGCCATGCTTCAAAAGTTTTTCAATCCGATTAATGAAATACCAACAAACATTCCAACTGCAATACAAAGCAAAAGAAAACCTGCGAACGTACCTCTTGCTATCCCTATGCTCATGTATCCCTTTAGTAAGTCTATGATGCTGTTGATTAATGGGACTCCAGGAATCAGATACAGCACGGCTGTCGCCACCGATGACTCGGGAAAACTTCCAAGCCCATATAGGACATTCATTCCGGCAATCAATGTTGTGGCAAGCGATGCCGCTATGAAAACAACCATCAGGTTGAATTTCTTTTTTGCCATTTCCTGCTTCACTATCAACCCTACGATGGAAGCTGTGAATGTGCAAGCACTGTCTATCCAATTACCTCCCACCAATAGGCATAAACAAGCACACGCAATGCCAATAAAAAAACGAACTACCCAAACCGGATGGCGAGGAGTCTCCTTGAGTGCATTTAATTGTGTTTGCAACTCTTCGAATGATATTTCCTCATCATGAAGTTTCCAAGTCAAGACACTTGTGTTGGTGACTATCCCAAAGTGTATGCCATGGTGTTTGATCGCTTTTGTTGCAGTGTGCACAATTTGCGGATTATTTTTATCGCTTAAAGATACAGAAATTGCATTGAATGAGATGAACATTTCCACTAAAAATGGGCTGCTGGAAGCTAAACGCTGAATATTTCGGTGGATTCGTTCACAATGGGCGCCCGATTCCATTAGGAGTGTACTTGTTTCAAGCAAAATTTGGGAAAATTCGGAAATAGATAAGTTGCATGGTTGGGGCTTTGTAGTCGCAGCCTCATCTGGTTGAAGAGCAGGATGTAAGTTCTCAGGCTTATTTGTCAGCATTTTTTCCATTTTACAATTTAAAAACCAGAGTGAAAAAATCTCTCGTTTGAAAATGCGGCAATAAGAGCTTTGGGGCAAATTTTCCATTCGTAAATGAAAATCTATACAGCATACCTTTATCGCGAAGCATTGCCAATTAATAGATAAGGCAGGTCTCCTGACTTTCACCATTTCGATATGTTCCCTATTTCTATTAGAAAAAACGGATTTTTATCAAAACTATTCGCGGTGATTTACAGTTGCGCGACAGTTCACGATTCACACGTGATTCCCTATTCTCCCTTTGTTATTCACTCCAGGCACCTTAACTCGTAATTAATTCAAGATTAATCTCTCATGTAATTATGTTACAAAGATAATAAAAAAATATCGTAATGATCGATTTTCTCGATTAGTTTAGAGCTTTTTCATGTTTTGTCAGCGAGATGGTTACCGTTATCCAAATTACTGAAAGAAGCCTTTCGATCTTCAATCCCATCGGGAAAACATACAGAAAATGAGTTTGAGGCTAGATCTGCCGCATGCTTTCGCAAAACAAAATTGATGTCGTGTCGTAGGGTGTCCTAATTCTTAGATTTCTTATGTTGGTTGGCATATTCCGAAGGAGACACTCCATAAAACTTTTTGAAAACTGTGGAAAAGTGCGTTTGGTTCGTAAATCCTACCGCATAAGCAGCTTGCGAGACATCCATCCCGTTTTCCTCAAGCAACATGGATGCTTGCTTCATTCGGATGTTTTTGATGAAGTCGATAGTTGAGAATCCGGTTATTTCTTTCATCTTGCGGTGCAATTGTACTCGACTGAGTCCAGCTTTCGACGCTAGTACCTCGACATTAAAGTCTGGATTCCCTATGTTTTCATTGACAACAGCCATTATCCTGTCCATCAGCATATCGTTGTTTGACTTAATTCCCATTGACTTGATCTTGTCATTTTGTTCTTGTTCTCCGGAGTATTTCCCTCTTAAAATTCTTCGGTTGGTGATGAGGTTGTTGGCCACAATCATCATTTCGTCAATATTGAAAGGTTTAGTCAGATAGGCATCGGCTCCCTTGTCGAGTCCTTCTACTTTATCTTCAAATTCTGTTTTTGAAGTTAGTAGAATAACCGGTATATGGCAGACGTTGTTGTTGTTTTTTATTTTTCGCACGAGAGTTATACCATCCATCTGCGGCATCAGTACATCCGAAATTATCAAATCGGGTTGTAGGGTTGTTGCCAATTGCAAAGCATCAAAACCATTGCTGGCTTTGATGACTTTGTATGCTTCGTTCAGTTCCTGTTCCAAATAATTGGTGATATCTTCTTCGTCATCTACAATGAGAACTTTGTAATTTGTTTTCCGTTTGATTATTTTGCTTTCGTTTTTGGATTCTTGGATAGGCCTGTTTTGAAGCAAGGTTGGTCTGCTGTCGGGGAGTTGATCCATAACATCTTCTTTGGTAAGGTGCTCTTTGCCTGAAGGAATAGAAACTGTGAATATGCTGCCTCTTTTGTCTTTTCTATTTTGGGCAACGATTGTCCCTTGATGCAAATGAACCAGGAATTTCGTCAGGTTGAGCCCGATTCCGGATCCGACGGTTGTGAATGTCTCTTGATTTTGACCTTGGTAGAACCGGTCGAATATTTTGTGGATTTTATCTTCATCCAGCCCGATGCCCGAATCGGTGATTGAAATTTCGAGATAATTGCGGAGCGGCCAACGGTTTTCGGGGTTTGTTCCCGTTTTTAAAGATATGATTATTTCACCACCATCAGGGGTGTATTTGAATGAATTTGAGAGTAGATTGATTAATATCTTATCAAAGTTATTCCGGTCAACCCATACTTGTAGTGCCTCCATTTGGTGTCGGTATTGGAAATGGATATTTCGCCTGATGGACTGCTCCTCAAAAACCTCAAACACTTCCTGTACAAATCCTACAATTTCTGTTTCGGTATATTTCAGTTTCATCTGTCCTTTGTCTATTTTTCTGATGTCTAGAATCTGGTTAACCAAGCCCAAAAGGCGGTATACGTTCCGTTGCATCCGTTGCAGGTTTTTTTGCGTTGGTTGGTCAAAATTACCTTGTAGTAGTTTTTCGAGTGGGCTGACAAGGAGTGTCAGGGGCGACCTCAACTCATGGGATATGTTGATGAAGAACCGGAGCTTTGATTCATTTATCATTTCATTTCTTTTTTCCCGTATCAGATTCACAATTAATACGCCAATAGATGCAATTATCATCGTATAAACCAAATAGGCCCATGCGCTTTTGTACCAAGGGGGAGAAATTCTGAGGATCAGTTGTTTCACCGGAGAGTAAAAACCATATTTTGACGCGCGGACTTCAAGGGTGTATTTTCCTGGAGGTAAATTATGATAGGTGATTTGATTTACTCCAGGACGTGTCGATAGCCATTCTTTGCCAAGCTCCTTGATCTTGTATTCAAAGATGATATTTTCTTGATCCCGATAATCCATTGTGGAAAACTCGAAGGTGAATGTGTTGTCTTCGTATGAGAATGAAAATTCATTTGAATCCAGCACTCCCGATTTGACGATTTGTTTTTTTCCGGATAATGTGTTTGAATTGACCGATTGATTGTTAACATATACGTTGGTGGTTTTTATCCTATAGTCATACAGGGCGGGTATCGAGATTTTTTCAGGCTTGAAATAGGTGATTCCTCTGTTGCTGCCAAAGTATATTGTCCCGTCTTTGTCTTGAAAATATACCCACCTGTTGTATATTTTATCCACCAAGCCATTTCCAGTGAAATAGTTGATTATTTTATTCTCTTTTCTTTTGATTTCGTCAATGCCTTTGAATGTGCTACACCACATATTGCCACTTTTGTCTTCTGCTATGCCGCATATGACATTACTTGAAAGTCCATTTTCTATCGTGTATCTTTTGATGTCACCGGTTTTTTTGTTCAAGAAGAAGAGCCCATTGTATGTGCCAATCCAAATATGACCGTCGCGGCTCTCCTTCAGGGTGATGCATATTCCTTCCTTTAGAATATCTTTGTTCTTTATTTTCAAGAATCTACCATCTTTGGGGTTGTAGCAGCTTATGCCTTTGTAATGGCCTAACCAAACTAATCCCTCGGAGTCGCATAAGATTGAGTTTATCCAATTGTTGTCGAGCTTTCCTTTCCCTTTGTCCGGTTGCTGCATGTCGAACCTTTGGCATTTGCCGGTAGTCAAGTTGTACTGGATAAATCCCGAACTAAAAGTAGATACATAGAGGCAATTATTTTTTCCCTCCACCAGTGTTTTCCCATAGCTGTTGTAAGGGATGTCTAGGAACGATGCTTGTCCGGTTTTTTTGTCTATTTTGGCAATTCCTTTCGTATAGGAACTGCCCCAGAGCATGCCGTGCGAGTCTATATAGAGTTTGACTATGTCGTTGATTTGAGTGAAATAGTCTGTCGAATTTGAATGATCGTTTGTTTTATATATTCCCAGTCCTTTGATAGAATAGAACACATTTCCGTCCGGGTCTTTTACGATGGAGTTGATTATCGGGTCTTGGCCGTTTTGGGGAGTGGGTGCAGCGAAAAAGTTGAATTGTTTCGGCTGATTCGGCACAAGCAGTATGCCCCTTTGGAATCCGCCAATCCAAAGATTCAGGTCTTTGTCTTCCATTATGGCGAAGGCATTTGGCAAATAATAGTTAAGGAGTGGGTCTTCTGCACTTACAGGCACTAATCTATTGCTCTGCTTGTCGATATAGTGGAGGCCTTTCCCGTTTGTGCCTACGTATATGGTGTTGTTTTTGGTAGATATGATGTTCAGTATGTTCATGAAAGTGCTGGTGGCACTCTTTACCGGGATGAATCTCTGCGCAGGTTTGTCATAATAGTAAACGCTTGCGGCGGTACTCATGTAGAGCCGCCCCGTTCCGTCTTCCACCATTCCAGCTATTGCATTGTGTGAAATCTCAGGATAAGAATAGACTTTTGATTTGTAGGTTTTCTTGTTTACCCTGATCAATCCCTTGCTGTCCACGCCAAACCACAGGTTGTTGTCCTTGTCCTCATACATATAGGATATGAACGGGTCTGTCATTTTTATAATATTCCTAAGGGGGTGTGCCAGTTTGTTTTTTTTGTCGATCGAATACACGCCCCATCCTGATGTTGTGGCCCATATTTCTCCATCATGCAATTGAATAATGTTTGACACATGGGGCGTTATCCTGTTGGGGAAAAGGATAGTTTCAAATGAATCTTCATCAGGTTTATAGTATTGTAGTCCGTTGTTGCATCCGACCCACAATGTGTGCGATTTGTCTATCATCAGCGTTTTAACATTGTTGCTTAGCAGGGAAGATCCTTTGTGCTCATTGTTCAGATAATGGGTAAATCTAATTCCGTCATATTTGTTTAACCCGTAATCTGTCGCTATCCAGATGTATCCATAAGAATCTTGGACAAATTTATTTATAAGATATGACGATAATTCTCCAATGCCATATTCCTTTCCGCCGGACATGTTCCGGCTCTGAGGAAACAGATGGCAGAGGCAACACGTTAAAAAGGTTAACACAAGAAGGTTTTTATTCATGGGGGTGGGGGTTAGATTTTTTTTCGGCAGGTTGTGCCCAAATTTTGATACAAAAATAAGAATATATACTCAATAAACTACACTCTGATCGGTAAGGAGAAACAAATAAAAACATATATGAATCAAATTGAAAAGTAGTAGATCTATTTAGAAACACTTGTGAATCATTTTTTTCTGCTCCGAAGCTTTGATTGCTTAATTTTGTTAAACCTAATTTCACTCATTTTGTTGACCGAATTTAATACCAATAAAAAATGCAGATACTCACAACTAGTATTCTAAGACCGTATATTTTGATGGCTTTAGTCTTGTTTTTCCTCCGCGGAACAGTGAAACCGGCAAATTCCAATAATAGTGGGATCACAGTCTTTCACATAGTAAAGATGAGAAAGCAGAGCGAGCCTTCGCTAATATGGATGCATGCCGTGTTGTCCCCATATCTTTGGTTGGTTCAGAAACTGTCCGAAGAAAAATAGTGGTTAATCCCGACAACGACCCTCCTAGCTACTTTGGAGTGTCACTGTTTGCGAATGATGTACTGGATATACGTATTGTTTCATTTCAACGGTGAAATGGTTGTGATGTGGTTTCTTTACGTTATGTGTTTTAATAAGTTAATTCTAATTTTAATGCCTGTGAAAAACTTTTACTATTTACCTTCTGAATTATTTTAACCAACTTAATTATAGCAAATAATCTATATAAGAATATTATTTGCTTCTCTTCAACAATCCGGGACCAAGTATGAATCGATCAAGTGGCATGCAGTGTATGCGATAAAGAATGCAAGTAAATGTGATTGTATCTAAATAGTTAACCTTAAAAAAACAATTATGAGAGAAAATAATGAGACAAGTTGAGTTTTAATCTCCACCCTACAGGGATACCCTGTTTATTTAGTTCGTTATTGAATTAAACTAAAGAAAAAAGTTAAAATGTATAATGGTATAATAATGAAAAAAACATTACAGAAAATTATGTCGGGTTGTTCCCATTTTGCGAATAATGGGAAATCACTGTTTGTGTTGTTATCCATGTTGATAATTTCAAGCAGTTCGATTGCTTTTGCCCAAAATCGGGTGACGGTGACAGGGTCTGTTGTGGATCCAGCGAAAGAGCCAATCATCGGGGCGTCTGTAACATTGAAATCGGATCCTACTGTTGGAACAACAACAGACTTAGACGGTAAGTTCTCATTGCAGATACCGTCTGGAAACCAAACGATGGTTTTCACTTATCTTGGAATGAACAAGAAGGAGGTGCAAGTGCATGGCCAGCGTCTCCTTAGTGTTCAGATGGAAGAAGACACAAGGGTCTTGAACGAAGTCGTGGTAGTTGGATACGGGCAACAGAAGAAAGAGAGTGTTGTCGGATCAATTACTCAAACCACGGGGAAAGTCTTAGAACGTGCCGGAGGAGTGTCAAACCTCGGTATGGCATTGACTGGAAATTTGCCTGGGGTTTCCACTCTGTCATCGACCGGTATGCCAGGACAAGAAGATCCGCAAATTATCATTCGGGGTATCAGTTCCTGGAACAATAGTGAACCCTTGGTTTTGGTGGATGGAGTTGAACGTCCCATAAGTTCAATTGATATATCTTCCGTAGCATCAATTTCTGTATTGAAAGATGCTTCGGCAACAGCAGTTTATGGTGTGAAGGGGGCGAATGGGGTTATCCTCATTACTACCAAAAGAGGCGTGGAAGGACATCCTATTGTATCATTTAAGGCTAACACAACCTTGAAAGCGGTTTCCAGGTTGCCTGAAAAGTATGACTCTTACGATGCTTTGTCAATTAAAAATACGGTGATTGAAAGAGAGTTAGGGCTGGATCCCACTGAATGGGCTGTTTACACACCGGTAGATATCTTAGATAAATACCGTAACCCAGCAAATGATCAAGAATGGGATCAATATCCGAATGTGGATTGGCAGAAGGAGTTGTTCAAAAACTATGCAATGTCGTACAATGCAAATGTAAATATATCGGGAGGTACAAAAATGGTTAAGTATTTCTCAGCAATTGACTATGTGCATGAAGGAGACATATTCAAATCTTTTGATAATGGGAGAGGATACACATCCGGTTGGGGATACAACAGGCTAAACATCCGGAGCAATTTAGATTTTAAACTGACCAATACAACCCAATTTACAACTAACTTGTTTGGGTCAAATGGTGTGCAAACTGTTCCTTATGGGTATAACAACAGCTCATCTTTTTGGAGAGCAGTATATAGGAATGCGCCGGATTCTTTTCGTCCGGTCTACTCTGACGGGACGTACGGTTATTACCAACCACGTCAGGCGGATCAGGAAAACTCGGTAGCAGCCATGGCGCTTGCAGGTTTAGAACGCCGGACTACAACCCAGCTTACCACCGACTTTATATTGATACAGGATTTGGATATGATTACCAAAGGTCTGAGTGCCAATGGAAGGCTATCATTGGATAATACCTTTCAGGAAATAAGGCGCGGAATCTCGGATGCAAGTAGTACTCAACTCGAGTATGTAAATCCACTAACTGGTGGAAAATCATATGCAAATGTGGCAAATACCGGTTGGGGAAATACCGGTTTTGATTATTTCCCGACAATTTCTTGGGCAGCAAATGCCGGTTACGTGAATACCGGAGCTACATACCGCAAATTATACTATTCTCTCCAGATGAATTATGCTCGGGATTTTGGGAAACACAGTTTGACTGGCATGGGGCTTTTCAGCCGGGATAAAAGTTCAAAGGGCAGTGCATATCCTGACTATCGCGAAGATTGGGTGTTTAGAGCCACATATAATTATGCATCCAAGTACTTTGTTGAAATCAACGGAGCCTATAATGGTTCTCAGAAATTTGGTCCGACTCACCGTTTTTCCTTTTTCCCTTCTTTTTCCGGGGGATGGATGCTGACAAATGAAAATTTCATGAAGAGTCTTAGATTTTTGGATATGCTCAAGTTGCGTGCATCCTGGGGCAAAATAGGGGATGATAATGTCAATGCTCGATTTCTTTACTCAGATCAGTGGAGCTACGGTGGCAATACTACACTGGGGAATTTGGGAGATGTAACTTCATCTACTCCTTACACGTATTATTCTACGAACTCATTAGGAAACCCGGATATTTCTTGGGAAACGGTTCGGAAG
This sequence comes from Bacteroidales bacterium UBA1309, assembly GCA_002307185.1. Lineage (GTDB taxonomy): Bacteria > Bacteroidota > Bacteroidia > Bacteroidales > Dysgonomonadaceae > UBA1309. The sequence continues at coordinate 101,956 of DBTT01000026.1, forward strand.
CAAAACTATGGCGTTGATTACGGTTTCTTTGGTGGCTTTTTGACTGGTTCTTTTGACATTTTCAGCGATTACAGGTACGATGTGCTTATTGCTGGCAGTAGCCGTGCTATTCCTACTTATTTTGGTGTTAATGCTCCGTATGCCAATTTGGGAAAAGTAAAAACACACGGGTATGAATTGGACATGAAGTTTAATTACAGGTTCTCGAACGGTATCCATCTTTGGAGTAATGTCGCAATAACGCACGCTATTGATAAGATAATTTACAAAGACGATCCGGAGTTGTTGCCCGATTACCAAAAAGCAGCCGGTTATGCCATCAATCAGACAACTGCTTATCTTAACGAGGGATACCTCACCACCTGGGATGATATTTATGGCAGTACGGTAAGGACTAACAATAATTCCAACAAACTTGCCGGGGATTACAATATTTTGGACATCAACGGAGATGGTATAATTGATAAGTATGACAAAACTCCCTACCAATACAGCACCAATCCTCAAAATACGTATAGTACATCTGTTGGATTAGATTGGAAAGGTTTTGCTGTGTTCGTTCAATTCTACGGAGTGACCAATGTAACACGTCAGCTAGACTTCACCAATTTCTTTGTAAACTCGAATGTTGTTTACAAGGAGGGAACTTTTTGGACGAAAGGGTCAAACGGACTTCCCTTGCCTCGTTGGCAAACTCTTTTGGGGGAAGAAGCATCTGGCACACGCTATCTTTACGATGGCTCCTACCTGCGCTTGAAAAATGCTGAAGTGAGTTATACATTCCAAGGTGGTGTTATCAATAACATGAAAATGAAATCCTGCAGATTATACCTGAATGGGGATAACTTGCTGTTGTGGACAAAAATGCCCGATGACCGCGAATCCAATTTTAGTACCAGTGTGGCTTCCGATGGAGCATATCCTACGATGAAACGATTCAATTTGGGTGTTGAGATAACTTTTTAAAATGAATTTGACAATGAATACATATTTTAGGAAAACAGGCATTTTCATAGCCTTGCTTATTGCGGGGATATTCGTCTCCTGCACGGACTATCTGGACAAAGCCCCATATACTGATATAGATGCGGATGTACCCTTTAAAGATTTTACAAATTTTCAAGGGTTTACCGAAGAGTTGTATAATTGTATCCCCATAGTGACCGCTTCGGATTATCATAATACTTGGAATTGGGGTGAAGATGAATATTACAACCCTTCCGAAACACGCTTTTTTTCTTATTGGCTTGATCAGGGTAACTATTGGGGCTGGAATACCGCGGGTTATTCATGGCTTCGGGCGGGTTACAATAGTAGCACTACCTCCTATACCTCTAGTACTGATCCAAAAACCAAGGGGCATCTTTGGGGCTTGGCTTGGTACGGAATTAGGAAAGCGAATGTGGGGTTGGCGAATTTGGATAAATTTACTGGAACAGATACAGAAAAAAATCTGTTAGCTGGCCAATTGTATTTTTTTAGAGGGTGGTTTCACTTTATGCTGATGCAATATTGGGGAGGGCTTCCTTATGTGGGATCCGCTTTGCCATCTAATGAAACTCCAAAGCTTCCACGTTTGGGTTACCAGCAAACTGCTGACAGTGTGGCCCGAGATTTTCAGAAAGCAGCCGATTTGCTTCCGGTGTTCTGGGATTCGATCCCTAGTGATCAGCTCACTTCAACCACAGCAGATAATATAAAAAGCGGTAAGAATGATTTGAGAATCAATAAGATCATGGCACTGGCATATTTGGGGAAAGATCTGCTTTGGGCGGGAAGCCCCTTGATGAACAGGGAGTCAACCGGAGTTGCAGCCTACAATACCGATTATTGCAAAAAAGCGGCCGATGCCTTTGGGCAGGCATTGCAATTGTGTGACAATACCAAATTTTATGAGTTGATACCGTTCTCTAATTACAGCGATATCTTTTATATTCACAACTCAACTTCTCCGCTTCCTGGTGCAGCTATTGTGGACGGGCATAAATACAGGGAGGCCATGTTTATGGAAAATGTGTGCGGCTTAAGTGGCCGTTTCAGATATAATCAGGTGAATGACTATCGTCCTCCCATTATCAAGAGTACCGGTATTAAAATGTACCCTACTGCCAACTATGTGGATTATTTTGGGATGAACAATGGACTCCCTATCCTAGACATTACTCAGCCGGATGCGGAGTCTGGTTATAATCCGCAGTACCCATGGAAAAACCGCGATCCCCGCTTTTATAAGGACATTATATATGATGGAGTGAGGTGTGTCAGCGGTACTGGTGCCGGAACAGACTCATTGAAAATATTTGCTAGCTTGTTTGGAAGTGAGACTGAAAATGCTACAACCACAGGAAAATACCGTCAGGTAAATAATCCTGGAGGTAATGGACAAAACGCTTGCTTTACCGGGTATATGAATATGAAATTCACCTCCCAATATCTTAATAACTGGGATGGTTATATCGATAATAATTCGGTTGTGCTGAGTTTCATGCGTTTGGCCGATGTGTATTTGATGTATGCAGAGTCGGTGGCTGCAGGGTATGGTTCTCCAACAGCACACGCAACAGGTTATTCCCTTACGGCGGTATATGCTGTGAATAAAGTGCGAGACAGGGTTGCTCCGGATGGCTCTATGCGTTTGGCAAGCAAGTTCACCACGAGTACCGATGTGTTTATGCCGGAGTTGTGCCGCGAAAGAGCTGTTGAATTAGCATTTGAAGGGCATCGTTTTACTGACTTGCGCCGTTGGTTAATGTTGCTTCAAGCACCTTACACCTTGAAAAAAACGGTTTATTTTGACCGGGATCCAAACGTTCCTGCTAAAAATGTGTATGCAGATCCATCAAATGCTCATGTTTTGAATCTCAGGGAAGGTATCCTTTCCGAAAGGCATTTGGGTGAGAAACATTATTGGTTTCCATTCCTGCAATCCGATGTAAATTTATATACCGGTTTCACTCAAAATCCCGGTTGGTAAATGTGGTTTTTTGGTAATGAGTGGGCTGTTTGCGCGGCTAAAGCAAGTTAGTAATTACTGAGTAAATTTTAATTTTAATTATGAATAAAAAAAGCATTCGAAATATTTGCTCCGTTTTTCTGGTGGTGCCATTGCTTAATGTTTTCGGTTTGCATGCACAGGAGAAAAATGACAGCGTTAATGTAGCTTTTGGAAGCGTTGCTAAACGGGATGTGCTGGGGGCTGTCTCCTCAATTAACGTTCCCGAATTAATGAAAAAGGAATATGTGACTTATAGTTTGGACGGGCTTCAAAGCTTTGTCGGTGGATATACCGGAAGTATATGGGGGCAGGATGCTCTTATATTGGTGGACGGTGTACCCCGCAGTGCTTGGGATGTGCTAAGTTCAGAAGTAGCATCTGTTACTGTGCTGAAAGATGCCAGTGCTGTGGTTCTTTACGGAAGCAAGGCTGCCAAAGGGGTTGTTCTAATTACTACCAAGAGAGGGCAAATTTCACCTTTGACCATACATGTCCGGGCAAACACGGGCATATATGTCCCAAAGAGATACCCGAAGTACCTGAACTCCGCAGACTATATGACTCTTTATAACGAAGCCGCTGTGAACGACGGGCAAACAGCGTATTATCCTCAGGACTTAATTGATAAAACGAAATCTGGAAGCGATCCTTCTCATTATCCCGATATCAATATGTTTAGTTCTGATTACCTCAGAAAGGCATATAACCGGTATGACATGAATGCCGATGTATCCGGTGGGAACTCCTTTGCCCGCTATTATTCCGATTTTGGTATGGCATACAATAATTCTTTACTGAAGTATGGAGAAAAAGCCAAGGACAACAACTACCGTTTCAATATGAGAGCCAATCTGGATATGGATATCACCAACTGGTTGTCTGCCAACACCAACGTGTCTGTCATTATTTCCGATGCCTTTACCGGAAATGGTGATTTTTGGGGGCAATCGTCATCCCTCCGTCCCAACTGGTTTGGCGCAACAACTGTAGCGAATTCCTTTAGTCCCTTAATCCATATCAGTGAGCTTGATCAGAATAATGCCGATTTGTTGACCCTGGCTAACAACAGCAACAATTTGATTGACGGGAAATATATCTTTGGTGGAACTTCCTCTCAGTTGACGAACGTGTTTGCCGATATGTTGGCAGGGGGCTACACCAAATCACATAACCGGACGTTTATGTTTGATGTGTCTATGAAGGCCGATTTGAGTTTTCTCCTAAAAGGGCTTACTTTTAAAGCGGGCTATAGTTCAAATTTCACCAATAATTATACAGAAGTATATGGAGTCTCATATTCGGTTTACCAGCCCACATGGTCTGCTGATAATACGACGATCACCGGCCTGTCAAAATATAATACAGACCAGCCAAGTACGAATGAAGACATGGGCGTTGCCGCATTTACCCAAACGATGCAGCTTACTTCTCAGTTCAACTATAACAAAACGTTTAACAATGATCACCAAGTCTCTGCTGCATTGATTGGGTGGGAATACCAGACTCAAAGTTCTACCGGGAATCTTGCGAATGACCAAGCTACGTACCCTAGCAGCACTTTGAGTACACTTCACCGCACAACGAATCTCAATTTAGGATTTCAGGCCAATTATAACTACAAGCACCGTTATTATGCAGACTTCTCGGCCGCCGCAGTTCATTCGCCCATGTTGCCCGCGAAAAATCGGAGTGCCTTTTCCCCGACCTTTAGTTTGGGTTGGAGAATCAGCGACGAAGCGTTTTTCAAAGAGAGCATTCCGTTTGTGGATGATTTGAAATTGACCGCTTCCTATTCTGTTTTGCACCAAGATTTGGATATCGGCGGCTATTATTTGTACCAGGGTAATTATCTGTATGGAGCGAATTGGTCTTATTTTGTACGGGATTTTGCGGCTGGGTTTGCCTATTCTACAGGAAGCAGCAACCCCGATTTGAATTTTATTCAACAGAAACAGTACAGGGTAGGTTTTGATGTCTCCTTGCTAAAAAAATTGGTGGCATTGAATGCGAATTATTTCGTTAATTACACTAATGGCGGATTAGTAAACGGCGCAAATACCATTTATCCGTCCTATTTCAATACCGGTAATGCGGTCAGCTCTTCATTTCTGCCGTATATCAATTTCAACCGTGATAAACGGTCTGGGCTTGATTTTACCTTGAGTTTGAATAAAAAAATTGGAGAAATAGACTACTCATTGGGGTTTGCCGGTATGCTCTTTGCTTCGAAAGTCTTAAAGAGAGACGAAGTCAAAGTGCCCGGAGAAGAATATTATTATAGTGTCGGAAAACCATTAGATGGCGCTAAGGGATACATCTGTGAAGGCTTCTATACTCAGGCAGAGGTAGATGCTATAGATGGTACTGCGGCTCACCCGAATCCAACTTTTGGGGGCGAAGTCAGTGCTGGTGACCTGAAATACAAAGATATGAACGGTGACGGAATCATTGATTCTAAAGACCAGGTTTACTTGGGGAAATATGGCTGGTCAGGATCACCCTTTAATTATGGTATCAATTTCACGATGAAATGGAAAAATTTCACCCTGTTTGCATTGGGGACAGGGCAAAGCGGGGCTATCCGGTTCAAAAATTCATCTTATTATTGGGTGAACGGAAGTGCCAAATATTCAGATGAGGTATGGGGGCGTTGGACGGAAGCCACGCAAAACACGGCAACATATCCCCGTCTGACAGCAACATCCAACTCGAACAACTTCCAAAACTCTACATTTTGGATGTATAAGAATGATCGTTTCGACCTGAGCAGAGTCCAACTGACATATGATTTCAACGATGCCGCCTTTAAAAACTCATTCGTTCACGGTTTGAGTGTCTATCTAATGGGAGAAAGTTTACTTACCCTGTCTAAGGAAAGAAAGCTGATGGAGATGAATGTGGGAAGTGCTCCTCAATGCCGCTATTTCAATATCGGTGCTAAGGCCACTTTTTAAGTAATACAACAATTTAATAGAAGTATATACAATGATGAAAAAAAATATATTGTTATTGTTAATAAGTGTCTTTGTGTTATCGGGCTGTGATGATTTGTTTACTCCGTCAAAACAATATTTTAACACGATAGATCAAATATATACTAATCCGAGTTATGCCCAGAACTTTTTGACAACGGGTTATATGACATTGCCGGCTTATTATGACAACAGCGAGTGTGCCACCGATGATGCTGTGGCAAATGTACTCACGGATTCTTACGTGAAAATGGCAACGGGAGCCTGGTCGTCATCCAATAATCCATTGAGCCTGTGGAATAATGATTATGCCGGGATCCAATATTTGAATCTTTTTTTGGAAAATGTGGATAAAGTGGTTTGGGTAAATGATTCAATATCTGATCCAAATACCAATGAACTTTTCGCAAGAAGGATGAAAGGAGAAGCGTATGGTTTACGGGCTGCACATTTGTATTTTTTGCTGCGCAACCATGCTGGAGTTGCAACTGACGGAAGTCTCTTGGGCGTTCCTTTGCATTTGAAGTCTGAGGATTTGAACAGCGATTTCAATCAAGCGAGATCCACCCTTGAAGCTTGTGTGCAACAAATTTATCAGGACTTGGATAGTGCTGAATTGTATCTACCAATGGAATACAATGATTTGCCTTCAACAGGAACTGTTCCTGCGAAATTTCAGGATATTACAACCACTGTTAGTACATACAACCGGGTAATGGGCCTGATTTCTCGTCAACTTTTCAATGGGTTGATAGCTAAATCTTTCCGTGCAAGAACTGCTCTGTTGGCGGCAAGTCCTGCTTATCAGGATGCTTCCAATACCACCACTTGGGCTATGGCTGCGGACAATGCTGCCGCCGTTATAGATTATAATATTGCAACAAATGGTGTTCAAGCAGGATTGGGTGTAGTTGCAAATGGAAGTACATACTATACAAATGATGCCGATATTACAGCTGCTTCTAGTAATGGTGTTAATCCAAAAGAGATTATTTGGCGGGAAGGTGTGAAGACAAATAACTCAGATCAGGAAAAACAGAATTTTCCTCCATCCATAGGCGGAAGGGGATATGTCAACCCTTCCCAAAGTTTGGTGGATGCGTTCCCGATGGCAAACGGATACCCCATTACTGATCCGAACAGCGGTTACGATCCAACCCTCCCTTATACCGGGCGCGATCCACTTTTTTACAATTATATAATTTACAACGGAGCTCTTGCAGGTTCTTCGAATGATATGATTTATACAGGGACAATCAGCGGGGCAGCGGCCGATGGCATAAATGTGAGAATACCAACCTCGAGTACTTCAGGAGGTTCAACGCGTACAGGATATTACATGAAAAAGCGCCTCAATATGGGTGTCAGTGTTAAATCTACCGGCGCTACGGGAAAGACGCATTATACTCCGAAAATCCGTTATACTGAAATTTATTTGGATTATGCTGAGGCTGCCAACGAAGCTTGGGGGCCAAAAGGAACGGGAACGCATTCCTATTCGGCTTACGATGTCATGAAGTCCATTAGAAAGCGCTCAAACCCTTCCCTGAATTCGGCCGATCCCTATTTGGATGACTGCGCAGGTGATAAAGATAAAATGCGTGAATTGATTCATAATGCTCGTCGCATAGAACTTTGTTTTGAAAGTTTCCGTTTCTGGGATTTACGCAGGTGGAAGGTTGCTCTTAGCGCATTAAATGCGGAAGTTACTGGTATGGACGTAAATGTTGTAAATGGTTCTTTGGACCTTAAGTCGATAGATGTTGAAAATCGTACATACAAAGACTATATGTATTACGGCCCTATTCCTTATTCTGAAGTTTTGAAATATAGTAACCTATTTCAAAACCAAGGTTGGTAAGTTAAATTTGAAATAAAATAATGATAATCATGAAAATAAGTCAGTTATTTATAGCTTCGGCAGTTGCCATCTTAGTGATGAACTCTTGTGAAAACGGCAATCCTGTCTATCCGGACAATGCCTATCAAACGGTTTATTTTGCGAACCAATATCCTATACGTACCGTTGAACTGGGAGAGGATTTGTTCGTGGACAATTCAATGGACAATTTGCATCAGGTGAAGATCTTGGCAACGATGGGTGGTACGCAAAATAACACGAAAGATCGTGTTATTGGGTATGTGGTGGACACTACACTTTGTAATAGCTTGTACTATTCGACTTTCTCACCCTCGACCACTTTGGGTACTGTCGGTTCGACAGTTCGACCGATGCCATCCAATTATTATACATTGTCCCCAAGTAATTCCATCACCATTCCGGCCGGGTCTGTTATGGGTGGGGTAACGGTACAGCTGACGGATGCCTTCTTTGCTGATCCAGCGTCCTTGACCACTACTTATGTGATTCCCTTAGTGATGAAAACCTCTGATGACTCTATCCTTTCGGGAAAACCGGTAGTTGATTCGCCTAGTATATTTGTCGCGTCCAATTGGTCCATTCTTCCGAAGGATTATGTCCTTTATGCCGTCAAGTATGTTAATCCTTGGCAGGCGAACTATCTGAGAAGGGGTATTGATCAAATCACAAAGGCCGATGGCACAGTGAGTACAAACACGCGGCACAAGCAATATGTGGAAAGCGATGATGTTGTGAAAATTAGCACAGGATCATTGAATGTTGCCAACTTGGCATTAACCATAAAGGATAGTGCAGGAAAGGATGTAGCATATACCGTAGTGCTGACGTTTGCCGACGATGGTTCTTGCACCGTTGGTTCCAACTCTACAAATTTCGAAATCACTGGCACCGGTAAATTTGTTTCTAAAGGAGAAAAGAATAGTTTCGGAGGAAAAGACCGTAGTGCGATATACTTGGATTATAGCGTCAATTTCAAAAGTCTGAGCTGGAAATATGTCACTAAAGACACTTTGGTGGTTCGTGATAGAGGACTTGTGGCTGAGTATTATACGGTAATCAAAAAGTAATTATGGCCTATTAGAGATTGGAAAGCTTACTGTTTTTTGTAGTAAGAAATGGTGAGCTTTCCTCACTACCTTGGTTTCATGTACAACTACCAATTGCAGACCCAGACCTTAAAAAATGAAAAGGACACCATGTCCTTCAAATAATTCCGAGAAACAACTAATTAATAAGTATTGATATTATGAAAACATTTATTGGTAAAATGCTTGTAATTAAAGCTATACTTGTCGTTTTGATAGCTTTTGTTCAATTGGCGGCTTATGGACAAGTCGCAATGAGACGTCCGATTTCTCCAAGCCAGCCTATGTTGCTGATACATATCGATTCATGGAACTATGCCGATCCCCAGAAAATCATCGACCTTATCCCTTCGGATGTGCGTCCGTATGTGGTAATGAACATTTCGCTTTCTATTAACCACGATGCCTCAACGGGTGCGTGGAAAATAGTGGAATATGGCTATGAAACAGCCAAATCGTGGCTGCGTACTTGTGCCGAAAACGGAATATGGTGCATGGTGCAGCCTGCAAGCGGCGGGGCTTGTCATTTTTCAGATACCGATTTAACGGTTTATAAAGAGTTTTACGAAAACTATCCCAACTTTATCGGGTTTAACTATGCCGAACAGTTTTGGGGATTTGACGATGCCAGCGACCCTCGATCGGTAGCGTGGACTGCTCGCATTGCACATTTCGTGGACTTAGTCAATCTGGCTGATACTTACGGAGGGTATCTTTGTGTGAGCTGGTGTGGAGCGTACTATGGTGCCGGAATTAATCCTGTGGCTATGCTCAAGAAGAATTCAAGTTTCGCTACCGTACTCCAGACCAAATCGGATCATTTTATCATGTGTGAAAAATTTACCTCCAAGTATGGTTTCTATGACATTGAAAGCACTTGTTTAGGTTCTTATTTATCCGGATATTCAGGACAATATGGCATCCGTTTCGATCAGTGCGGATGGAGTAGCGGCGAAAACTCGAGTGGCAGCACAACTGCCGATTTTCCCGTGCCTGCAGGTCTGGCTCCAGTCATAGAACATTCCATGCTTACTGGGCAAACTGTTTTTGACGGGCCCGAACTTATTTGGTCTCAATGCATCCAGAACCTGAGCAATGGAACTACGTCGGATGGTTATACCACTAGAAAATGGAGTAGATATCCACAGTATGATAATATCACACTGGATGCTTTCCGCAAAATACTAGACGGCACAATACGCCTTATGACCCGGAGCGAAGTAATTGATCGGACCAAGGTGGTGATCATTCAGGACGTAACCTCGGGTACCGATGTCCAAAAATACAGTGCTCCCGAAACATTGTTCACGGGCTTGTATCAAACGGACAGTAGCGGCACCTTGCTCGAAAACCGGACTTGGTTCAAAAAAACCGGGCGCTATCCGGCTGTACCAACTGTATATGCTTTGAACGGCACCGATGCCAACTCGTTCTCGGTACAGGTCAACGCATCGGCTTATTCTACCCGGTGGCCATCTACTTCTGCTAAAACGACCGAGTTTAACAGCTTGTTCACATCGGAATACACAGGTGATATTTATGCCGCACGTAGTGAAAACGGATGGGTGGTTTACAATCCATACAAAACTTCGACAACCGCCACCGGGAACATCCCATTCAAATACAACACTTGCACCGGGATGGATCTCAGCTTGTCGCAATACACTACTGGCATCATCAAAGAGGTGTCAAACAAAGTTACAATTTACTTGAATAATTATGATAATACCAATACTGCATTCAAAACCGATATTCTAAAAATAAACGGCTGTAGCAGCCAGCCAACCTATACAATAGCCGAAAGGGGTAGCCACACGGCAAGCACTGTAACTACAAGCTATTCGGGAGGTGTTTTTACCATCAATGTTTCGCACAACGGAGCACTTGATATTTCCGTTAACTGTTCAGGATCAGCAACCGGCAGGTTGACTTCTTATAAAACAGCATCGCTTTCCGCTCCTTCCAGCCCTGCTCCTTACTTAGGCCCTCGCCAATACGAAGCAGAAAATTTTGATTATAAAAATATAAGCGGGAACGTTACAGAAGGGTACAATACCGGGATAGCTAACTATACGGCGATGGGATACCTGAAGTTTGGCACAAGTTCGTCGGCTAGTATCAGGGATACCATTAATGTTCCAGCCTCAGGCTCATATACAATTGCAATCAAATATACCACTACGGGAGGTAGTGTAAGCACCATCGATTTGTATGTGAACGGTACAAAAGTTGCAACTCCAGCTTTTGCCGCTCAAACCTCGACCAGTACTTGGAGTACGGTTTCTCAATCAGTGACTTTGAATTCGGGCAAAAATACCGTTGAACTCAAGGCAAATGCTACTGGATCACGCCAAATTTATTTCGACAATATTGTTGTAACTCCTGTAAATAGCGGGGTCGGCGTTTGGATGGAAGCCGAATGCGGCACAGTTGGATCACTTTGGAGCGTGCTGCAAAGTGCAACCGGTTCCAGCGGGCAATATATCAGAATTCAGGATGGAAACAATAGCACCTCTAGCGTGCCTGGCAGCGATGGTTATGCAACATATACATTCGATATCGCTACTGCCGGAACCTACAATTTATGGGCTCGTGTAAGGGCTCCAAGTTCGAATGACGACTCGTTTTGGCTAAAAATGGATAATGGCTCGTGGAATAGCTGGAACGGAATTACATATTCAACTGCGTGGACTTGGGCGTTTTACAAATCATTCTCTCTGAGCGAAGGCAGCCATACATTGATCATTGCTTATCGTGAAGATGGTACAGATTTGGATAAATTATACATAGGCACAGATGTGCCCACCGAATACGGAGAATCTGCTACCAATTGCACAACTAAAAGTGCGGTTGCGAAGGATGATAATAGCTTATCGGACACCGAAAGCGCGAAACAGCCTGTTGTGGTTTCTACCGACTATTACTCGATAACAGGTGCTAAGATTCATAACATCCAAAATATGAAAGGGGTATTTCTTGTGAAGAAGACCATGTCTGACGGGATTGTTAAAACAACCAAGATCTTGCAGAAATAGTTGACCTTTTGCATAAAAAGAAAACCTGTCCATGCCTTAGCTGTAATGCTTATTTGGAGTTAAGGCAGGACAGGTCTTCTGCAAAGGAAAATATAAATATAAAAATTAATCTTGCTAAATAACTATTATTTTAAAGTCGGCAAGAGCCTAAATATATCTTTAAATCTGATATTTCAAGCTGACTTTCCCCAATGCTGGGACACTCTATCTCTATTCTGTCAAAAAGGAAGATTGGGATGATCTTCTTATTTGTTTGCGATAAGTATAACAGAATTGGTTCACTTCTCTCTTTGCAGTATCCAATCAAGTTCGGTCAGCAAAGCTGTGGTTGATGGTCGTTTGCGCCTGGTTGCTGACGGAAACAAAGCCACTTTGGATAATGCCAAACACTTAAATATTAAGTAGTACCTCCCGTTAAGGAACATCGAATAGGCGTCGGGGAGGTTGTTTTTATACTGATAGGCACACTGTGCTTGTGCGATTATAATTGTGAGGGGGATTTGTAACATTTTGTTCCATCTCCAGTGACTCTTGCCGCCATAGAAAAGCTAGGCAGTTGTGGCCTTGTAACTCCCGATCAGAAATAAGTAAAAGTAGAGTTAAATTGAGCTTTTGGATACATACAAAATAAAAATCACCTTGAAATGAAAAAAAAGCATACGTGCAAGAGAATTCGAGAAATAGCGTTCATCTGTTTTTCGCTTTTACTCTTTTTATTTGTGACAAATCTGAGTGCGCAGACCAATGCGCCGATGAGGAGGCCCGTGTCCCCGCAGCAGCCAATGTACTTGATCCATATTGACACATGGAATTATCCCGACCCTAAAAAAATAATAGAGCTTATTCCTGCCGACATAAGGCCTTATGTGGTGATGAATATTTCCCTGTCGATAAGCCATGATGTGACAACGAGCCGGTTTAAGGTTGCGGAATATGGTTATGAGATTGCGAAGTCGTGGTTGCGGGTATGTGCCGAAAATCAGATGTGGGCCACTGTACAGCCATCGAGCGGGGGATTTTGTCAGTTCTCGGATTCTGACTTGAGTGTTTATGAAGAATTTTTCAGGGACTTCCCCAACTTCATAGGCTTTAATTATGCAGAACAATTTTGGGGCTATGACGATGCTAGCGACCCGCTGTCTGCCAAATGGACTGACCGCATGGCTCATTTTGCAAACCTGCTAAAGGTGTGCGACAAATACGGAGGCTACCTGGTTGTGAGCTGGTGCACCAACCAGTGGGGGGCGGCGATCAATCCTATTGCCATGCTGAAGAGGAATCCGGCTTTTGCGGCAGCATGCAGGGATTACTCCAAGAACTATATCTTGTGCGAGAAATACACGCAGGAATCATATATTTCAGACATGGAGAGTACGTGCTTGGGAGCATATTTGTCTGGCTATAGTGGCCAATATGGCATACGCTACGACGATACCGGCTGGACGGATGCCAATGGCGAACATAGTAATTTCACCATGGCCACCGGTTTGGCCGCCCACCTCGAGCACATAATGCTTACTGGGCAAACAGTGATAGACGGCCCGGAACTGATTTGGACACAATGCTTCAAGGAGACTGCAGCTTCCGCCACAAGTGATGGGTTTACCAGGCGAAACTGGGCGACTTACCCTCAATTCGACAATGTGAGCCTTGATGTTTTTAGAAAACTCATAGATGGCACCGTGCGCATACCCACCAGGAAAGAAGTGATAGACAGGACTAAAGTCGCCATAATCAACGATGTCAATTCCGGTGACAACAGCGAAACTTATAGTTCGCCCCAAACCTTGTCCGAAGGACTTTACAGAATGGATGGCGACGGCAATTATGAATACAACAAAACTTTTTTCAAAAAGACAGGACGGTATCCTACCATCCCTACCGTATATAAACTGGAGGATGCCGATGCAAATTCATTCCAGCTAAAGATAAACAGGTCGGACTATGGCAGCAGGTGGCCCGACATAGCGAGCAAGACCTCTGAGCTGGACCAGCTTTTCCCGCAAGAATACACGGGTAACTTGTATGCCGGCAGGCATGAAAACGGGTGGGTTACCTACAACCCTTACAAGACAGGGGAAACCGCCTCTGCTTGTATTCCATTCAAGTATAATACATGTGATAGCATGAAGCTTACTTATTCCCAATATAGTGCTGGAGTTGTAAAGGAGTTCCCGGATAAAATAACTTTCTATCTGAACAACTATGATAATGTGCTGGATACCGGTCTAAAGAACGACACCATTCGGATTTACGGGTGTTCCAGCGAGCCTGCCTACACCAGCGTGGATCGAGGCAAGGCCCAGGCTAGCGTAATCTCAAAGGGTTGGGAAGACGGTGTTCTCACCTTGGTAGTGAAGCACAACGGCGCTTTGGATCTTACTATTAACTGTTCTGGGACAGCGACAAACAGATTAACCGCGTTTACACCCTCCTCCATCATTGTTCCCCGGAAACCCGATTTATACACAGGCTCCAGGCAGAATGAGTTCGAATGTGCTGACTACAAGAATATTTCCAGTGTTATTTCCGGCGGATACAATGGGACTGTCCGGAAATACACAGGGCAAGGCTATGTCATATTGGGCACTAACGCCAACGCTTCCCTTCGCGACACAGTAAGTGTGCTTAAGAAGGGATCCTACAAACTTCAAATCAGATATATGGTTACTTCGGGCGATGTCAATTCGTTAGATTTGTATGTAAACGATTCAAAAATTTCGACGCCAACTTTTGTGAAAACGGCAAGCAGCGGTGAGTGGGGAATCTATACACAATACGTCGTCCTCGATGAAGGATACAATAAGGTAATGCTAAAATCCAACAAGGCAGCTACTTATACCATGTACCTTGATAATTTTGTTGTTTCTGGGGATGATGCTGGCAGGATGTATGACTTTTCATCCGATGAACCCGCCCAATCAGCAAGTGTCCCTGCCGCTCAATTCGTTTCGGTGAAAAGTGGCTCGGCCGGAGTGGTTGCGTACACCGATGGCAATGGGCAAACAAGCAATTGCTTTAAGGCCTATTCCGCGGGATCCTCAAACGCCACGGGGGTTGCTGATCTGGAATTGTTTTCGGCGAATGCTTCGGATTATTATGTGGTCTGGAAAGAATATTACGGGACGGCGGGTGCGCTCAAAGGTATTTTGATGAGAGGCACAGGCTCGTCATCGTATGCTGGCGGCATGAAGAAAGGCTACCTGTTTACATCCCAGGATAACGCCGACAACACAGTATCCCTTAAGTCGTACATCGTCGGGGAAACAGGTATCTCCGAAAAAACAGCCTTTACCACCAGCCTTCATGTTCAGGCAGGGCAGCCTTGCTGGTATCGCGCGAGGGCACTGGGTTCCCAATTTGTTTTTGAATGCTCCTCTGACAGCATCAACTGGGTAGGTGCAAATACGACAACATTTACCGACAGTGCTTATGTTTCAGGAGCAACGCAACTGGTCTGGGGTTTGAATTCAGCCAATTATGATTGGGTGATGGACAATATAGCCTCTTTCACAGGAAACATTTCGGCATCTCAATTCTCGTTGAGCGGATTCACCTATGTCCATAATTTCGGCCCCTCGGAGAGCAAGGCTGTAACGGTTTCGGGAAGTTCTTTGACGAGCAACATGCTGGTTGCCGCATCCGCTAATTTCGAAGTGTCGCTGGATGCAAGTTCAGGATACACTTCCTCCATTACTTTACCCCAGAGCGCGGGCAATATCCCTGCTTCTACCCTGTATGTGAGGCTGAAGACAGGTTTGGGGATAAATAATTATGCAGGTGAACTACTAATCAGTTCCGACGGGATATTTGACCGCAAGATAGATTTGGCAGGAAGCGTTTCACCCGAATCGGTTAGCAAGATGTATGATTTCTCCAACGATGTTGCTACAACTAGTGCAACCACTCCTCCAGCCTTGAATACTTCAATTGGTACTGGAAACACGGCCACGGCTGGTGTCGTTAGTTACACTGATGCTTCCGACATCACAAGCAATGTATTGAAACCTTATAGCGGCGGGAATCGGAATGCTACCGGAGCCATTGACCTGAATTTGTTCTCTTCGAAAAGTACCGACTATTCGGTAACATGGAAACAATGCGTGAATGCAGGGAAAGATTACAAAGCCGGAGTCTTGCTTAGGGGCGATCCTTCTAAAATTGGTGACGACGCAACGGGATATGTGAATGGCATAATGCAGGGGTATCTCTTCATCGTTTACTCGAAAACATCGGGAGGTTCGGAGTTCCGTATCTATAAATCGACCTCGACATTCAATGCTCTTTCGATGCTTGTAAACACAGGTGTGAGTGGTTTAATCCCCTCAACCAACCAAGCTGTTTGGTATAGGGCTTCAGTGTCGGGATCTTCCCTCGTTGCATTGAAACTTGAATATTCCGCCGACAGCATCACGTGGAAAACCGGATCCACGGTAAATGATAGTTCTAATCCGTTCGCTTTGGGTTCCACGCAGTTTGTTTGGGGCTTGGGTGTTGCAAATGTTGACTTTTATGTAGATAATATAACATTTTATGGTATTGAAGACGCCACCCTTTCCGGAATTGAAGCTCCTGTTGATTTATATGATGGCGTTACTGTCATCTTTTCGGAATATTACACAATTACAGGGCAAAGAATTTCTAATAGTAAGAATAACCTGAAAGGTTTCTATATTGTAAAGAATGTGATGTCGAATGGCAAAGTTGTAACTGAAAAAGTGTATATTCGTTAGGCGAATACTTATTGTCATCTTAAATTCCTTGATAAAAGGAGCAGTATCCAGCCATTACAACCGATCTTTGGATGTAATGGTGTGCTGTTTTTAGTGCTAATAAATGTAATGATTTCATACGTATGATAACAAAAGTAAATCAGGTGTTTGTGTCCAGGCGAATTCTTTTTTTTGTATTCCTGAATTTATCGGTAACTGTATTAGGCTTTTCTCAAGATTTAACTTGGTTCGGAAAACCCATAGTTGTGGATAGGCCTGAGTCTGTTGATGACTTTCCTATTGCAGAGGGCAGGCAATTGAAAGCCTCAATCCGTTATGATGTAGCTAATGAATCTCGTGGCGTCATTCGTGCTATTGGGGATCTCCAAAACGATATAGACAGCGTCACTGGAGTAAAGCCGCCTCTCTTTACCACAGAGCCACCGTTTGCATACGAAATAATAATTGGCACAGTAGGAAATAGTAGGTTGATCGATCAACTGGTTTCTTCGAAGAAGCTCGATGTGGAAAATATCAAGGGGAAATGGGAAACATTTGTAATAGAAACGATTAAAAACCCTAAGCCGGGAGTAAAGCAATGCCTTGTTATTGCAGGGAGTGACAAACGTGGAACTATATACGGAGTATATGAATTGTCGCGCCAATTAGGCATTTCCCCTTGGTATTGGTGGGCCGATGTTCCGGCAAAAAAACGAACGAGCGCTTATGTCTCACAAGGCCGCTATTTTTCAGGAGAGCCGAAGGTTAAATACCGCGGTATCTTTATCAATGACGAAAATCCATCCATGCAACGCTGGGCAAGGGCGAAATTTGGGGGGATGAACAGTAAAATGTATTCCCGCATGTTCGAATTGATGTTGCGACTAAAGGCAAACTACCTGTGGCCTGGAATGTGGGGTTCATTCACCGAATACAATCCGGGTGTGCCTCTTCTGAAAAATGAAAAGGGAGAGTATGAGGGCAATTCTTTTAACGAGGATGATCCCGAAAATCCCCGCTTGGCCGATGAATATGGTATTGTTATGGGTACATCCCATCACGAGCCGATGCAGCGTTCCCAACAGGAATGGATACGCAACAAGCAAAATTATGGTAATGGCGAGTGGAACTACATGACAAACAAGGACGGGATTCAGAAATTCTTTAGGGAAGGCATTGAAAATACCAAAAATTACGAAAGCTTGATTACCATGGGGATGAGAGGCGATGACGACAAGCCAATGAAAGATGCTGGAAGTGCTGAAGCCAATTTCAAGATACTGGAAGGAATCATGAAAGACCAAAGGAAAATCATTGAGGAGGTTACAGGAAAGCCCGCATCAAAAACGCCACAGGTATGGACTCTTTACAGCGAGGTGTTGGAATATTATGACCAAGGAATGAAAGTGCCTGATGATATGATAATTCTCTTATGTAACGATAACTGGGGAAATGTGCGCCGATTGCCCGAACTAAAAGGAAAACGCCATCCCGGTGGATACGGCATGTATTACCACGTTGCATACTACGGCGCGCCCCGTGCTTCCAAATGGCTTAATGTGAGCCAGATTCCGAAAATGTGGGAACAACTTCAACTCACCTACGACTATGGAGTGGACAAAATATGGATTCTCAATGTGGGAGACTTGAAACCATGTGAATATACGATGGATTTCTTCTTAAATATGGCATGGAATCCAAAATCTTTCAATCAAAACAATCTGTATGAGTATTCGCAGCGTTTTTGTGCCGAACAATTTGGCGAAGAATATGCAAAAGAAGCTGCCGTAATATTGAACACGTACTGCAAATATGCTGCTCGGGTTACACCAGAAATGCTCGATAGCCGAACTTATAACCTTGATGATGGTGAATTCAAGATGGTCAGGGACGAATTTCTCGCCCTCGAAGCCCGTGCACTTCGGCAATTCATCGATATTCCCAAGGACTATAAGGATACTTACAAAGAAATCGTCTTGTTTCCGGTGCAAGCAATGGCAAATCTCTACGATCTTTATTATTCAGTAGCTATGAACAGTAAGCTCTCCTCCAACAAGGATATGGCCGCAAATGACTGGGCTGATCGTGCTGAGTATTGTTTTAAAAGAGATTCTATTCTTTGTGCGGATTACAACCTTAATATTGCCGGTGGAAAATGGAACCATATGATGGATCAGGTACACATAGGCTACACTACTTGGCATCCGCCAGTCCAAAACGTAATCCCTAAATTGGTGCGGGTTGAACCCAGAGAAGCAAAAACGGGTGGTTATGTCTTCGTGGAGAAAAACAACGTTGTAGTGATGGAAGCAGAACACTATTTTGATTTGAAAAATGCCTCTAAGGCAAGTTGGACTGTCGTGCCCGATATGGGCAGGACGCTTTCGGGAATCGCACTGTTTCCTTACAACCAAATGGTAGATGGCGCATCAATATCCTACAAGATGAAATTAGACTCCAAGTCCAAAACTGTTAAAATTCGATTGATACTCAACAGCACCATGCCTTTCAAGAAAGGAGGTCATAGCCTTGCTGCTCGTTTCGACGGTGGAGAGGAAAAAAAGATAAATATCAATTCCGATTTGGTGTGGGGAAATCATTATACAAAAATGTACCCCACGGGAGCCGCGCGCATCAATGAAAAGGAAATGACGCTTATGCTTCCTGAAAGCTCAGATGGAACATATACGTTAACTCTGAGTCCGCTCGATCCGGGGATTCTTTTTTACAAGGTGATAGTGGACTGCGGAGGATACGAGAAGTCTTATCTTCATATGATCGAGAGTCCTGTGCATCGATAGTGACAGTTCCGCTTCTTATTGGATATAGCTTTATGTTTACTCAATATGATATGTTGGTGGGGTTTATGTAGGTGTGAAAACCATCTATATCAAAGTGGCCTTATTTTATGAATTTTCTGAAGATCTTTTTGTCTCGTTTGCCTTTTATTGTCGGGTTCTTGCGATGATCAATCAGCATTAAATTCCAAAGCCCGATTCGTCTTATATTTTGATATTCGAATAAGATATTTACCAGCCTGCTTGGTCGAATATGCCACTTTTTTATGCTTATGGAACGAATAGAAATAAATATGTAACATATTTGAATATCTTGTTACGTAATCAAATGAATGAGAAACATTTCTATTGCTTGAATTAAAGCTACGTTTGTATATTTGCGATGCTTGAATTTTGTACCATGAATGGCTCTACTTTTCATATTTCAATCTCATAAATTCAAGGAAAATTCATTCGCCATATTGATGATGGGAGATAAGCCCGTCGCCTCATAGGTATAGATGATGGTAGCGCATTTCAAACAAGGCATCTCGTGATGTGGACAACAAATTGCTTAATATATAATGATGGAAAAAATTAATCTTAAACTTAGTCTTCTAATCGCCTTTATGGCCGTTTTCACAACACACCAATCAGGAGTAGCACAGGTTGCGAAAAACAACAAGAACAACCCGCTATTTACCAAGTTTGTTTATCAAGGGGATGACCGCGTATATAACGATAACCCACTTTCAGAGGGTGAATTCTATTCTCCTATTCTCCAAGGCTGTTATCCTGACCCGAGCATAACACGAAAGGGTAATGACTATTATTTGGTCAATTCTTCTTTTTCGATGTTTCCCGGTGTTCCTATTTTTCATTCCACCGATCTGGTCAATTGGAAACAGATAGGGCATGTGCTTGATCGGACATCTCAGCTAAAGGTTCAGACTGCTGGTGTTAGTGCGGGAATTTATGCTCCAGATATTAAATATAATCCCTATAACGACACATTCTACATGATTACCACCCAGATAGCTTCTGGAATGGGCAACATGGTGGTGAAGACAAAAGACCCGCTCAAAGGATGGAGCGACCCTGTCAAATTGAAATTTGCTGGTATTGACCCTGCTATCTTCTTTGATGACAATGGAAAGGCTTACATCGTACACAACGATGCTCCTGACAAGGGAAAAGAACTCTACAACGGACATCGCGTGATTAAAATATGGGAATATGACTTGAATACGGACCAAGTGATTCCCGGAACGGACAAGATCATCGTTGACGGAGGTGTGGATATTAAAAAGAAACCGATATGGATCGAAGGACCTCATATGTATAAGAAAAATGGCTTATATTATCTGATGTGCGCTGAAGGCGGTACTGGAGGATGGCACAGTGAAGTTGTATTCGTGGGAGACAATCCCAAAGGTCCGTTTATTCCTTCGGGCAACAATCCGATCCTGACCCAAAGATATTTTACCGGCAAACGTACAAACCAAGTGGATTGGGCAGGCCATGCGGATCTTGTTGAGGGACCCGATGGTAAATATTATGGTGTTTTTCTAGCTATTCGTCCTAACGATAAAGGCCTGGTGAATACTGGACGCGAAACATTTATTTTACCGGTTGACTGGACAGGTAAGTTTCCTGTATTTGAAAACGGGCTTGTTCCGCTTGAACCGAAATTGAAGACTCCCAAAGGCGTTGTAAACCGTACAGGTCAGAATGGTTTTTTTCCTAACGGCAATTTTACATTCACCGAGAATTTCACTGTTCCTGACTTAGATTTTAGGTGGGTTGCGATGAGAGGCCCGCGCGAAGAATTCATCTCAGTAAATCCCAAGTCGGGAGGATTGCAGATAGCTCCTTTCCCTGTGAGCATCAAAGAGGTGAAACCTATTTCTTGTCTTTTCCACAGGCAGCAGCATAAAAATTTCACTGCGACCACGACGCTTAATTATAAGCCAAAGCTAGAGACTGATTTGGCGGGTCTTGTTTGTTACCAGTCCGAAAGGTTTAATTATGTTTTTGGTATTACCCGAAAGGATAAGGACTCTTATATTGTTCTACAAAGAACAGAAAAGGGAAATTCAGTGATTCTTGCCAGCGAAAAGGTCGATGTTGCGAAACCCATTCAATTGCAAGTCGTAGCGAAGGGTGATGTCTATAGCTTTAACTATTCGGCAAATGGAAGTGAATTTAAGAATTTGGGTGGAACAGTCTCCGGGGACATTCTTTCTACCAATGTGGCAGGTGGATTTACTGGAAGTTTGATTGGCTTATATGCCACCTCAATGAATGATGCTATACCTAAATAACTTACATATACCGCACAGCATGATTTATTGAACACCCAATTCAACGGTGTGTCTTATTTCATGGCAATTAGGTGTTTTGAGCGTGTGTTTTATTAGTGATTTGTTACTGGTGGTTCAGAAGAGGCCTGGAAAAGGCCTCTTCTTGAATGACAAGCCTCTGAAAAGATGCTTTTCACCTATACAGAAAATAGTTTGATAATCTAATGCCTTTAAAAATAAATGCTTCATTGATTTCTAAAGTGGTAGTCTCTGAATCTATGTTTTCAAAAGTAGTGTTCAATTTCAATTGCGAAATACATATGTTTTTTTTATTACTAGTTGTTTGCAATCTGAATGTTGCACTAACTGTTTCCGAAGTGTTGTTCACGCCATGTATGATATGATGGGAAAGAAAATTATTTCATCTATTTTATTTGTTTTTGCCGGAATTAATCTCTCCGCACAGAATCTAATATTGTGGTACAGCCAGCCGGCCAAGATTTGGGAAGAGGCTCTTCCTCTTGGTAATTCAAGGCTGGGAGCCATGGTGTATGGCATTCCCCAACGTGAAGAGTTGCAATTGAATGAAGAAACTATCTGGGCTGGAGGACCTTATAAGAATGACAATCCCAAAGCATTGCAGGCATTACCTGAAGTTCGCAAGCTTATATTTGAAGGTAAATCGAGTGAAGCTGACAAATTAATCAACGAAACGTTTTTTACAAAAACTCATGGGATGCCCTTCCAAACAGCAGGAAGCGTTATCTTGAATTTTCCTGAACATCAAAACTATCAAAATTATTACCGAGAACTGGATATTAGCAGGGCTGTTGCAACCACTCGATATACGGTGGACGGGGTGAATTACACCCGTGAAACCTTTGTGTCGTTTGCCGACAATGTGGCAATCATGCGGATTACGGCCAGCAAAAAAGGAACGCTCAATTTCGTGGCAGGATATACCAATAAGGCAGAGCACGAGATCTTCAAAAAGAATAATGTGCTAGTGCTCGAAGGAAAAGGTTCAGACCACGAAGGTATTGCTGGTAAAATAATCTACCAAACACGCACTTTCGTGAAAAATGAAGGTGGAAAAGTAGAAGTGTCCGATAGCACAATATCTGTGTCCGGGGCAACTGTGGCCACCGTCTATATTTCCATTGCTACCAATTTCAAAGATTACAAAACCATTGGAAGCGGACAAGCCGAGAAAGCCGCAAATTACTTGACGGCTGCCGTTGAGAAAGATTACAAATTGGCGATCAAGAAACATTCGGACATATACGCCGCACAATTCAGTCGCCTCAAGCTCGATTTGGGTACCGTATCCGAAGCATCCAAACTGAATACAACAGAACGGATTGCCAATTTCCATGCTACTCAAGATCCATCTTTGGTGGCTCTGTTGTTCCAGTTTGGACGTTATCTGCTGATTTGTTCATCGCAACCTGGTGGGCAGCCTGCAAATTTGCAAGGCATTTGGTGTAATTCGATGAGGCCACCATGGGATAGCAAATACACCATCAACATCAATGCGGAGATGAACTATTGGCCGGCCGAAGTGACAAATTTGTCTGAAACGCACCTGCCTTTTATCCAGATGGTCAGGGATTTGAGCGAAAGTGGTCGTGAAACGGCCAAAGTGCTTTATGGCGCTGAAGGCTGGGTTGCCCATCATAATACCGACATCTGGCGCGTCACCAGCCCGATAGATTTTGCAGCGGCCGGCATGTGGCCCACTGGAGGTGCTTGGGTGAGCCAGCATTTATGGGAACATTACCTGTTTACAGGCGATAAGAAATACCTTGCCGATGTTTATCCGGCTATGAAAGGCTCTGCCGACTTCTTCCTGACATCCCTGGTGCAGCACCCCAAATATGGCTGGATGGTGGTAAGCCCATCGATTTCTCCTGAACACGGACCTATTTCCGCAGGGTGTACGATGGACAATCAATTGGTTTTTGATATACTCACACGCACAGCTCTGGCCAATGAGATACTTGGCGGAGATGTATCTTACCGCGCCCGACTGTTGGATATGGTGAAAAAATTGCCACCCATGCAGATCGGCAAATACACGCAGCTTCAAGAATGGTTGGAAGACAAAGACAATCCAAAAGACGAACACCGTCATGTTTCCCATTTATATGGCTTGTATCCAAGCGATCAAATATCTCCCTACAGAACTCCCCGATTGTTTGAGGCGGCTCGTAATTCATTGATATATAGAGGTGATATGGCTACTGGATGGTCGATAGGCTGGAAAGTGAACCTGTGGGCTCGTCTTTTGGACGGAAATCATGCTTACAAAATCATCAACAATATGCTCACATTGGCCGACAGCAACAATCCGGAAGGTAGGACTTATCCGAATATGTTCACAGCCCATCCTCCTTTCCAGATTGATGGAAATTTTGGGTTGACGGCAGGTGTTGCAGAAATGCTTGTTCAAAGCCACGATGGAGCGGTTCATTTGTTGCCAGCTATTCCAGACGCATGGAAAACCGGATCGGTTTCAGGAATTGTGGCCCGTGGTGGTTTCGAAATAGCCATGAAATGGCAAAATGGAGAATTGACGGAAGCAACCGTTCTTTCTAAACTGGGTGGAAATTTACGTCTTCGTTCGTATGTGCCTCTTGAAGCAATCGGACTGAAGAAAGCGGAAGGCAAAAATCCAAACATATTGAATGATCCAATCAGAGTGGCCGATCCGATTGTGTCTCAAGAAGCTTCTTTGAAAGGCAATTCATTGAAAAAAATATATGAATATGACTTGGATACAAAAGCTGGTGTGAAATACCTTATAACTAGAAAAAAATAAGGACTCATTGTACATGAATTGGAATATCTTAAGATGAAAAATAGAATGAGAAATAGAATGAAAAATGTTTTCGCTGTATGCTGCATACTCTTTGTCGCTTACGGAGGTCAGGCGCAAAATTCAACGCCATTTACAAACCCGGTAATGTGGGCCGACGTACCCGATATGTCGATCACCCGTAAAGGCAGTGATTTCTACCTGATAAGCACGACCATGCACTTGATGCCGGGAGCACCCGTGATGAAGTCGAAAGACTTAGTACACTGGGAGATAGCTAGCTATGTTTTTGATAAGCTGACAGATACACCCAATTACGATTTGAAAGGGGGTACTGTTTATGGGCGAGGCCAGTGGGCATCCTCTATCCGCTATCACAACGGAAAATATTACGTTCTTTTTTCACCGAATGACAAGCCATACAAGGCATATATTTATTCGACAACTGATCCGTCTTCCGATAAATGGCAACTGGTTGCAAGGACACAGCATTTTCACGATGCTTCCCTTTTCTTTGACGACGATGGCCGGGTGTATGTGTTTTCAGGAACCGGCTCGCTCAGGGAACTGAAAAGCGATTTGACAGACGTAAAACCTGGCGGGCTCAACACACATGTTTTCGAACGTGATGCCGATGAAACAGGTCTTCTGGAAGGTAGCCAAGTGATCAAGCACAACGGAAAATATTACTTGCTGATGATTTCCTGGCCAAAAAATAAACCTCGCCGCGAGGTATGTTACCGTGCGGACAACATTGCCGGACCTTATGAAAAGAAGGTCATATTGCAAGACAATTTTGCCGGATTCCCTTATTGTGGGCAAGGTGCAATCATTGACGACGAAAACGGAAATTGGTATGGATTGATTTTCCAAGATCGTAATGCCGTAGGACGTGTTCCGCTTTTGATGCCAGTTCGTTGGGTGGATGGATGGCCGATGCTTGGAGATGAAAACGGCAAGGTGCCTTTGAATTGGGCGACACCTCTGAAACCTTACGACACGGGAAAAAGAATTGTGGAAAGCGATGATTTTTCGGGCGATAAGCTGAAAATCAATTGGCAATGGAATCACAATCCGGTGGACGAAGCTTGGTCATTGAAAGAAAGAAAAGGCTATTTGAGGCTCAAAACAAGCCGGGTTGTGGAAAACCTTTTTGCTGCGCCAAATACCATTACTCAGCGGATGGAGGGGCCTAAGTGTAGCGGGATAGTGGCGCTTGATATTTCCAAAATGAAAGATGGGGATATGGCCGGATTCTGTGCTTTCAATGGTGACGCAGGCGTTTTGTCCGTTATTGCGGAAGGAAAGAGCAAGTATCTCGCAATGACTTCGAGTTCCGTTTCTTTGGATCCTTCCACCAAAGCCATCACGGGTGTTAAAGTGGAAGAGAAGGCAAGGATCAAATTAACCCAGAAAGTAGTCTATCTGCGTGTCGATGGTGATTTTAACTTGCATAAAGATTTAGCAACTTTCTATTATAGTTTGGATAATAAAAAATGGATTCCAATTGGTACGGAATTCAAAATGATATTCGATTACAGAAGGTTCTTTATGGGATCCAAGTTCGCCATTTTCAACTATGCGACCAAAAGTCTTGGCGGATATGTTGACGTTGACTTTTTCGATTACAAAAAAGGTGTGAAACAATAAATTGTAGAGTTCTCGATACAACGGGGCCTGTGGAGGTGGAGGTTTGAGTAAGGCCTTGGTCACAAGCTCGTTTTATATTCCTTCCTGTGTTTTTGAATTGTCGTGCATTTGAAGAGTAGCTTTTTTCAATTGCATCGTTTTTGGAATATGTTGCGGTTTGTTCTCAAAAAATTGCTTGCGAATTAAAGATTTTTATTTATATATTTTACAAAGGAAAAAAATGAGTTTTGTTTATAGAATCATATTGGTGATCGTTGCTTTTTGCTGCGTAATAGGAAAAAGTTTTGCTGCGGATAATTTTATAACTACGCATAAAAGCAGTGCGGCAATGGTCATTTACGAACCTTCATCAGTCCCATCTATTCTGGTGGATGGGGGTGTTGACCCGGGGGTTTTGCGAGCTGTTGCCAACCTCCAATCGGATTTCAAGAAAGTCATTGGATCGCCTCCTCAAATAATAGAGCGTTTTACTGGAGTGAAAACCCCTCTGATCATTATTGGTACTATTGGTACGAATTCGCAGGTGGATGAATTGGTGAAGGCCAAAAAGTTGGATGGAGTTCAGTTGAAAGGCAAAAATGAGAAATATATGATCCAATCGGTATCGCACCCATTTGAAGGAATCGATGAGGCGTTGGTGATTGCTGGTAGCGATAAGCGTGGCACCATTTACGGCATATATGAATTGTCAAAACAGATAGGTGTTTCTCCTTGGTATTATTGGGCGGACGTCCCGGTTGTCCACCAAGACAGGATATATTTCCAAAAAGGGGCATACACGGATGGCGAACCCGCCGTGAAATACCGTGGGATTTTTCTCAACGATGAAGCTCCCGCACTCAGCGGTTGGTCGCGTGCTACTTTTGGCGGATTCAACAGCAAATTTTACGAGAAGGTATTTGAACTACTTCTTCGCCTGAAAGCGAATTATTTGTGGCCAGCCATGTGGGGTAGTGCTTTTTATGATGACGATCCTCGAAATGGAGTGCTGGCAAACGAAATGGGTATTGTCATGGGAACTTCACATCATGAGCCGATGGCGATGGCGCAACAAGACTGGCATCGGTTTGTCAAAAAAAATAATCTCCCGAACGTCTGGGACTATAATAAAAATGCCGATGTCTTGCAGAAATCTTGGAAATTCGGAATTGAACGCAGCAAGAATTGGGAAAAAGTAGTCACCGTCGGCATGCGTGGAGATGGAGATGAAGCGATGGGTGAAGATACCAATATCAGTTTGCTCGAAAAAATAGTAAAGGACCAACGGGAAATAATTGAAGGCGTGACTGGTCAAAAGGCTGATAAAACACCTCAAGTGTGGGCTTTATATAAAGAAGTACAAGATTATTACGACCACGGGATGCGTGTTCCGGACGATGTCACCCTGCTTTTTTGCGACGACAATTGGGGAAATGTACGCAAATTGCCGGAACCCAATGCGAAGCCACGTAAAGGTGGATATGGCATGTATTACCACTTTGATTACGTGGGTGGTCCCCGTAACTCCAAGTGGATAAATATCAATCCAATACAACGTGTGTGGGAGCAGATGGATCTCAGTTATACACATGGCGTAAGCCAACTCTGGATCGTGAATGTGGGCGACCTCAAGCCGATGGAATATCCCATCAGTTTTTTTCTTGATATGGCTTGGAATCCGTCGCAGTTTAATTCGCAGAATCTGTTACAACATACCGAAAAATGGACTGCTCAGCAATTTGGGGAAAAATATGCCAAGGAAGCGGCAAGGATCATCAACCTGTATTCGAAATACAACCGTAGGGTGACTCCCGAATTGTTGAATGACAAGACATATAGCTTAGAGAATTACAATGAATTTGAGCGTGTCACTAACGATTACCGTCATCTCGCTTTGGATGCAATGCGGCTGTATTACGTTATTCCTCAAGAATACAAAGATGCGTTTGACGAGTTGGTTTTGTTCCCTGTGAATGCTTGCTCAAACTTGTACGAGATGTATTTCGCACTGGCTAAAAATAAATATTGTGCCGCAAGAAATGATATCGAAGGCAATAAATGGGCAGATAAAGTGAAAGAGTGCTTCCAGCGCGATTCCGTTCTTACATATCATTACAATAAGGAAATTGCTGGCGGAAAATGGGATCACATGATGGATCAGGTGAGGATCGGATACACGTCTTGGCAAGAACCACGTCAGAGCATCATGCCTAAAGTGACTTATATTCAAGAGCAAAAGGATACAACCTCAAAAGAAAAGGTCTTTATTGAGAAAGGCGGGTATGTCTCCATCGAAGCAGAGAACTTCAGCCGGGTAAAAAATTCGGACAAAATTCATTGGCAAATAATACCGTGCCTTGGAAAAACCAAATCGGGCATAACCACTTTCCCTCAAAATGCTTATCCTGACGACGAGTCCCCGATTTATGTGGAATACGACATCGAATTTGAATCCACCGGCGAATTTGAAGTGCAGGCATTGCTCTCCCCAACCTTGAACTACAACGCCAACAAAGGCTTGCGTTATGAGATTTCGTTGGACGGCAAAAATCCCCAAACGATCAACTTCAATGGGCATTACCGTGGAGAACTCGGCAAATGGCAGGCCGAACACATTATCAAGTCGGTGACAAAACATAAAGTAGAAAAAGCGGGCAAGCACACCCTCCGTTTCCGGGTGTTGGAACCAGGTATTGTTCTTCAAAAAATATTAATCAACACAGGGGGCTTAAAACCAAGTTATCTAGGTGCTCCCGAAAGTGAAATAAAATGAATCCAAAGCATCAAATAATAAACTAGAATCGAATCAATCAATCAAAGAAAATAATAATAAAAAAACATGGAATCAAATTCACTAATAACCAGCGAGTCGAGAGGTTTTTATAAGCTTTCTTGGTTGCAACGTATCGGTTTTGGCTCAGGAGATATGGCTCAGAACCTTATTTACCAGACGGTTGCACAATACCTCCTCATCTTCTATACGAACGTGTACGGGCTACCTGCGGCAACCGCAGCCATCATGTTCCTTATTGTTCGGTTGGTAGATGTGGTTTGGGATCCACTCGTGGGTACTTTTGTGGACAAGCATAATCCAAAATTAGGAAAATACCGCTCTTATTTGATTTTAGGCGGAATTCCACTTACCGGATTTGCCATTCTTTGCTTTTGGAACGGATTTTCTGGCTCACTGCTTTATGCTTATATCACCTACGTTGGCTTATCGATGCTCTATACTTTGATCAACGTGCCTTATGGCGCACTAAATGCTTCTCTCACACGCGACACCGATGAAATCACGAAGCTGACCTCGGTACGTATGTTCTTGGCAAATCTGGGAGGACTTGCTGTCGCTTATGGCATTCCAATCATCGTGAAGACGCTTTCTTCCGATGGTAAAATCAACTCGATTGAATCAGGTGACGCATGGTTTATCACGATGACTATCTATGCTTTGGCCGGTTTGGCTTTGCTGTTTTTCTGTTATTTTCAAACAAAGGAACGAGTGGTTATGGACGTGAAAGAAACAGAGAATGTGAAAGTTTCCGACTTGTGGAAAGAATTTAAGTATAACCGTCCTCTACGTGTGTTGGCATTCTTTTTTATCACAGCTTTTGCGATGATGGCAATCGGCAATTCGGCCGGATCTTATTATATGATTTACAACGTGCATGCACCAGACATGTTGCCTTATTTTGCAGCACTGGGTTCGATCCCCGCATTCATCTTTATGCCTCTTGTACCTGCTATAAAACGTGCTATTGGTAAGAAACGAATGTTCTATGTGTTTCTTACCATTGCCATTATAGGAATGGCGATGCTTTATGTTATTTCTGTAGTTCCTTCCCTCAAAGGTTTGGTTTGGTTGGTGCTTGTTGCGCAATTTGTAAAATCTACAGGTGTTATCGTTGCTACTGGTTATATGTGGGCATTGGTGCCTGAAGTGATCTCCTACGGAGAATACACTTCCGGCAAGAGAATTTCTGGAATAGTGAATGCTTTGACAGGGATCTTTTTCAAGGCTGGTATGGCTTTAGGAGGTGTTGTTCCAGGATTTGTGTTGGCATTTGTTGGTTTCAACGAAAAAAATGCAGTCACTCAATCCGTTTTTGCAGAACAGGGTATTCTTTGGCTGGTGGCAGTGATTCCTGCAATATTGCTTTCAGTGGCCATGTTCATCATTTCAAAATATGAATTGGAAGATGACGTGATCCACAAAATCAACATTGAGATTGAACAACGGCAGATGAAATAAGGCTATATTAAATAGGCTTGGTAATAGAAGTTCATGATTAAAATCTTGTACATATCAACTTTTTAAAAGAGACAATAGATGAAGCGAAGTATTAGTTATCTGATTTTAGTTTTTGCAGGGATAGCAGGAAGCCTTTCCTGCTCCGCAAAGCAGGGCAAGGCGTTAACACTAAAAGAAGCCTTCAAAAATAAATTTTACATTGGTACTGCCCTTAACAGAAGTCAATCTTTGGGCATTGACAAAGAAGCCGATGAGGTGGTGAAGAAGCAGTTCAGTGCTATCGTTGCCGAAAATTGCATGAAAAGCGAAAATCTCCAACCTCAGGAAGGTAAGTTTTTCTTCGATGATGCCGACAAATTTGTTGCTTATGGCCAAAAGAACAAAATGTTCATCACCGGGCATACGCTTATTTGGCATTCGCAGACACCCAAGTGGCTTTTTGTTGACAAAGATGGAAAAGATGTTTCTCGCGAAGTGCTGATTGAACGAATGAGAAATCATATCCATACGGTTGTGGGACGATATAAAGGACGGATTAAAGGTTGGGATGTAGTTAACGAAGCAATTACAGATGACGGGGCATTCCGCAAAAGCAAGTTCTATAAAATCATAGGTGAAGACTTCATCAAGCTGGCATTCCAGTTTGCCCACGAAGCCGACCCGAAAGCCGAGTTGTATTACAACGATTATTCGATGTTTCTTCAAGGAAAAAGGGAGGGTGTTGTCCGCATGGTGAAATCATTGCAGGCACAAGGTGTGAGAATTGACGGAATAGGTATGCAAGGGCATATCGGGATGGATTATCCTGCACTGGAAGAAGAAGAAAAAAGTATTGTTGCATTTGGAAACTTGGGCGTGAAAGTAATGATCACTGAGCTAGACTTAAGTGCTTTGCCTACGCCGAAAGGCAACCAAGGGGCGAATATCTCCGATGTAGCGGCTTATCAAGAAAAAATAAATCCTTATAAGAATGGTTTGCCCGCAGATGTGGAAGCTGCATGGGAAAATCGCTATTTGGATTTCTTCAAGCTTTTTTTGAAACACAAGGATAAAGTCAGTCGCGTCACTCTATGGGGTGTGAGCGACAAGGGATCCTGGAAAAATGATTTCCCGGTAAGAGGGAGGACGGATTATCCGTTGTTGTTCGATAGAAATTATAATGCAAAGCCAATAGTGCAGAAAATCATTGATTTAGCGATTCAGACAAAGTAATAATAAAAGCAAAAGACATACAACAAACAATGAAAACGCCTAAATATTTAGTTCCCGGTGATTATATGGCTGACCCTGCCGTTCATGTGTTTAACGGGCGGCTTTACATCTATCCTTCCCACGACCGTGAAAGCGGCATCGAAGAGAATGACAATGGTGACCATTTCGACATGAAGGATTATCATGTTTTCTCGACCGATGACATTGAAAACGGGGAAATCACAGATCATGGTATTGCTTTGGATAAAAAAGATATTCCTTGGGCAGGCCGCCAATTGTGGGACTGCGATATTGCGCACAAAGACGGCAAATATTATCTTTATTTTCCCTTGAAAGACAAAAACGACATTTTCCGCATCGGGGTGGCGGTGGGCGACAAGCCCGAAGGGCCATTCATCGCGCAAGATAATCCGATAAAGGGTAGTTATAGCATCGACCCGGCTATTCTGGATGATGGCGATGGCAATTACTATATGTATTTTGGAGGCTTGTGGGGCGGACAGTTGCAGCGATACCGCAACAACAAAGCTTTGGAATCGGCTATCTTGCCCGAAGGGAATGAGTTGGCTCTCCCTTCCAAAATCGTAAAATTGAGTGACGATATGTTGGAGTTTGCCGAAGAACCAAAAGATATTCTGATACTGGACGAAGATGGCAAGTCTTTGACAGCTGGAGACGCCACTCGTCGTTTCTTCGAAGCCTCTTGGGTGCATAAGTATAACGGGAAATATTACTTTTCCTATTCCACCGGCGACACACATTTGCTGTGTTATGCTATCGGTGACAATCCTTACGGTCCCTTCGTTTACCAAGGCACAATCCTGACTCCAGTAGTCGGTTGGACCACGCACCATGCTATTGCGGAATTTAAAGGTAAATGGTATTTGTTCCATCACGACAGTGTTCCGTCCGGAGGAAGAACCTGGCTGCGCAGCCTGAAGGTGGTGGAGCTGGAATACGATGAAAATGGAAAAATAAAGACGATAGAAGGCGCCGGACAATGAATGAAGGCCAGTTGGAGATACGGTATTCGCGTGTATGGCTTTTCCTGAAAAGGATTCAGTGCTGTATTTAGGGCGGATCTTGTCCGTCGTAATGGAGAAAATCCACTCTGGTCGCATCCTGTGTTCAGGATTCCAAAACGATAGTGTAATTTCTTTATATCATAACCAAATATCATGAACAAAATATGCTCCGTTGGGATATTGTTTGCCCTATTGCTTTTCTCTCATTCGCTAGGTGCTAAATCGAGCTTCAAATCGAAAATATGGACAGGGACATGGGCTACTGCGCCGATGTTGGTAGAACCCAACAACATGCCACCCGAACCGGGATTGACCAATAATACCCTCCGGCAAATTGTGAGGGTATCTATTGGTGGAGATGTTGTCAGGGTTCGTTTTTCAAACATATTCGGCAAACAACCAGTGTGCTTGAAATCGGTGGCTATCGCTGTTTCCAAAGGGGCAGGTGCTATCGAGGTATCCAGTCAGGCCATCCTCAAATTCGACGGAAAAAAACAGGCAGTTATGCCAGCCGGAAGCGAGGTGGTGTCTGATCCGTTGAAATTCAAATTGGCGCCGGGTTCGCAATTGGCTATTACAATTGCTTTTGGTGAAACCTCTGCCACGACAACCGGGCATCCAGGTTCGCGTACCACATCTTACATCTTAACAGGCGACCAGATGGCATCGGCTGATTTTAGCGGAGCTATCCCCACCGACCATTGGTATGTCATCACTGGCATTGATGTACTGTCATCGAGCCCGGCCGGAGCCATAGCTGTATTAGGCAATTCCATCACCGATGGGCGCGGTTCGGGAACAAACATGCAAAACCGTTGGCCGGATATTCTTTCGGCAAGGCTGCTGAAAAATCCGACTACCAGCAACCTGGGCGTGCTCAATTTGGGAATTGGAGGCAATTGTGTGGTTCGTGGAGGATTGGGCCCGACTGCGCTTAGCCGGTTTGATCGGGATGTTTTATCTTTGGATAATGTAAAATGGCTGATTATTCTCGAGGGAATCAACGATATAGGAGGCATCCGTGTCCCAGAGGATGCACCGAAAATGGCACAAAGCTTGATTGAGGCCTACAGCCAAATGATAGACAAGGCTCATGCCAAAGGGATCAAAGTGTATGGAGCTACCATCCTGCCTTTTGCAAAATCATTCTACGACAAGGATTTCCGTCAGCAAGCAAGGGACACTGTCAATGAATGGATACGTAATAGTGGGCGCTTCGATGCGGTGATCGATTTTGATGTCCTGATGCGTCAACCGGAAGATCCGAAAACCATTTTGCCGGATCTGCATGATAACGATTTCTTGCATCCCAATCAGGCAGGATATAAAAAAATGGGAGATGCAATCAATTTGGATTTATTCAAATGAAAACAGGATAAAGTTTTGTTGGTTTTCAAAAATAAAACGGAATTCTATAGATTCGTTCTGATTGAATTATATTTATTAAATCACTCGACTAGTACTAAAATGGGTAGCTAGGAAAAATATGATACCACAAATTCAGAATCCGGTTTTAAAGATATCTTGCTTAATTGCAGTTTTTTTATTTTCTGCCAACTGCTGGAGTCGGAAATTGCCCTATCAAAACACAAAATTGACTCCCGAAGATCGGGCGAAGGATTTGTTGTCTCGCTTAACTCTGAATGAAAAAGCATCTTTGATGCAAAATCAGTCCCCAGCAATTCCCCGCTTGGGCATCAAAGCTTATGACTGGTGGAACGAAGCCTTGCACGGGGTGGGGCGTTCAGGATTGGCTACGGTTTTTCCTCAGTCCATCGGCATGGCGGCATCTTTCGATGATGCTCTGCTCTTCAACGTTTTTACGGCAGTGTCGGATGAAGCGAGGGCGAAATCGAATAAATTCAGCGAGCAAGGCGGACTTAAACGTTATCAGGGACTGACCTGCTGGACTCCCAACGTGAATATCTTCCGCGACCCGCGTTGGGGACGAGGCCAGGAGACCTACGGTGAAGATCCGTTTTTGACCAGCCGGATGGGAGTGGCCGTTGTCAAGGGTTTGCAAGGCCCCGATAATGCCCAATACGACAAGCTGCATGCTTGCGCCAAACATTTTGCAGTTCACTCGGGTCCGGAATGGAACAGGCATTCGTATAATGCCGATAACATCTCGCCCCGCGATTTGTATGAAACCTATTTGCCGGCCTTTAAGGATTTGGTGCAAAAAGCCAATGTGAAAGAGGTGATGTGCGCATACAACCGATTTGAAGGTGAACCTTGCTGCGGAAGCAACCGCTTGTTGACACAAATATTGCGCAACGAATGGAGATATCAGGGACTTGTTGTGTCCGACTGCTGGGCAATATCCGATTTTTACAAAAAAGATGCTCACGCCACCCAACCTGATGCTGCGCATGCTTCGGCTGATGCGGTAATTAATGGAACTGATTTGGAGTGTGGTGTTGATTTTGCCAATTTGCCCGATGCGGTGAGAAAAGGTTTGATTGACGAGAAACGGATTGATGTGTCGTTGTTGCGCTTGTTGAAGGCCCGATTCGAATTGGGCGAAATGAATGAGAAGCCAGTTTGGGATATTCCCTATTCGGTAGTAAATAGCCTGGAACACCAAAAATTAGCATTGAAAATGACCCAAGAAAGTTTGGTATTGCTTCAAAATAAAAACAACCTTCTTCCATTGAATAAAGCTCTGAAAATAGCCCTTGTTGGTCCCAATGCGAACGACTCGGTGATGCAATGGGGAAATTACAACGGATTTCCGGCAAAAACGGTGACTCTGTTGGAAGGGATGCGCGCTTATTTGGGGAACGATCTTCTTTATGATTTTGCTTGCGACAGAACTTCCGAGACTACGATAAGCAGCCTTTTTCAGGAATGCAGTGTGGGCGGTAAAAGGGGTTTTGTCGCCCAATATTGGAATACTCGCCGACCCGAAGGCGAACCCGTAGTAACTGAATTTATTGCCACGCCTTTAAAATTGACAACGATGGGTGCTACGACCTTTGCGGCAGGAGTAAATATTCGTAATTTCTCGGCTCATTACAAAACGGTGTTTAAACCTACCCGATCGGGAGACGTGGCTTTTCGTTTTCAGGTAAATGGAAGAACTTCGCTGACAGTGAATGGAGAGTTAGTCCTGAAAAACATATTTGCTCAAAACCCGACAAACGCATATACCCTGAAGGCAGAGGCGGGAAAATCTTATGATATTGAAATTAGCTTCTCACAAGGAGACAAAGATGCTATTTTGGATTTCGACTTGGGGTCAATTATTCCCATCAATATTTCGTCTTCAATATCGAAGGTGAAGGATGCCGATGTCGTTGTTTTTGCAGGAGGTATTGCACCCTCGCTCGAAGGGGAAGAGATGCCGGTTACCATTCCCGGTTTTAAAGGTGGCGACCGTACTGATATAGAGCTTCCCGCTATTCAACGAAAATTGTTGCAAGAGCTGAAAAAATCTGGCAAAAAGGTGGTACTCGTTAATTTTTCCGGTTCGGCGATGGGATTGGTCCCCGAAACCGAGTCTTGCGATGCTATTTTGCAAGCATGGTATCCCGGACAAGCCGGAGGCACTGCCATAGCAACTGCATTGTTTGGAGATTATAACCCTTCCGGCAAATTGCCGGTGACGTTTTACAGGAACATGAACCAGCTTCCTGATTTTGAGGATTATAAGATGAAGGGCCGCACCTACCGCTTCATGACCGAAAAACCACTGTTCCCCTTTGGATACGGATTAAGTTACACCAACTTCGAAATAGGAAACGCTACCACAGATAAGACAAAGATGAAAACCGGTGAAACCGTCAAGCTGGCAGTACCAATCACGAATAGAGGAGAAAGACCGGGCACGGAAGTGGTGCAGGTGTATATCCGTAAAATGAATGACGTCGAAGGACCGCTGAAAACTCTCCGAGGATTTCAACGGGTGGAATTGGCTGCTGGACAAGCTGGACAAGCGGTAATTGAGCTAACTCCTTCAGCATTTGAGTTTTTTGACTGGTCGCAGCGCAAGATGGCAGTAGTAGCTGGCCAATACGAAATTTTGTATGGTAACAGTTCTGATTTTAGCGCATTGAAGTCATTGAAGATGTCTATCGAATAAATTTTCAGAACGCAAATTGGGGCTTATGAAAAAGATGGCTTTTTTAATTACATTATCCTTCCTGTTTTCTTGTGGGCCGAGCTTTGCACAACAACCTTCGCCCATAAAGGTGAATGAAGGGTTGATACAGGGTGTTTACGAAGATGGATTGACCGTCTATAAAGGAATTCCGTTTGCAGCTCCGCCCGTGGGCCAGCTTAGGTGGCGTGTTCCACAGCCTCCAGAGAAATGGAGAGGCGTGAAGGCTGCCGTGAAATTTGCGCCCGCACCGATGCAAGCGGGGAATCCTCCTTCGGGCAAGAGCGAAGATTGTTTGTATTTGAATATTTGGTCACCTGCTAAATCGGCTAATGAAAAGCTGCCAGTGCTTGTGTGGATTTATGGTGGCGGATTTAGCTTTGGATCTACCTCCGAATCGGTTTATAACGCCGCAAAACTGGCACAAAAGGGGGTTGTTCTGGTGAGTATTGCCTACCGGGTCGGCCAACTTGGATTTTTGGCTCATCCAGAATTAAGTGCTGAAAGTCCCAACCATGTTTCTGGAAATTACGGCATTCTCGATCAGATTGCCGGCCTGAAATGGATACAGGAAAATATTGCCGCTTTTGGAGGCGACCCAGATAAAGTGACCATATTCGGGGAATCGGCAGGAGGCATTTCGGTGAGTATGTTGTGTGCCTCGCCTTTGGCCAAAGGCTTGTTCCGCGGGGCGGTTTCGCAAAGTGGCGGATCGTTTGGACCCACACGTCTTTCTTCTTATCCGGGAGAAAACATGAAAACGCTGAAACAGGCTGAAGCCGATGGTATTGCTTATGTGCAAAGGTCCGGAACCACATCCATTGCCGCCCTTCGCAAATTGCCAGCCGATAAAATTCCTTCGGGATTTGGAATGGGAGGCAGTTGGCCGATCACAGATGGCTACGTGATCCCCGGTGACCAATACAAACTGTACGAAGCCGGCAAATACAACGACGTTGCCGTGCTCATCGGATACAATTCTGATGAAGGACTTAGTTTTTCACCGGGAAAAACACCTGGAGAATATGTTGAAGGCGTTAAAAAACGGTATGGTAAATTTGCGGACGACCTCATAAAAGCCTATCCGGTAGGAGAAAGTTCTGTTCCGAGAACAGCCCGTGATTTGGCTCGTGATGGCGCTTTCGGTTGGCATACTTGGTCGTGGGCAATGCTTCAGTCGAAGACCGGAAAATCGAAAGTGTATTTTTATTATTTCGATCAGCATCCCGATTACCCGCAAGATTCGCCCCAATACGGACACGGTTCACCTCACGGACAAGAAGTGGCATACGTTTTCAACAACTTGGATGCCTCAAATCCCCATACAACAAAAAGCGATTTGGTTATTTCGGAAGCCATGGCCACCTATTGGACAAATTTCACGAAATACGGTACGCCGAATGGGAATGGAATGCCTGAATGGCCTGCTTTCAATGAAAAAAATCCGGTATTGATGTATTTCAACCAGACCCCGCATACAGGGCCTGTACCGAGTGTCGAATCCCTGAAAGTATTGGATGGCTATTTCAAATGGCGTCGTTCGCCTGAAGGGCAGGCATGGGCTAAATAAATAGAAGAGCATTAATCATTATAAGAATTTGAAAATGAAAATAAAAGTATTGTTGATTGTCGTTGCCGGAGTCCTTATGTCGGGGACAAAAGCCTTTTCTCAGGATAAGAATTTTTACATATTCCTCTGTTTTGGCCAATCCAATATGGAAGGAAATGCCAAGTTTGAACCGCAAGACACTGTTGGGATTGATCTCCGCTTCAAGGTGATGTCAACACTCGATTGCCCAGCCTTGCAACGCACGAAGGGAAATTGGTACGCGGCTATACCTCCACTGTGCCGTTGTGGGACAGGCTTGACCCCTGCCGACTATTTTGGGCGCACTTTGCTCGCCAAACTTCCTCCCAAAGCGAAAGTAGGCATAATAAATGTGGCGATAGGAGGATGCAAAATCGAATTATTCGACAAGGATAATTACGAATCTTACATTGCCACTGCTCCCGATTGGATGAAAAATATGGTCAAAGATTACAATGGAGATCCTTACGGACGGCTTGTAGAAATGGCTAAGATCGCACAAAAAGCCGGTGTCATCAAAGGTATATTGTTGCATCAGGGTGAATCGAATACAGGAGACAAGGACTGGCCTCGTAAAGTGAAGCTTGTTTACGACAATTTGATAAAGGATTTGAACCTGAATCCGAAGAAAGTGCCGCTTTTGGCTGGCGAAGTCTTGAATGCCGACCAGAAGGGTGCATGTGCATCTATGAATGCCATAATTGCCACTTTACCACAAACAATCCCCAACACCTATGTGATTTCTTCCGCAGGATGTGAAGGTATTGCCGACCACTTGCACTTCAATGCCGCTGGATACAGGGAACTTGGCAGAAGGTATGGCGAAATGATGCTTTCGATTTTGGGATATAAGTGAAGCTCGGTTAATCTTTAGGCTTCTTTGTCGAATAAAAAATGCTAATTATTAACTCTCTAAGTGCCAGTCAAAATAAATTGTCGTATTTTTATTCTTCGAAGACAATCGTCTTTTTTACATCCCCTTTCAGTGGCTTGGAATGATAATAATCTTTTTAATCCACCCCTA
Source organism: Bacteroidales bacterium UBA1309 (assembly GCA_002307185.1). Taxonomy (GTDB): domain Bacteria; phylum Bacteroidota; class Bacteroidia; order Bacteroidales; family Dysgonomonadaceae; genus UBA1309. Next base: position 141,367 of record DBTT01000026.1, read on the forward strand.
ATGAAGTTACAACTGTATCGTAAAAACTCATCTTTGGAAAATATGACATTGTTTTATCCTTAATCTTTGATATTTACTTTGATCATGAAAAATAATGTACTCGTTTTTGTATTGTGGATGCTTGCTTTTTCCGCTATTGGTCACGGCGATAGCAACGGTTTTTTGTTCAAGGAGTATCAACTGGCAAATGTTTATTTGCCAAATGGGCAGTACACGGAAGAACAAGTCAATTTTAACTTGCTTGAGAATCAGCTTTACTTCGTTGACAAGAGAGATGGGCGGATGAAGATTATCGACAAGTCAATACTTGTCGATTCAGTCAGAATTGGGGCAAGGAAATTTCTGCTTGATGCCAAAAATGGAGTCCGGGAAGAAATTAGCAAAAATCCCCTTGTATATGTCAGGTATAATCCGAGAAAAAAGATGAGGGCATCCCAAGCAGGTTATGGAGGCACCAGTGAAACGGCTAAAGTAACCTCTTATTCCATGCTGAGAACCGATGGAACCGAGATATTGAAAGATCTTGAATTTGTAGTAACTGAGATCGATCCTGTATATTGGGTGGTGAAAGATGGCAAGGAGAAAAAATTCAAAGATGTGGAAACTTTTATCAAGATTTATCCGGAGAAAAAGGATAAACTAGAACAATACTACAAAGAAAAGAATATGGACTTCAAGAATACCTGTGACGTGGTGGTCCTTTGCGCGTATGCACAGGAACCATAAAAATGACTGTTGTTTGATTTATAAATGGTTAACCGTTTCAGTTTTTATGTTTTCAACAAGAAAATTCTAATTCTATGAAAAAACTTATTTTACTCTGTTCTTTTATTTTGGTCTTAAGCTCCAACGCCAGCAGCCAGAATTTCAAAAGTGCTCCCGAAGGGTATGACATTCCACGAAATGGGATTGCCAAAGGGAAAATTGATACCATTGAATATGCTTCGGCCACTGTGGGTGCGAATCGAAAAGCGTTGATTTATACACCTCCTGGATTTTCCAAAAACAAAAAATACCCGGTGCTTTATTTGCTGCATGGCATTGGGGGAGATGAAAAAGAGTGGTTCGTGCACGGACAACCGCAAGTGATCCTCGACAATCTTTATGCAGACAAAAAAATAACTCGGATGATAGTTGTGTTGCCCAACGGGCGTGCCATGAAGGACGACCGGGCTGTGGGTAACATCATGGAAGCGTCCAAAGTGCAGGCGTTTGCTACATTTGAAAAGGATTTGATCAACGACCTGATTCCCTATATTGAAAAAACTTATCCTGTGTTGAATAACAAAGAAAATCGGGCGGTGGCGGGCCTTTCGATGGGCGGTGGGCAGTCCTTGAATTTCGGATTGGGCAATCTCGATAAATTTGCCTGGGTGGGTGGCTTTTCTTCAGCACCCAACACCAAAACTCCGCAGGAACTCGTTCCAAACCCCGAAAATGCGAAGAAACAACTAAAACTTCTCTGGATTTCGTGCGGCGACAAGGACGGCCTTATCACTTACAGCAAACGCACTCACGACTATTTGATGACGAATCAGGTGCCTCATGTTTATCAGGTGATTCCTGGCGGATACCACGACTTTAAGGTGTGGAAACAAAACCTGTATATGTTTTCTCAATTGCTTTTCAAACCCGTCACTGATGCCTTAATCCAACAATACAGCAACATCCCGGCAGAAAAACCCGCGGCAGTTGGGGCTTCCACCAATGTTCCCGGCGCACAATATCCGCAGGTTCTATCCGACAATAGGGTGCTCTTCCGCATCAAAGCTCCCGAAGCGCACAAAGTGCAGGTGGATCTCGGTAAAAAATACGACATGGTGAAAGAGGAAGAAGGCTCTTGGGCTATTACTACCGATCCAGTTGTGGAGGGTTTTCATTATTATTCAATTCTGATTGACGGTGTCGCTGTTTGTGATCCTGCCAGCCATGCTTTTTATGGCATGGGCCGGATGGCCAGCGGAATCGAAATCCCGGAAAAAGGGGTGGATTATTACAACATGAAAAACGTACCTCATGGACAAATTCGCCAGGTGCGCTATTTTTCCAATATCACAAAAGCTTGGCGTAGGGCATTTGTTTACACACCAGCCGGATACGATGCCAATGTCTCGGAACGGTATCCTGCGCTTTATCTCCAACATGGCGGTGGAGAAGACGAAACAGGCTGGCCCAACCAGGGCAAAATGGACGCTATCATGGACAACCTGATTGCCGAAGGAAACGCGAAACCAATGATTGTAGTGATGGACAATGGCTATGCGGTAGATCCGACAGTTCCACAACAAAGTTATCCCCCGAACTTTCAAGGTGTACGTGCGCTTATCGAACGAAGTGCACTTGGGCAGGTTTTCGTTGACGAACTCATTCCTTTGATTGATAAAGAATTTCGTACTATCCCAGACCGTGACCATCGCGCTATGGCTGGCTTATCGATGGGTGGATTCCAATCGTTCCAGATCACGATGAAAAACATCGATAAATTTGCGTATGTTGGAGGATTCAGTGGCGCAGGCATGATACAGCCCGGAGAAGATTTGTCAAAAATGTACGGCGGTGTGTGGGCGGATGCCAATGCTTTCAACCAAAAGATGAAGCTTGTGTATCTGAGCATCGGCACAGCAGAGCCAACTAGCATGTATCAGACAGTGAATGGTTTTCATAAAGAATTGGAAAAGGCCGGTATCAAACATGTATATTACGAATCGCCAGGCACTTCGCATGAATGGCTGACTTGGCGGCGGTCGCTCAACCAGTTTGCAGGATTGGTTTTTAAATGATATAATTCCCATTAAAACATAGATTCCATGAATAAAATAGAACTATTTTGATATTAAAGACAAATCGAAAGTGAAGTTTATTTTTCAGGGTTGTGGTGGCTGCGAAAATCCAGACAAAGTGGAACAATCAGTCGGCCTGCAGGTTGAAATTTGACGGAATCAACTCGGTTTCTTATGCTTGCAACAATACGGCTCGCGAATTTCTGATCTGGAGACGTAGTTTTGAGGAGCTTTTCCGGCTGTTGTTCAAATAGATAGGCAACGACAATGAATTTTAAATTAAAAATCTCTTTTTTGCTCTTGGGCCTATGTTTTAAGTGCATTGGGTTCGAAGTAGGAAATGCCCAAAAAACAAGAAGATGAAGCCTTCAGAAGCTGCTTTCTATCTGGAAAAATGCCGCAATGTATTTCTGGAAGCTGGACTCAGCTAAGCCTACGTTGACAGGAAAGAGGAAAAAGCCTGTCAGGATATTTTCGAAGGGGAAGACCCCATCTATTTTGAAGTGGGAGATTCGATGGCTTATGTTTCCTATATATAGTTAAAATCATTCAAATCCAATAAAGATAAATAACTATTTGATGAAGAACAAAACTTTTATTTTTATACTTGTCATTGTGTTGGTAATTAGCTATGTGGATGGTAAAAATCCGATTATTAGAGATGTTTTTACTGCCGATCCCGCTCCTATGGTTTACAAGGGAAAAGTTTACCTTTATGTAGGGCATGATACGGCTACTGTTGATGCTAAAACCTACAAAATGCCCGACTGGCTGGTTTATTCGTCAAGCGATATGGTCAATTGGAAAAGTCACGGCCCTTGTCTAACTGTAAAAGATTTTGCATGGGCTTCTTATGCGGCAAACGCGGCGCATTGTATCGAACGAAACGGCAAGTTTTACTGGTATATTTCCATCATACACAAAGCCAATACTGATAGCAAAGGAGGAGTGGCAATAGGTGTGGCTGTATCTGATAGCCCAACTGGACCGTTCAAAGATGCTATCGGGAAGGCATTGGTTACAAATGATATGACCACCGACATGAAGCATGCATGGGACGACCTTGATCCTGCCGTTTTTATAGATGACAATGGTCAGGCTTACTTGTTTTGGGGAAATGGCAGTTGTAAATGGGTGAAATTGAAAGAAAACATGATCGAACTCGACGACCCGATCCATACATTTAAACCTCAGAATTTTACCGAAGCACCATGGGTTTACAAACGCAAGGGTCTTTATTATCTGGTTTATGCAGCAAATTTTCCAGAGACAATTGAATATTGCACTGCCAAAAGCATTGAAGGTCCCTGGACATATCGCGGTTTGATTCAGGAAAGATCGTACAATAGCACCACCACGCATCCGGGAATTATCGATTTTAAAGGCAAAACCTATTATTTCTACCACGATGGCTCTTTGCCAACGGGTGGAGACTATCGCCGATCGGTGTGCGTGGAGTATCTGCATTACAATCCTGATGGAACAATACAGAAGATAGTGCAAACCAAAGAAGGAGTGAAAGCCGTTAATAAAAAATGATTTGAATAGATTCAAAATCCAACGATGTATGAAGAGAACATTTTTATGCCTTATTTTAGTTTTGATTACGTGTGTCCTATGGGCTGAAGACGGCCATAGCCTGTGGCTTCGCAAAAAAGAAACCGGAACTGTGAATGTGGTTTGTTCCGACAAATCGCCTACGGTAGCCATTGCCATTCAGGAACTCAAACAGGGCTGGCAGGGAAGTGACGGAGCAAGCATTACTTTAAAAATAAAAAAAGACAAAGCCATCAGAAATGATGGTTTCAAACTGAGCTCCACCGAAATTCAGGCCAATACAAGAATCGGTATTTTGTATGGAGTTTACGAACTGCTTCGCCGTCAGCAAACAGGGGAAGCAATTGAAGAAAAAGTGTATAATCCGTCCTATCAAATTCGTGCGCTCAATCATTGGGATAACCTGGATGGCACCATTGAACGCGGATACGCCGGGTATTCCCTATTCTGGGGAAAAGATAAAAACTTATCTGCGCCTACAGATGCGGAAAAACAACTTTGGAAGAAATATGCCCGTGCCAATGCTTCGATTGGAATCAACGGGGCAGTTCTCAATAACGTAAATGCCTCGGCTGATATGCTTACTGGCGGCATCCTCCAACGGGTAAAGGCTATTGCCGGTATTCTCCGTCCGTATGGGATCAAAGTATATATTTCGATTAAGTTTTCGTCGCCGGTAGCGGTTGGCGGGCTTAAAAATTCGGACCCGCTCAATCCAGAAGTAGCCAAATGGTGGAAGGAAAAAGTGATCGAGATTTATAAGACGATTCCTGATTTTGGTGGCTTTTTGGTGAAGGCCAATAGTGAGGGTCAGCCAGGACCACAAGATTATGGTCGTACACACGTGGATGGGGCCAATATGCTGGCCGATGCCTTGAAGCCTTTTGGAGGGATCGTGATGTGGCGGGCTTTCGTGTATGCTTCCAACGACAAGGACAGGGCCAAGCAAGCATACAATGAATTTATGCCTTTTGATGGGCAATTTCGTGAGAATGTGATTATTCAGGTGAAAAACGGGCCGATCGATTTTCAACCCCGTGAACCGTTCAGCCCGCTTTTCGGTGCCATGAAAAAAACTTCGGTGATGCCCGAAGTGCAAATAACACAGGAATATTTAGGGCATTCGATCCATTTGGTATATCTGGCACCTATGTGGGAAGAGTTATTGAATAGCGATACTTACCAGCAAGGAAAGGGAAGCACCGTTGCCCGTTGTACCGATGGAAGCATTTATCCACAGAAATATACCGCCATTGCGGGCGTTTCGAATATCGGTTTAGACAGAAACTGGTGCGGACTCGATTTTGCCCAATCCAATTGGTATGCTTTCGGGCGTTTGGCTTGGGACAACCAACTGACCAGCGAACAGATTGCCGATGAATGGCTTAAGTTGACTTTTGGCAATGCTGCTTCGCCTCAATCAGTGGATTGGAAACAGAATTTTCTTGTTCCTGTAAAACAATTGATGCTTGATAGCCGTGAAGCGGCGGTCAACTACATGATGCCGCTCGGATTTCATCATATTTTCTCGGCTGACGAGCATTATGGCCCCGGCCCTTGGTGGGCGCCCAAAGGAATGAGGGCAGATTGGACGCCTCCATATTATCATCAGGCCTCGGTCAATGGCGTGGGTTTTAACCGTACCCGTACAGGCAGTGATGCTGTTGAGCAATATCACGAACCGCTTGCTTCAAGGTTCAACGATCCCAAAACCTGTCCTGAAAACCTTCTGTTGTGGTTTCATCATTTGCCGTGGGACTATCAAATGAAGAGCGGACGTACGCTTTGGGATGAAATATGTTACCATTATGCTTCTGGATTTCAGCAAGTTGGTGAGTTTCAAAAAACATGGGACAAAGTGGAAAAATACGTTGATGCAGATCGCTTCATCCGTGTACAAAGCAAGCTTCGCCACCAGCGTCGCGATGCGCAGATATGGAATGATGCCTGCGTGCTTTATTTCCAACAGTTCAGCAAAAGGCCGATTCCTTATGAACTCGACCGTCCCCGAAATGATTTGGATCAATTGATTGAAAACGACAGCAGGAGGCTTCATCCTGGAAAATAAATATAACCCATTGTCATAAAATAGATATAACAATAAATCATATAACTATCAAAATATGAATACAAAGTTCACCGGAATAGTCTTGCTGTTGACCTGCTTGCTTATTTCCAATTCTTCTTTTCAACTTTTGGCGCAGAAATCTTCTTCGGCCAAGATTACCGTGGATGTCAACAAACCTGGACACGCCATTTCTCCCACATTGTTTGGCGTTTTCTTTGAAGATATAAATCTATCTGCCGACGGCGGTTTGTATCCCGAGCTGATCCGTAACCGTTCGTTTGAGGATGCCGATACCTTGCAAAATTGGAAGTTCTCAAGTGGAAATGCCAAAACTTCAGCAAAAATAACAACTGCCGATGTTCATTCGCGTCCACCGGTGCCTCCATTGAATCCTTACAACCGTAAATCGCTTTTTGTGAATTTTGACGGATCTTTCAAATTGGAAAATGGTGGTTATTGGGGAATCTACGTCGTTCAGGGTGAAAAATATGCTTTTAAGTTGGCTGCCCGTGCGGTGGACGGACTCAAAACGCCATTGAAAGTAAGCGTTGTGGGCGAAAAAGGAAATATAATAGCTTCCAGTGAAATAAGCGGGATTACTTCCGAATGGAAATATTATCCGCTGGCTTTCACTGCTTCGGCAACCGATACGAATGCGCACCTTGAAATTTCTGGAAATGGAAATGGCAAACTGTATCTCGATATGGTGTCGCTTATCCCTGAACAAACATGGAAAAAGAGCGGTTTGCGCACCGATTTGTCGGAAGCTATGAATGCTTTGAAGCCTACTTTTCTCCGTTTTCCAGGTGGATGCTGGGTGGAAGGCGATGATTTTGCCCACATGAACAACTGGAAAAAAACAATCGGGAATGTGGATACCCGCACGCCCCTTTGGAATATTTGGGGCTACAACGCTACGCACGGATTGGGCTATCATGAATACCTGCAAATGGCCGAAGACCTTGGTGCAGAACCTTTGTATTGTGTCAATGCCGGAATTTCACACAAGGAAGTGGTGCCGATGGATCAAATGGGACAGTGGATTCAAGATGCGCTGGATGCTATCGAATATGCCAACGGGCCAGTCGCTTCTGTTTGGGGAGGCATTCGTGCCAAAAACGGACATCCGGCACCTTTCAATCTGAAATATCTTGAAATTGGAAACGAAAATGGAATGGCTCCCTATGCCGAACGTTGGGCATGGTTTGTGCGAGCCATTCATAATAAATATCCCGACATAGTGTTGATTGCCAACGAATGGGCGGGAAGTCATCCTAAAAATCCAAAACCCCAGGTTGTGGACGAACATTATTACAACAATCCCGAATGGTTTATCTGGAACTCAAATAAATACGATAGCTACGACCGCAATGGGTCTAAAATTTTTGTTGGAGAATACGCTGTAACGAGCGGAACAGGCAATGGAAACCTGCGTGGCGCGATTGGCGAAGCTGCTTGGATGACAGGTTTGGAACGCAATTCGGACGTGGTGGTGATGGCCGCTTATGCGCCTCTTTTCTGCCATGCCAAACACAAGGCATGGCCTGTGAACCTGATCAATTTTGATAATCACCGTTGGTTTGGCATTCCGAGCTATTATGTGCAGCAGTTGTTTGCTGCCAATCAGGGAACGGTGAATTTGCCCGTCAGCATCGAGAGTGCTCCAGCTATTGAAATGCCTCGTTCAAAAGGAGCTATCGGCTTGGGTACTTGGTTGAATTCGGCTGAGTTTAAAGATCTGGAAGTGACTGATACCGCAGGTAAAATACTCCTCAAACCTGATTTTAATTCAGTGGAGTCGAAATGGAGAAAGACTCCCAACAGCGAATGGTCGGCCAAAGACGGCGTACTTCGTCAATCGGCCATTTCTGCCAATACGACCATTTATATGGGCGATACCACTTGGACGGATTATACCATCAAATTGAAAGCCCGCAAAATTGAAGGCGAAAATGGGTTCCAGATTTATTTCCACAACAAAGGGCCGGAACGTACCCGATGGGATATTGGCGGATTTACCAATTCAGTAAATATTCTGGAGGTAGGTTTGGTTACCGAAAGCATGGATTCGAATGTGCAACCTGGTCGTTGGTATGACGTGAGAATTGAAATTCGGGGAACTTCTGTGAAAGCCTATTTAGACGGTAAACTGACGCAGGAAGTATCTGCCGACAACCTGAAAGTGAAGGGAATCACCACAAGTGCTTCGAAAGATGACAAAACAGGCGATATTATCCTTAAGGTAGTGAATGTGACCGCTAAGGGTATCAAAACCGACATTTTACTTAAAGGAGCAACCGAATTGACAGGAACAGGAACGGCCACCGTGTTGACTTCGCTCAAGCCAACGGATGAAAACACCCTGGACAACCCGACAAAAGTTTCGCCCAAAACCGAAAACGTGAAATTCTCCGGCACGAAAATCACCCGTTTGTTTCCCGCCAATTCTTTGACCGTAATGCGATTATCAACAAAAAATAAATAAAAATGACTACGAAATTCTTTTTAAGTTTTTGGATATTTGCCACTTTGGCTCTGCCGTATAGCCTGACGGCTCAAACTCCGAAAGCACACAACCCTATTATTTTTGCCGATGTACCAGACATGTCGATGATTCGCGTGGACAATACGTACTACATGAGCAGCACCACCATGCACATGAGTCCGGGTGTGCCTATTATGAAATCGAAAGACCTGGTGAATTGGGAAATTGTGAGCTATGCCTATGATACTTTGGCGAATGTGGATGCCCTGGATTTAGTGAATGGCAAAAGCGCTTATGGCAAAGGCTCCTGGGCAAGCACAATTCGCTACCACAGGGGACTCTTTTATGTTACCACTTTTGCCCAGACAACGGGTAAAACGTACATCTTCACGACAAAAGATATTGAGAAAGGGCCTTGGAAAACGGTTTCTTTTGCACCGGCTTATCACGATTGTAATTTGTTCTTCGATGATGACGGGCGAAAGTATTTGATCTATGGGAATGGAAAACTATTTATCGTTGAGTTAAATGCTGATTTAACGGGAATTAAGCCAGAAACCAAGCATGTGCTTATTGAAAATGCTACCGCTCCTTCCGGCAAGGCGGGACTTGGTGCGGAGGGTTCGCAACTGTTCAAAGTGAATGGCAAATATTACCTATTCAACATCACTTGGCCACAAGGGCCGGGTTCGATGCGTACAGTGGTTATCCACCGCGCCGATAAAATAGACGGGCCTTACGAAGGCCGTGTCGGTTTGAAAGATATGGGCGTCGCTCAGGGCGGACTTATAGACACTCCTGATGGAACTTGGTATTCCTATCTTTTCCGCGATTACGGTTCAGTGGGGCGTATTCCCTATCTTGTTCCCGTAAAATGGGAAGATGGCTGGCCGGTGCTTGGTGTGAATGGAAAAGTGCCTGAAACCCTCGATCTTCCGGCTAATAAAAGCCTTATCCCATTGATTGTGAACAGCGATGAATTTGCCCGCAAGAAAGGCCAACCTGCTTTGCCGTTGGTTTGGCAGTGGAACCACAATCCGGACAACAAGCTTTGGTCGGTAACCGAACGCCCAGGATATTTACGCCTGAAAACGGCTCGTATCGACACCTTGTTTTTGAAAGCCAGAAATACATTGACTCAGCGCACCTTTGGCCCCGTTTCTTCGGGGGCTACTTTGCTCGATGTGTCTAAGTTGCGAGATGGCGATTTTGCTGGCTTGTGCGCATTAGAACGCAAATTTGGCTTGGTGGGAGTGAAGGTTGTCGGCAATTCCAAATATGTTTACATGGCGAGCAACAAGACCGATAAACCAACTGAATTGCAATGTATTCCCCTGTTCCAAAATAAGATTTACTTGAAAATAGAATGCGATTTCCGGAATAAGACAGATATGGCCAATTTCTTTTATAGCCTCGATGGCAAAAAATGGAATATTATTGGAGGACCGCTCAAAATGGAATATACCTTGCCGGAACACTTCATGGGCTACCGTTTCGGATTGTATAATTATTCTTCGAAAAATCCTGGTGGTTATGCCGATTTCGACTATTTCCGTATAAGCGATAAGATCTCCGCAAAATAAAATTCTAATATGGGTAATGCACAGAATATAAATAATAAAAATGTAAAATCTTATTTTTTTAAGTAAATTTGTAAATTGACTAATATCGAATGTTGTTTCGCAAATCTGCAGCAGACCGCATTTTTGTACTGGCTGATTTTTCGACAGCCGATCATTCTCATTACTTGAACATAAAAATAAAATATTAAATTCATGAAATCAAAATTCTTTTTATCGCTATTCATGGCACTATCCCTGCACTCTATTATCGCGCAGGAAAATTACAAAGTAGTTGTTAAAACCGACAAAGAGCCTGTGTCAAAGGGTAAATTCGAGCCAACATGGGAGTCGCTTTCCCAATATAAAGCTCCTGAATGGTTTCGCAATGCGAAGTTTGGAATTTGGGCGCATTGGGGGCCTCAGTGCCAGCCAGAGCAAGGCGACTGGTATGCTCGTTCGATGTATATTGAGGGTGATTGGAAAAACAAATGGCATGTCCAAAACTATGGACATCCTTCAAAATTCGGATTCAAAGATGTCATCAATACTTGGAAAGCAGATAAATGGGATCCAGAAAAGCTGGTTGCCCTTTATAAACGTGCTGGAGCACAATACTTCTTCGCAATGGCAAACCACCACGACAATTTGGACATGTGGGACAGCAAATATCAACAATGGAACACTGTAAGAGTTGGCCCTCACAAGGATATTTTGGCTGGTTGGGCCAAAGCTGCAAAAGATAACAAGCTGCCTTTTGGGTTAAGCGTGCATGCTGCCCATGCTTGGTCGTGGTATGAAGTCTCACAAAAGGCTGACAAAAAAGGAGATATGGCTGGTGTCCCCTATGATGGCAATCTTACTGCTGCCGATGGTAAAGGAAAATGGTGGGAGGGATTGGATCCACAGGAACTTTATGCTCAAAATCACCCCTTGAGCGAGGGAAGCGACGACCCCGGACGAATCCATAGCCAGTGGAATTGGGGCAATGGTGTCAGCATTCCATCCCAAGCGTATTGCGATAAATTCTACAATCGCACGGTGGATCTGATTAACCAGTTCCATCCCGACTTGCTTTATTTTGACGACACGGCCTTGCCTTTGTACCCTGTGAGCGATGCTGGCCTCCAGATTGCTGCCCATTACTACAATTCCAACATGGCATTGCATGATGGAAAGCTTGAGGCTGTGTTATTTGGCAAAATACTGACTCCTAAACAAAAAGAATGTATTGTCTGGGACGTTGAGCGTGGCGCTCCGGACAAAATACAAGATTTGCCATGGCAAACTTGCACGTGCATAGGGGATTGGCACTACAACATCGGAACGTATAAAAATAACAAATATAAATCGGCCAAGAATGTCATCCAAATGTTGATTGATGTTGTGAGCAAAAATGGCAACTTGTTGTTAAACATCCCTATCCGTGGAGACGGTTCGATAGATGAAAAGGAATTGGCTATTGTGGAAGACATCGCTGCCTGGATGGATGTGAACAAAGAAAGCATCTTTGGCACACGCCCTTGGAAAGTGTTTGGCGAAGGGCCTTCGGTTGATACTTCGAACCCTATCAGAGGCCAAGGATTCAACGAAGGGCGCATCCAATATACGGCCAAAGACATACGTTTCAACCAAAACGGGAAGATTCTATATGTGACAGCAATGGGTGAGCCAGAAGAAAATATCGCCGTTAAAAATCTTGCCAAACAAGTTAAAATAAAAAAAATAGAATTGCTCGGAAGCAAAGAGAAGGTTAAATGGAATCAGAGCGATGAGCGACTTGAAATTGTGAAACCAACCGTGAACCCGAATAAGATAGCTTTGGTTTACAAGGTTTCATTGAAATAAATATGGACATTTGCTGGATCGTTTTGACCGAAATGGCACTGCTGGCTTAATCTTCAGGTTGTGATGGTATCCTGATGAAGGACCTGAACTTGAATCTCCTCAAGAAACGCGTCTCTTTTGACAGTAGAAATTCTTTCAGCCATCATCTTGTGGTGGCTGTGCCATTTTAAAAACCTTTGTAAATATGTTTATTTGGACGGGCTGATATATTGTGTTGTATCGAGTGACCCTGGTAAAATAAACAATTATAACTATTGATACCGTTTTTTTTACGCAAATCAAAATTTTGAAAAAAAATGAAGCTATTCAGACTGTTTTCTATTCTTTTTCTTTTAGGCTGCTGGCAAAGTATTTATTCGCAGGATAAACTATATCACGATGAATTTCCGCTGTGTGATGTCACCTTGCTGGATGGCCCTTTCAAGCACGCGCGAGATCTAAATATCAAGGTGCTCTTGGAATACAATACCGACAGGATGCTGGCCCCCTACCGGAAGGAAGCGGGATTGTCCGCAAAGGCCGAAAGCTATCCCAATTGGATTGGTCTTGACGGGCATGTTGGAGGGCATTACTTGTCTGCATTGGCAATCAATTATGCTGCAACAGGAAATCTTGAATGCAAAAAACGGATGGACTATATGATTTCCGAACTCAAGGCTTGCCAGCAAGCCATGGGTAGCAAATATCCGGATTGGGGTGTGGGCTATGTGGGCGGTGTGCCTGATAGCAAAGGGCTATGGCCTACTATAAAAGCTGGTGAAACAAGTATTATTTGGAAATACTGGGTGCCGTGGTACAACGTCCATAAAATGTATGCAGGACTTCGTGATGCTTGGTTATATGCCGGCAATGAGGAGGCAAAGGATATTTTCCTTCGATTCTGTGATTGGGCCATAAACATCACGGCAAGTTTGTCGGACAAACAAATGGAATCCATGCTTGCCAGTGAACATGGAGGGATGAATGAAGTTTTTGCAGATGCGTATCAGATAACGGGCATCGGAAAATACGAGGTGGCCGCCAAGCGCTTTTCTCACAAAATGCTGCTTGATGCCATGGCTGCAAGCAATGACAACCTGGACAACAAGCATGCCAACACACAAGTTCCGAAAGCAGTGGGTTTTGAACGTATTGCGGAACTCGACCACGACGAAAAATATGGCAAGGCTGGAAGTTTCTTTTGGGAAACGGTAACTGGCCATCGTTCACTTGCTTTTGGCGGCAATAGCCGTCGGGAGTTTTTCCCTAGCGTTTCGGCTTGCATCGATTACGTGAATGATGTAGAAGGTCCTGAAACATGTAATTCTTACAATATGCTGAAGCTCACAGAAGATTTGTTTCGGGTTCAGCCGTTGGGTAAATATGCGGATTTTTATGAACGAACCTTGTTCAACCACATCCTTTCTTCGCAGCATCCTGAACACGGCGGCTATGTCTATTTTACTCCAGCTCGTCCCCGTCACTACCGGGTGTATTCCGCACCGAACGAAGGCATGTGGTGCTGTGTGGGTAGTGGAATGGAAAACCATGGAAAATATGGGCAGTTCATATACACTCATTCCCATGATTCGCTCTATCTGAACCTGTTTATTGCATCCGAATTGAACTGGAGGAAAAAAGCTATCAAAATCAGGCAAGAAACTAATTTCCCGAATGAAGAACAAACAAAATTGACAGTTACCGAAGGTCGGGGAAAGTTCAAGTTGCTGGTCCGCTATCCTAGTTGGGTGAATGAAGGTGCTTTGAAGGTTTTCATTAATGGGAAAATTTTCAAGTATTTGGTCACTCCCTCTTCTTATATTTGTATCGATAGGGCATGGAAAAAGGGAGATGCGGTGAAAATAGAATTGCCAATGCACAACTCGATAGAACGGATGCCCAATGTTCCCCAGTATATTGCATTCATGCGTGGGCCTATCCTGCTTGCCGCAAAAACAGGTACGCAAAGCTTGAAGGGATTGGTTGCCGGTGATAGTCGTTGGGGGCATATTGCCGGAGGTGAAAAACTTTCCTTGAACCAAGCTCCAATCATTTTGGAGGACAACTTGGCTGAGCTTTCCAAAAAATTAGTTCCGGTAGCTGGAAAACCGATGAATTTTAAATTGTCTGGTGTCCGGATGGTAAATCCGGTTGATGTTGTGCTTGAGCCGTTTGCCAATATTCACGATGCCCGTTACATGATGTATTGGATGGCTCTTTCGGAAAAACAGTATAAAGTTTATGTGGATTCGCTTTCTATTATCGAACAGCAAAAAATCGAGATGGAGAAACGGACTGTTGATTTTGTAGCTCCGGGCGAACAGCAACCTGAAGTGGATCATGGTGCCGAAAAGCAAAATTCGAATACTGGTTCTTACTTGGATGAATTCTGGCGGGATGCACGCAATGGGGGTTACTTTAGCTACCAACTTGGCACGAATGGAGAAAATCAGCTGCACCTGATGGTTCGTTATTGGGGTGCAGAGGGTGGCAACCGTGCGTTTGACATTTATGTGGATGACCAAAAACTTGTCAGCGAAAACATTTCAGGCAAATGGGGAAAGCAGGCATTCCAAAATGTAGAATACGCTATTCCCGGTTCTATGCTGGAAGGCAAAAAATCTATCCGCGTTAAGTTTCAAGCTTTGCCAGGCAATATAGCCGGATCCGTCTATTACGTCCGTCTTTTGAGACCAACTGACAAAAAATGAAATAAGGCTTTGCAAACGGGGTGATACATCGTGTTGAAACCTTTGTGCTAAGAATGGCTATCCAATTTCGCGATAGCCATTCTTTTGTTTAAGGAGTGCCTGTCAGGCTTAATTGAATTGTTTGGTGGCCGGATCGCTTACCTATTAACTGTTTGAAAAGAAATCGTTATCGATCTTTTAGAGTGGAATTTAAATTGGACTCAGGTCAATTTAAGTGTTTTTGGATTACCGATTTTATTTGTTCGAGGCTATATGGTTTTGAAATATAATCGTTGCAGCCTGCCCGCAATGACTTATTTTTACCTGCATCTGTCGCACCGGCCGTTTGAGCAATAATAGGAATTTGTTGATCTATTTCTCTTATTCTCCGCGTGGTTTCTATTCCATCGTATTTTCCAACGAGCCTAATATCCATTAATATCATTGAGATTTCAGGATTGTCAAGGTACAACTTAATGGCTTTTTCCCCGCTATCTGCATGCAACAAGCTGAAATCTTTTGACAGTGCGGCTTTTAAAAATATATAATTGATTTCATTGTCTTCAACTATTAAAATTGTACGATCTCTCGATCCGGTATTTGTTTTAGGATTGGCTTCTGCATTTTCTGTTTTTTTATTTATAGGTTGATACGGTATTGAAAATAGGAAAGTGCTTCCTTGTGCAATTTCAGAACTCACATGGATGGTGCCTCCCAAGATCTCCAAATAAGCTTTTACGATGGATAGGCCAATGCCAGAGCCTTCGTATCCTCGTGCCAATCCGATATCGACTTGCATAAAACGTTCGAAAATAGTGTCTTGTTTTTCTTTCGGGATTCCTTTTCCCGTATCCGAAACATAAAACCAAACATGTCCATCCCTTAAATAATTTCCAATTTCAATTTTTCCCGTTGAAGTGAATTTAATAGCATTCTTAATCAAGTTCATCAATATGCTATCTAGCTTGCTTTTATCGGTTATTAATTCCGCATCGTCTCCAGTTATTTGGTTGGTAATCTCAAAATCCAGCGATTTTTCTTGTGCTTGAATGTTAAAAAAATTGTGATGAAATCGCATTAGTTCAACGAGATTGATTTTTTCTAATTTTAGCATAACATCGCCAATTTCAATTTTTGAGATTTCAATGATGTCATTGATGGTGTTGAGCAAGCGTTCTCCACTTTTGTGAATAAGGCTAATGAACTGAGTCCTTTCGTCATCGTTCAATCCAGGTTCGTTCAATAAACTTGTGAATCCCAAAATTCCATTCATCGGGGTTCTGATTTCGTGTGACATGTTTAGTAGAAATGCGGTCTTCAGGCGGTCGCTTTCTTCTGCTTTCTCTTTAGCTGCGATAAGCTCAGTTTCTGCTTCTTTTAGCTGGGTAAAATCTTGGGTAACCATTAATATGAGTTGCTCGTTATTCAGGTCGATGACCTTGGCCGACACCATGACAAAAATATATTGGCCATTTCTTAGCTTGAAAGTTGTTTCCATTCTATCGACCTGTCCTGTGGTTTTTAACGCATAGAGCATATTTTCACGATCTTTTGGATTCACCCACACATGAATGTCGGCCGATCGCAAGGTTATCAGTTCCTCTTTTGTATATCCTGATACTATTTGGAAACTCTCGTTCACGTCCACATATTCGCCGTTAAGTCTTGTGATAGACACATAGGCCGGGCTTGTGTAAAAAAGTGCTTCAAACCATTTTCGGTTTTCTTCGGAGCTTTTTTTTGCCGAAATTAACTTTTGGGTCATTTCTTTCGATTCCGTAATATCTGTTTTTATGGCCACAAAATTTATAATTTCCCCATTTTCGTTTTTGATGGGAGATATAATCGCTTTCTCCCAATAGAAAGACTTGTCTTTTCTCTGGTTGTAGAATTCCCCTTCCCAGGTTTTCCCCGATTTGATGGTTTTCCACATGTGTTTGTAAAAAGCATCGGGATGGTAACCCGATTTTAAAATCCTGGGGGATTTTCTAATGTATTCCTTGGATGTGTAACCCGTGAGTTTGGAGAAAAATGGATTTGCATATTCGATATTTCCGTTCACATCTGTGATTATAATACTGGCTGGGCTTTGTTCGACGGCTCTTGAAAAGGATAATAACTTTTCTTCATATTTTTTATTTTTTGTGATGTCGAGGATATTTCCAATAAACAACCGACGGCTACCTATTGTGAAAAAACGTTCGAAATTCATGATATTTATTGTTTTGCCATCCTTGGTCATGCCCTTCATTTCAAATTCCATGGTAGATGCTTTGCCCAAAATCATCTCTTTGTAATTTTTCAGTAAAAGATCACGATCGTTTGGGTGAACCAAAATATTCCCCTTTTTGCCAATCAATTCTCCGTGGGAATAACCAAATATTCTGTTAAATGCCTGGTTGGTGTATAAAAAATGGCCATTTTCAAGCATGTAAACCCCAGTAAGTGAATTCTCGCTCAATGCCCGGAATTTGCTTTCGTTTTCCAAAAGGGACATTTCTGCATTCTTCAAAGATGTAATATCTTGTACAACAGAAAATTTTTTGATCTTATTTCCTGCTTGTTTCTTCTCTATTTTTTCAATAATGTGTTTTATCCATATCCACCCTTTTTGAGGATGGATATAGCGATACATCAGTAGGGCTTTGTCCGTTTCTCCTTGATCCAATCCTTTGTATATGGCCAAGACTTCCTTTTGGTCATCTGTGTGTATATTCGAAATCCAGTAGTCTATCAACGTTTTGCCTTTTGCTTGTCCATCATGGAAATTCAAGATAGAAGCGGCTTTTTCATCCATGTACTCTAGCTTTTCTGAGTCATCGACAAGCGAGTAAAATCCAAGCCCAGCGATTTCAATAGCATTTTTCAATTGCAATTGATGTTCTTTCGATCGTATCTCAGCCTCTTTCCGAGCCGTAATATCCCTTACCACACCTTGCGTTCCTATAATATTTCCGTCTTTGTCGTAAACAAACTGTATATTCATTGAAACCCAGAATGTTGATCCATCCTTTTTCAATCCAAGAAGACTCTTGTCGGTGACTTTGCCTGTTTTTTTCAACTCCGCCATCAACTTTTTTCTTTCATTTCTATCCGCATACAATGTCTCGGCTGGTTTGCCAATAAGCTCGTTGTCCGAATTGTAGCCAAACATGTTCAACGCTGTGGGATTGATAAATGAAAAGTTGGCATACAGGTCAGCTTGAAAATAGGAATCCTGCATGGTCTCGAAAATTCCCCGTAGCGTATCTTCATCTCGGATCATTGTCCGAAAATACTGTGCGCCCGTTTTTTCTAGGAAAACTGGTTTTTCTTTTGGATTTGGGCGCTCGGCGATTCTGCTTAACTCCCTCGAAATGAGTTTTAATAAAATCCTTTCCTCCTTCAAGAATGGCCCTTCATCTTCACTAGGCATTTGCTGCAGATAATATACCTCTATTGTCCCTTTTTTGTTATTCTTTAAAGAGATATACTCATATAGGTTCCATTCTGAAACGGTGAAATTTGCTGTTTTATATTCAATATCTTCCACCGTAATTCTGACACAAGTTATATCTGGAAATTGCCAACCTGAGGTTATGATATTAGCCATCTCCTCCAAGGATGAGGCTAATGACAGCTCTGATTTTTCAGCTAAAGCACCAATTTCGGAGAGAGTTTTAAATCCTTTGGTCTTTTGCCTAAACTTCATTTCCAATTCAAGTTTGCTATTCTGAAGATCCTCTAAATCTTTGATGAGTTCATCTTGTGATCTCTGACTGGAATTAGTTTGGTGATTCATCGGAGGTTTTTTGTGGGGGATAAATGGAAACTGAAAATATCGAAAATCGCAAGCATCCAGATTGTTTGCCTTTAGACCTTCACCTTTGGTTGGACGAATTACAAAGATTGTATTACGTTTTTTTCTAATAACCTAAATTCCATAAACTTGTTGTTGTATTGCAGGTTGGAATTTAGTTACTCATTCTATATGCTTTCCTCTTTGGCAAAGATAATTTTATTTTTATAAATATTTCACGTTCGATAAAATAATTTTGTAACATCCGTTTTTTTCTCATTGTAATCATATACATTCGCTCCTTCCATTCCATAGAAACAGCGAAGAAATATAAACGGAGAGATATCTTTTGGACACCCTCCTGTTTGTAATTGTTACAATGTGAATTTATAAAAAATAACCTTTTTTGTAATTTAGGCGTGCCTGTTTGTAGGTTTTTTTAAATCAATCTTGCATAGATGGAATTGAATTTTTGCCAGTATTAATGTCTATATGCTAAAACAGAAAGGTCAATATCTTTCGTAGTTGTTAGCCGTTTTCAAACTTCTTCGACTTTATCTTATTTTTCACAACTTCGAAAACCGCAGGAAGGATCGAAACAAGGATGATAGCTACAATCAAAAGCTTCAAGTTGCTCTGAACCCATTCCACATTGCCAACAAAATATCCCGCAAGCGTAAAAATCAACACCCAAGCCAAACCTCCGATAACATTATAGGAGATAAAATAATAGTAGTGCATCCGTCCCATTCCTGCCACAAAGGGTGCGAATGTGCGTACAATGGGAACGAAACGGGCTAGGATAATCGTCTTTCCGCCATATTTTTTATAAAACTCGTGCGTCTTGTGCAAATATTCCTGCTTGAAAATTTTTGAATTAGGATTTGAAAACAATTTTTCCCCAAATATTTTTCCAATCTCAAAATTGCTCGAATCCCCAATAATAGCCGCCACAACGAGCACGATACACAGTATGACGACATCTAACTCGTTGGTGGCTCTTGCCGCCAAAGCTCCAGCAACAAATAGCATGGAGTCACCCGGAAGAAAAGGTGTTACAACCAAACCTGTCTCACAGAAAACAATTAAAAAAAGTATAACATAGACCCAAATACCATAAGTGATTATCATCTGGTCTAAATGCTTGTCGATGTGAAGAATGAAATCGATGAAAAAGTGAATCAAATCCATAAGAATACTTCATATTGTGAAACTCGTATAGGACAACAATTTGGTTGATCCTCGTAGAGGACAAATATACGCTCTTTTTGAAGGAAATAAAATACTATTTGAAATATTAAACCAAACTTATTGGCTTAATCAGCTATTTTTTCAGGATTTTTCGCCTATGGAGGCAACTCCACGCGCTTTTCTTCTTACATTTGTAACTTATGTGTTTTTATCAATGAAAGAGCGTCTTATCATTACTCTCGTGGAGCATCCTTTATGGGGAATTCTTTTGCAGCCAACTTTGGTCGAAGAATTGGCTTCCGGTTCCTTGTCTATCCTTGAAATTGTGGATAGTAATTCTACCGTCTTCCCCCAACTGGATGTTTCAATACAGCAACTTGTGCGTCATGCCGAACACTTTTCCGACAAAGTGTTGATGAAAAGCTATTCCCGTGAAAAGACAGTAGCTGATTTTCACAAAAACGTTAAGCCTGAAACGATTGAAAAATTTATCCGTCCCTTGATCGAAAAATATCATGAAAAGATGGTCAAATTGGTTGTTAATCTGCCTATTGAGATTTATCTCAGGGAGGCTGTTAAAAAGCGGACCCTCTATCCGACGGATCGGATATACACCGATCAACAATCGGCAAAATCGGTTTTTAATTTCCGCACACAAGATGACGGGGGCTTGCTCTATTCTGTTCAGGTGCTTTGGAAAGACAAAATTCTTACCCTGACAAATAAAACGTTTGGCGTAATATGTCGTGAGCCGGCCATTGTGTGTGTCGATGACGCTTTGTTTGTGTTCGAAAACATGGATGCAAGAAAGCTGCTTCCTTTCTTCGAAAAAGAGGCTATTGTGGTGCCTGCCGCTTCAAGAAATCTATACATTGAAAAGTTTGTAGCCAATTGTGTGCGCGACTATGAAGTGCGTGCGGAAGGAATTTCGATAGAACAGACATTTCCAGCAAAGAAAGCCTGCCTTACCTTTGGGAATGCATGGAATGGCTTGCCTGCTTTGGGTGTGACATTTGATTATGGGGGCAAGATCTGTTCTCCGAATGCCTCTGCGAATAAAATCGTTGAGGTTGTCAATATTGCTGGCCAGGTTGGCATTCGCTGGTTTTATCCTGATATTGACTGGGAACGTGCCAAATTGGGCTTGTTGCTCTCGGCTGGTTTGAGGCAGATGCCCGATTCACATTTCGAGTTGGAGCAAACTTTGGCAAGTGAGAATGTTGTTTATTCCTATATCCATTGGTTGCAGGCCAATCCCGAAATGTTACGGCAATTTGAGTTTGCACAAAACTTGTCGGAAAAGACTTATTACGTCGGAGAGGTCCACCTGAAAGATATTGTAGATGCCCAGCAAGATTGGTTCGACATAAAAAGCATCGTTGAGGTAGGGGAGTTCCGTATTCCATTCGTCAAATTCCGCAATCATTTGATACAGGGAATCCATGAATATATCTTGCCCGATGGCTCAATTTTGATATTGCCTGAAGAGTGGTTTTCTAAATATCAGGATATTATGTTTTTTGGGAAAAAAACGGCTGATAAGCTTCGCCTTCATAAAAACCAATACCAGCTTCTCCAAGAATTAGGCATTGGCCGCCCCCCAAAAAAAGAAGAAACTAATCTTGGATTAATGGCCGTTCCACCCGAAATTAGAGCTTCGCTTCGACCCTATCAGCAAAAAGGTTTTTCGTGGCTAGTGGATCTTTACCGGGACGGATACGGAGGCTGTCTTGGAGATGACATGGGGCTTGGAAAGACCTTGCAGACGATCACTCTTTTGCAGCATATTGCTAATCAGAAAAAGGAAGCTCGCAAGACAGTGAATAATCATTCGGATGTGCATGATTTACCATTGTTTCAAGATATAGGCGCCTCGTGCAATGACGATTTCCCTCCCTCATTGGTCGTAGTTCCCACTTCGTTGATACACAACTGGGTGAACGAACTCGATAAGTTTGCCCCGTCGCTTAAGGTGTATGCCTACACGGGAATCAAGCGAATGAAAACAAAAGATATTGACAAATTTTTCCGTATGTTCGACGTGGTGCTTACGACATACGGGACCTTGCGAGTTGACGTAAATTTACTAAAAACAGCTCAGTTTCACCATTTGATTATGGATGAAAGCCAGTTTGTGCGCAATCCTGATTCCTTGACATTCAAAGCCGTGAAACAAATTCAGGCCAAATATAAATTGGCACTGACCGGTACGCTGATCGAAAATTCTCTGACTGATTTGTGGGCGCAGTTCGACATTGTCAACGAGGGTATGCTGGGGCCATTTTCGGCCTTTAAGAAAATCTATATCAATCCCATTGTCAAGGAGAATCGCGATAAACAGGAAAAACTGCTGCGTATGATTCGCCCATTCATTCTGCGCCGAACCAAGCAAGAGGTGGCACCCGAGCTTCCGCCACTCACCGAAGAAGTTGTCTATTGCGGAATGTCCGAAGAGCAGCACTGCTTGTACGAAAAGGAGAAGAGCAAAATACGTAATTCGCTTACTACCGATGTGTTGCAGCAGGCAGTAACTTCAAACTTTGCATTTCTGACTTTGCAGGGATTGACCCGGTTGCGGTTGTTGGCAAATCATCCAGTGTTGCAGGACGTAAAATACAAGGGAACTTCCGGCAAGTTTGAGCAAGTGATGATGAATCTCGAAGAGCTGATTGAACGCAACCACAAAGTGCTTGTTTTTTCCTCATTTGTAAAGCATTTACGTATTTTTAGTCAATATTTTGACGAAAAAAGGTGGAAATATGCTTGGTTGACTGGTGAAACATTGCCACAAGTTCGTGAAAAACAAATCTCAGATTTTCAGCAGAATGATACTATCAACTGCTTTTTTATTTCTTTGAAAGCGGGCGGAGTGGGGCTGAACCTTACCGCCGCCGATTATGTGTTCATTCTCGACCCTTGGTGGAATCCTGCCGCAGAAATGCAAGCGCTCAGCCGTTCGCACCGTATCGGGCAAAACAAGAATGTGATGGTTTACCGCTTCATTTCCAGTGGAACTATCGAGGAAAAGATTCGGCGCTTGCAAGATGCCAAGTCTCGCTTGGCCGAAACCTTTATGACATCTACCAATCCCTTGCAGGGCATGACTAAGGCCGAAATTGATGTGCTGCTGGAGTGATGTGCAATGTTTAATTTTGAATATGGTCAGATTTCTTGTTCAGGTAATCCAGCCAAAATTGAGATCATAATTGATTCATTCATTGTGCGCTATTTTGATATAAATAATGACTGATCACCGGGCCTGACCCGACGGAAGCATGAACAGATATATCAGTCCCGTCAGGAGCTTCCATCGCATATATCATGCTTTCAGCAATATTTTCAACAGTAAAATGTGCCATATTATCTTTACTTTTATTCATTTCAGCCTTATGTTTCTTATCTCTTCTACGTTGTCGTAGTTCGGGCCACTGCTCCAGGTTGAATACTGTTTGCCCGAATGTTGTAGTAATTTCCATTCGCATAATATTGGAAAAGACAGGTGGAGCAATACTGCTGCCGATACATTCAATACCCTTTAAGGTTCACGTCAACCATTTTAACCCGTTCTTTTGGTCGTTTATGCCACCCATAATTACTTGTCACAGTTGGCATATGATCGTTTCCAAATACCTACCTTGTGGGCTATCTCCGCAACTTTGTCAAAATGACTTTTGTTCAGTCATATATGGCATTTTGTATATTTATTCTTTAAAATGCCTTGTTTTGTGATATATTTTCTTTTATTTTGCAGCTTATATTTCAATGATTCTCTATTCCACCTTTTCATATATAATTGAACAAAAGAACCAATCTGTCTTATATGAGTTTTCGAAATATAATATTGCCTAATTTTTCAATTTTATATTTACGTGTCATTAATAATCAAGAGGCTGCTATAGAAATCGATGAATAGGGATTTTCGACATGAAAAAACAGATGATGAGTTGCTTAAAGCAATTCGATTGAATGATGAGTATTCTTCATTTTCAGCTATTTATGAACGATACTGGGACAAGTCTCTTGCCATTGCCTACAATCTCACCCGAGATAAATCTCTTGCCAAGGACATTGTTCAGGATGTCTTTGTCAGTTTCTGGAACCGCCGCAAAAGCCTTGAGATAAATAATTTCGGCAATTATATAGCCACGGCGATCAAATTTTCGTTTTATCTGCACATTGACAGGGAACGCAGGAGGCGCGTTATACTTGAAGAAAAATTAGAACGTAAAGCCGAAGCTGAAGCTGACGAACAGATTGAGAAACTATTTTACGTAGATTATTTTTTAAGCTTGATAGAAACGCTTCCTGAAAAATGTAGGCTGGTCGTTAGTTACAGCAAGCTGCACGACATGAACAATGCGGATATTGCACAGAAGATGAACATATCTGAAAAAACAGTAGAAGGGCATTTGACCAAAGGTCTGAAAATCATCCAACGTAAATATAAGGGCGATGCCTTCATTATAAATGCTTTGTATGCTGCTTCCCTTTTTGAAATATTGACCCGTAAATAAAAACGTAATATTTTTTCTGCCAGAGCAAGGGTAACCGGAGGGTTAATCATACTTAAACTATAGAAAGATGCTTATGTATGCCGATAGTCGTTCATTTCATTATTCGCAAGTGCATTGATAATGACTTTGAATGGCCATTCCTTGAGCAATCTGTTTAGGTATTAGTATTAATAAAAAAAGTTATTGTTTATGAAAAAAAATTCCTTCTTTCTTTCTTTGGTCTTATTGGCAGTATCCTGTTCCTGTTTTGCGCAAAACACTCCAACCGTTTATACCGACGAAGCTTCGTTTGTGGCAGCGCTTGGCTCCAATTATTTTTTGGATGATTTTAATGACTTGACATTAGGCACCCAGGTTGACTCACTGACCAGGACGTCTGGTGATTTTGTATATTCCATCAAGGACAAAACTTCATCATTGTATTCTATACAACTCTATGAATTAAACGGCTCACTATCTCACAGTGGATATGGAGGTGTTTTCCAGTTAACCAACAAAGGAAAAGACATCAATGCATTTGGCGGATATTTGTATGGTACCGATGCAAGTGGTGCTTATAATGCAGAGGTAAATCCCGATACTGTTACTGTCGGAACTAATGTTTACACATTTACTCCCGCAAGTGCAACTTCTTTCATTGGATTTATTTTCCCGGAAGCCATATCTTCTTTTAAATTCAGTTCAACTTATAAAACATTCAGCACGATCGACCATTTCTACGTCGGATCCTCTCTTACGTCTTCTGTGAGCGAGGTCTATGCCAAGGCTTCTGTGAAATTATATCCCAATCCAGTGCGCGACATGCTGTATGTTTCTACTGGCGAACAAGCCTTGCAGAGTGTTGTGGTCTGCGATTTTTCGGGAAAGGTGGTGATCTCCAGCCGCACAGCATCCCCGATCAATGTAAGTGCACTCCCCGCGGGTGTTTATCTTGTTCAGATCCGAACGGCAAACGGTGTGGTGACTAGGCAGATGATAAAACAGTAAGTTTTAGGGACCCAATATACTTATATCATGTTTTCAAAAAAGATAGAAGAATTAGTAAAAAAATACCTGGATGGTACGGCTACTCCGGAAGAACGCGAACAGCTTGACACTTGGTACAGGAATCGGCTGTTGAAAACCAAAGAATGGGAGGCGGACTCTTTGGATGAAGTGCAGCAGATTAAACACGAAATGTTCGGTGTCATCAGCAAACGTATTTCCGTTGGTCGATCCAGAAGGTTGATTCCCTATCTTTACAGATATGTTGCAGCAGCAGCGTTGCTATTCGTTATTCTGTCAGTGACCTTTATTTATAATTACAAAGGAAGTACCAATCTTGTGGCTGATAATAAAGAAGTTCTATCTCCGGGGGTGACAGGAGCTGTTTTGACATTGGCGACAGGGGAAAAAGTGGTGCTGGGAAAAAATGCGCTATCCAGAATGCCCCAGGCCGGTTCAGCAATCGGTCATTGCGGGGATAGCATCCTTGAATATAAGAATACAAATGGCAGCGCCGCAAAGAAAATAGCATACAATACACTGACCACACCCAACGGACATAAATTCACTCTCGTTTTGTCGGATGGGACCAAAGTCTATATGAATGCAGGGTCGGCGCTTCAGTACCCTGAATCTTTTGCTGGCCCTGAACGCCTTGTGAAACTTACGGGCGAGGCGTACTTTGAGGTGGCGCACGATAGCAAATCTCCCTTCAGAGTACAAGTCAGGAATCAAATGATTGAAGACATCGGGACTTCATTCAATGTGTATGCCTATGCTGACGAATCATTTACCTCTGTGACATTGGTGGAGGGAAGCGTGAAGGTGAAAACCAAAGTGAGCGAGGCAATCATAACACCCGGGCAAAAGGCCACGACAACGGATGGCAGCAACCAGATCTCGGTGAAAACTGCCGATCTTGAATCTGAGCTGGCCTGGCGAAGCGATTTATTCCATTTTGAAGATGCGCAACTTTCGGCAGTCTTAAAACAAATTTCACGTTGGTACGATCTTGAAATAGAATACGAAGGAGCTATCCCTTCGAAAACAATCAATGGCGAAATTTATAGAAATATGAACGGTA
>DBTT01000019.1 GCA_002307185.1 Bacteroidales bacterium UBA1309
CGTTACTTTGGTTACGGCTATAGGTGTCGTAATCGGCGGCCTGAATGGCCCACTTGATACAACGGTAACCCTGATTCCAACCCGTGAAGTTATCCCCGACGTTCATGGAGGAATCTTGAGCTGTAAGTAAAGTAACATCTTTGGTAAGCACCACGCGCTGCTCGTTGTACAGATAAGGCGTCGTGGTCTTAGCAAAGGTTGAAATGTTATAAGTATAAAGCGAGTCTTTCAAAATGATATCATTGCGGTCGTCTCCTTCCAGAGAGAAACGATCGGCCGCTTCCGGGGTAACTGTGAAAATACCACCGGCATTCTTCGAAATCGTTACGCCTAGCAAACCGGTGCCGTCTGCCCCATCATTGTTGAATTTAGGCCAGTATTGGAACCGGGCGTATGTCATGCCTGTCGCTGTCGAATTGTCATAAGGCATTGCATAGATGAAATCCTTGATCTGGTAACCGTTATCCGGCATGAACTTGTCGCGATAGCTATCGCTCAAATCGAAATTACCACTATTGATTATGTCATCACAGTAGCTCACCGCATCATCAAGCTTGGAGTTCGTCAAAGTGGGTTCATAATCGGCAACATCGCTGGTGGTGTAAACAGCCCAATTCAGATACAGTTTTACAAGCAAGGCCTCGGCCATCCATTTGGTTGGTTTTCCATAAGTCGAAGCATCGACAGTTTCGGACAAACCGCCTGAATTAATGGCACGAAGCAGGTCGTCTTCAATAAAGGCTGCCACATCAGCACGCGGAGAACGGTCGATAGCCTCGTCGCTATCAAGAACATGGTCCAAAACCGGGGTATTTCCAAACATATCCATAAGGATGAAATGATAGAAAGCACGCATTGCCAAGACTTCTGCGATAGACTCATCGGCGGCCTCGTCACCTCCAAGATCTACGATAGCCTGATTGCACTTGGTGATGACCCCTGTGATATCACCATACCAATCAATATGTGCATCATCCGGATTAGTCATGTGAAGCGTGGAGTGGACATAATTGCCGGCGTCATACCAGTTGCCACCATAAGTGACGGCGGCAAATTCGTCGGAAGACAACCATGCCGCTTCCGTATAACGACGTCCCAAAGCACCCCGGAACCCATAGTATAAATCCGCCAGCTTTGCTTCAGTTGCAATTTCGGAAGTCGGATAAGAAGTGTAGGTAGATTTGATATCTACGTTCAAATCGGTACAAGCTGTTGCTGATGCTAACAGCAGACCTGCAAGTAAGGTATTTTTGATATAGCTCTTCATTGTAAGTTCAATTTTTAGATGATTAGAAATTAACATTTACACCTAACATAAGTGTGCGAGTACGAGGATAATAGCTAGTACGTCTATCAATTCCCGGATCCAAGCCTCCAAGAGTAATTTCAGGGTCACGACCGGAATATCCGGTAAGTGTAAACAAGTTATTGCAGGTTGCATACACCTTGAGTGAATTAACCCAATTGCCCAACTTCCCGAATGAATAACCTAAAGAAAGCGTTGACAAACGGAAATAATCACCATTTTCCAACCAACGGTCTGAAGGAGCTTGCGACTGAACATCCGTTGCCTTTTGTTCTGTGGCAACTGATTTCAGCACATTTCTGCCTTCGGTGACAAAGCTTACATTACTATATTGTTCGCGAGTTGCATTATAAATCTTATTGCCAAAAACACCTGTGAAGAACACGTCGAGACTCCAATTCTTATACCTGAAGTTGTTTGTCCAGCCCAAAGTCAACTTAGGCTGAGCAGAGCCTGTGATAGTTCGGTCCGCATCAACCGGGTCTTTTGTCGTTTCACCAGTGCGCTCACCAGTTGTCGCATCATGTTCGTAGAATACTGATACACCGTCTGAGTTGTAACCAGCCCATTCATAAGTATAGAAAGTGCCAAGTGGATGACCTTCCATAATGCGTTCTACTTGTCCGTTCGATGAATAACCGGCAATTTCGGGGTCGCCTGTTGCAATATAGTCCACAGAATAATCACTGTTGGATATGCTCTTCACATTATTTTTGTTATGTGAGATATTCAAACTTGCATCCCAAGAGAATTTCCTTGTTCTGATAGGAGTGGCGTTGATTGTGAATTCGACACCTTTATTGTCGATATCACCCACATTTGCATACATAGTGCTATAAGGATAGCGGGTTGTTGACACATTATATGAATAAATCAAGTCACTTGTGCGTTTATTATAATATTCGAAAGTGCCGCCTAGACGTCCTCCAAAGAAAGCAAAATCAAGACCAACATTGAGCATTGAAGTTCGTTCCCATTTCAAATTAGGATTTGCATTTGACTGGGCAGCTATTGTGCGGTAAAGGCTGGAATTCCCATCTGCGTCGGTATAGGTAAACCATCCGGAAGGACCATAAGTTTGAACTGCCTGGAAAGCGCCAAATCCCAAGGAGTTACCGCTGACGCCATATCCTACACGGAATTTCAAATCATCAAATAGGTTCAGGTCTTTGATGAATTTCTCTTCGCCCATACGCCATGCAACAGATGCTGAAGGGAAAGTACCCCATCGATTGTTCCTACCGAAAGCCGAAGAACCGTCGCGGCGGACAGTGGCCTGAAACAGATACTTGCTGTCGAACGAATAATTCAGACGACCATAGAACGAGATCATGCGTAGAGTCTCCAATGCGTAAGCCGTAATACCACTCATGTCCATCTTGTTGGCATAAGAAAGATTGTAGTATGAAGTGGCATCGCTATAGAAATCATAAACCGTAAGGCCAAAGCCGTCGTTATTGTCTGTTTGCTCGTAGGAATAACCCGCCATCAAACCTAATTTGTGGACATTGGCAAATGTGTGGTCATAATTAAAATAAGTTTCCAGTACCTTCTTCTTATTTTCAAGCGTTCCGCGGTAAGCCTGTCCATTGGTGGTAACGATCTGGGACTGTGTCGTATTGTAATTATTGTAGTTGACTTGCTCGTTTTCGTAGGAAAGATTCAAGTTCCACATCAAATCCTTGTTGATTTGCAAGGTGGCCTTACCCGTCCCTTGAAGGACTTTCTTGATGGTTTCGTACGTGTCCTCATAGATCATCGACAGCGGGTTGTAGTATTGGCTTACCGAGGTGTAATTATACCACGTGCCGTCTTCATTCTTTGTAGGAAGCAAGGGTGAATAATAGTTCATCGCGTCAAATACACTTTCACCATCTATGCTTGATGAAACATTCTTACCTTTGCTCTGGGCGGCATTAACATTGATGGCCAATGTCAAACGATCATTCAGACATTTTGTCTGCGCATAAGCACGACCTGAAATTCGTTCAAATTGAGTACCGAGCACAATACCTTCCTTATTCAAATAGCCCAAGCTTGCATTGAAGCTGGAACGTTCGCCTCCTCCGTTAATAGAAACATTATGACTCTGGCTGACTGCCGTGCGAAGTACTTCGTCGTTCCAATTCGTATTGTAACCCTCATCATTGGGAAGTGTAATATCGTTATCCGCTGCATAAGCAAGCAAATCACTGGCTGACATCATGTCAAGACGTTTGGCTATCTTGTCGAACCCGACATAGCCACTGTATGAAACAGACGAACGGTCAGTTTTGCTTCCTTTCTTTGTCGTGATAACAATCACGCCATTGGCAGCCTTGGATCCGTAAATAGCAGTCGCAGAGGCATCGCGAAGCACATCAATTGATTCAATGTCATCTGGAGCTATAAGATTCAAGGACATACCTGGAATGCCGTCAATAACATAATAGGGTTCCATCGCTTCCCCTGTACGCAGGGAAGACGCACCACGAAGAGAGATAGAGGCTGTTCCTGATGTAGGATCACTGCTCTGAACGACTGTCAATCCGGGAACCTTGCCTTGCAACATCTGCCCGGGATCGGTATAGACTCCGGTGTTAAGCTTGTCGGCTTTCAATGTAGTTATTGAACTGGTAACATCCTTGCGGGTCATGCTGCCGTAGCCCACAACAACTACTTCATCCAATGTCTTGTTGTCTTCCAACAAAACCACATTGATCACTCTTTGGGAAGCCACTTTTACTTCTTTTAATAAATAACCAATGTATGAAAAAGACAGCGTGCTTCCCTCAGCAACCGCCACTGAATATTTTCCCTCCGCATCACTTGTGACACCATCTGTAGTTCCTTTCACCAAAACGGTGACACCGATTAATGGCTCACCTTTTTCGTCGACTATTTTTCCTGTGATGCTTTTTTGCGCAAAACTGGAAATGCTACCTACCATCAAAATAAATAGACATAATAAATGTGTTCTACCCATAATTTAAAGTTAAATTAATGATTAATATCCTTGTCCAAAAATAGGGTATGTTATAGACTCCAAGGGTGAAATTTGAATAGAAAAGGAGGAATTTTGAACAGCACCCGTTCATCGGCCTGAATTTTAACTATTTCTAGTCCGTTGCTCCTTTGTTGATTATGAAATGAATCATTTTTTTAAGGTAATTGACCATTTGGTTCATTGTTTTGAAAAAAAATTGCAATTATTCACACCAACCAAAATTCACATTATTTCCACAAACAATGTAAATTTAAATCAAGAAACGTGCATTATTTACGATCATGGTGAAAAAGAATTATAAATCTTTACTGCATTATTTGAGAAGAAGATATATAAAACATAGCCGTTTTCTGATCGGCAGAAGATGACTACTAACGCACATAACAACAGAAAACGGTAAAAGAAATACTAAATATGTACTTTTATTATAGGTTCAAAGCGTATCCCCTATCTGATTAATAAACAAAAGAATGTTGATCCTTACTATTACTTTGTTGACATCAGAATGGTTTGCATTCCACAAACGCTTCTATCGCCTCATAAGATGCCAATCCAAGTTGGCGGTATAGCTCGGCGGTTGCCCTGCTGCGATCCTTAGACCGTTGACAGAACAAGCGCTCGTCGTTGCCCACAAATACAGCAGATTCCATTTTATTGTTTTTTTAAGAGGAGGCTCAACAATTCTTGAAAACTTGCAAATATCATATCATAAGTACAATTTACAAAAGTCTGGTAAAATTGGATAGGGGGAATCGTGAATAGCTACGATCCTAAAATAGCTTATAAAATTTATCAGATAGAATAATTCCTATTTCTCTTGCTTCATCCTGAATTCCCTCGGCGTGCAACCATTTATTTCCTTAAATTTCCGGTTGAAATTAGACAAATTCCCAAATCCCACATGGAAGGCAATGTCGGCAATGCTCATTTCCTCTTGTTGCAGCATTTTGCAAGCTTGCCCGATGCGGTATTCCGTAAGGAAATCCAGGTAAGACTTGCGCGTGCGAGTCTTGAAGTAGCGGCAAAAGGAGTTCACCGTCATGTTGGCAATACCAGCTATCTCGTCGAGGTTGATGGTGCGGTGGAATTCGTTCATGGTGAAGCGATAAACAGCATCCAACCTTTTTTCGTCGTTTTCGTTCAGCTTGCTATAAGCACCTTCCGTGGAGAGCATCACCGCATTGGGAGACAACGCCAATTGTTTCAGCACTGAAAGCAAGAGAATAAGGCGGTCTATCTCGGTCACTTCAGCCAGTTTTTCAATATCGGAAGCTAATTGCCAATGGGTATTTGCCGGAAAAAAGATGCCTCGCTCTGTTTTTGCCGCAAATTCCGTCAGCAATCTATTCTCGGGTAGATTCCAAAAGGTTTGTCCGGGTACATTCCATTCAAAATAAACGGAAGTGGAGCGAGCCACCAAACCATTTTCGGGGTGATAGTAGGCCGGGTCGTTGCGAAAAGCGTGCGGAAGCTTGTAGCCAAACACAAAAATATCTCCTGCTACAAATTCGCAAACTCGGTTTCCGGCAATGAGGGTTCCCGTGCCTTCCCGGATGAGAGTTATTTGCATCTCGTCGTGCTGGTGCAGGATGTCGTACATGTGGGCCAAGTCTTCCCGTTGAATCCAAAAAGATTCATTCACCGGTTTTGCTATTTTAAAAGGCAATATTTTCATCGCTTCATCTTTTTTATCGTATCTAACAAGAGGGATATTTTCTGCTAAATTAACAAAATAGTATGAAATATCCCTTCTTAAAGAAAGAATATCTAATAAATAAGATAAGATTGTATTGTTTTTGGGTAAGAATCGAAGTATAGAGGTATTTGGTGTTTCCCTAATTTTGTCGTATCATTTCATACGAAATGTTTCCTTCAAAAAAGATGTTCAATTATAAATAAAAAGAATCAAGATGAAATTCGAATGGAAAGGGGTTTTTCCCGCAGTCACAACCAAATTTACAGCCGATGATGAATTAGATTTCGAGGCATTTGACATCAATTTGAATGCTCAAATCGAAGCCGGCGTAGATGGTATCATTTTGGCTGGTTCTTTGGGTGAAGCAAGCACATTGACTCAAGAAGACAAAGATGCTTTGCTGAAACACACGGTAGCCAAAATAGCTGGAAGAATTCCTACATTGATGAATGTGGCCGAATCAACTACCAAATTGGCTGTTGCTGCTGCTATCAGCGCACGCGACAACGGAGCCGACGGATTAATGCTTTTGCCTCCAATGCGTTACACTTCAGACGACCACGAAACAGTCTTGTTCTTGCGCACAGTAGCCCAAGCTACTGATTTGCCGATTATCCTTTACAACAATCCTGCCGATTATAAAATCTGGATTTCTCCCGATATGTTCCGTCAATTGGAAGATTTGCCTACGATCCAAGCTGTAAAAGAATCTACCCGCGACATTTCGAACGTTACCCGCATGAAAAATGCGTTCGGCAATCGTTTTGCTGTCTTCACAGGTGTCGATACCTTGGGTATGGAAAGTATCTTGATGGGTGCCGACGGATGGGTAGCCGGATTAGTGTGCGCCTTCCCTCGGGAAACGGTAGCTATTTACCGTTTGATCAAAGCTGGAAGAATTCAGGAAGCACTTGAAATCTACCGTTGGTTCTTGCCTGTGCTTGAGCTGGACGTGTCCACTAAATTGGTTCAAAATATCAAGTTGGCGGAGTCGCTTACTGGCTTGGGAAACGAAATCGTCCGCTTGCCTCGTTTGCCTCTTCAAGGAACCGAGCGCGAGCGCATTCTCAACATTCTGAACACGGCTTTGGCTGTGCGTCCCGAATTGCCCGATTACTTGAATCTATAATAGGCAGAATAAGAAATTTCCGATCTGTTTTTTTCAAAAGGACGTAAACGTCCGGACGGTTACAAGAGCGATCGCATAGCCAGTTCGTTTTTACGGATTTTCTTGTGGCTTTCATGTACTGTACGTGTTTGCGTTCTTTTCTTCTTTAATTAAAATTGGTATGATACACGGTAAAAATATACTTGGTTTTGAGCTGTCGGCCAAGGGTGAGACCACGTTTCACACCTATAGCTCCCCGGCTGGCGAAGTGTTGCCCGGAAGTTTTGTACAAGCCAATGCCGAAGAAGTAGAGTGTGCTGTAGCAAAGGCGAAAGCTGCCTATGCGGTGTATAAAACCAAATCGGGCCTCGAAAAAGCATCTTTCTTGCGCACCATTGCCGATGAAATAGAGGCTTTAGGAGCAGAATTGATTGAACGTGCTTGTGCCGAATCAGGGCTTCCCGAAGGACGTATTACAGGCGAAAGAGGTCGGACAACGGGGCAATTGCGTCTCTTTGCTTCTCTTCTCGAAGATGGACATTGGGCTGAAGCCACGATCGACACAGCTTTGCCTGATAGGGTGCCTGCGCCACGGCCCGACATCCGCAAGATGTTGCTACCCGTAGGACCAGTTGTGGTGTTTACGGCAAGTAATTTCCCTCTGGCATTTTCCACAGCCGGTGGAGACACTGCATCTGCGTTAGCGGCCGGTAATCCGGTGATTGTAAAAGTGCATCCCTATCATGCCGGAACAAACGAATTGGTGGCTGGTGCCATTGCTGACGCAGCGAAAAAAACAGGAATGCCGGATGGCGTATTTTCATCGTTGAATGCCATCGAATTTTCGGTAGGCGAAACATTGGTGCTGCATCCAGAGGTGAAGTCAGTGGCTTTCACTGGTTCGTTTTTCGGGGGAAAAAGCCTCTATGAATTGGCGCAGAAACGGAAAGAACCGATACCTGTGTTTGCCGAAATGGGTAGCGTGAATCCGGTGATTCTTCTTCCTGAAAAATTGCTATCGGCACCTGCGCAGTTGGCCGCAACGATGGCTTCTTCTCTCAATATGGGGGCTGGGCAATTTTGCACCAATCCGGGTGTGATAGTGGTGGTGGAATCGGAAGCCGCTTCATCGTTTCAGGCTACTTTGGCGGAAGAAATTAAAAAGTTGGTGCCGCAAGCCATGTTGCACAACAATATATATAAAAATTATACGACCCGCACCGAGCAGATTTTCACAAAAACTCAAGTGGAAAAATTGGCCGAGTCAGACACCGAAGGCAGCTCGCTCAAAGGACGTCCGGCAGTGGCACGGGTGGCCGGTTGGGATTTTGTCCAACACCCTGAAATTGCGGAAGAGATTTTTGGTCCATTCTCCTTGCTGATTGTTTGTAGCGGAGCCGATGAACTTGAAAAAGTATTGGCTGCATTCGATGGACAGCTTACTGCCTCTGTGCTTGCCACGAATGCAGATGTAGAGAAATACGCAACGGCTATCAAAACGATACAGGAAGTGGTGGGCCGATTGATTTTCAACGGTGTGCCTACTGGCGTGGAAGTTTGCTATGCGATGCAACACGGAGGGCCTTATCCTTCCACTACCGATGGCCGCTTCACTTCCGTTGGGGTGGATGCTATCAAACGTTTTGTCCGTCCGGTAGCTTTTCAGGATGCTCCCGATGCGTATTTGCCAGACGAATTGAAAGATGCAAATCCGCTGAAGATATGGCGCCGAATCAACAGTCAGCTGTCTCAAGAACCCATTAAACGATAAACTGTTATGGCTTCAAAAACTTTTTTTTGTGTAGATGCACACACTTGCGGCAATCCGGTGAGAGTGGTTGCCGGTGGCGGTCCTTGGCTCGACGGAAATAGCATGTTCGAACGGAGGTTGCATTTTCTGAAAGAGTATGATTGGATTCGCAAAGGCTTGATGTTTGAACCGCGCGGTCACGACATGATGTCGGGAAGCATTCTTTATCCACCAGTGAATCCGGCCAACGATGTCGGCGTTTTG
The DNA here is from genome assembly GCA_002307185.1 of Bacteroidales bacterium UBA1309. Taxonomy (GTDB): domain Bacteria; phylum Bacteroidota; class Bacteroidia; order Bacteroidales; family Dysgonomonadaceae; genus UBA1309. Next base: position 9,111 of record DBTT01000019.1, read on the forward strand.
TTCATCGAAACCAGTGGTTGTTTGCCGATGTGCGGGCATGGCACCATCGGCACGATTACTGTGGCCATCGAACAAGGATTGATTACCCCGAAAGTTCCAGGCGAAGTGCGGATGGAAGCCCCAGCAGGACTTATCCGCGTGAAATATACGATGGAAGGCAAAAAAGTGAAGTCGGTTCGACTCACCAACATTGCCTCCTATCTGGCCGGACGCGATTTGGAAATTGATTTTCCACCCCTTGGATGCATCAAATTTGACGTAGCCTACGGTGGCAATTATTACGCCATCGTGGATCCCCAGGAAAATTTCAAAGGACTTGAACATTACACGGCAGACGAATTAATCGCATTTAGTCGTCCTCTGCGTAAGCTTATCAACGAACATTTTAGTTTCCAACACCCCGAAAATCCCTTGATTTCAGGTGTCAGCCATATCCAATGGACGGGTGCGACCCTTTCGCCGGAAGCGAATGGGCGTAATGCAGTGTTCTATGGCGACAAAGCTATCGATCGATCTCCTTGTGGCACAGGGACATCTGCGCGCTTGGCTCAATTGGTAGCTCGCGGAAAATTGGGAAAAGGCGACCAATTCATTCATGAAAGCATCATTGGAAGTCAATTTATCGGCCGTGTGGAAGATCTGACGAAGGTAGGTGATTTCGATGCCATTATCCCAAGTGTGGAAGGTTGGGCGAAAATCACAGGCTTCAACAATATATTTATCGACGACGAAGACGATCCCTATGCGCATGGTTTTCAGGTAATCTAACCGTGACCATGAGACCGAGTGCTTCAGTGATTCGATCATCATCATTGATATAGTAATGACCCTGTAATTCAGTATTTTTTGTCATGAGCAAAATAGTTGTAGTTGGAGGTGGTGCTGTCGGGCTCTTCACGGCCTGGTATTTGCAGAAAAAAGGTGCCGATGTGACAGTGATAGAACGAACAGACATGACGGATGGTTGTTCGTACGGCAATGCCGGACTCATTGTGCCAAGTCACGTTATTCCATTTGCGTCGCCCGAAATGTTACGTAAAGGGGTGAAAAACATGTTCAAAGCGAGTTCACCGGTTGCTGCCCGCATGTTTCCTTCTCCAGATTTAATTCACTGGTACATGCGGTTTTTAGGCGCTGCAACCAACGAACATGTGGAGAAATCAATCCCCATCTTGAAAAATCTCAGCTTGCTGAGCAAAAGTTTGTATGAAGACTTGAAAAAGAGCAACGAACTGGATTTTCCTTTTTGGCAGCAAGGTTTGCTGATGCTTTACAAGTTGGAGAAAGTGGGCGAAGAGTTGAGGCACGAGGCGGAAATTGCGCGAAAAGCAGGATTGAACGTCACAGACCTTTCAGCTGCAGACGTTCATAAGCTTGAACCAGATGCAGTTCCACTGGTTTCGGGCGGTGTGCATTACCATTCCGACGACCACCTGAACCCTGCGGCTTTGATGCAAGCTTTGCAAAAAGCATTGCCGAGGGCCGGTGTTGAGCTATTGACCGAGTGCGAAGTAACTGATATTCTTTCAGATGGAGTGAAAGCCACTGCGGTAGTAACTTCGAAAGGAACTATTCCTTTCGATGAAATAGTTGTTTCTGCTGGCATCTGGAGTTTGCCAGTGCTAAAAAAACTTGATGTGCGTGTACCCGTTCAACCGGGAAAGGGCTACAGCTTCAAGATAAAAGTCAATGCTCCTATTCATTATCCCGCCCTTTTGTCGGATGCCAATGTGGCGGTCACTCCGCTCGGAAATGGGCTGACACAGTTTGGCGGCGGGATGGAAGTCGGCTTTGGCGACATGAAAATACGTCATGCCCGTGTGCAGCAAATTATAAAAGCAGTAGGCGAATTTTATCCAGCACAAACAAGGATGAAGGTAAATGACTCGGAAATCTGGCAGGGTCACCGCCCTTGCTCATTCGACGGTCTGCCATTTATCGGCAAACTCAAAGATTATTCAAACGTATTTGTAGGCACAGGCCATTCCATGATGGGGGTTACGCTCGCCCCCGCTACTGGCTTGTTGATTTCGGAGCTTATTGGAGGCGAAAAGACAAGCCTCGATTTGAATCCTTTCAGAATAGAGCGTTAAGGTATTTAGGTTGTTTTAGTGTTATCTTTTGTTATTTGCCCGTAGATCAATTCTGCGGGCATTAACTTTTATCCACTTGATCGGAAAATTCATTTCTTGCTCACTAGTGAAAATAGTTTTGTTGTTCGGATTCTTCATTTCCACTTAACCGTTCAACAAATATCCTGCAAATCCTTATTATTTCTTAAGCAAACAGATATTCGGCATTAAAATAGCTCCCATATATTGAGATAGTCTCCAAAAATAGTTAGCTTTGCAGCCAAAAGCAGCTACAATTATTGTACTTTGATTCAGATGAAACATTCCCGTATAGGAACATATCCAATTTTGGCATTATTTCTCTTGATGACAGTAGCAGGAGTAGCGTTACCTCTTGAAAATCAAAATTCGGGAAATACTGGAACTCAAACAAACGGAAATGCGAGGAAGCAGAGTAACCAAACTCCATCATCACAACACGCAGCGAATAATAACCAACGTACCAAATCCTCCAGCGATTCCATCCCAAATGACTCCATAGCCAAAGACAGCACCCGAACGAAACGGCAAGCTTTGGATGCAATGGTAGATTACACCGCAAAAGATTCCATTGTGTTCACCGAGGGAAATTGGGCTTATTTGTATGGAAGTGCACAAGTGAAATACAAAGATTTAAGTCTTAAGGGGGAATACCTGACCACAAACATGGACAGCAGCATTGTTTGGGCAAAATATGGCCTGGATTCTTTGGGAAAAGAATTTGGATACCCCGAATTTTCCCAAGGAGAGAATGACAAATACGAAGCAAAAACAATCAAGTATAATTTCAAGACGAAAAAGGGATATATAACGCATGTAGTCACCCAGCAAGGAGAAGGCTATATTGTGGCAGAGAAAGCAAAGAAAAACGACGACGGCTCATTCTTCATGTGCGATGGCAAATATACCACTTGTGACGACCATGACCACCCTCATTTCTACTTAAATTTGACAAAAGCAAAAGTAAGGCCCCAAAAAGACGTGGTCACTGGACCTGCATACTTGGTTGTCGCAGATGTCCCCCTTCCGCTCGCCATTCCATTTGGCTTCTTTCCGTTTACCAGCAAATATTCTTCCGGTATCATTTTCCCTTCTTATGCGGACGAATTGGAGCGGGGATTCGGGTTGACAGACGGTGGTTACTATTTTGCATTCAACGACAATGTGGATTTGGCACTTACGGGCGACATCTATACAAAAGGATCATGGGGTATGAATGCCCAATCAACATATAAGAAACGCTATAAATATTCGGGATCATTTACTGGCAACTACTTGGTAAAAAAAACAGGGGACAAGGAAATTCCATCCAGCTATTCCGTTTCTAAAGATTTTAGCATCAAATGGACACACACCCAGGATGCCAAAGCCAACGCCTACAGGCAGTTGTCGGCAAGCGTGAACTTTCAAACCAGTTCCTACAATCATAACAGCCTGTATTCGACGACAACATCCGACTACACATCCAATGCCAAAAGCTCTTCGGTGAGCTTGTCGCAAACATTCCCCAATTCGAAATGGAGTCTTTCCGCCTCCATGCAGATCTCACAACGCTCATCCGACTCAACAGTAGCTGTAACCCTGCCCAATTTGTCGATCACAATGAGCCGGATATACCCTTTCAAAAGAAAAAACGTAGTCGGATCAGAACGGTGGTACGAAAAAATCTACCTGAGCTATTCTGGCTCCTTCAGCAATAGCATCAGCACGAGAGAAGATACACTCTTCAAATCCAATCTGGTGAAAGATTGGAAAAACGGTGCGCGCCACAGCGTGCCTATTGGCGCTTCTTTCAATTTGTTCAACTACATCAGCATCACACCCTCTATTTCTTACGAGGAGCAATGGCACACGCACAAGTCATATAAGGCTTATGACTTTGAGGAGGAGGAATTGGTGCCATTGGACACCGTTTACGGTTTCTTCCGGACTTATAAATACAGCACTTCCGTTAGTTTGCAAACAAAACTATATGGAATGTTCACGCCTTTGTTTGGCGAAAAATACATCCGAAAAATACGCCACGTATTCACCCCCAGCATCTCATTCTCCTATGCCCCTAATTTTGGTGCTAAATCGTATGGCTTTTATGAGTCTTATCAATATTATGACGGCAATGGTGATCTGAAAACTTACTACTATAGTCCCTATAGCGGAAACGTCTATAGCCCACCATCAACCGGTAAAACAGGAAGCCTGAATTTCAGTTTCCAGAACAATTTGGAAATGAAAGTGAAATCCGATAAAGATTCTACGGGAACAAAAATCATCAGTTTGATTGATAATTTTTCCACAAGTACTAGTTATAACATGTTAGCCTCCGAATTCAAATGGAGCAACATAAGTACCAACACGCGCTTGAAATTAAGTAAATCATTGACAGTAAACCTGAATGCCACATTTGATCCCTATACCTATAAAGTGAATACTGCAGGTACAGCTCTTCAGCGAGTTGACAGGTTGCGTGTGACTAAAACTGGAGCTATCGGACGACTGATGAATACTGGCTATTCAATTTCTCCATCCATCAACCAGGATACCTTTAAAAAATGGTTTGGTAAAAAGGTGGATAAAGGGACGGATGCAAATCCCAATGCAAAAAAAGACGACAAGAGCGGGCAAGTAGCCCCGAGCAATTCAGATTCGATTTCCAACGGAAGCCAAAGCCTTCTCAATGGCAAGAAAAAGGATGAAGGATCATACGACAAGGATGGCTACCTTCAGAATGAAGTGAAATGGAATCTATCGATGAATTATTCATTCAACTACGCCTACAATACTAGCCGCTTTGATGCGGTGAAATGTGAATACAAATATAAATTGACCCACAATCTTGGCTTGAGTGGAAGCATTCAGCCAACCAAGAACTGGAGCTTCTCCTTCAGCACGAGTTATGACTTCGACGACAGCAAGTTCTCGTATATGACCTGCAATCTCACACGCGACTTGCATTGTTTCAGCCTCACCGCATCTTTCATCCCAATTGGCCCCTACAAAAGTTATCTTGTGGTGTTTCGCGTGAAATCGTCAATGTTGCAAGATTTGAAATACCAGCAACGAAACACTTCCTCAAGTTTAGACCCTGTCTGGCCATAGGCTGATTCATGCGTATATCATTGACAATAAACAAAATAGTTCTTTCTTATATGCTCAGGTGATATATTAAAAAACGAATAGTCGATACCAAAATAGAAAAATCATGTTAAACAACATATTTTTTCTCAAAAATATTTTGCTATATAAAAAACAGTGCTTATTTTTGCATCATGAATCAATGAGAGATTTAGATCATTCAGGTTTATTTAGGTAAGAAGATTGAAATTTTGGTTATTTAGTGGGTATCATCCCAATTAGGTAAATTTAGATTGTTTTTTTAGGTTTGATTAGGTTATTTGATGCGTTCAAAATGGGTTATCCATTTTGAACGAAAAGCAGAAGGGATACAAGATGTATCCATTTTTTGTTTATATATACTTCTTCTTGTTTTTACACAGACATTCCATCACGAAAATATAAAATCTTGCAAAATACAATTGAACTAGTGAACAAGTTACCTTGTGCCCATGTGGGGAAGACTGCATGCCAACAAGGTTACAACTGGCACTTTGTTGAAAGCCAGCTGTCGCAACGACAAATTATTTCGATCACTTATTTTATCGGACACATAAAAAACTTTATCTTTGATAGGTCATAAACCTAAATTTATGACTTATTCCATGCCGCCTAACAAACAAAATTAACCTTATGAAAATCCAATTTATCGGTGCTGCACGCGAAGTTACAGGCAGCAAACACTTAATCACATGCAACGACGGAATAAAAATTCTTCTCGACTGTGGCATGTTTCAGGGAAAAGGGTTGGAAACAGACAGTAAAAACCGTGAATTAGGCTTCGATCCTTCCACCATCGATTACTTGATCCTGTCGCATGCCCATATCGATCACTCGGGATTGATTCCATATCTGTATAAAAATGGGTTTCGTGGCTCTATTATTTGCACCAACGCCACCCGCGACCTCTGCTCGATTATGCTGGCCGACAGCGGCCACATACAGGAGACTGATATAGAATGGTTCAATAAAAAGAGGATCAAACAGGGAAAATCTACTGTTGAAGCTCTTTACACTGTTGAAGATGCAGAAGCTTGCATGGAATTGTTTATTGGCGTGGCCTATAACCGGCGTTTTTACATCACGGGCAAAAAAAGAGAAGACAGTGTCAACGTCAAATTCACCAACACAGGCCACATACTGGGTGGTGGCGTGGTGAATCTGGAAATAAAGGAGGGTGACAAAGTCATTCGCCTTGCATACACAGGCGATATTGGCCGTCCGCACAACCGCATTATCCATCCACCCATGCCGTTTCCTCAATGCGATTACCTCATCACTGAGTCAACTTATGGCGACCGTTTGCACGAACCTCAAATAGAGTCGGAAGAAGACCTGTTACGCATCATCACCGAAACGTGTGTCGAGCGAAAAGGCAAATTGATAATTCCTTCTTTTGCAATCGGACGAACCCAAGAGATTGTTTTCGTACTAAACAATTTCTACAATGCCGGAAAACTTCCCCGCATAGATGTGTATGTGGACAGTCCGCTTTCGGTGAATGCCACTGACGTGTTCCGAATGCACACAGAGTGCATGAACAAAGAAGTGAAAAAAGTATTAAAATACGACGACGATCCATTCGGGTTCAACCGTTTGTATTACATCAAAAAAGTGGAGGAGTCCAAGCAGCTCGTTGAAAAAGAAGGCCCTTGTATCATCATTTCATCATCGGGGATGATGGAGGCCGGGCGAATAAAGCATCACGTGGCCAATAATATTTCCAATCCCAACAACACGATCCTTATCGTGGGCTATTGTTCGCCAACATCTCTTGGCGCACGCATTCAGCAACCCGGCTTGAGCTACATTTCCATCTTCGGGGAATATCACCAAGTGAATGCCCGGATAGAGAAGATTGAATCGTTTTCTGGACACGGCGATTATAGCGAAATGAAACAATTTCTTTCCTGCCAAGATGCTAAACAAGTGAAAAAAACTTTTTTGGTTCACGGTGATTACGATGTCCAGCAAGCATACAAGGGGATCCTCCAAAAAGAAGGATTCTCGAGCATCGAAATTCCTGCTCCAGGCGACGAATTCATCCTTGATTAAGAATAATAAAAATCCCATTTTATGTCCTATTGCAGCTATATCCCGACCATCACCCCTGAAGAAAAAAAAGTCCTCCACAAGAATTACCACGACAAATTTTATGGATTTCCCATCCACGACGACAACGAACTTTTCGGTCGGCTAATTCTTGAAATCAACCAAGCCGGACTCAGTTGGGAAACCATTTTGAAAAAAGAGCCCTCTTTCCGTTTGGCATACGACCATTTCAACATCCAAAAGATTGCAAACTATTCCGAAACGGATACAGAACGCCTGCTCAATGATGCCGGAATTATCCGCAATAAGTTAAAAGTGAATGCGGCCATTGAAAATGCGAAAACGATTTTGAAACTGCAAGCGGAATTCGGTTCATTCGAAAAATGGCTCGAACACCACCACCCGCTTTCCAAAACGGAATGGGTGAAGCTGTTTAAAAAAACCTTCAAATTCACAGGAGGGGAAATTGTGGGCGAATTTCTGATGAGCATCGGCTGCCTCGAAGGGGCTCACGACGCAGATTGTCCGGTTCAAAAAGAAATAGAAAAGGCGAAGCCCTTGTGGATGAAAAAATGACAAACGGCGGCAAAAAACAAAGATCGTTGCCAGATTATTTCGGCAACGATCTTTTACTATATATCTAATTTTTTCCCTTATCGCCCTTGCCTTGCATCAGGAATTAATACATTTTCTCCTTCAGTTTCTTGATGTCCTCCGAAGTGATGTAATCGTCATAATCCATCAGTTTGTCAATTGCTCCGTTTGGAGTCAATTCAATGATGCGGTTACACACTGTCTGGATGAATTCGTGGTCATGCGAAGCCATCAAAACATTCCCTTTGAATGCAACCAGAGTATTGTTGAATGCCTGGATCGATTCCAAATCAAGGTGGTTTGTGGGCGAATCCAGCACAAGGCAGTTGGCACTACGGAGCATCATGCGGGCAATCATGCAGCGCATTTTTTCTCCTCCGGAAAGCACTTTCGTCTTTTTCAACACCTCTTCTCCAGAAAAAAGCATTCTTCCAAGAAATCCTTTGACATAGATTTCACTTGTGTCGTCCGAAAATTGCGACAACCAATCCACCAGGTTCAATTCATCTTGAAAGAAAACGCTGTTGTCCAAAGGAAGGTAAGCCGGAGTGATGGTCTGCCCCCAACTGAAAGTACCTTTGTCTGGCGTTGCTGCTTCGTTAATGATCTCGAAGAAAGCTGTCATGGCACGAGGGTCTTTGGAAAGAAAAATGATTTTATCTCCTTTTTCTACATTGAAACTCACGTTGTTGAACAATACTTTTCCCTCGACGGATTTGCTCAGCCCGTTCACCTCGAGGATTTTGTTTCCCGGGTCGCGGTCAGGTGAAAAAATAATTCCCGGATAGCGGCGCAAAGAGGGTTTGATTTCCTCAATATTGAGCTTTTCGATCATTTTTTTCCGGCTGGTGGTTTGTTTCGATTTGGCCACGTTGGCACTAAATCGGCGAATAAACTCTTCCAGCTCCTTCTTCTTCTCTTCGGCTTTCTTGTTTTGCTGCTGTTGCTGACGCAAAGCCAACTGGCTCGATTCGTACCAGAAAGAGTAGTTGCCTGCAAAGAGGTTGACTTTTCCGAAATCGATGTCCACGGTGTGCGTACAAACCGAGTCTAAAAAGTGACGGTCGTGCGAAACCACCAATACGGTATTTTCGAAATTGGCGAGGTAATTTTCAAGCCACATCACGGTGTCGATGTCCAAGTCATTGGTTGGCTCATCAAGCAACAAGTTGTCGGGATTACCAAACAATGCACGGGCAAGCAGCACCCTCACTTTTTGCTTGCCGCTCAGGTCTCCCATCAACTGGTCGTGCAAATCGTTAGGCACACCTAACCCGTCCAACAAACTTGCAGCATCATTTTCTGCATTCCAGCCTTCCATTTCTGCGAATTTTTCCTCCAATTCCGAAGCACGGATTCCATCCGCATCGCTGAAATCCTCTTTCGCATACAAGATGTTTTTTTCTTGAATAATATCCCAAAGCACTGTGTGGCCTTGCATCACGGTGTCGAGTACTGTTTGCGAATCGAAAGCAAAGTGATCCTGCGAAAGCACCGACAAGCGTTCGCCCGAACCTAATGTGAACGAGCCTTGGGTGGGATCTTTTTCGCCACTTAAGATTTTAAGAAGGGTAGATTTCCCGGCACCGTTGGCACCAATGATCCCATAACAATTTCCACTCGTAAACTTTAGATTTACGTCCTGAAACAACACTCTTTTACCAAACTGAATTCCTAAATTTGAAACTGTAATCATTTCTTTTTTATCAACCAATATAATAACACTTGGGAAACTTCCCCCGAAAATATTTTTAATTACTATTTACTAAGTTTGCAGACTTTCGCTTCTCCGGAAGCACCTTGAAGGTAAATGATTTCCCCCGTCGTTCAACTACGAAAGTCAGTTCTGAAAAAGGTTTGGAATTTACATACCTTTCGAAGCCAAAGAGGTAGGAAAAACCTGCCGCATAACGCCTTTTCTTAAATTCTTTGGTAATTTTCCCATAAGAACCAATATACCAAGGATAAGAATAATCTTTCACCTTGTCGTTGTAGAAACCAACAGAGATATCCCTGAAAGCCATTGTTTCGCCCACAAAATCAGCATAAGCACTTTTTGAATCGAATGCCGAATGGGCAAACGGAATTCCATTCACACTCAACACTCGGTCTCCTTGTCGAAGGCCAGCTACAAAAGCCGGGGAATTCTGATCCACGTTCTCGACAGTGGACAGATCCTGTCGGTTGAAGCTTATCCCCGTGTAATTATACTCCTTGAAATCCACAGAATACTTCATCGTGCTGGTCGGAGATTGATACGGATAAGCCGCAATCATCAGCGGGACGTGCATCTGACAATAGTCTTGCAGTGAATTACCTCCCACGAGATATTCCTGCAATTCAACATCCCATATTTGGGTCAATTGCCCGGGATGGATGTATTTTTTTTCGAAAAACTGAAAACCAAAATTTACAGATCCTTTGATGTAGTTTGCCGTTGGCCCATTCTTTGCCGAATCCACTGGCACGCACACCATTCGTTGTAAATCGACATCGTATCGCATTTCTCCAAGTTTTGAGTCGGCGAGAGGATCAGGGATGTAATTCTTATTCGGTTCATACGAATAATAAATTTGTATCAATATGTCAGGATCCTTCAGGTCACGTGTCAACCCTCTTTGATTCAGACCTTTTTCAATTTGATGAACGATGTAATCGTCAATTTCAGTAGTTTTTTCTTTAAAAATAAAATCGTATGTATAATAATCCGTGAAGTCCACCTCCGGGTAGGCCTGCACTTTCATCGGCAGGCTGAAATGTCTCGCGTTGTTGCCTTCCAGACTATATAATGAGTACCAATCAGCCAATTCGTCTTCCGTTATGGCATCCGAATTCCGGCAATAGCGTGAGACTGATACTTCTTTGAAGCTATTGTTCAAGTTGCGAATTGTAAACTTCACTTCACGCGAACTATTATCAAAAATCCAAGATGCAATCAAATCATAGTGCCGGAGATAAGTGGCTTTGCCATTCACTTCCATGATTATGTCACCCTGTTTCAAACCCGCTTGTGCCGCATTCGAATACGGATCCACTTGTGTAATCACAGGCTCACCATACCCCCAGGCATTGTTACTGCTGATCTCAAAGCTGAAACCAAAGTAGCAAGTCTGATCATAATCTTGAGCAGACACACAGAATGCCCATAAGAGCAAGGATAGTGATAAAAGCAGTCGCATATTCACCAGAATAAATCGGTTCGAGGGTGTAACAAATCAAGGACTGAAATCCAGCGCAAAGATACGCTTTTTTCTTGCTTTACAAAAACATAGCCTCGCAAGCAACTACTCCCTTCTCGATAATCTGTGTTGTTGCGGCAGGAGAATTGGTATAATTTCCTAACTTTGTAAAAAAATAAAACCTAAATAAAACGAGAAAATATGTTTTCTGGAATTATAGAAGAGGCTGCAAAAGTTGTAGAACTGAAAAGAGAAGAAGGCAACCTGCACATCACAATGAGTTGTTCGTTTGTAAACGAGTTGAAAATAGACCAAAGTGTTGCCCACAATGGGGTTTGCCTCACTGTGGTTGAAAAAACGGCAGGCACATACACCGTTACCGCCATTCAGGAAACTTTAGACCGGTCGAATCTTGGCTTATTGAAGATCGGTGACAAAGTGAACCTTGAAAGAAGCATGCTGATGAACGGACGGTTGGATGGACATATCGTGCAAGGCCATGTGGATCAAACTGCGACCTGCACCAATGTGGAAGAAGCAAATGGCAGCTGGTATTTCACGTTCGAATACCCATTCAGCAAGGAAATGGCACAAAAAGGATACCTCACGGTGGACAAAGGTTCGGTGACGGTGAACGGGGTAAGCCTAACGGTTTGCAACCCGACGGACAACACCTTCCAGGTGGCCATCATTCCATACACGTATGAATTCACCAATTTCCATCAAATCAAACCGGGAAGTGTGGTAAATCTCGAATTCGATATCATTGGAAAATACGTCAGCCGAATGCTGGCATTGTAATGGCAGATTTGCCCTTAGGCTAATAAACAAATCAACTGCAAATGAAACTTTCGCCCAAGCTGCAAGGCAATTTAATCATGCTTTTTGTGATGACCATCTTTGGCCTCAACATCCCTGTCACCAAAGAACTCTACCTCCATCACTACATGACCCCGTTTGCTTTGACAACAGTACGGGTCACATTCGCAGCGGTGGCTTTTTGGCTGGTGTCGTTCTTCTTTCCTCGGGAAAGGCTGACGAGGAAAGATGTCATGATTCTTTTAGTGGGCGGGTTGAGCGGCACGATTCTCAACCAAGGGTTGTTTGCCTTTGGCTTGGAGCAGACATCACCGGTGGACGCTTCGATCATCACCACGAGCACCCCCTTGTTTGCGATGCTGATTGCGGCAGTCATCCTCAAGGAACCGATTACTTTCAAGAAGGCCGGAGGCATTCTTCTAGGCGCATTGGGGGCAGTCTGGTTGGTTTTTCAGGGAAAACATTTGATGGCTGGAGGCAATTCGGGGAACGCAATCGGCAACATCTCCATTGTGGCTTCGCAATTTTTCTATGCGTTTTACTTGGTAATCACCAAGCCACTTTCCTTAAAATATTCCCCACTTACGATCATGAAATGGATGTTTAGCTTTGCTACGATCGCATTGCTACCCTTCACATGGAAAGCCACCGTCACATCGCCGGTCTTTGTAGCGGGAGAAAGCACAGGCTACTGGATGTTAGCCTTCATCCTTTTTGGAGCCACTTTCTTGACCTTTATGATGATTCCGTTGGCACAAAAACGGATCCGCCCCACTACCATATCCGCCTACAACAACCTCCAGCCACTTATCGCCTCTTTTGTGGCCATCTGGATGGGAATGGACACATTCACCGTTGAAAAGCTATTGGCGGCAATCTTGATTTTTGGTGGGGTATATCTGGTGACGATGAGTAAGTCGAGGGACGATTTGTTGCAAGAAAAAGAAGTGGTAAAGCCTTCCGAACAAAAACAATAAACCACTTGTTTTTCCATAAACAGATTTCAATAAAAATATCAAATATTATGGAACACAACATAACCTCCATCTGGAAAGGAAAAAACCGGTTTGAAACAGAATTGGACGGACATACGATCGTGATCGACACAGGCGTGGAAGGTGGCGGGGAAAATGCCGGGCCGCGTCCGAAAAAACTCCTACTGGTAGCTGCTGCCGACTGTTCGGGAATGGATATTGTGAGTTTGCTGCGCAAAATGCGAATAGAGGTGAGCGACTTGAAAATCCACGTATCGGGAAATGCCCGCGACGAAGATCCGAAATACTACACGGAGATAAAATTGGTGTATGAATTTACAGGAAAAGACTTGCCGTTGCCCAAACTGCAACGCATCGTGGAGCTTTCCTTCGATAAGTATTGCGGCGTTATCGGCCTGTTTTTGAAGGCAATACCAGTCACTTACGAGATAAAAGTAAACGAAGAATAAAGGGTTACCGATGTAGCAATCTCGCCAATTCTTCTTTAAGGATGGCTTTCACCTCTTCGATGTCGATCGGTTTGCCCAATTCTTTCTCCAAAGAAGTTACTCCTTTGTCAACAAACCCACACGGATTGATGTAACTGAAATAATCAAGATCCGTGGCGACATTGAAAGCGATTCCGTGCATGGTGACAAAATGCGAGGCACGAACGCCCACTGCACATATTTTGCGAGCAGAAGAAGTTTCGTACTCAAACCACACACCTGTTGCTCCTTTTGCTCGTTCGGCCTTTAACCCATAGCGAAGAAGCGTCTGGATAACCGCTTCCTCCAAACAATGCACGTACTGCTTTAACGACAAATTCAAAACTTCGAGATCAACAATAGGATACACCACAATCTGCCCATAACCATGGTAGGTGATGTCGCCACCCCTATCCGTTTTATAGAAGGTGGCTCCCAATGACTTGAGCCGTTCATCTTGAATAAGCATATTGGAAGTATCTCCGTGGGCACCCAATGTATATACATGCGGGTGTTCACAGAAAATTACTTGCTGCCGTTGGTCGGCAATATCCAGATAGCCGGGGCTTTTTTTTGCATAGATCAATTCGGTGAAGATCTCGGTTTGCCGATCCCACGCTTGCTTGTAATCAATGACACCCCAATCTGTAAAGCGTATCATTTTATTGTACAATTTGATTGAAGGTCGTTTCTGCCATGTAAGACGAACGAACCAAGGGGCCGCTTTCTACAAACTTGAATCCAAGCCCAAGACCCAAGGCTTTGTATTTTGCAAATTGATCCGGATGAATATATTCCTGTACGGGCAGGTGTTTTTTTGTGGGCTGCAAGTACTGCCCGATGGTCAGCAACTGGCATCCCGCACCACGCAAATCTGCCATCAATTCGACCACCTCGTCTTCCGTTTCGCCCAATCCGAGCATGATGCCCGACTTGGTGAAAAAGCCTTTGCTCGCGGCGTATTTTTGAACCTCAAGACTTCTCTCGTAACGGGCGCGGCTGCGGACTTGAGGTGTCAGCCTTTTCACGGTTTCCATGTTGTGACCCAAAATATCCGGTTGCGATTCCAAGACAATGTCCAATAATTCTTCCTTCGCATCGAAATCGGGAATCAATACCTCGACTTTCGTGTTGGGATTCTCTTTTTTCACTTCAGAGATAAGCTTTGCCCAAAAGTTTGCACCTTGATCGGGCAGGTCGTCCCTGTCCACGGAGGTGATGACACAATATCTTAGTTCCATCAGTTTGATACTGTTGGCAACTTTTGCAATCTCGGATTCATCCACGGGCAACGGCCTGCCAGACTTGGTGGCGCAAAATTTACACGAACGGGTGCAAATGTCTCCAAGTACCATAAACGTCGCCGTCTTCATGTTCCAGCAATGACCTAGATTCGGGCATCGTCCGCTGACGCAGATTGTATGCAGATTGTTTTCAAGAATCAATTTATTTGTAAACGAATATCCCTGGCCGCCGCCAAGTTTGATTTTCAACCATTCAGGTTTTTTCACCCTTTCCATGTAACTTACTAATAATTTATATGTTATATTTTCGCAACTATGACATGTGATTTATTTTCCCATTTCAATATTCACGTTGACTTATATAACATCCTTTTTCAGTTTCAGTTCAAAAAATCATCAAAATATCGGGTGATATGTTCGTGGAGGTGTACCCGGTCGGGACCTTGCACATTGTGTTCATGGCCTGGATAAAGGAAAAAATCGGGATGCGTGCCGTGAGCCACAGAAGAACGCAGGAATTGAATGCTGTGCTGTGGCACAACGGTTGGGTCTTGGTCGCCGTGGATAATCAGCAAACGGCCTTTGAGGTTGCCCGCTTTTTCCACCATATTTGATTCTTCGTACCCTTCAGGATTTTCTTGAGGACGATCCATATAACGCTCTCCATACATGATTTCGTAGTATTTCCAATCGGTGACAGGGCCACCAGCAACACCCACTTTGAATGTTTCGGGATGGCGAAGCATTAGGTTGAGGGTCATGAATCCACCAAAGCTCCAACCGTGAACGCCAATTCTTTCCGCATCCACATAAGGCAATGATTTCAGATAATCCACGCCAGTCATCTGGTCTTCTGTCTCCACCACACCTAAATGGCGATGGGTGATGTTCTCAAAGTCCAATCCTCGGTTCGAGGTGCCACGGTTATCCAACGTGAAGACGAGGTATCCTTTTTCTGCCATGTAGATGTCCCATCCGCGGGCTTGTCCCTGCCAAGTGTCGGTTACTAATTGGGAGTGCGGGCCTCCATATACATACACCACCACCGGATATTTCTTCGACGGATCAAAATTCAAGGGTTTCACCAAGCGGTAATACAAGTCCGTTGTGCCATCCTTTGCTTTCAACTTATCTAACCCAATTTCGGGTAAGGTCATATTTTTAAAAGGATCTTTGGCCACATTAAAAATTCGCACTGAAGCTTTTGCCACATTTATTTCCGCCACTTTCCCCGGATTGTATTGCGAGGAATACACATCCAGGACTACCTTCCCACTCAAACTCAATTGTACTGCGTGCACCCCTTTTTCTTGGGTAAGCTGTGTGCGTTTGCCTGTTTTCAAATTCACTTTGTAGAGATGACTTTCGATGGGAGAGGCTTCATTGGACGTATATAATAAATTTTCGCCTTTCTCATCCAGGCCAATCGTGGAGCTAACTTCCCATTTTCCTGAAGTCAATTGTTTGATAAGTTTTCCCTGAATATCATACAGGTAAAAATGTTCGTAACCATCCCTGCGGCTAAGCCACAGAAATTGGTTCGGATTATTTTTCAAGAAAAAGACCGGATTTTCAGGCTCCACATATTTCGGGTGAGTTTCTGTAAACAAAGTAGCCTCCAATTTTCCCGTTGACGCATCATAACGTTTCATTTGCAAGGTATCCTGCCCGCGGTTGAGCTCGGCTACATAAATGCTTTTTTCATCGGAACTCCACGCAATGTTGGTCAGGTATTTTTCCTTCGGAGTGCCTGTTTTCAGAAAGACAGTTTGCTTACTGACTGGGTTGAAAACTCCAATCGTTACCTGATGGCTTTTCATTCCGGCCATGGGATATTTGATGTTTTTCACCTCAGCTACCCTTGCCGAAGCGTCCACCAAGGGATAATCCGTCACCATCGTTTCATCCATCCGGTAGAAAGCAAGAAGGTTTCCTTTGGGCGACCAGAATGTTCCTTTCTTGATGCCAAATTCATTTCGGTGAACCGACTGTCCGGAAACGATGCCGAGATTGCTTTCCGTTGTCACGGGAATTTCTTTACCATCTTTTGCCATCACAAACAAATTGTTGTCTTTCGTATAGGCCAATGTTTTCGACTGCACGGAGAAATCATTGTTCTCGGCCTCTTTTGTTATAAGGAAGGTTGCAATTTGTTTTTTTGCAACGATGTCGTACAGATAGAGGTCGCCCTTGTAGTCCAAGCGGGCAATCGATTGTCCGGCATATGGAAATGATATACGGGGAAGGCTTTTGAATTTTTCTTCGCCAAAGCCCTCATTCAAGGAGTTCACACTGAGCAACACGGCATCTTTTCCTCTTTCTCCCACCAGAAACGCCGAATCGCCTTTGGTGTAAATAATTCGGTCGCCGTAGAAAGCTAATCCTCGAGGTAGCTGCGGGCGGAACTTGGAATAAGTTTCTCCTCCGGGAACAAGGTCTTCCAACGAAAGAGGAAGTTCCTCTTGCGAAAATGTATTCATTGATAGCAAGATAAGAGAGATTGAAACAAAGAATCTATACTTCATAAAAGTCGGGAAATAATTGATTAGGAGAGATAATACTACATGTGATAGAATTTATCCATTGATTTGAAAAACCAAAATTAGTGATTTATCAGTAAAAATGAGAAAAAAGAAGAAGCCTGTGGCAAAAAAACTGAGGCTGCCCAATTTCTCGGACAGCCCCAATCTGATGCAATCATTGTACTTTTTATTAAATCAGCTCGATGCTCCGTTTCACGAAATTGGCAAGCCCTTCGCCCTTCAGCATTCCGTTTGATAACAAAGCCAAGTCGATCAGCTGACGAACAACGGGTTGCTGTGCTGCAAAGCTTGCTGCTTCTTCTTTGGTTTTGCCATCCACATCGGCCAGCACTTTTTTCACCAATGGGTGGTCGGCATTCACCGTCAAATTGAAATTTTCCGGCATGTCTCCGTACAAAGCAAATCCAGGTTGCATGGCCGACATCTCTTTCATGCGGCGCATAAATTCGTTTTGTGTGATCTGCAACGGCTGTCCGTTTCCGCCCAAAGCCTTGAGGGCAACTGTGAACTCAACCTTTTCCACTGTTGGCAATTGTGATTTGAAGGCTTCCTCCAACGATTCTTTTTGCGAATCAGACAAATCGACCTTGGCCTCCTCCTCTTTCGGTATAAGGTTATTGATCGTGTCGCTATCCACACGCACAAAACGGCTTTTTTCGAATTTACGTTCTAGCAAGCCGGCAAGATGAGCGTCCAATTGTCCGTCCAAAAGCAAGACATCGTAGCCTTTCGCCTGAGCCTCTTGGATGTAAGTGTATTGTTCGTCTTTGTTGCTGGTGTAGAGATAAATCAGGTTGCCCTCCTTGTCAGTTTGGTTCGATTCAATAAGGGTCTTGTAGTCAGCAAACGTGAAAAATTTGCCTTCCGTATTTTTCAATAAAGAAAATTTGGCGGCACGGTCGTAGAATTTATCGTCAGTCAACATGCCATATTCCACGAACAATTTCAAGCTATCCCATTTTTCTTCAAATTGGGTGCGGTCGCTTTTGAATATTTCCTCCAAGCGGTCGGCCACTTTCTTAGTGATGTGGGAAGATATTTTCTTCACGTTTTGGTCGCTTTGCAAGTACGAGCGCGACACGTTGAGCGGAATGTCCGGAGAATCGATCACACCGTGAAGCAGGGTCAAAAATTCAGGAACAATGCCTTCCACGGAGTCCGTGACGAACACCTGGTTGCAGTACAACTGGATCTTGTTCTTTTGAACTTCCACATTGTTTTTGATTTTCGGGAAATAGAGAATACCAGTCAATTTGAATGGATAATCCACATTCAGGTGTATCCAGAACAAAGGCTCATCCGAGTATGGATACAATGCCTGGTAGAATTTTTTGTAGTCTTCTTCTTTCAGGTCGGCAGGCTTAAGAGTCCAAGCTGGAGCTGTTTCATTGATAACGTTGTCTTCCTCCGTTTCAATAGATTTGCCGTCTTTCCATTCCGTTTTTTTGCCAAAAACCACTGGAATTGGAAGGAACTTGCAGTATTTGTTCAACAAACGGGTAAGTTCTGCTTTTTCAAGGAAATTTTTGTTCTCCTCATCGATATGCAATATAATATCGGTCCCTCTCTCTGCTTTGTCAGCGTCTTCGATCGTGTATTCAGGATTTACACCATCCGAATACCACTTCACGGCTTGCGCACCCTCTTTGTAAGACTTAGTAATAATTTCCACTTTTTTGGCAACCATAAATGCGGAATAAAATCCCAAACCGAAATGCCCGATAATGGCGTTCGCATCGTCTTTATATTTGTCCAAAAATTCATTGGCCGATGAAAATGCGATCTGGTTGATGTATTTGTCGATTTCTTCGGCAGTCATGCCGAGCCCTTTGTCAGAGATAGTGATCGTGCCGGCAGGTTCATCCACTTTCACCTGCACTGTCAAATCGCCAAGTTCTCCCTTATATTCGCCCACAGAACCCAAAGTCTTGATCTTTTGGGTTGCGTCCACGGCATTTGACACTAATTCGCGAAGAAAAATCTCGTGATCGCTATACAAAAACTTCTTGATAATGGGGAAGATGTTCTCTGATGTCACCCCAATGTGACCTTTTTGTGCCATAATTTTATTGTTTTGATTTTAAAATCACTTATATCTAAAATAATATTTTCTCTTATTGCCTTGCAAAAAAAATGCCAAACCCTTTGCTTATTCTCAAATACGACATTTTGTCGGTTAGAAAAAAATTGTGTCAGCCTTTGGATTTGAAAATATCTAGAAGATCAATATAAATAATTTTTATATTACATTTCAAGGTTGAAATGAGTGTGTAAGCCATATTATCTAATTGAAAAACAATAAAATGTGTTTGTTTGACCCAGAAAAGGATTTGTTTGTTTGAAAATTTAACTATATTCCTTTGGATTCCATATATATTTTCCTATATTTGTTGTAACAATAAAAAAAGTTGCATGTTTTAACTAAAGATGTAAGGAATACAATAACTTTATTGTAATATAAAAGCTTATGGAAACGAAAAATAAAAATAATGGATTTGAAGGTAAGCTAATCGACTTACAGAACAATATGATGAACTTCGCATTGACATTGACCACCAATCGCGATGAGGCAAAAGATTTATTGCAAGAGACTACTCTCAGGGCATTGGACAATAAAGAAAAATATTATGAAAACGTCAATTTCAAAGGATGGGTGTTTACTATCATGCACAACATCTTTGTGAACAATTATAGAAGGATTGTTCGTAGCCAAACGATTATTGACCAAACAGATAATTTATATTACATCAACACTCCACAGGATTCAGGGTTTGACACTCCCGAAGGGGCATATTCCATTGGAGAAATTAATAAAGCAATCAACAGCTTTACAGACGAATACAAGATTCCATTCTCCATGCATGTGTCGGGATATAAATATGAAGAAATTGCGCAAAAGTTGGGTTTGCCGATCGGGACAGTAAAAAGCCGGATTTTCTTTGCTCGAAAACGTTTACAAGAAATCCTGAAAGATTACCGTTATTCTCGAAAATAGTTTTGTTTACTGGTTTGTTATTGTTTTGTTGGATGAAATACGAATTGCTATGTTGCATAGCAGTTCGTATTTTTTTTACATAAGCAAGGAGGTTCTTCCATTAAAATTGTTTTTCTATCTTTGAAGGGTAAAACACAAATTTAAATTTTAATTTTCCTTTTAACATGAACCGACTTTTCAATTTTTCATTTGCATTGCTTGTTGTTGTAGCACTATTTTCTTGTGTAAAGAAGAAGGAAAACAATTCTGATGAATCTGGGACTAATAAAAAACTGTTTATTTTGCCCAAAGCACCTATGATGTTAACATCTCCGTCGGATAGAGATGCCTTTTTGGCCTTGCACTACTTTGACAATTTCGATTTCAAAGACACAACGCTGATACACTTGCCCGATGTGGGAGAACAGTGTATCATAGATTTCATCGCTTTATTACCTAAAGTTTCAAATAACTTGAGAGATAGCGCTATTATCCTTGCATTCAAAAAAGCATCTGTCGAACTCAAAATGTATTCCTACTTTTGGAAAACGCTGGATAGGTATTTAAACGATCCCAATTCCCCTGTCAGAAATGAGGATTTGTATATCTCCACCTGCAAAAGCATCATGAAGTTGCCAAAAGTGGATGAGGTCATCACTAGCAATGCAGCTTTTAATCTAAAACAAGCCCTAAAGAACCGGACAGGGATGCAGGCTGCCAATTTTCGATTTACCCTTGAATCCGGAAAACGGATGTGGATGAAAGATTTGAAAGGGAAATACACCCTGCTGTTTTTCTATGAGCCTGATTGCCATACCTGTATTGAGACGAAAGCTTTCATGCGGCAATCTGGGTTGCTTCACAATTTGATAGAGAGTTCCGTTATCACAGTATTGGCTTTTTATCCTCAAGATGATAAGCAGTTGTGGCTTCAGCGTTTGCCCGAATGTTCCCAAGATTGGGTAAACGGATACGACCCTGACGGTTATTTCACCGAAAAACAGCCATATAATTTACGCGCATTTCCAACATTCTACCTCCTCGATAAAGAAAAAAAAGTGTTGTTGAAGGATGCTCCAATAGAGACTATTTTGGAATATCTGCAACAGAATGGATGATCGTGAGGCTTACTAAGGCGAAAAAATCTGCTCAACCTTTCATCAGCAACGAACTGTCGCCGTAACTCAAAAAGCGGAAGTTGTGCGCAAGCGCATAATCGTAAATCCGTCGCCAGTCGCCTTTCACTAAGGCAGAAACCAAGAGCAACAAGGTGCTTTTCGGTTGATGGAAATTGGTGACGATTCCGTCCACTATTTTGAATTCATAGCCCGGGGCAATGATAATTTGTGTGTCGGCAAGCAATCGGTTCAGGTTGTTTTTGTCAAGATGATTGAGGATATTCTGCAAAGCCATTTTCTTATCCAACAGATTCGATCCGTCTTGATAAGGCTGCCATTGGTTTACTTTGAGGTCGGTATTTGCATTACGCCCTAAATTTTCGCCGATGTAATACAAGCTTTCGATGGTGCGCACCGAGGTTGTTCCCACCGCAATCACTTGTCCTTTATGCTTCTGCAAGGCCTCAATCGTTCTGCGCTCCACCGAAATAAACTCGCTGTGCATCTCGTGTTCGGCAATAGTTTGGGTTTTCACCGGCTTGAATGTGCCCGCTCCTACATGCAAGGTCACTTCTGTGCGCCCAAAGCCTTTGGCTTCTAAATCAGCGAGGACTTCCGGCGTGAAATGCAGCCCTGCTGTGGGAGCAGCCACCGAACCTTTGATTTTGGAATAAACGGTTTGGTATGTATCCTTGTCTGCCTCTTCGGTATCACGTTTCAAATAAGGCGGAATTGGCAATTCGCCTGTCGCATCCAGCAGGTCGGCAAAGGTGAACGCAGGGTTGTCCCACGAAAATTCGATGATGTGATGTTCGCCGTTACTTTGCGTGCGGCGCACGGTGAGCATCGTGCTAATGCTTTTTGCCGATACCTCCTTGCGGAGTTCGCCGGATTTCCATTTTTTCAGATTTCCCACCAAGCAATGCCACGAGCAACGTTCTGTTTGCTGGAAAATAAGGGCGTAATCGTGTGGCTCGGCCGGATCGAGGCAGAATATTTCAATTTGTGCTCCGGTTTCCTTCTTGAAGTGCATGCGTGCCTGAATCACTTTTGTGTTATTAAACACCAGCAAACTATCTGCAGGTAAATGATCGGGAAGGGATGAAAAGGTATCTTCCGAAATTGTATGGTCTTTATATAGAAGTAGTTTGGACGAATCTCTTTTCTCAAGAGGATAAGTGGCAATGCGTTCGTCGGGCAAAGAATAGTTGTACTCTTCCATATGGATTTGCCCCGGATTGGATAAATTCATCGAATGTTTTTTTTATCCGGCAAAATTAGTGAACTTTGTCGAGAAATGAACTTGATGGAAGTTGAAATAATGAGATTTAAGTGGAGATGCCCTTGATTTCGAGTCGTTGAAAAATAGCAA
The DNA here is from genome assembly GCA_002307185.1 of Bacteroidales bacterium UBA1309. GTDB lineage: Bacteria > Bacteroidota > Bacteroidia > Bacteroidales > Dysgonomonadaceae > UBA1309. The sequence continues at coordinate 31,690 of DBTT01000019.1, forward strand.
AAAAATAGATTTTGCATTCAACCGGAAAAAAGCAAAAATCAGCAATTAAAAAAAATGAAAATAGGAGATAAAGTGCGCTTCCTCAATTCCGTGGGCGGTGGCATAATAAAAGAAAAACGGGGAAAAGACATCATCGTGGTGGAAGACGAAGACGGCTTTGATGTGCCAGTGCTGGCTCGCGAATGCGTTGTGATTGAATCGGTGGTCGATGTGGAGTTGCCTAAGCCAACACCCCAGTCCGCTTATGGCGAGACACCCCGGAAGGAGATGACCGAGGTGGTGGTTGAAGAAACACCCGAAGGGGAATCCATCACGGCAGTGCTGGCCTTTTTGCCCGTTGAAGAGAAAAAATTGAGTTCCACTTCGTATGAAGCATACTTGGTAAACGACAGCAATTATTTTCTCTCCTACAGCTATTTGTCTCGAGGAGAGAATGGTTGGCAGCTTCGCAGCCAAGGACAGGTGGAGCCAAACACGAAGGTTTTCATGGATGAGTTCGACAAAAGCAGCCTGAACGATTTGGAAAAAGTGTGCATTCAATTCATTGCTTACAAAAAAGACAAGCCTTTTAAATTCAAAAATCCATATTCAGTGGAATTAACTATCGATACGGTGAAATTCTACAAGCTGCACAGTTTCCGGGAAAATGATTATTTCGACGAGAATGCATTGGTTTATCCGCTTATTCGAAGAGATTTAGCTGAACGGGAAATAGTGATTTCTGCCGAAGAAATCAAACAAGCCTTGTATGAAAAAGAAGAAAAGCGCCGTCCTCGTATCCAACCGATACATAAGAAAGATACTGCAATTCTTGAGGTTGACTTGCACATTGAGCAATTGCTTGACAACCTGAGGGGGCTTTCCTCCAGCGACATGCTGCATTATCAATTGGCAAAGTTCAACGAGATCATGGTGGATAACCTCAAAAACAAGGGGCAAAAGATTGTATTCATTCACGGCAAAGGAGATGGAGTGCTTAAGAAAGCGATCTACGAAGAACTGAACAAAAAGTACAAATCAGCTTACATCCAAGATGCCTCTTTTCGCGAATATGGCTTTGGTGCAACGATGGTGACAATAAAATAATTATAAATCCTTAAATGAGCTAAACAAAACAATTTGGCTTATACTTAACACTTTAAAAACAACTTTTTATGAAGAAAATTTTGATTTCGATGTTGGCGATTGTTTCCCTAATGACAAGCTGTAACGTGGCTCAGCAAGCTGTTGGGGCTTATAACATGACCAAATGCGAGTATTCTTACCGGTCGATGGGCAACCTCACTTTGTCTGGAATAAATCTCAACCAGCCCAGCCTGTCGGCTATCAACATCCTTAAATTGACCTCCATCCTGACAGGCACAGCAACTTCCATTCCATTGAATATGACATTGAACATCAATGTGAAAAACCCGAACTCGTCGGCTGCACTGCTCAATGGCCTTCAATACATCATCAGCATCGACGACATTGAATTCACGAACGGCAGGTTGGATCAGTCGCTGAATGTAGCCGGAGGTGCAACATCCGTTCTGCCATTGACCATTGGCGTGGATTTGGCGACATTGATAAAAAACAATTCAAAAGATGCGGTGTTCAAAATAGCCAAAAATTTGGCGGGAATTTCAGGGGATTTATCAAAAATCACCCTGCAACTGAAGCCCACCTTCCTGATCGGCAATACGCCCATCACGTCTCCCGCTTATTACCCGGTGAGTTTTTCGTTCGGAGGCAAGTAATTTTGGCAGAAAATTCCTTTTTTGCTACATTTGCAAACCTTGTTGAAAAATAAATACATACAACATAACGAAAGATGAATTTTGTAGAAGAACTTAGATGGCGTGGTATGATTCATGACCTGATGCCGGGAACAGAAGAGCAGCTCCAGAAAGAGATGACCTCTGGTTATGTCGGTATCGACCCCACGGCTGATTCATTGCATATAGGCCATTTGGTGGGGGTGATGATGTTGAAGCACTTGCAACGTGCCGGCCATCGTCCCATCGCGCTTATCGGAGGTGCTACCGGGATGATCGGCGACCCTTCGGGCAAATCTGCCGAACGTAATTTGCTGAATGAGGAGGCTTTGCGCCACAACCAGAATGCAATCAAGGCACAATTGGCTAAATTTCTCGATTTTGATTCCGACAATCCCAACGCAGCTTTGCTGGTGAACAACTACGACTGGATGAAGGATTATTCTTTCCTGAATTTCATCCGCGACATAGGCAAACACCTTACCGTCAATTATATGATGGCCAAGGATTCGGTGAAGAAACGCCTGAATGGCGAATCGGCCGAAGGAATGTCGTTCACCGAATTTTCATACCAATTGTTGCAAGGATACGATTTTCTTCATTTATATCAGGAAAAAGGATGCCGCTTGCAAATGGGCGGTTCCGACCAATGGGGAAACATCACGACGGGAACGGAGCTTATCCGCCGCAAAACGGGCGGTGAGGCTTTCGCTTTGGTGTGCCCATTGATAACGAAAGCCGATGGTGGAAAATTCGGGAAAACCGAATCGGGTAACATCTGGTTGGACAAAAGATACACTTCTCCCTACAAATTTTATCAGTTTTGGTTGAATGTGAGCGATGCCGATGCCGAAAAATACATCAAGATCTTCACTGCGCTGGACAAGGAAGAAATCGGTGGCCTCGTTGCCGAACAGGAATCCGCTCCTCACTTGCGCCCGCTGCAAAAGCGTTTGGCAAAAGAGGTGACAGTGATGGTGCATTCCGAAGAAGACTACAACAAAGCCGTGGAAGCTTCCGAAATCTTATTTAGCAACCAAGCTTCGGACATTTTGAAGAACATCGATGAAGAAACTTTGCTCCAAGTGTTTGAAGGCGTTCCTCAATTCGAAATTTCAAAAGAGGAATTATCGGCAGGAATCAAGGCGGCTGATTTGCTTGCCGAGAAAGCACCTGTTTTTCCATCGAAAGGAGAACTCCGGAAAACCGTTCAAGCGGGAGGCGTGCAGATAAATAAAGCAAAAGTGGAAAATGCCGACGACATCATTGATGCTTCTTATCTGATTGATGGTAAGTATATTTTGGCACAACGCGGCAAGAAAAATTATTTCTTGCTTATTGCGAAATAAAAAAAATGAAACGAATATTTTGAAATTTCAAAATATAGCACTACTTTTGTATCGCTTTTGAAAGAAAGTATAGGATTGTCTCATGGTGTAATGGTAGCACGACAGTTTTTGGTACTGTCTGTCTAGGTTCGAATCCTGGTGAGACAACTCAAAAAAGCAGCGCTGAATTGTTCAGCGCTGCTTTTTTTTACGAGAATAATCTTATGTGAACCTCTCTGCGTCCTTTCTCTGTTTTCATTTTGGCTCTCCATGCAAAATCCACTGGTTTATCGGGGATATTCCGCTGAAAGAATACTAGGTGAAAACAAAAATTTACAACAAATTGCTTGCCAATTCCGACAGCTTGCTGCGTTCACCTTTCACCAAATTGACATGGGCGAACAGATCTTGCCCAGTCATCTTGTCGATGGCATATGCCAAGCCGTTTGACTGAGCGTCGAGGTAAGGTGAATCGATTTGCTGCAAGTCGCCCGTGAAAACCATTTTGGTTCCTTCCCCGGCGCGAGTGATGATGGTTTTTATTTCATGGGGAGTTAGGTTCTGTGCTTCGTCCACGATGCAAAATGTTTCCGAAAGGCTTCGTCCACGAATGTAGGCCAAAGCTTCTATTTCCAATTTCTTGCTTTTCTGCATTTCTTCGATATTGCGGTATTCAGCGCTTCCGTATGTCAATTGGTTTTTAATCACGGTGAGATTGTCAAACAAAGGCTGCATGTAAGGAGCGATTTTTTGTTGCTCATCACCAGGCAAATACCCTAAATCTCTATTCGCCAATGCGACAATCGGACGAGCCAAAAGCACTTGGTCGTAGATCTCATGTTGTTTCAACGCGGCAGCCAGTGCCAAAAGAGTTTTTCCCGTCCCTGCTTTTCCTGTGATAGCGACTAATTTGATGTCTGGATCGGTCAGGACTTCGAAGGCAAAAGCTTGCTCCGCATTGCGTGGCTGAATGCCAGAGCATACTTGCTTCTCCACTTTCACGATCTTCTTTGTGAAAGGGTTGTAGCGTGCCAATACGGAATTCCGTTGGCTTTTCAATACCATACAGTCATTCGGATTGACGACCGAGTCAAAACTAAATCCCTCGAAATCAAGACCATCGGGCGTTGTGTGGATTTTATCAATTAGCTCAGCATCAATATTATCTAGTTGGTGATGTTGTTTTTCAAATAAAAACACATTGGGAACTTTGTCGTTTATGTAATCTTCCGAAAGAAGTCCCATCGATCGAGCTTTCATCCTCAGGTTAATATCTTTGGTGACAAAAACAGTTTTCATTTTCGGATGCTTTTCCACCACCTCTATCACCGCAGCAAGAATCCGGTGGTCAGGGATGCGTTCGGGAAACGCCTCTTCCATCCGGGCGGGGTATTTGGGACTGACCACCACATAAAGCTTACCCTTCCCAGAATTCAATTCTGCCCCTTTGGTGAAGAGGTTGTCGTCGGTGATGGTGTCGAGCTGTCGGAGAAATTCGCGGGCGTTGTAATTTATCTGTTCATTGCCTCTCTTGAATTTATCCAATTCTTCCAAAACCGTGATGGGGATGTAGATGTCGTTGTCCTCAAAGTTGTCGAGGCAACGAAAATCGTGTAGTACGACGTTCGTATCGAGTACGAAGTTTTTCTTCTTTCCTAGAGCCATAAAATAAAGTTTTAAAGATGTATTTATAGTCTGAACAAAATAGCGAGATCGTAGGTTTGCAAGCGAAGATAATAAAAATTGGGATACTCCCGTCACAAAAAACCGATACGTTTGATTGCGCCGAGGAGTATTAATTTCTACACCAAGGTTTGGCTGCTACTTGTTTTTATTCAGGAATGGTTGGATAGCATGCTCAAACGACTGCCAATTAATCTATTGAGGATGGAATTCTCTGCAAATTGGTTTGGGGTGGTAATTTCTGCTTGATTAATAATAATTGGTCTGCTTGAAGTCTGTGTCTTTGCCTTGCCTTGCAATAATTTGCTTTAGCTCATGAAATGAGACTGGCCGAAATAGGTTGTTGTCAACTCCCACATCGTATTGTTTGTCAAACAAGTGCGTTTTGAATGTACCAAACTCAGGGATATTGCGGGTGTGTAAGTGCCCAAATAGTTGCCACGAACCACGGAAAGAACTCTGCCAGTCGAGCATTGGATAGTGGCTCATCACGATGTAGGTGTATCGAGAAGTAAGCTCATCCCGAATGCGGATATAGAGCAGATCGTGTATTTCGTCAAAAAGGGTCTTCAGTAGTTTGTCGGTATAATTGCAGTCGTGGTTGCCTCGAATCAGGATTTTCTTGCCGTTTAATTGCTCGAATATTTCACGGATTCTTTGAACTGGGGCGAATCCGATGTCTCCCAAAACAAAAACCAAGCCGTTTTCGGAAACCGTGTCGTTCCAATTTCGGATCAGGCATTCGTCCATTTCAATGCTGTTGCTGAATGGCCGTCTAGCAAATTGAATAATGCCGTCGTGTCCGAAATGTAAATCGGATGTGAAAAATATATTTTCGGAAAGTGACTCTATCTTTTTCATTCAAATGGTTTGTCGATTGCTTAGGACAAAAATACATAGAAATCTGGTTCTATTTCTTAATGGCTCATCATTTGAATTAAGGATATTTCTTTTGAGTTTAAGAAAGTTTTGGGTTGCCTGTTTTCAAGCTAGGTTGATGTCTTTAATGATCCCCTTTTCTAACAATTCTTTGAGAATTTTTCTCCCTTTAGGGTTCTTAGTTGGTTTGCCGTGGGCCAAATTATAAACGAACCAAGGTGTCGTTCTATATTTAATAGAAAGTTTCCAATAAAATTTTCTATTTTTTGACGAGAAAAAACTTAAAACATTCATTTTGATAAACTTATAAAAGATGATTAATTTGATCATTTATTCGAGATCTTTACCATAGTTTTTTTTAAACATATTTGAACAATAAAAATCAGCTGATGTGATTTTTACAGTTTTTACGTTTTAGTTTACTTATGATTAGATTGACAAGTGGCGAAACAAATGCTTTAAGGACTTTTGTTTTTATGGGGTTGATATCCTATCCCCCGCGCGACCTCGTCTATCATTAGCAAGAGCAAAAAAAACGGAACAGTGAAAGGGGATTATATCTATATTTTTCCTGATTGGCAGCTGATATCAATACAAAATTATGGTTCTGTTTACGAAATAAAAATAGCTCGAGTTGTACTCATTATATAAGTATCTAATAATAAGCTTTTTATTTATCCACATGTCAACTTTTGTCCAAAATATCAGGTCATTATTTACTTTATATTCTGTATGGCGGAATACAAATCTCTTTCTTCGCCATATAGTTTGATCTTTTCCGCCAAACGGGATTTCCGTTTATACAAGCTATACTGAGAGACATTAAGGATATTTGCAATGTCTTTGATTGGTAAGTTTAGTTTTATCAATAAGCAAAATTGGATATCGTTGCTGTTAAGATTTGGGTAGCTTGAAATCAGTTTATCGGTGAATCCCGGGTAGATGATATTGAATTTCATAGTCAGGTTTTCCCAATAATTTTTCCCTTTCTGGGGCGTGGTTTCTTCTATTGGGGATATTGTGTTTTTAGTTGCAGTATTGCTTCCTTTGGGCGATATTACTATTTCATCTTGCAATAATTTTAGTTGTCGTGACAGCATGGAAAGTTCCTGCTGTTTTTCTTCTATTTGCTTTTCCAGTATTTGGGACTGTTGGGCCTTCGACTGGCGTAGCTTTTCTTGGACCCTAACCCATTCTTCCAAATCTTTTAGGCTTTGGTTTTTCTCCTTCAGATTCTTTTTATAGTAAAGTAACATTCCTCCCGAGCAACAGGAAACGACAAGGAAGATAACCGACCAAAAGACCCCGCTCAACCTTGCGAAGCGGAGTTCTGTGGCAAGTTGTTTGTTTTCTAATTCCTTTTTCTTGTTTTGGTAGAAAAATTCCAAAGTCTGAATGTTTGCTTGCCTATTGGCATTCATCAATGAATCCTGCAACTGCATGATGCTCGAATATAGCTTGTCAATCTCCTTGTAGTTGCTTTGTTTTCGGTAGTATTCAATAATGTTTTGTTTTAATTGCACAATGATGGACATGTTGCCTGTTTCTTGAAAATGCCGGATCGCTTCGTTCAGTAGCTTTATGGCTTCCATGATTCTACCCTGCCTTGCATAAACACTTGCAATGCCATTTACGCTTATTGCAATGCCTTCTTGGAATTTTTGCTGAATCGAAAAACTCTGAACTTGCTGGTAAGCCAACATCGCCTTGTTATAATTTCCTTCATCAAGATAGACGTTTCCTAGATTAAACACTGCTTGTATCCGTCTTAGATCGTCTTTTGGCAAGGAGTGTGAGTTTATCACCTTCAGGTAATAATATTTGGCACTGTCGGGATGGTTGTGCCTATAAGCGACTCCCAAATTTGTATAAATGGAGCATTTGGCTTTTTCGAAATTATATCTTTCGGCAAGGTGAAAAGCCCGTTGAAAATAAGATATTGCCTGAGATTTATTCCCCGTGATATCAAGATTTGAACCAATCAGATTAAGCAGCAGGGACATTCGTTCAAAGTTTTTGTGGGCCTCGGCTATTTTGAGGGATTCAAACAATAGTTGCTGAGATGTTTGATAATCAGCCTGTAATTGTTTTACCAATCCTGCATTTCCCAAAGCTTCCGCCAGCAGTTCCGGCTTGTTGTGACGCCTGAGAATCGCAATCGCCTCATCCAGATGCTTTTCGGCGATAATCATTTTTACGTTCGACCTATTTACATTGCCCAGTTGGACTAGCGAACGGGCAATAAGAATCGAATCGTTCGACTTCAAGGCCCATTCATGAATTTTCAAAAGAATAGAATAGGCAGAATCAAGTTTGTATTGGCTAGTCAATGTATCAACCTTCTGAATTAATCGATTATACTCGATGCTATCGTTCGGCTTTGTATTTGATTCGTGACTTTTGTTTTGATTGCATGAGATCAACGTTGCCAGCCAAACGACAATCGACAAAAGTACCGTGTGGGAGAATGCTTTTTTAGGACACATGTAATGATATTCCAGGAGTGGTTGATTCATATAAAAACTTTAGGTCGAAATTTAGTTCCGATCTTTGATATTTATTCAATAGCATGTTGGTAATTCTTTTTCCTGTAGCATTATACTGTTTCCGAGGGAAAAAATTTGCTCTGTTCCTCCAAAAACGCCCTTTGTTTTTTTGAAAACGACACTGTAAACGTTTTCATCTTATGGCTACGTTATGATTCAAAATTGTTAAAAAGAGAAGGGCAGTATCAATTTAGAGGTATCAGAATTACTTGTCGTTATAATAAAGCCTTTTCTGAACACGGTGAAAAAATTACATAATCAAGTAGCTATTATCTGCAAGATTTTACCTCTTCGTTTCAAGAAATGAGGTGTCATTTTGGGTTATCAGCTTTAGATTATAGATTTTGTGTGTTTGAATACTACATTACTCCTCGCATTTGCAAATATATATATAAAATACTATTTGAAAGCAAATAGTTCAAAACTGTCATTGTTTTGTTGAAAAGAAAATAAAGCAAACATGCTGGATGACCAAATTTGTGTTTATCCTAAAAGAAAACGAGGCTGGATCAATGATTCGTTAGATACAGCCTCCTTGATTTGTTATACTTTCGCAATCTTAAACATGATGGTATTTTGGTGTACTAGAGGTCGGTGATGGGAAAAAAATATTGTGCCATCGGCGGGAGAAGTAATCACACTGCGAACGGCACCGGTGAAAGGGTCGAGTATTTTTGCTAAAACACCTCCTTTTTTGATGCTTTCACCAGAATGCTTTATCTGATATAGAATCCCGGCTTCGTCTGATGAGATGGTTATAAGATCCCTATCTTTCAATACGAAGGAGTGGTATCCTTCATGCATAGGCTTTTCAATGATCTTCATGTTTTTTAAAAAGCGGAGGACGGCAGTCCACGCTTCCTTGGCTATGTCTTTGTCAATGGTGTCGGTTTGCCCTGCGTATAATGAAAATGCATCGGTTTCAAATATCTGCCAGTTGTAATTCAGTACTCCCGTGTCAAACGATTTGGGCTTGCGTAGCAGAACATAAGGCAATCCGAATTTTTGAGCCAATTTTTCATTGTGGAAGCCTGTTTCCATCATGCTCACATGCGGGATAAAACTGCCCGGCATATAAAAACTTGCCAATTGTATGCCATATTTATATCCCCGAACATTGTCAAAAATGACGGAAGCTATCCGTTGCGTGGTTTCTCCTTTGCCGTACCCGGGAAACATGCGGTTGACGTCGGTGTTATCCATAGCCCAGAAACGCTTGTCTATGTTCATCGAAAAATGGTTTGCCGATGGAATCACCAAAATCTCGTGGCCCGGATTAATTTTGCCATCATTTTCAAGTTCAATCAAGTTTTTAACGATCTGAGAGCAGATAAATTGCTGTTGTACTTCGTCTCCTCTCATGGCCCCAACAATGGCAACCGATTTTTCCCCCTCTCCAAAGCGAAACCCGCGAATTTTAAATTCGTCACGGTAGGGTGACTTCATCCGAAATAATATCTCTTGTTTCATGCGTTTGGTTTTTCTGAAAAAATGCGTGCGATCAATGAGCCTTCATACACAACCGGGTAGGTTCGAAGCGTGAACAGCAGGCCGTCCACAGGAGATAGTACGTCTTGAAGCACCTTTCCTTCGAGCGGGTCAACGATTTGGCAAAGCAATTCACCTTTTCCCACCCAGTCGGAATGCTTCACTTGCGGAAGAATCACTCCCGAGCAGTCTGCGTTGAGAAAGCATACTTCGCCCGTGGTGGATACGATCGGATTTGTAATTTCTGCCACAGGTTTGTATTTATTGAGCATTTTCATCTTGTACATCATGTTGAAAATGCCATCGACCAGACGGTCTCCGTATTCGCGGGTAATGCGCATCCCGATGCCCATTTCGACGACTATGGTAGGTGTTTTCAGAGAATTGAGCGTGTGGGCGAGGGTCGATTCAAGCACTGTGGCCGCATCATGAATCCAGATGAAGTCGATATTCAGCAGTTGCGCTGATGGAATCAACTTTTCAGACATTTTCGCATTGATGCGGGCTTGTGGCATTTCCCGCAAGAAAATGTTACTGGCATGGATGTCGAGCACCATATCTGCGCCTTTCAGATCCTGGATGATCCGGTAGGCCGTGTTTTCTATTTGGTGTCCTTGTATTTCTCCCGGAAAAATGCGGTTCATATCCAAATCAAACGTTGGAATGCCGCGGGTAACAGAATCGACACCCAATGGATTCAATGCAGGATAGACATCCACCGTGCCGTTCAGCATGTCGATATTCTCTCGCAAACGGCGGATAAGTTCGTAGCAGACATATTGCCCTTCCAGCTCGTCTCCATGTATTCCGGTTACGATGCATATTCGCTTTTTTCCACTTCCGTTTTCTAATGTTTGCTTTCGGATAAGCAGCTGTTCATCGATGGGCAACCCGTCCGAAATGATAGTCTTAATCATCGTTATCTATGTTCTACTTTTACAATTACCTCTAAGTTTTGAAATGCAACGCCTCGAAAAACACCTTTGTCGATGGCGCAATCCCCGTAGTCCCTTCCTTGTGCGATTTTGATGTAATTGATAGCTATTTTCACATTGTGTGTTGGGTCGTAGCCATGCCAAGCCCCGTCTTCATAGTATTCCACCCATGCGTGGCTGAATCCTTCTCCTTCGATGAACCCTGCAACATATCTCGCTGGAATATCATTTAGGCGGCACAAAGATATCATGATATGCGCATAATCCTGACAAACCCCTTTGCCAAGCGACAAAGCTTCTTCGGCGCTTGTGCCAATTCCCGTCACACCTCCTTCGTAGGTGATAAGCGAATTTATTTTATCAGAAATGAATTTTGCTTTTTCATGGTTATCTAAATCTCGCGTGAAGTCCAATTCCTGATTCACTTGAAGCAGTTTATCGGAAGGCTTCGTGAATCTAGATACAAATCTATAGATGGGGTTTAACTCTTCGTGAATAATATAGGGATATGTCTCCAGCACTCCTTGAGACGAAAACTCAAAGGTATTGTGAAATTCGTCGATATAACCTGTGAGAATTTTATTACCGAAAACATCTTCGCTTTTGTTTATTACTCCACGAGGAAATATATGATAATGGCTTTCCACAATACGTTGAGCTTCATTGCCGAAAGGGAGCAATCGCAATAGATAACTGTGAGAACGGATTCTTTCAGAAAAAGTTATTTTGGCTTTGTAAATATATCTAAGTTTTGGCATTCCTGTTCTTTACATCCTTATGCACTGAAAATCGCATTCAGATAAGATAATGTTTTGATGTCCTTGTAACTGTCTGCATACAATTGGCTTTCGTATGCTTTTAATTGTGCTTCATTGTACATTTCCAAACCGCAATCAATGCACCCTTTAATCCTCTCCAACAACCCAATGATCCGTTCAAGAGGATACTCAAACCGGATTAGGATGTCGGAAGATTCGGCAAATTTACCAAAGAAAATTGTCTTTCTCACATTCGCCGTGCAAATTCTTTCGTCAGCCGAACCCCAAAAGGCCAATATGCAATCGGTAATATATTGAAGGCTGCCCAACCCTCTCGATTGTTCTTTACTGTTTTTCATATAGTTAATCGCCATTTGGATGTATGACAGGGTTTCACTTTTGATTTCTTCCCTCAAAAGGATGGCGTTGTCATTTACACTTTCGAGCATATTGATAACCGAATCAGCATTGCTCAAATCGTAAAGGTAACTTGCAATAAAATGCTCGGGTGAATTATATTTGTCTTCAATCCCCATTTTGATGCAAAACGTTTTGTAGGCATCCCCATCTTCGTCAATCATCAAGTCGTAATGCCGGCGAAGCAAATGAAGGGCCAAATACACGCGCTCGGCATATCTTCCCATCCAAAAAAGGCGGTTAGCCTTTATTACCGATATTGCGTTGTTTGCTTTTAGTGAAACCATACTATGCTAATGTTAAATTTGTTATTACTTTTTTAATACCCATGTGTCTTTGAATCCTCCCCCTTGTGACGAATTCACAATGAAAGAGTCGGGATTTCGCGTGTATCGGGTAAGTCCGCTGGGCCACACCACGGTGTCTTCGCCGCTTAGTACAAACACCCGCAAGTCGGATTTCCTTGAAACGGTCTCGTCCCCTTCGATAATTTCCAAATCAATGAAATCAATCACTTCTTGTGCGATCCATCTGCGTGGTTCCTTTTTTATCAGCTCTTTTAATTCTTCCAATTTGGCCGCATCCATGTCTTTCCCGAACATCACGCCATATCCTCCCGCTTCTGCCACATCTTTGATCACCAAACGATGCAGGTTGTCAAGGACAAATCTCTTGTCTTGTTCAAAATAGGGCAGGTAAGTTGGGGCGTTCTTCATGATTGCTTTCTCGCCCAAATAATATTCCACCATTTTGGGTACAAAGTAATAAATCCCTTTGTCGTCCGCCAGCCCATTTCCAAACGCATTGATGATCGCAACATTTCCGGCAGCATAGGCTTGAAATAAATTGGGAACACCAAGCAAAGAGGTGCTTTCGAAAACAAGCGGGTCCAAATATTCATCAGAGATGCGCCTATAGATGACCCCCACCTTGTCTTTTTTGTCAAACAAGCCTTTGTAGTAAACCATATTGTTCTCCACAATCAAATCGTCGGCATAAGCCAGCAAGACCCCTGCTTTTTCAGCCAGATAGGAGTGTTCGAAATAGGCCGAATTGTACCTTCCGGGGGTCAAAATCACCTCCAGCCCATTGTCAACGTTCACATAATCCATCGTTTTTCTTAAAAGCGAGGAATAATGCCTGTTGTCAAAGATTTTATTATTCTGGAACGTTTCAGGAGACGCTTTCCTCGTGATGTTGCGTGCAATCATCGGATAAGATGCCCCTGACGGAATCCGAAGGTTGTCCTCCAATACATACCATGTCCCGTCTTTGGCCTGAACCAAATCTATCCCCGAAATGTGGGAATACACATTCTTTATGGGTGTAATACCTTCACATTGTGGTAAATATCCGGATGAAGAATAAATAAACTCGGGTGGAATTACGCCGTCCTTCACTATGTTTTTGTCGTGATAAATGTCGTATAAAAACAAATTCAATGCTTTTACGCGTTGCCGCAACCCTTCGTCGAGTTCTGCCCAATCGGAATTCGATATGATCCTCGGGATTGGGTCAAACGGAAAAAGTTGTTCTTTAAAAGTGCCATTTTTGTAAATACCGAATCTTACGCCAAATCGATCCATCCACTTGTTGACAGTATCTCTCTGTTTTACTAATAAATCATACATATGTTATTCGTTGTTTGGTTAGCACAATATCGCTAAATATCTCTTTTTGCTAATCATTTGGGCGATAGACCCCGGATCTATATACCTATATATCGCAAATATAATCAGATTGATGTCAAAAAGTTACAATTAATGTGTTTTTAACATATATTTTTTACTTTTGATTCGTAAATTGTTGATATTTATGTTGATATGTTTTTTAATAAAAACTTTATCTTTTCCTATTTGAAAGTCCTATTTTATTTTAAGTGAATTTATTATCACTTTTATATGAATAAAAATTCATGGATTTTCTCTTTTTTGAAGTTTACTATTTGTCACAAAATCGTATTTTTATGTAAGTTTGTGCTTTTGTTTAAATTCGATCCCATAGTTAATGCCAATATGTCTATGGATACTATTCATCTATCATTTATATTAATCTTTACACTATATTATCATTATGACCATTATGACAAATTTGAACGCAAGCCCTCAAAAAGAAATTTATGTTTCGATTGATACCGATTATGGCAAAATAAAAGTGAAATTATATAACGACACGCCTCTGCATCGGGACAATTTTCTTAAAGCAGTAAAAGACGATGCTTTTGGCGGGGTATTGTTTCATCGGGTAATCAGAGATTTTATGATCCAAGGGGGTGACCCATCCACTCTTAAAGATTCGCTAAAAGCAAAAGAGTTCAAAACCAAATACGACTATCGAATTGATTCAGAATTTGTTTATCCAACTCATTTTCACAAAAAAGGAGCCTTGGCAGCAGCCCGTGAAGGAGACGACGTGAATCCAGCGAAGGCCTCATCTCCCACTCAATTTTATATTGTAACGGGAAAAATATTCAATGGATCTGCGTTGGACTTGATTGAAAAGCAAAAACACGAACGTCTGGTTCAGAATATTCTTCACCGGCTTCAATCTGAAAACCAAGAAAAAATCAAGGAACTTTATCGTTCGCGAAACAGTTCCGAGTTGAATGCCCTTCGTGATTCTTTCATCGAGCAAGCCAAAAAAGAAGCCATTTTACTCAAAGACAAAATATTATTGACCAAAGAGCAGCGAGATATTTACCGGACAATAGGCGGCACGCCACATTTGGATGGCGAATACACCGTATTTGGCGAAGTCGTGGAAGGGTTGGATGTCGTGGACAAAATTCAAAAAGTTGCCACCGATCCTTCAGACAGACCAAAATCAGAAATTAGATTCAAAATAGCAATTCTGTAGCTTCATCCAACCCAAGTTGCATTTGTGTATTCCAATCATCCGTTTTTCATCAATCTATTACTCTTTGTTTGTCAGAGTGATAGATTTTTTTGACAAAAATAGAGCAAAAAACCTCCTGTAATATTTG
>DBTT01000022.1 GCA_002307185.1 Bacteroidales bacterium UBA1309
GTGTCCTTTTTTGTCGTTCTACCCGGGACATGCGGGGGGACGGGAGGAAAAATGGTTCGCCAGTGTAGAATTATCATTCGGTTTATTAAATGATTGCCTATATTTGTTCCGAAAATTAAATTCTTATGAAAACCACTAACTGGAAAGACCGTCTCAATGTCGTATATTCGACGAATCCCGACTTCCATTACGAAAAGGAAGACGAACCTGCACAGGCTACTATCGACAAAGGCAAACAGCCTTTGCGTATTCAGCTTGACAAACGTAACCGGAAAGGCAAGGCCGTGACTCTGATTACAGGGTTCACCGGAACGGATGATGATTTGCAAGCTTTGGGCAAAATGCTTAAGGTGAAATGTGGCGTGGGTGGTTCGGCCAAAGACGGTGAAATCATGGTGCAGGGCGACTTGCGAAACAAAGTGTTGGAGATTTTGCAAAAAGAGGGTTATGCCAAATCACGGATTATCTGACGAGCCATCGTTGAAGGTCGTAAAAGCTTCCGCAGGGTCAGGCAAAACGCACCGCCTGACGGGAGAATACCTGCGTTTGCTTTTCACTTCACCCACTGCTTACAAGCATATTCTCGCTGTGACTTTTACGAACAAGGCCACAGACGAAATGAAATCACGCATTGTGGCCGAACTGGCGCATCTGGCTTTGGGACGAGCTTCAGATTACCTAAACCCCTTGATGAGCGAGCGGAAGGCGGACGAGGATCGCATCCGTGCGCAAGCCAAAAATATTCTGGTGAATATCTTGCACGATTATTCTTCGTTTTCGATCAGCACCATCGATAAGTTTTTCCAACAAACGATGCGGGCATTTACCCGTGAAATAGGTTTGGGTGGCGGTTACAATGTGGAGTTGGATCAAGACAAGGTACTTGACGAAGCCATCGACACGATGTTTTCCGATTTGGAGAAACCGGAAAACAAGGAGTTGTTGGGATGGCTGATCCGCTTTTCGGAAGAGAACATCGAAAACGGAAAAGGCTGGGAGGTGCGCAAGAACATCCATTCGTTGGCACGCGAAATTTTTAAAGAGAATTACAAGACTTTAGTCAGCAAATCTGACAGGGAGGGAATGGATCGCAATCTCCTGTCGGAATACAAAAAAGAGCTTTCTTCGATCATTGCTGCCTTTGAAAATAGTTCGAAACAGTTAGGAGAGAAAGGTGTCAACATCTTGCATCGCTATGGCTTAAGTCCCGAGGATTTCAGCTATGGGAAAAACTCCGGACTTGGTTCGTTTCTGAAATGGGCGAATGGCAATACGGATACGCCTTCCAACCGATTTTTTGGTTTGTGCGACAACTTGGAAGTTTGGACAGCAAAGAAAGCTTCACCCGGCATCAAGGCAAAGATGGAAGAGGTGTATCCCGAACTCAATGCCTGCATTCAAGAAGTGGTGCAGCATTATTCCGACACCAGGAAATATCAATCAGCCGTAGAGATTAACCGCTATTATTTCACGCTCGGAATCCTTTCCGATATTGATGCCAAAGTGCGCGAGTATTGTACCGAAAACAATTTGATGTTGATTTCGGATACCACCGAGTTGTTAAGCAAAATCATCGAGGGAACAGACACGCCCTTTGTGTATGAGAAAATCGGCAGCCGGGTGGATCACTACATGATTGACGAATTTCAGGATACTTCGTCCCTGCAATGGGCTAATTTCCTTCCCTTGGTCAAGAACAGCTTGGCATCGGGCAACATGAACCTGATCGTCGGTGACGTGAAGCAAAGTATATATCGTTGGCGAAATTCCGATTGGAAACTGCTCAATGAACAACTAGATATTGATTTCTTTCAAGAGGGGATTTTTCACGATTCGTTGGACGTAAACTGGCGCAGTTCGCGGAATGTGATTGAGTTCAACAACACGGTTTTTAAATACGGTGCGGCCTTGCTGCAAGATTCTTACAACAATAGCCTCCCAGACTTGGTGAACGATAAATTGGAATCGTTTTCGCACAAGATTTTGGATGCCTACTATGGTGTGGAGCAATCTGTACCGAAAAAAAATGCCGATGATGAAGGACATGTGAAGGTCAGTTTTATTGATACGGAAGAGGAAGAGTCTTGGGGAAAAATTGTTTTGGAGCAGCTTCCGGCATTGATTGAGGAACTTCAGGACAAAAAATATTCTTTGAAGGACATCGCCATATTGGTACGCACCAAAGCCGAAGGATATGCTGTGGCGAGCCGTTTGCTTCAGTACCGAAGCGAACACGCCGATTCAAACTACAAATACGATATTATCTCCAATGAAGCACTCTATATTGTCAATTCGGATAATGTGAAAGCGGCGATCGCCTTGCTCCGACATGTCAAAAATCCATTGGACGACAACCTGAGGGCAATGGCCGTTTATGAATATTATAAGCAAAGCCATCCGCTGGATATTGCTTCTTCGGTTCGTCTGCACCTCAATTCGTCCGCCGATTTCAACGACAATGAAAAAGGGCAGATTCGTCGCATTTCATCGTTGCCACTTTACGAAATGGTAGAGGAAATCTTTGGCTTTTTCTCTCAATATGGTTCTCGCAAGGAGGACATTTATATACAAGCATTTCTCGATAAGGTCTTAGATTTTACCATCAATCATTCATCTGACACCGATGCGTTTCTTCGCTGGTGGGACGAAAACGGCAGCAAAGAAACTGTCTTTACTCCTGACAATCAGGATGCAATCCGTATTGTGACCATACATAAATCGAAAGGTTTGGGCTTTGGTGTGGTGCTGTTGCCGTTTTGTAGCTGGCCAATTGACGATAGCAAGGAAAAAATCCTTTGGTGTCAACCTGCTGAAGAACCGTTTAACAAGATCAGCCCCGTGCCTGTTCGTTATTCGAAAAATCTGGCAGATACAATTTTCGACTATGATTATTTCAACGAAAAGATTCATACCTACATCGACAACTTGAATGTCCTTTACGTGGCATTTACCCGTGCAAAAAAGGAATTATACGTCTTTGCCCCCAAACCCAAAAAAGAAAACGAGCTAAAGAATATCTCGTCTTTGCTTTGGAATTGTGTGCAAGCTAATCCTGAAAAAGAGGGCTTGCTCAATGCTGGGGATTTTTTTGATCAGGTAGATGCCCTGTTTGAAGTCGGAAAAGATTATCAACCTGTTCATAAGCTAGAAGTGCAACTGGTGGAAGAAACACATACCGAAAGATTGGTCAGCATTCCTTTTGACAAACGCCTGAGGCTCCGCATGAACAACCGTTCCTTCTTTGCCAAAGACGGCCAACAGGAGTTTGGAAGCCTGATGCATGAAATAATTAGCCAAATTCAAACCGCTTCCGACTTGCCTTTCGTTTTGAAGACTTATGTTGAAAGTGGCGAACTCACAGTTTTAGAAAGCGATCGTATCGAAAATGAAATCAATGAATTTTTGAATATGGAGAATGTGAGAAATTGGTATTCGGGTGTACACCGGGTCCTGAACGAGGTGGAGATCCTTTTGCCCAACGGCAATTTTGTTCGTCCCGACCGGGTAATGTTGCATGGCGGCGAAGCCATTGTGATCGACTACAAATTTGGCGAAAAGGAAGAAAAAAGATACGAAAAGCAGGTTGAAAGCTACATCAAGCATATTCGAGAAGTTGGATATATAGAAGTAGCAGGATATGTTTGCTACGTGAAGCTCGGGAAAGTGGTGAAAATTGCTTGTTGAAGCAAAAATAGGATTGTCTATTTCAGAAAAAAGATTAATTTTGTAACCGCTTTTCGCAAGAAGGATCATGGCGCGGTAGTTCAATGGATAGAATAGAAGTTTCCTAAACTTTAGATTTGGGTTCGATTCCCAGCCGTGCTACAAATTATACAAACGAAAACGATTTACTACATCTGATTTGCAGTTAAATTTGTAAGAATAATGATTAAATAGATAATAAATGTTTATTTAATCATTCGTATTTCCGTGAAAACAGATTAGCTTTGCATTAAGAAATCAAAAAATGTAGTTTTATGAAAAGATCTTTTTTTGTTATCGTTTTAGCGTTGGTCGTTGTGATTCCTGTGTTTGGACAAAAGCCCTTACGTTTTGGGATAAGAGGCGGTTATGATTTTTTGGATCAAACCCTCGACAAAGGCATATTCAATGCTAGCAACCGAACCGGCTATCATGTTGGGCTATCCTTGGATGCAGATCTTCCCATTCTTCCTTTTGGATTGAATGTCTCTTTGTTATATACGCAGCAAAATATTAAAAACACGGATGAATATACTTTCCAAAAAGCTTACTTCCTGGATGTGCCTGTTGACTTGAACTATACGATCGGTGTTGGGGGAGTCGGCATTGTCTTGTCGGCCGGCCCATATATCCGGTTTAATTTAGATGGAGGCAATATCAATATCACAGATGTTGAGAATACTTACAAGGCTCAAACCTTCCAGGCAGGAGCCAATTTTGGGGTAGGGGTCAACTTGAGTAGTAACTTTTATGTTGGAGTCACTTATTTCACCAGTTTGACCGATAATTACAAGGAAACTGATCCCGATTTTGAAGAAGTATTTAAACGGAAGCCTGACAGGATGGCTCTGACGGGTGTTTATTATTTTTGATGTTCTATATTGACGTTATACTGCCGCTTCCATTAGCCGGATTATTCACTTATTCAGCTCCAAAAGCGGTTGAAAAAGGCTGCCGTGTAATTGTCCAATTCGGAGCAAAGAAATTCTATTCAGCCATCGTAGCTGCTTGTTACGAACCTAAAAAGGAAAGACCTGGAATAAAAGAAATTACATCGGTTCTGGATGATTCGCCCATTATTCTCTCCTCTCAGTTGGAATTGTGGAATTGGATTTGTAACTATTATATGTGTCACTTGGGGGAAGTCTATAAAGCCGCCCTCCCTTCTGCTTTGAAATTAGAAAGTGAGACTCGGGTAAGCATCGTTGAAGATGCTTACCCGAGTGAAAAACTTTCTCCTTCGGAAACAAAAATTTTCGACTTGCTTTCCGACGGGAAGATATACGACATATCCGAAATTACCAAAAAAACGGCAATTTCCAATCCTATCCAATCTATACGCTCCCTTCTCGACAAAGGTTTGATTGCTACGGACGAACATTTGGGCAATGGCTTTTCTCCAAAGAGCGAGACGATTGTTCGGCTTCTTATTACTAGTGAAGAAGAGCTTCATGGGGCGATGGATCAATTGCGCCGTGCTCCCAAACAACTTCAACTTCTGACTGCTTTCCTCAGCGAAATGCCAATTGAGGAGAAAGTAACTTTTTCAATTCCAGCAAAAAAACTCGTCGGGCTGTCGGGGACGAGTGTTGCTGTCTTAAAAAGTTTGGTGGATAAAAACATTTTTGTTCTTGAAAAAAGAGAAATCTATCCATTTGAGAGTAAAGGTGAGCATGTGGTTTCAGATGTTCGATTGAATGAATACCAGGAAGATGCTCTTCAGCAGATCAAGGAGGCGTTTCAAACGAAAAATATCACTTTGCTGCACGGAGTTACTTCCAGTGGGAAAACAGAAATCTATATCAAGTTGATTTCAGAGCAATTGGCTGCGGGCAAACAAGTGCTTTACCTGCTGCCCGAAATTGCGCTGACCACCCAAATAACGACGCGGTTGAGAGCCGTGTTTGGAGAGCGTTTGTCGGTATATCATTCCCGATTTACCGACAACGAACGAGCTGAGGTTTGGAACGACTTGGTCAAAGAAAAAGGCAGCCAAGTGATTCTCGGTGTGCGTTCTTCTATTTTCCTCCCCTTTCGGGATCTTGGTTTAGTGATTGTAGATGAGGAACATGAATCTTCGTACAAACAGCAAGATCCCGCCCCCCGCTACCATGGACGAAATGCAGCCATCATTTTGGCTTCGATTCACAATGCCAAGGTTTTGCTGGGTACAGCCACGCCCGCAATTGAAACATACTTCAATGCGGTGAATGGCAAATATGGGCTGGTGGAGTTGAGTCAGCGGCATGAAGGTTTGGATATGCCCCAAATTAAGGTTGTGGACACTAAGGAACTACGACGGAAAAAAATAATGAAGTCGGCCATATTTTCCCCTGACTTGTTGGGCCAAATGAAAGATGCATTTGACCGTGGGGAGCAAGTGATGCTTTTTCGCAACCGCCGGGGGTTTGCTCCATATCTGGAATGCAAGGCCTGTGCGTGGACTCCTAAGTGTCATAATTGCGATGTCAGTCTCACTTATCACAAGTATTCGAATGTGCTTTCGTGTCACTATTGCGGGGCTACCTATCCCGTCCAGCATGACTGTCCATCTTGCCACAGCAAAGGCTCAATGACCGTAGTTGGATTTGGGACAGAGCGTGTGGAGGAAGAAATAGCGGAGATTTTTCCAGATAAGCGGATTGCAAGAATGGATTTAGACACCACCCGCAGTAAAAAATCATACGAAAAGATTATTGACAGCTTTGCCAAGGGTAATACAGATATTCTTATCGGTACACAAATGATTTCCAAAGGTTTGGATTTTGATAATGTGAGTTTGGTGGGAATCATTCAAGCTGACAGCCTGTTCAATCAACCCGACTTTCGGGCGCATGAACGAGGGTTTCAGATGCTTGAACAAGTAAGTGGACGTGCAGGGCGTAAACACAAGCAGGGACTTGTTGTTTTACAAACAACCAATCCCTACAGCCAAATCATACAATCTGTTTGTGAACACAGCTATATACGTTTTTATCAGAAAGAAATTGCCGAAAGAGAAACTTTCAAATACCCTCCTTTTTACCGCATTATTCACCTTGTATTAAGGGCGAAGGACAAACCCAAATTGGAGGAAGCATCCGATTATTTGTCGGCTTTGCTTCGCCGGAGTTTTGGAGACCGGGTTTTGGGACCCATCGAACCACCCGTTGCTAAAGTTCAGTCCCTTTTTATTCGTCGGATAATGATTAAAACTGAAAATAATGCTTCCCCATCTTCCATTCGAGAACAAGTGAACAATTGTTTGGCCTATTTTTTCTCCCAAGATATTTCCAAATCGATTATGGTTCATATCGATGTTGATCCGATGTGAGATTTCTCCAAAATAACACTTTTTTTATATGTGTTAAAATAAATGTACGCATGGATGATTGCTCTACGATGCGAAATAAGACGGCTTCTCATTTCAAAAATTCACACTTTTGAGAAAGATAGCCCTTTCTTTTTTTATTTTTTTGCATTTGAAATTCATTCAACGGTGTAATTTTCTTTCTATAAAAGCATATTTTTTTAACTACATGATAATCAATTATATTATCGATTTGTGAAAACCATAAAAAGGTTAATAAAATAGAATAAATACCACAAGGGGTTGCATCTTTGAAAAAAAAATTCCTATCTTTGGAATATGCCGAAATAGAAATATCTATTTTAATTTTCAAAACCCGATAAAATCAACATGGAAAGAACTCTTGTCATAATTAAACCGTCAGCCATCCAACGTGCGCTTATTGGTGACGTAATAACAAGATTCGAGAGAAAAGGGTTGCAAATTGTCGGAATGAAAATGATTCAACTGGATAATGCTATTTTGGATGAACACTACGCTCATTTGGTTAATCGTCCATTCTTTCAAAGAATAAAAGATTCGATGATGTCCATACCTGTAATAGTTTTGTGCCTTGAAGGTATTGATGCTGTAGATGTAGTACGTCGTTTAGTGGGTTGTACCAATGGAAGAGAAGCAGCAGCAGGAACAATCCGGGGGGATTTTTCCATAGCCGTACAAGAGAATATTGTACATGCTTCTGACTCAAAAGAAGCTGCTTCCACCGAAATAGCTCGGTTTTTCAACAAAAATGAAGTTTTTAATTATAAACTGTGGGTACACCCCAATTTATATGCTAATGATGAAATATAATCTTCCTGTAACTGTAAAAATCGTATCACTATTGGCAAGGAAAATAGTATCGATTTCTTTTATTGCTGCGATGCTGTTTCCTGCCTTTGCGTTTGGAAAAGTTAAACAAGACAAATATAATTATGCCCAAACCAAGGTGAAATACAAACAAAGGCATTCGGGAAATGTGGATGCTTTGTATGCGGATGGAATTAAGATCAAGCGCGACTTATTCATGATTGATAAGGCTCAAATAGATAGAACCAATAAAGCCGACGCAGTCCCTTCCGATAAATTGTATGGAGGAATTTGGAATGAAAACTATGTAAATTGTTATAAATCAATTGAAAACTTTCCCGATTCATTCAAAGTGAACCTTAAAGGCTTCACAATTCCAACACTCGGTTTTGTTACTTCGAGATTCGGCCCACGTTGGGGACGTTTTCATTATGGTATTGATCTCAAAGTCAATGTTGGAGATACCATATATGCTGCATTTGATGGAAAGGTCAGGGTTAAAAGCTATGAACGAGGTGGATACGGTTATTTTTTGGTGATTCGTCATTCAAATGGGCTCGAAACCGTTTATGGTCACTTGTCTGGATTCATAGCAGACGTAGATCAAAATGTTAAATCAGGACAGCCGATTGCATTGGGAGGAAGTACTGGGCGATCAACAGGACCTCACCTCCATTTTGAAACTCGCTTTTTGGGAAGAGCAATAGATCCTTCCCGCATTGTTGACTTCGAAAATAAAGTTTGCCACCGAGATTATTACATCGTAGATAGTAAAAGTTTCTCTCCAAATCGCTCAGGTGGTTCCTCTGAAATTCTCTACGCAAAATATAGCTCACGTTCTCACAATAAATATACGAGTGGAAGGGTTCGCACCCACAGGGTTTCTTCTGGTGACACTTTGGCCGAAATTGCGCAAAGAAATGGAACTACTGTCAAGAAACTATGTGCTTTGAATAATATCTCAAAACGTACAACCTTGCGTCCAGGGAAAACTTTGAGAGTGAGATGAAATAAAAAAAGTTAAATATCTATATCTGAGCACAGCCAAACACAATATTTGGTTGTGCTTTTAGTATTTATATATACAATACGCTTCTCCCCCCACGATATATTCTGTGTATTTTTTATACCCAGTAATTGTTATGTCTTAATTATAGTTTATGTTATCGTAAGAGAACTTTTCAAGAAGCTTTTCCGTATATTGTCGATTGATAATGGCTCAAAAAAATATTCGGGGTTAAAAGCGTTAGGATTCAATAAAGCGACTGAAAACGGATGAAAATGAGATTGATATTAATATTCATTTACGGAATATTTCTTGCGAATGTTTTTCTATGTGTTGCATCTTGTGCTTCACACAAAAACGTTCCAAAATCTGTGACAAGCACAGCCAATCACTCGTTCCCTTCAGGAATTTCGGCTTCTAGTCAATTCCGTTTTCTGTGGGATGAATTGCATTCTGAATTAGGAACAAGCGACCTAGGGAGATTTGTACCCTCCAAGAGTTTTGTTGCGAAATTTCATTTGCAATATTCTGAAGGGAAGTACCTTGTTTCTGGGTTTTTGCATGTGGATGATGATTTTCACCCTGATGATATTAAGGTAATTGGTGGAGTTGCAAGTAGGTATTCAAATAAAATATATTCATTTCATGTCCCATTAAGCCAAGTATTCAAACTTGTTTTAATAGAAGGGGTAAAGCGTATAGAAACAGGAACGAAAGTTTTCACCAAATAAATGAGAGGTTGTCTAAAAAAGAAGTAATATGAAAAGAAATGTTATACTCGTTGTAGGTTTGATAGTGTCTGTTGTACTGTTGGGGCAAGGTTTATTGTCAAAGAAGTTTTCGCCTAATATAAGAATGATTTCGATGTTGAAAAGTGAGGATGACGGACTCTCGGTGCGTTTCAGGTCGCTTTCAAAAACAAAAGCAGTTGAGCAAAATTCGTACGTCAATGCTTTTATCCGGCTCAAAGATGGAGGTGATCTCGATTCGCTGGAAGCAGCAGGAGTGATTGTGAATTCGAAACTAAATAACATTGTCACCGCTATGATCCCAATAGACAGTGTTTCCCGGCTAGGTCAAATAGCAAATGTAAAGCGGGTGGAAATGGGGATTCCGGTGTTCATGCGGATGAACAAAGCGAGAATCGCAGCCAATGTTGATTCTGTGCTTCTCGGTGCAAGCTTGAACCAGGCATACAAAGGGAAAGGTGTCGTTGTTGGTATTGTGGACAATGGTTTCCAGTATGGGCATGTCAACTTTTATAATTCGACGCAAGACACCTTACGGGTAAAACGTGTATGGGACCAGAATTTGAGTACTGGGACTGAACCAACAAATTATTCTTATGGATCGGAGTTTAAAACTTCATCATCTATACTCAGTGCGGCGTATGATAATAAAACCGAGACACATGCAACCCACGTGGCTGGCATCGCAGCGGGAGGTGACATGGAAAATAGCTATTACGGGGTTGCGCCCGAGGCCGATCTTGTTTTTGTCAGCTATAGTAGCACTTCCAATACCGGCATTTTGGATGGGATAAAGTATGTATATGATTATGCTACTGAAGTTTCTAAGCCGGCTGTTGTCAATCTGAGCCTGGGTTCCCATATAGGCCCGCATGACGGCACATCCACTTTTGACCAAGCTTGCGATGAATTGCAAGGAGCAGGCCGCTTGCTTGTTGGGGCAGCTGGAAATGAAGGTGCGGATTCGCTGTATATTCGCAAATCGTTTACTTCTTCAACAGATACGTTGAAAACTTTGTTTGCTTATACAGACACTACGGAGCAGGTGGTTTTGTCTGATATTTGGTCAGGAGCCGGCCAAAGCTTTAAGATCGCAGTGGGGATTTATGATTCATCGACTAAAAAATATATCTACAAGTCCGATTTTGTTGAAGCAAATACAACTGGTTCGATATATTACGAGGCATCAAAGAGCACAACTAATTCCGCAGCCATATACGGCTATCTATATGTAGGAACGGAACTAAATGCAGACAACAACAAGTCAAATGCTTATATCCAATCTGAATTAAATAATTTATCCTCTAACCAGCATGTCTGTGTCTTTATTACAGCTAGTAGCGGATACATTGATGCTTGGAGCGAAACTTATTACTGTGCATTCAATCCAGATAAGCTATCTGGCTGGACAACAGGCAGCTCATCGTCAAGTGTAGGCGAAATAGGAGGCACTGGAACTAAAATTATTACTGTCGGAGCCTTTTCAACTAAGAAACAATTTACGAACATCTCTAATACGTCTTATTCGAGTCCGCCTCTCACTGTTGGTGATATTACTTATTTTTCAAGCAAAGGTCCTACTGCTGACGATCGGATGAAGCCAGACATAACGGCTCCGGGAGCGTTGATAGCATCCTCGTTTTCGAGTGCCGTGGCAAACACTAGCACTTATTATTCTAATTTGCGTGTCGGTAAGACAACATTCAATTCTGCGACATATTATTATGGCATCATGCAGGGTACATCTATGGCTTCGCCCTTTGTGGCGGGAGTGCTGGCTACTTGGCTGCAAGCCAACCCTGACCTCACGCCTGCGGAAGTACGTTCTATATTTCAACAGACCGCCATCAACGATTCCTATACGGGCACTGTCAGTGCCACAGGCAGTAATACTTGGGGGTATGGGAAAATTGATGCATGGAATGGCATCAAGCAGATAATAGCAACCACTGGAGTTGAAAGCACAACGGTTGGGAGTACCAGTGGTTTATTTTCTCTGACTAAATCGTCCAAAACAATTACTCTAAGTTTCCTCCAGGATGTTGATGGCGTTGTTGTGTCCATCTACTCTTTGACCGGAAAAGAAATGTATAGGAATAGTCTCGGTAGCGTGACACAAGGTGAAGAGGGTTCGTTCGTCCTTAATGGCCTCTCGGATGGGATCTACATCCTCCGTGTTGTAGGAAAGAATTCGTTAAGGCAGAATATGAAAATTATACTTTGATACCTTTAAACTGGTTTGAAGGAGGTGTTCTCTTTATTTGTCAAGCTTCTTTTAGATGAACTATCTCGCACACGCATACCTTTCTTTCGGAAATTATGAGATCATGGCTGGAAATTTAGTAGCCGATTTTGTAAGGGGAAAGCAGATCAATGATTTTCCGGAAATCGTCCGGGAGGGGATTCGTATTCATCGGCTGATTGATCATTTCACAGATCACCATCCGGTTAATCTTCAAATAAAAAAACTTTTCGAACCCTCTGTTGGTAGATATTCCGGTTCTTTTTTGGATATAGCTTACGATCATTTTCTATCGGTTGACAAAATATCGGAACCCATTGAAGGTTGGTTGGCTTTTTCGATGAACTGCTATGAGCAAATGGATCAGATTTTGTCAGTTTTCCCGGATCGATTCCTAAAGCTATATCACTACATGAAAACGGAGAATTGGTTGTATCGCTATCGGGAAACTGAATTTATTCGTCAAAGCTTTCACCGCCTCTCTCTTAGGGCAATGTATCTACCTGATGATAACCAGGTATTTGCCGATTTTCAATCATGCTATTCCGATATTCAGGCTGCGTATCTCGAATTTTTTCCCGATTTGAAGGAATATGTGGGCGGAATATAAACAGATAAAAACCCGGCAATAGGGATTTATTTGCCGGGTTTATATCTGTGAAATTAAACTGAATTTTTATCTTTAGCTTCTGACAATTGTTTGTTCCCTATCAGGACCCAAGGAGACAATTGCGATTGGAACTCCCAATTCTGATTCCAAAAACGCAATGTAGTCGGAAAACTCTTTTGGGAATTGTGATTCGGAAGCCATCTTCGTCATATCCGTTTTCCAGCCCGAAAACTCCTTGTAAACGGGTTCAACTCCATCTATTTCGTATGGAAAATTGCTAGTTTCCAGACTTCCTATTTTATATGCTACGCAAGCTTTGATAGTTTCAAAGCCATCCAGGACATCACTTTTGGTCATAATCAATTTGGTGACGCCGTCTAGTAGGATAGCATAACGGAGGGCAACTAAGTCAACCCATCCGCATCGGCGGGGACGGCCTGTGACTGCACCAAATTCGAATCCGATTTTACGGATTCTTTCACCGGTTTCGTCGGTCAATTCGGTGGGGAAAGGCCCGCTTCCAACACGGGTGCAGTAAGCTTTGAAGATACCATACACCTCCCCAATTTGATTTGGAGAGATGCCCAAACCGATACAAGAGCCGGCACTGATTGTGCTGGAAGAGGTGACGAAGGGATAGGAACCAAAGTCAATGTCCAACATCGTCCCCTGTGCGCCTTCGGCCAAGATTTTCTTTCCTGATTTTATTTGGTCGTTGATTAGGTGTTCGCTATCAACAAAGGCAAATTCTTTCAGCTTGTTGAGTCCTTCGAACCATTCCTTTTCAATTTCTGCTAACTCTGAATAATCAAAATTATATTGTTCAAAAATTTTGATGTGGCGTTCTTTGGCCGCAGCATATTTTTGATCGAAATTGTGAAGTATGTCGCCAACGCGCATTCCGTTGCGGCTCACTTTGTCGGTATAGGTAGGCCCGATGCCTTTGCCTGTTGTGCCGATTTTTGCATCTCCTTTGGCTGCTTCGTAGCACTTGTCCAACAAGCGGTGCGTAGGCAGAATCAAATGCGCTTTTTTCGAAATCAGTAACCTTTCTGTTAGTTTGTGTCCTGATTGTTCAAGGGCTTCCACTTCGATCTTGAACAAAGCCGGATCAAGGACGACTCCATTTCCGATTATGTTGGTTTTGTTTCCTTGGAATATTCCGGATGGAACTGAGCGGAGGACATATTTTTTTCCTCCAAACTCCAATGTGTGACCGGCATTTGGTCCTCCTTGAAATCGGGCAATCGTGTCGTATGAAGGTGTCAGGACATCTACGATTTTTCCTTTTCCTTCATCTCCCCACTGCAATCCCAACAATACATCAACTTTCATTTGATCTTGGTTATTTTAATTTTTTTGCTCACACAAAACAGCGCAACCTTTTCGTTAAAAGGGAAATGCTGTCAAATGTTAGTATATTCAGGTGATTATTTCTTTTTGTTTGTTTTTTTAGTTGCCTCTTTCTTGTCTCCTGCCTTTTCTAATTTGCGTTCTTCTGCGATTTTATGGCGTTGACATTTAGAGCAGATACCATAGATATACATGCTGTAGTAACTGACTTTGAATCTTTCAAGGGTTTTTTGTTTGGCTGGGACAAAGAAATTTCCATTTTTATACTCTTTGACACTTCCGCAATTGATGCAAATAAGGTGATCATGATTTTCATTTCCATAAGTGCGTTCGTATTGGGAAACATTTGCTCCAAACTGATGTTTTACCACCAATCCACAATCTAAAAGTAATTCAATGGTATTGTACAAAGTGGCCCGGCTAACTCGAAAGTTAGAATCCTGCATAGTATTGTAGAGGGAGTCCATATCGAAATGGCCTTTTGATGAATAGATATGGTCGAGAATTGCATAGCGTTCAGGAGTTTTCCTGTGCTTATGCTTGTTTAGGTACATCGTAAATTCTTCCTTGACGTGTTCTCGAATATTTGCGTAATCCATAAATAATTATTCTCTCTGCGGTGAACAAAATTAGTTATTTTTTGATGAATATTCATTTGATTCAGCGTTAAAAAGAGAAATACAGCCCGATTTTTTTTTCAATAGCTTATTTAGAACGATTAAAAGCTTAATTTTAGACTTTGTTTGCCTTCATGCAAATGATCGTCAACAGAAAAGAATAGTGTATGAACGAAATAGCTTGATTGATTAAAGGGAAAAAAATACCCGATGGGGAAAGTTCAGTTTAATTCATCTGATGTATCTTTGCGGGAAGAATAATCAAAACTCTCATCATGTTTAGTAAAAACACATATATCGAACGCCGTAGCAGGCTTAAACAGAAAGTAGAAAAAGGGATCCTATTGTTTCTTGGAAACGAAGAAAGCGGTATGAATTATGAAGAAAACACGTATCATTTTCGTCAGGATTCAACTTTCCTTTATTTCTTTGGGTTGCCATATGCCGGATTAAATGCCATTATCGACTTGGATGAAAACAAGGAAATTATTTTTGGCGACGAATTAAGCATCGACCACATTGTGTGGATGGGAAATCAACCCACATTAAAGGAAAAAAGCGAAAAAATAGGTATTGAACACACCGAACCGTCACATAGCCTTGCCGTCTATCTTCAAAAAGCGATCTTGCAAGGTCGAAAAGTCCACTTTCTTCCTCCTTATAGGGCCGAACACAAGTTGAAGCTTGCTGGATGGCTTGAAGTGTCACCCAAAGAACAAGCGAATGCAGCCTCTGTGGAGTTTATTAAAGCTGTTGTTGGCTTGAGAAGCTACAAATCGGCTGAAGAAATTGAAGAAATTGAGAAAGCGTGCGACATTACAGCCGACATGCACATTGCGGCCATTAGCGTAGCTCGGCCAGGAATGAAAGAATACGAAGTGGTAGCTGCACTGGAAGCTGTTGCTTATTCTCGAGGAGGGAGCTTGTCTTTCCCAACGATAGCAACCGTCAACGGGCAAACACTTCACAACCATTACCACGGAAATACGCTTCGTGAAGGCGATCTGATGCTGATCGATGCGGGAGCCGAAACGGCGATGGGGTATGCCGGCGACATGTCATCCACATTGCCCGTAAGCAAAAATTTTTCTGTCCAACAAAAAGATATTTATGATATACAGGTTGCTTCCCATTTGGCTGCCGTTGATGCTTTGCGTCCCGGCGTTCTGTTTAGCGATGTGTATGATATTTCAGCCTCGGTTGTTTTTGATGGTTTGAAGTCATTGGGTATAACCAAAGGGAATACTCGGGATGCGGTGGCTGCTGGCGTGCATGCGATGTTTTTTCCTTGCGGATTGGGACACATGATGGGGTTGGATGTGCACGACATGGAGAACCTTGGAGAAGTCTGGGTTGGTTATGATGGGCAGCCCAAAAGCACACAATTCGGACGAAAATCACTTCGTCTTGGCCGAAAATTGGAAGCTGGATTCGTGTTGACGATTGAGCCGGGCATTTATTTTATTCCCGAACTGATTGACTTGTGGAAAAACCAGAATAAATTTGCCGATTTCATCTGTTATGAAAAATTAGAGTTGTTTAGACGTTTTGGCGGTATTCGGAACGAAGAAGATTTCTTGATAACCGACTTCGGAGCAAGGCGTCTTGGCAAGAAAATCCCATTGACAACCGACGAAGTGGAAGCGCTACGTTAAAACAGTTACTCAATTGGTTGAAATAACAGGCGAAAACTCGAAATATAAGTTTTTTGCTTGTTTGGGAATGTTTTTCTTCTATTAAGTTTGGAAAACACAAAAAAAATAATTTTATTTGCATCATTCAAAGTATTGTTAAATCTAACAAAATAAATGCCGGTGCCTATTGATACATCATTACTCAATAATAAATAAAAAGTAAGAATGATGGATAATTTGAAAGTTATGACCGACGAAGAGTTGGTTATTACATATGCTGCTGGTGATAATACTGCTTTCGATATTCTCTTGACTCGGCACAAGCAAAGTGTTTACAACTATATCTACTTTATTGTACGCAATAGGGAACTTACAGAAGACATCTTCCAAGAAACTTTTGTGAAGGCAATCGTCACCATCAAACAAGGTAGATATACCGAAAACGGGAAGTTCAGAGCTTGGATTAACCGTATTGCACACAACCTCATTATCGATAATTTTCGTCAGGAAAAAGGAGAAAACACGATATCCAACGATGAAAGTTCTGTCGATCTCTTCAATAATCCGGCCATCTGTGATGGAACAATCGAAGATATGTTGGTGAAAGAACAAATTTTGTCTGATGTGCGAAATCTGATTCGCTTCTTACCTCATAACCAGCGGGAAGTGCTTGAAATGCGCTATTACCGAGATATGAGTTTTAAGGAAATTTCGGATGTGACGGGTGTAAGCATCAACACGGCACTAGGTAGGATGCGATATGCCATTCTTAATTTGAGACGTTTGTCGCAAGAAAACAATATGATTCTGACTCAGAGTTGAAAAGAAAATATGAAAATTTAAAAGAATGCCTGATTCACACCAAAGGATCGGGCATTTATATTTTAAGGACTAACATTAAGAAGAATCACTATGCCCTATTTTGTTGAAGATTCTGATTTGGGCTATGTCGTCGTACATGTAAATAACAGGGCAAAGCGCATCATTGCAAGGAAAAAGGACGATCAAATCCATTTGACAGTGCCGTCATATTCTAGCGAAACTGATATTCGAAGAGCTTTACATCAGATGAAGCCGAAACTTTTCGCACTTGCGTCCTCAACAAAAAAAACGATTGACGAGGATTTTACGTTGCACACAATTTCATTCGATGTGGTTATTGTACGAAACAACTTGTCAAAGATCTATCTCAACTTGAAGGATGGGTTGTTGCAAATTTCCGTACCAAAAACGGTAGATATTTATCAGGAAGAAATTCAAGCGCAACTTCGGAATCTTATCGAATCGGGATTGCGGCACGAAGCGAAACGACTTTTCCCCGACTACGTGAAGAGGCTCGCCGATTTGCACGGTTTCCGTTTTTCCGATGTTAAAATCAACAAAAGCACTTCCCGTTGGGGAAGTTGTTCCTTCAAAAAGAGCATTAATCTGTCATACTTTTGCCTCTTGCTACCACCTCATTTGCTCGATTTGATTGTGCTGCACGAGTTGTGCCACACCCGTGAGATGAACCACGGTGATAAGTTTTGGATACATTTGGATTCTGTTACAGGAAATCGGGCGAAAGCCTTAACGTTGGAATTGAAGAAGTTTTCTACGATGTTCTGACCCTATTGATTCTCTGGTAAACTTTCTTTGCCAAAGCTCAATGGGAGCAGATCCTGGATCGACGACACTTCATATATATGCTTTTTGCCGTACATAATGACTGAAACTTGTTGGCCGAAGCGGTTTTCCACTTCCGATATCACTTGCCTGCACGAACCACATGGTGCGCAACTCTCTTCCGTGAAATCGCCATTGGCAAAAGCCGCTATGGCGATGGATTTGACAGGGAGATTCGGGTATTGTGAATTGGCATAAAAGATAGCCGTTCTTTCTGCGCAAAGGGTGGTTGGATATGCTGCGTTTTCTTGGTTTGAGCCAGTGATAATCTCGCCATTTTCAAGCAATAATGCTGCCCCTACGTGAAATTTAGAATAAGGAGCATAAGATCTCGTGGTTGCTTCCTTGGCTGCTTCTATCAGCTTTTTTTTCTGGTTGTCACACTCTTCAATGGTGTAAACTTGTATCTTTGCAATAATATTCCTAACTTTCATTATTTTCTAATGTTTATATCAAAGATATTATTATTTTCGCATTTCTGCCAAAATCGCTCATGTTTGTTTTGTTAAAGTTAGCCATTATGCACACAATTATACTGTATGAAGAAATTTGAAAACAATGACCCTCATTCGTTCCGCATTTATGCACTTAGTGTATTTTTTCTGTTTTGTTCACTGGGCTTCGTTGCTGCCCAGCGAAGGTTAAAGGTATATGAAGAATATATCGAAAAATACAAGGATATTGCCCGTAAGCATCAGGATAAGTACAAAATACCCTCCAGCATCACCTTGGCTCAAGGCTTGCTTGAATCCGGTGCTGGCAAAAGTGACCTTGCCATAAAGTCCAACAACCATTTTGGAATCAAATGCCACAACGACTGGAAAGGGGAAACTGTAATAGCAAAAGACGACAGGCCGGACGACTGCTTCAGGAAATACAACAAGGTGGAAGATTCTTACGAAGATCATTCGCTGTTCATCACGCAGAAACCCCGTTACCGGAAACTTTTCGACTTGCAAATCACCGATTATAAAGGATGGGCCACAGGGCTTCAAACAGCCGGTTATGCTACCGACAAGGCTTATGCCAACAAACTGATAAAGCTGATCGAGGATTACGAGCTTTTTGTCTATGATGTTTCTTCCCGAAAAGTCAAAAAGCACTCATCCAAAGAGCCTGTTTCGGGTCTATTGTACCGCCACACACCATACAAGACATTCGGTTTGGTGTATGTTATAGCTAAGCGTGGCGACACTTTCGAGGGGATTGCGCAGGAATTTGGGTTCAAGCCAAAAGACCTATACAAGTACAACGAAGTGCCGGAAGATTTTCCTTTGAGTGAAGGCGACTTAGTCTATTTCGAGAAGAAAAAGAAAAAGGCAGAAAGTCCCTACTACGAGCATGTGGTGAAAGTGGGTGAATCCATGCACAGCATTTCTCAACTGTATGGCATTCAGGTGAAAAATCTCTATAAAATGAATAAGCAGGACATGGAATATGTTCCAACGGAAGGAGATGTCCTGAAATTGAGATAAAGATATTTATAAATGGAAAACGGATCGAAAAGTCATTGAGCTTTTTGATCCGTTTTATTTTCTACCAACCAAATGCTTCGCCGGTCATCCATTTTCCCTGCACTTTCATCACTTGGCTAATCACATCGCGGGCAACTCCTTCGCCACCGTTAAATGGGCTGATGTATTTTGCCACTTCTTTGATTTCAGGAGCTGCATCGGCTGGCGCAACAGGGAGTCCAACCAGTTCCATCACTTGATAATCAGGGATGTCGTCACCGATATAAACAATTTCTTCGGGAAGATAACCCGTCTTTTCAATGTAATCGTTGTAGTTGACAATCTTCATCGATGCCCGCATGTAGATGTCTTTGATTCCTAAACGCTCAAAGCGCAGGCGCACGGCATCGCTGTTGCCTCCGGTGATGATTGCCAGGCCGTAACCCGCTCTACCGGCAAGATTAAGTGCATATCCATCACGGATATTCACGGTGCGCATCGGTTCACCGTCTATCGACAAAGGGATACATTGCGAAGACAGCACCCCGTCCACATCGAAAATGAAGGCCTTGATTTTAGTTAGGTCGTAGTTTATTGAACTCATATTTATTTATTGGTTTTATTGGTTTCGTGGATGTTTTTACTCAATAATTCATAGAGCAACTTTTGATTTCCGTTTGCCAGCAACGACAGGTGTTTGTTGATGACATTTTCATCATACCGGATGGCGGGCCCTGTTTGCGCATCCTTTGGCGAAAGCTCATGCACCTTTCGGGCTGTTTCATCTATTAATGGAAGCAGTACGTCAAATTGTATGTCTTGCGATGCTAAAATGTCTTCCGCCACTGCATACAAGTGATTTACGAAATTGCATGCGAAAACCCCGCACAGATGGATATGCTTCCTTTTTTCGGAAGAAAGAGGAATTGCTTTTCGGGAAAACGTCTTCACCCAATTCTCTAACAATTCTAAGTTCTTATCGCTATTTGCTTCTATAAAAACGGGAATCTCCGAAAAATCCACTTTCCTTTCTTTACTAAATGTTTGGAAAGGATAGATCACTCCGTGGTCGTCGTGGTATTTTCCAAAAACACTTAGAGGCATACTTCCTGCCGTATGCACCCATAAGCCCGAAGTTGTGGGCATTTGGGCTAGCAATTGTTCAAGAACCGAATCTTTCACCGAAAAAACATACAGGTCAGCACCTGTTTCAGTCTGGGCGATATTTGTAATGGCCATCGAGCCGACACTTTTGGCCAAAGCTTTCGCCGACTCCTCTGTGCGGCTGTACACTTGAAGAATTTGATGACCCTTCGAATAGAGTTCACGGGCAAGATTTGTTGCCAAATTTCCTGCTCCGATGAAAACAATCTTCATTTTATGTTTTTATTTTTTGGAACGGAACACTAAGATAACTCCGATAACAATCAATAACACAGGTATGGTGATCGCCGAAATGGAGGCGAACCACCCGAAGAAAAAGTCGGCGTTGAGGAGTACTCCTAAGCCAGTCAGGATAATTCCCCACATCTTTTCTCTTTTTGCAAACAAGAAAATAACCCCTGCAATTAAAACAAGTATGCGGAAATTAGTGATGGCTCCTCCATTTGGTATCATGTCGAGCAAGCCTGTTTTATCCAAAAGAAAAATCAGTCCGAAGATCATTAAAATCAGACCAAATGCTAGTTTGTTGTCATCGTCTTTTGCCATAAGATTAGAATTTATCGATGTGTACATTTTCCCAACCAAGTGCTTCGATATCTTGAGGGCTTTTTTCTTCTTTTTTGTGACCGATTGCAATAATCGCCAATACCTGAAGTGGCATCGGTGCGCTAATCACCGAGCGGACATATTCTTCCGAATCAAATCCATCGGACGTTTGTCTGCCGCGAACTTGCACCCAGCAACTCCCCAGATTCAAATCTTCCGCCTGGAGTTGGATGAAAGTTGCTGCAATCGAAGCATCCTCAATCCACACGTCGCTTACAAGAGGGTCAGCAGCCACAACAATCGAAAGCGCGCTATCGGCAATAAAACTGCCCCCCCCCTTTTTACATTTCGACAAAAGCTCAAGCTGTTCTTTGTTTTCAACTGCAATGAAGTGGCATGGCTTTTTGTTCTTGGATGTTGGTGATACCAATCCCGCTTGGAGGAGTAGCTGCACATCTTCTGGTGCAATGGCTTGCTCGGTGTATTTTCGGATGCTTCTTCTTTTTTCGGTTAATTCTTTGAAACTGCCCATTGGAAACAATTATTAACTAGATCATTTTTCAAAGTTAAAAGTTTTCGGGCATATATGAAAATTGAAATCACCTTTGATGAAGGTGTATGTACTGAAAATGATCTTTCCCTATAGCAGTGCTAAATTATTTGGCTTAGTTTTTCCGAAAATGAAAAATATTTGTAATTTTGCATCACTTTCCAAAAACAGGAAAACAATTGTCCCTTGGTGTAATGGTAGCAC
The DNA here is from genome assembly GCA_002307185.1 of Bacteroidales bacterium UBA1309. GTDB lineage: Bacteria > Bacteroidota > Bacteroidia > Bacteroidales > Dysgonomonadaceae > UBA1309. The sequence goes on from DBTT01000022.1 coordinate 21,635, forward strand.
ATCTGATTCTGGTTCAGCTTGTCCGAGTTCGAGTCTTGGAGGGACAACTTTTATTGATTAAAACTCGCTGTTTTGAAGCGGGTTTTTCTTTTTTCATTACTTATTCCTTTTCTGTGCAATTTTGATTATAGAAAGCAGAATTAAAAGTTTTGCTTGCCAAAATTACAGAATTGACAAATCAGGTGTGATTCTACAAAGTGCGATTAAAAGTGGACTTTTCCAATCGAGCCATTAGTTTCCGTGACATTTCAATTCTACAAAGTGCGATTAAAAGCGTTGCTTCAATCTGTTTAACCGATTTTACTTTTATATTTCAATTCTACAAAGTGCGATTAAAAGAAACAAGCTCGACAAATCGATAAGCATACCCTGATATTTCAATTCTACAAAGTGCGATTAAAAGCACCCGGCATTCGCCGTCGGCGTGTGAGTCCTTCGATTTCAATTCTACAAAGTGCGATTAAAAGAATAACCAACATGTTGCGGGATTGTTTCCGTTGTTTTATTTCAATTCTACAAAGTGCGATTAAAAGTTGTCAACTTGGTTTGCAGTTCTGTAAATTGACCTTATTTCAATTCTACAAAGTGCGATTAAAAGTGGCTCCCCGCTGTTTGGAAATCCAATTAACCGTCTATTTCAATTCTACAAAGTGCGATTAAAAGTGTGAAACAACCGGAATACCCGCAAAGGGTTTGAAGATTTCAATTCTACAAAGTGCGATTAAAAGACCGATTATGGCTAAACTCACCGACGACACCATCCGAATTTCAATTCTACAGAGTGCGATTAAAAGACCGTGGATCATCACCAGTTTGTGACAGCTTATTAATTTCAATTCTACAGAGTGCGATTAAAAGAGACCTGAATTTATATAGTGAACGAGTCTTAACCCAATTTCAATTCTACAGAGTGCGATTAAAAGTTATCGTCTGCAGCTTTAAGAATAATAGGTTTGAAGATTTCAATTCTACAGAGTGCGATTAAAAGAACCGCTCACCGAGCATTTCCATTGCGAAAAATGCATTTCAATTCTACAGAGTGCGATTAAAAGACAAGGACGAAATATCGGATCCTATCCGGCACAACGATTTCAATTCTACAGAGTGCGATTAAAAGTAAAAAAATCCCCATCTCCCCTCCGTGTAGTTTCTCATTTCAATTCTACAGAGTGCGATTAAAAGATTATTAAATTCGCAGCTGTCCGGCAAATACAATATTTCAATTCTACAGAGTGCGATTAAAAGTTTGGGATCGAAAATCCGATGTTTGCCCGTGACAAGATTTCAATTCTACAGAGTGCGATTAAAAGGTCGAGGGAGCTGGCAAAGTCCACACGCACCATGAATTTCAATTCTACAGAGTGCGATTAAGTAGTGTCTAAAATATAATGT
>DBTT01000047.1 GCA_002307185.1 Bacteroidales bacterium UBA1309
TGCAGGATCCGGGGAATTGGCTGAATTATAATCGGTATGGGTATTGCCTCAACAACCCTCTCAAGTATACCGACCCCACAGGAGAAATATTTGTAATTGATGATATTCTTATTGCCGCTGCAATAGGGGCAATTATAAATGTTGCTGTACAAGGAATGTCAGGGAATATACATAGTGGTGGAGATTTCTTTATGGCTGCTGGAATTGGAGCTTTAGCAGGAGCTGGAGGAGCATTTGTTGGAGGTGCTGTTGCAGGGGCAATTGGATATGGAGGATTTGCGGGGGGAGCTACAATTGGGGCAGCCTCTGGATTTACTGGAGATTTTATTGGCGGAGCAGGCAACTCTTGGATGAATGGAAGCAACTTTGGGGATGGCTTAGTGGCTGGTTTGAAAGGTGGTTTAATTGGCGGAATTTCTGGTGGTTTAATTGGAGGGACAATTGCTGGTATTGACGCAGTAAGGAGTGGTTCTGATTTTTGGAATGGAAGTGTTAATGAAATCGGAGGAAGTGGTTCCGGAACGTTTTTAGATGAAGAAATTCCTGCTGGTGCTAAACCTACAGCTACTGGTGAATTAGCTGAAACATCAACAAATCCTAATTATGGCAAATATGGTATGACACGAAATGGAGGTGCAAAAGCTCACTACGGTGTTGATTATGCGGGCAAAGAAGGAGATGATGTTTTTGCTATGTACGATGGAAAAGTAATTAAAATAGGCGGCTCTAAGGCATATGGAGAAAACTTTGTAAGAACGTCATCAACTATTAATGGGAAAACATACAATGTAGATTATGGCCATATGTCAAAGAGCGTTGTATCTATTAATAAAATGGCTACAGCTGGACAAAAAATTGGTGAAATGGGACGGCTTGGGAACTTGGCTGGAACTTCATTTCCAACGCATGTTCATATTGCTGTTTGGCGTCCTGTAAATGGTTTACAGGGTTTTGTAATGCCTTGGTGGAAATGATAACAATAAATAACTTAATGATGAGATTATATTTTATTTTGCTTATGCTTGCATTTGTTTCCTGTGGTAGGCATTCCAACTCGGAATTTAAGCTGCAAAATTCCTTTCAAATTAAGCTACAAAATCAGATTTGTATTAATACAAAAGATTGTTTTTATTTTAATACTGACAGTAGCCTTTATCAGCTCTTTATGTATTACTCAAATGCAGAATGGGAAAAGAAAAAATTGATAGATACAGTAGATTTTAGCCCATATAAATCAAAGATACATAGCTTTCAATCACTAAATAATGAGTCTTACGTTGTTTTATGGGAAACAGAATACGAAATTTATCCTTTAATTTATGCCTACTATATAACGGAAGGGGAAATAGTAAAAATAGGAGAGCTTTTAATTTCTTTACCCTGTCAGTCGTGTGAGAGCTTTGAATATCCAATCAAAGACATTCGAATACTTCAAAATGGAAAGGAAATTGAGATTTCTTTTTTAAAAGATGTAAACTATAAACCAAAAAACAGTATTGACTGGCAATTGTATAAAGCAGGAGTGTTAAAATGCATTTTTAATACTGAAACAAACGAATTGAAATACATCTCATCGTTGAATTAGTCTTAAATTGAATTACTCAAAAAATTTATAACTTAAAATAAAGAGCCTCGGAAAAATCCGGGGCTTTTTCATTACAAAGCCAATTTAATTTTACCGTCCAACAGGTCTTTCATGAATATGCAATTTATCGGCCAACTCTTGTTGGTTCATGTCGGAAGCCTTGCGTAAAGCCTTAATTTTCTCGTTAAACTTCTCTGAGTTTTTCAATTATTTGTACCTAAAAGTCCTGTCGCTCCGTCTTTGGCTTGACGGGTCGGCCTCGCTTGCCACCCGTTGGCTTGGCCTTGGATAAATAGGTCGGAGCGCATCCGTCAGGGATGGTGAAGCCGAAGGCTTTGCAGATGTCCACCTGAGATCCAACAAACGGAGTGATAAACTTGAGCCTGTCACGGTGCTCGATGCAACGTATGGTACGCATCTCGGCGAGCACGGCTTCTGTTGAAGGGAACTTCTTTTTGAGTGTTTCATTATCCTTCCATGTAGAGCGGACATAGGATGTGAGGATGAGTCCTACAAAGCAGATGAACATACGTCCGTGCTTGCTGGCCTCAGACCAGGCCTTGAGCCTGTCCTGACCGAGAAGATTATTATAGTTGTGAATCAGATTGTACTATAAAAGGTTCTTATCATCTTAAAAATAACATTATCACTTTGATAGAAAAAGATGATTCTCATGATGAAGATAATGGGAAAGTAACTTTTTATAGGTTGAAATTCAAACTATATGGGGATCATTTGTATCCTATAAGTAATGAAGAACTTGTAAACGGCAAATGGAAAAAAAATTCAGAAAGTCTTGTTGAGAATATGGTGTTTCATAGAATACATAAGTAATTCGGTCAAAATCCGTCTTATTGGGTGGGTATGCTCCGTTTTATCTACATTCAGTGCCCCCCCCTTGATTTCCTATCTCTTTAACTTGTCAAAATACATCGCAAAGGATCGGTACAAAAAGTGACTCCACTTCCCAAAAGGCACGATGATGACCGCCCATTGGGCCAACACAGTAAAGTGCAACAGATAGAGCCATTTGTTGGTTTCCAGCAAATCCAGATCAATGAAAAACCGCACCAGAAAGGAAGTGAGTCCCATCAGAAAAAGCCAGACTACAAAAAACCAGTCGGAAGGCTGTGATTGCTTGGCCACGGCTTTGTTTTTCCGGATGCGACTGAATACGAAATCAGCAGTCACGATGAAAACGATGCCGCTTAACACATAACCCAGCACGTGTATAAAGAGGCTTTCCGTGGAAAACCAATTCAGAAAAACCGTGGTGAAAAGCAAGGAGAGATAGGCAATAACCAGGAGGAAATGTTCCAACCAGCGGAGTTGATTATCGTCGCAACCCAAGGCTCTCTTTTGAGTGAACATGTGGACGAAAAGTGTGCCGATGGAGGTGACGTATTTTTTGAAAGAAACAGGGATCTTGGGTTTCAGAATCGTAAAATACCACATTCTGATCACGTTGGGCATCAGAATCACCACACCCACCGTACCAATGGCTATTCGTTCGAACAGATGGCCTACATGCAACAAGGTTTCCAAATGAAAACCGACCGAGTAGGCAAAAAAGAACACGACAGCAAAAACGACCATCATCGCAGCCCAAGTCATACCCATCGACTTATAAAGCAAGCCGGACAATCCCGTCCAGTCGTATTGTGCCATCAGCCATCGACGAAGTGACATCATCAGTTCGCCGGGATCAGCTTCACGGGGACATTGAGCGGTGCATTCGCCACAGTAATAACATTCCCAGGGCTTTAGAGATGCTTTTAGATCTTCTTCCAAACCCAACGTGGTATACCGAACCATTTCACGGGGAAAAGAGCTTTCGGGGGTAGAAAGAGAACAGGTTGCCGTGCAATTGCCACAATTGTAGCAAGCTGCAAAATCAAAGTTCCCGTATTTTCGGATGTCTTGCCTTAATTCGGGCCGTATAACTGCCATAGTTCAGCGTTTTTTCAATTGGTAAATGTAATATTCGTCCATATCGTCGATGCCTTCTACCGTCACGTCCCCGAATTTCTGTAGTGTCATCAGGTAGTAGGTGATTTCAGAAAGAGGCATTTGGAGGGCTTCGGCCAACTGAGGAATGGTTTTACCCTCCTCCCGAAGACCTTCCAGCAGTGCTTTACGGATGCGCGTGTATTTTTTACGTGCTTCCTGAGCGGACTCGGAGACCGAACGTTTCTCCTTTAAAATAGCGACAGTGCGGGGTTTCTTTTCCATATCAGTCTGGTTTAAACTTCGGCCAAGGCATCGATCATGCCTTCGATCTGTGGATTGGTAAAGCCGGCCAAATCAATGGCATCGGTGGGACAAACGGGCGTACACATGCCGCAACCTTTGCAATTTGACAAGTTAATTTTGGCAACGAGGCGGCCATCGATCTCATCCTGCAAAATGGCATCGTAGGGACAGGCCTTGGTGCATTCATCACACCAAACGCAAGCGGCTGGGTTCACGCGAGCCAAAGTCGGTTCAAGGGTCATTTCTCCTTTATTTAGAAGCGCATTGGCTTTGGCCGCTGCGGCCATGGAAGAGTGGACCGTTTCGAGGATATTTTTGGGAGACTGGCAAGTTCCGGCTATCAAAACGCCTTCAATAACCGTTTCGACGGGACGAAGCTTCATGTGAATTTCGTTGTAGAAGCCGTCGCGGCCCAACGGGAGTTTCAGGAGATTATTCAGCTTTTGATTTGAACGGGGCACCATGGAGGTGACAAGCACAATCAGATCGGCAGGGGTTTCCAGCGTTTTACCAGCAGTCAGAATATCGTTGACAGAGACCCAGGTTTGCTTTTGACGCAACTCCACCCGTGGAATGCTGTCGAGATTGAATTGCAAATACAGATCGCCGTTGCGGGAGGATTCCTCGTAAAGCAATTCTTGCTTGCCATAGGTCCGGATACCCCGGTGAAAATGAAAGTTGGTAATGTTTGGAAATTTGGTTTGAGCCTGTATGGCTGAATGAATCGCTCCGGTACAGCAATAACGGGAACAGTACGTGTGTTCACCTCCATTGTCCTGACGGGCACCTACACAATAGATATAGGCTATTTTATGAATCTTTTTATCCTTGTACAACAACGTTTTGCCAGACGTAGAGTCGTCTATCAACTTTTTGAATTCAGGCAAGGTGATGACGTTCTCGTACAAGCCGTAACCATACTCATTTTCAACAGGTTGATAATGATCAAAACCGGTATTGACCACGATGGCTCCAA
>DBTT01000002.1 GCA_002307185.1 Bacteroidales bacterium UBA1309
GTACCCGGGACATGCGGGGGACGGGGGGAAAAATGGTTCGCCTTCTGTACGACTAATTCTAGGAGGCAACACAATTATTACAAACACATTATCAGGAACGACTCAATGTTTGCGCATACATGGCAAACGACCTATCCAAATGGCAGACAACAAATTTTTCAGGAATTGAACTTACGGGCGAAGGGTATTTTGCTTCCCAAAAGAAATGCAAGGCGATGCATGGTTCGCTCATACATTATACGAGTAATAAAAATTGCTATTTTGTTGATTTCTTTTTCATAATCCCTTTGTAGATAAAAGAGAACCAAACAGGTAAGATAATTCCTTTTAGCATGGATGATATCGAGATTGCCCACCACACGCCGATAATGCCCATCTTTTGCCCCAAGAAATAGGCAAGCGGTATCCGCAAAGCATTAAATGAAATGCTGATAATGGCCGGTGGAATTGTCTTTCCAACTCCGTTGAACATGCCTTGCGTGGTCAATTCAAGCATCAGGAATATTTGAGAAATCCCGACAATTGCAAGGTATTGCGTTCCTGCAAAAACGGCAGTGTCTTCGCTTACGAATAATGAAAAAATGGAATGTCCTTGAAATACAAAAGTAAGGGTGACGAATATGCCCATGAAACCCATAATCAGAACTGTAAATAAATAAGCTTTGCGTGCTCTTTCGAGCTTATTGGCTGCGTAATTTTGCGCAACAAATGCTCCAAGTGCTGTGCCGAAACCTTGCGAAGTGTTCCATGTGATGCCTTCTATTTGCCCGCCTGTTGTTTGCGTCATCAATCCAATATGGCCGTTGTATATAGAGGCAATGCGTGCCAAGCTCATGTTGATAATGGCATAAAGGGCGTTCATTATTGAAACAGGTGTGCCAAGGCGCAAGATCAAAATGATATAGTTCAACTGAGGTTTTATGAGCAGAGGAAATTTGAGTGCGACTTCTTTAAATCGTAGCCTCCAGATAAAGGCTATCAAAACAATGTATTGCGCAATCACCGTACCCCATGCAGCCCCAAACATCCCCAAACTGGGAATAAAGGCGATTCCGAGAATCAAGATCGGATCTAGAATCATGTTCACCACTAATCCGGTGGCATTTAATTTGAATGGGATATCACTTTTTCCAGCTCCATTGTAGATTCCCGAAAGATTGTTTGACAAGAAAATGCAAGGTACGCAGGCGCTCATTATTTTTAGGTAAGTGGAGGCGTGTTTGGTGATATCTTTCGAGAGTTCAAAAAAGGAGATGATCTGTTCGGAAAAGACAAACAAGATGGCGGCTACCAAAAGGCCAACCCCAAGTGCTATTGTGGAGGTGTTTGATGCGAAACGGAACGCCCTTTCGTATTTCTTGGCACCAATACACTGTCCAATCGTGATTTCAGAGGCTACTTTTGTTAACAATGCAATCGTGCTTACAAGCCACATCAACATAGCTACCGACCCTACGGCTGCTATCGCCTGACTACCGAGATGCCCTACCCAAAATATAGAAAGCAGGTTATAGGCCATTTGAGCAAAACTGGTGCCCATGATGGGTAGAGCCAGTCTGAGCAATTGGCGCATTATTCGCCCTTCTGTGAGATTTACAATTCCAGAGTTTGTCATTTACAAGTTGGCTTCTAAAGTGTCCAAAGGTAGCTAAAATGGGGCTTGCGAGTGACGAGAAATAGAAATAATTTATGGCTGTAAGGAATTCTTCCCTCTCTACTTCTTAGAGTTTTTACGTTCTTTATCAAGTTGTTGCTGCTTTTCTTTTCTTGCTTTCTCTTTTTCTTTCAGTTCCTGTTTGCGTTTCTGCTCTTTTTTTCGCAGTCCGGCTTCACGGGCTTTTCTGGCATCCTCTTTGGCTTTTGCGGCTGCCAGTTTTTGGTTCTCAATCGTTTTGAGTAATTCTTGTTTTTCTTTTTCGGCTTTTTGCTGAGCTAATTTCTCAGCCCTATTAACAGTGGCGATTGAGTCTTTATGGGCTTTTTCTAATTCCCGTTGAATTTTAGCCAAACGAGTTTTCTCGGCTTTTTGTGAGCGTTCGAGTTTCTTTTGTTCTTCTTTTTCTTCTTTGGTAAGTTTGGGCTTATTCCCGATGTTTTTAAGAAGCCCTTTCAATCCTTCTACGGGATTGCTATACACTGCTTTGACTGTATTTACGGTTTGGTTAACTGTCTCAATCACGTTTTCATCACCATTGTCTTTCTCTTCCTCCAATGAATTTTCCACCGGAGTAGAATTCGCAACCTTGATATTGGAAATGTTGATATCTTTTTTCGGGACAGAATCAACTTTCACTTTCTGGATGGCGGTATTCTCCATCTTTGACGGGATGGGTTCTTCTTGGATCGTAGTTTGCTTGTTCTCTGTGGTCTTCCCGGTTGCAATTTTTTCTTTTTCCGCCTTTTGGCTTTCTGCCCATAATGCTATCACCTGCGGAAATGAATTCACATAATTTTGATTGAAAAAAGCAAAGTAATCGTTCAGTGTTCTACCGGCTTGCAGCGTGGTGTAGTTTTCAACAGAAATAGGGACGGGGACAATATTTTCACCCAACTTCGCGAAAAGTGAATTTTTTATTGCATCATCCACATACTGCTTCAAATAGCGGAAATTTGAAAATCCCCTCACTTGCAAAATGCCTGTGGAAACTTGATCGTCAAAAATCAGATCGAAAGTGCTCAACACATAGTGGGAGAAATTATAATCGGCCATGGCGTAAAGCAAATCGTTTTTGTTGATTTGCCTCAATGGATAGACGAGGAGCAGCAGATGTTCGGAGTTGTCGTTCTGGTTAAACTTCAGGGTTGGGTTGTCTTGTGCCAACATGGTGGAATCTTTGCCAAAGGATGCGTTCCAGATCAAGCCTTTTATAGGATTACCACCGACCAAAGATTTTCCGGAAAGCGACTCTTTCAGCATGTCTTTGGCAACAGGAGTTACGTCCGATTGAGGATATTTTTCCAAGATTTCTTTCAAATTGCTTCTGAACTTGTCTTCTTCCTTCGTTTGCGCATAGGTCAAGGCATTCAGGAAAATGAATTTGGGCATCAAGTCCGATTGGGGATATTTTGCCAAAATATCTTGGTATCCTTTTCTGACTGTGGCGACATCTGATTTCAGGTATGCGTTGTAGGTTCGTTCGTAGAGCGAGTCTTGCAAGGCACGCGGGTTTTGCAAGTTCCATTCGTAATTGGGTTCAGCAAATGATTTTGCATATTCACTGTTCGGAAAATCTGCCATCATTTTGCGTCTGTAATTCTCCGCCATGGGTCTGTCGCCCAATTCATGGTAGAGCATGTAGAGCCTGAAATATGCCTCGCGCTTGTTTGGCGTTCTCTGGAAACGGTTCAATTCTTTTTCGTAAGTATTAACGGCGAGGTGTACGTCGTTCAATTGCTGGTGATAGATGCCTGCCATTTGGAACATGGCATCGTCTATAATGCTATCGGATTCTGCAATCTGTGCTTTTGTGAACGGTAGTTGCTGCAAATAATAATCACGAGAGTGTTTGTTGTTGGTAGGCCTGAAGTTCAACGAGTCCTGGCCCGTTTTTGTAGAATCGTTTGCAGTTGTTTGTCCATTTGTAGTATTGGCTTCTGCAAACACCGACACCGCTTTGTCGCGCCGCCGCCAGTTGTCCTCCAGCTTGCGGCTTCCCCATTTCTTTTGAAATGCATTTTTCCCCTGGGAGATGCTTTGTTCGTTGTCGTAATAAAATCCACCCTGCGTATTTGCTTGTATTGGAATATCTACTTGCCTGCCCATCCCTGGACGATTGGCAGCATTTGCCTCTGCTCTCTCTTTATCAGCGAGCAATTTGTCTTCTTTTTCTTTTTTTATCAGATCCTCGATCATTTTGTCAATCACCTTCAGCCGCTCTTCTTCTGGCATGCGAACCAACTCCTGCAAGCTATCTTGCAAGATTATGGCCGCATCGTATTGTGCGAGTTGCTCAAGAACTTTTGACCGCAAAGCAACTCTTTCGTAGTCTTCGTTATCTTTGCGCAAAACTCCCAATGCATCCGAATAACAAGGTTGTGCTTTTACATACTGATGCTTTTGAAAATACAAATCTCCGAGGGTGATTTGAACGCGGGCTTTTTCTGGTCCTTTCCGTGTGCTTTTTTCAATTGCGAGGGCATAAGCCGAGATGGCATTTGCGGTGTCTGCCTGATTCATGTGGATGTTGCCCTTGGCGTAATAAATTTGGTCGAGGTATTCTTTGTTTTTTGAATTTCTCGCCATTCCGTCAAGCATCGAGAGGTTATTTTTTTGTTGTGCAGGGTCGCTGTTTTCAGCTTGTTTCAGCTTGGCGTTCATATCGAAAATGTAAGGCGTATTCAATCCTCCGATGTTGCCATAAGCCTTGTATGCCAAGAGGTGATTTCCAGTCTGCTCGTAAGCTTGTCCCAATAAATATTTGAGTCGCATCCTTTGGCGTTGATTATCCACTTTGTCCGCAGCCTTTTCCAAATAGGGAATCGCCTCTTGGTATTTCTTTGCACGGATCAACAAATTTGCGTTTGCAGCGGCAAATTCCCCTTCGAGTCCTTTTGGAACGCCTCCTGAGAGTTCTATTTTCTTCAGAATATCTTCGGCTTCGTATATCCAGCCCAATTCGCCGTAGGCCATTACCATCCAGATGCGGGCTTCAGCCACAGCCTCGGGATCATTCGAAAATAAACGGGTGATGTAGGAAAATGTGCTGATCGATTTCAGAAAATCGTTGTTTTGGTATTCGGCCTTGCCCATCAACAACCAACAGTTTCTCAAAAAAGGATTGAACTCCCGCTGCCTGTACCATTTTTGGTATTTTGCATCGTTCCTCTTGTTTGGGTCTTTGATTGGCTTTTTCTGAATGGAGTGTAGCTTGATGGCTTTTACACATTTGTCTATCACCTTGTTGAATGAACCGCCTTCCGTTTTTTTCTCCAGCGAAGCAGGGTCAAATGGAAACACATTGAGCATCTCCGTCATATTGTCTTTGTAGGCTTCATTTTTTGCTTTTAATGCTTCGTCATATGCCACCTGCGCATTGAAATGGATATTGTAACGGGAGTTGATTGAATGATACCACCGTGTCACAGCCGTATTTTTCTGCGAGGTACAAGAAGTCCAAGCAAAAAATACGGCGACCACCCCCAAAAGTATGTATGAGAAGATTTTTTTTGACACTCAAAGACAATTTTAGTCAATAATTTAAACACGGAAATTGGGGTTTTATTGTTTGGAAGAATGATTTTTAGAAGTAGGAAAGGGGTAAAACTATTTGTGCGTTAGTTCTAAAAGGAAACAAAAAAACAGGCTGGAAGAATATACTTCTTTCAGCCTGTTTTTGTATTGTTCAGCACCTAGAGTTGAGTTATTATCTACTCCTTATTCTTGCTGTTCGTTGGTTGCGTCATTATCTAGACATCCGTTTGCGTTCGTTTTCGTCCAGATAAATCTTGCGGAGGCGCATCGAATTTGGCGTTACTTCCACGTATTCATCTTCCTTGATGTATTCGAGTGCTTCTTCCAAGCTGAAAACAATAGGAGGAGGCAAGGTGGCCTTGTCATCTGTTCCAGATGCACGCACGTTGGTTAGTTTTTTTGCTTTGGTCACATTTACCACAAGGTCTCCCTCTTTGGAGTGTTCTCCCACTATTTGTCCACCATACACATCTGTTTGTGGTTCGATGAAAAATTTACCCCGGTCTTGCAATTTGTCCAAGGCATATGCAAAAGCATTGCCGGATTCACTCGCGATGATGGATCCGTTCAGACGTTTGTCGATATCCCCTTTCCAAGGTTGGAACTCAAGGAAACGATGGGCGATGATGGCTTCACCGGCAGATGCGGTCAAAGCGGCATTGTTGATACCGATAATTCCACGGGAAGGAATCGTGAATTCGAGGTAAACACGGTCGTTTTTCGTCTCCATCATGGTCATTTCGCCACGGCGGCGGGTCACGATATCGATGATTTTGCTGGCATATTCTTCGGGAAGATTGATGGTCAGTTGTTCTACTGGTTCGCATCGCTTTCCGTCAATTTCCTTGATGATTACACGTGGCTGTCCTACTTGTAATTCGTAGCCTTCGCGACGCATCGTTTCGATCAATACAGACAAGTGCAAAACGCCACGTCCAAACACGATCCATGAATCAGCACTGTTGGTAGCTTCTACACGAAGGGCGAGGTTTTTGTCCAATTCCCTCATCAGGCGCTCGTAGATGTGGCGTGATGTGACGAACTTACCATCCTTTCCGTAGAACGGAGAATTGTTGATGGTGAACAACATCGACATCGTTGGTTCATCGATAGCGATTGGTTCCAGAGGTTCCGGATTGGTCAAATCGGCAATGGAATCGCCGATATCAAATCCTTCGATGCCAATCAGTGCGCACAGATCACCAGATTGGACGCTTTCAACTTTGGTACGGCCCAAACCTTCGAAAACGTTGATTTCCTTGATGCGGCTTTTCACGAAGCTGCCGTCACGTTTGCATAGCGAAACATCTTGTCCTTCCTTGAGTACCCCGCGGTGTACACGGCCTACGGCAATACGTCCCACATACTTTGAAAAGTCGAGAGACGTAATCAGCATTTGTGGAGTTCCTTCCAGCACTTCCGGCTGAGGGATGTGTTTTACAATCGCATCCAACAGCGGGGTGATGTCTTCTGCCGGGTGTTTCCAGTCTTCTGCCATCCAGCCTTGTTTTGCTGAACCATAGATTGTTGGGAAATCCAACTGTTCTTCCGTTGCATCTAGGCTGAACATCAAGTCGAAGACCATTTCATGTACTTCATCGGGTCGGCAATTGGGCTTATCTACTTTGTTGATTACCACAATTGGCTTCAATCCGATTTCGATTGCCTTTTGTAGCACGAAGCGTGTTTGTGGCATGGGCCCCTCAAAAGCATCCACAAGTAGCAAACAACCGTCTGCCATGTTCAACACGCGTTCCACTTCTCCACCGAAGTCGGCGTGTCCTGGAGTATCAATAATGTTGATTTTGGTGTCTTTGTACGTGATAGAAACGTTTTTGGATAGAATGGTGATTCCCCGTTCACGTTCCAAGTCGTTATTATCAAGGATAAGGTTTCCCGCAGTCTGATTTTCTCTAAATAAATTTCCGGCCAAAAGCATCTTATCCACAAGAGTTGTTTTGCCGTGATCGACGTGCGCAATAATCGCAATATTTCTAATACTTTGCATCTAAATGATTTTTAAGCTGCAAAGGTACGATTTTTTTACCATAAATTTATGCTGTAAAACATTTTGTACACGTTAAGTTGTTGTGAAATTGGATGTGGCGGTTTCCAAACATCGAAAAAAAACAGATAATTGGAAACCGCCCACCTTAAATGGAAGAGATAACTTTGTCCAACGGCAACCTTGACTTGGGGGTGATGATTGGCTGATTCGAATCTTCCGCATTCCGATAGCCAACAGCCACCGCAAATAGGGTTTTATAACCTTCTGTTTGCAGAATTTCATCATAGCTTTCGGTTTGAATTCCTTCCATCGGGGTAGAATCAAGATTCAGAGAAGCCGCGGCGCTTAAGAAGAATCCCAAGGATAGATAAACCTGATGCGCCAGCCACGATTTTATTTCTGCTTCGGGCAAGTGCTTTATGTTCTTCTTGAAATAGTTGATGCTTCCTTCCGGCAGACTTTTTTCTATTTGGATTTCAAAGTTCTCCAAATTGTCTATCACGCTGAACACTACCACCAGGCTTGCATCGGCCACTTTGGGTTCGTTGTGATGCGACACTTTTGCCAATTTGGCTTTTATCTCTTCGTTGGTCACGAAGGTGAATTTCCAAGGCTGGCTGTTGATGGACGAGGGTGAAAGCCGTATTATTTCTTTTAGTTTTGCGATGGTTTCGTCTGCAACTTTTTTGCTTCCGTCGAACTGCTTCGTGGTGTACCTGTTTTTTGCTAATTCTAAAAAATCCATTTTGTTTCCGTTTAAATTTACACTATCAAAATTATAGTTGCAAACATAATTATTGTTTTGTATTTTTGCAAGAACGGTAAAAAATGATAGTTGCAGATGTATTGTATAGACGATGAAAAGTTTTTTTGTAGTACTAGCTTAGCTATGAGGTATATAGGTGGAAAATGGAAAGCTGTGATCCTGATTCATTTAGGCAGGGAAAGTAGGCGTTACAGTGAATTGAAAAAAGATATTGGCCTTATCACCGAGCGGACTTTGTCGCTTCAGTTGAAGGAGCTGGAGGCAGACGGCTTGATAACAAGAACGGTGCATACCAGCAAGCCTCCCCTGATGGTGACTTATGGGCTGACCGAATTTGGAAGATCCTTGATCCCTGTGCTGTCTGCGATTTCCCAATGGGGAAAGGTTGCTGCCGAAAATGAAAGCCGTATCAAGATTCTTCAGTAAACGATTCTTCAAAGCATTGAAATTACAAAGGTATGACCCGATTTTTTTCTTTCACGTTTACGTTGTTGCTCGCATCTTTAGTATCGTGCAGTGGTGTGAGTAAGTCCAGCGAAACGACAAAAGCCTTTCAGAAGACAGATTTTTGCAAGACAGACCCAGGAAACAATTATGAAATATACGTGCCGAAAAGGGACAAAAACCAAGAAAAACTTCCCTTGCTTGTGATTCTCGATTCGCATGGTGGGGGAAAATTCGCTTTGGAAAAATTCAAAAAAGGAGCTGGCCAATACCCGGTTGTGCTTGCTGCTTCCAACTTGATAAAAAACGGTTATGCCGATTTTGACAGAGCCATCGGCCGGTTGATAGAAGATATTCGCCAGAAATATCCCGCAAACGAAATCGTTTATTTAACTGGATTTTCGGGAGGTGCCCGCATGGCATTGGGATATGCCTTGGCTCACCCGGTAAATGGGCTGATTTTGTGTGGTGCGTTGGGAAACCCGCAGCAAATTGGCGCATTGTCTTGTCCCATCTTATCCATCTCCGGAACAGACGATTTCAATTTTGTAGAAACTGCGCAATATTTGCTTCAAGAGGAAACGATGCCCCAGAATCTTAAGATTGAACTCATCAACGCTTCACATAGTTGGCCGGACAATCAAATGTTGGCGGATGCCCTGGGAGCTTTTCGCCTGTCCGAATCAACGGCGTCCGCCACTCAGTTAAGCACCTATTTACATAGACAACACGCAAGAATCGATTCGCTCAAGAAGAACAACGAATGGGTGAAAGCAGAACAGCTTGCCCGCAACATGGCAATCACGAACAACTTGGACAAGGACAAAACGTTTTGGAAGGAGTACAATTTTTTAAGGACTTCGAGCCGATATTTAGACCAATTGAATCAACTGGGACAATGCTTGAGTAATGAAATGAACCTCCGGCAATCGTACGTCGAGGCATTTTCATCCAGAGACGAAGCTTGGTGGAAAAATGAAATCAAGGCGATAGATGATCATATTAAAAATTCTTCCGACCCGCTTTCGCAAGATATGTATCGGAGGATAAAGGGTTTTTGGGGCATTGCCTGCTATTCGTATTGCAAGCAAGCTGTTGCGCAGAGAGATGAGGCCATGTTGCGCAAAACCTTGGAAATTTATCAAGCCGTTGAACCCCGGAATCCCGATATGTTCTATTTTTCGGCTTTTTTGCCTTATTGGAAAGGAGATGCGACTTCTACAATTGAAGCTCTGCAAAAAGCTGTGGGTGAAGGATATGCCGATTTGGATCAACTGACAAAGGATTTCTCAGAGAATATCAGTTTGAGGATAAAGGATAGAAGGCGTTGATAAGCACCTAGCTTATTCTTCCTGTCCGGACTTTTTCTTTGCACTTTGTCCTGTTCGTAAAACATAAGTGATCGCAAAAAATACTAGCCAAGTGGATAGTTGCACAAGATTCCAAGGTCACTCGTTTATTTGCTCACCTCTCCAAAATCCAAAGGAAAACCTTTACAAGTGGATTTTTTATACTAAGTTTGCATTTTATAAAAGCGAACAATACTATTTTAATTAAGGAGCTTTGATAACTTTAAACCATATTGTTTTGAATGGGTGAAACACTAAAAGAGAAGACTTCAAAAGGGTTGTTCTGGGGAGGTGTTAGCAATGGTTTGCAACAACTTGTCGGCCTATCAATTGGCGTTGTTCTAATGAAGCTGTTGAGTCTTTCCGATTATGGTATTGTTGGAATACTTGCAATTTTCACCGGGATTGCAGGAGTAATTCAGGAAAGTGGATTCACGGCTGCTCTTATCAATCGAAAAAAGATTGTGCACGAGGATTTCAACTCCATCTTTTGGTTTAATATATTTATTAGCCTTGTTTTGTATTTAATACTTTTCTTCTCGGCGCCTTTGATTGCTTACTTTTGCGATGAACCTAAATTGACATACATCTCACGAGTCGTGTTTTTATCCTTTTTCTTTGGAAGCCTTGGCATTGCTCACAATGCTATTCTGCTGAAGAAACTCATGGTGAAACAACGTGCAATAATTGATACCGTAGCACTCACAGCTTCGGGCATTGCTTCCATCATAATGGCTGTCAAAGGAATGGGATATTGGGCGCTGGTGACCAACCAATTGTTGTTTAGTGCAATAGGGACAACTCTTAGATGGTATTTTTCGGGTTGGAAACCGTCTCTTAGTTTTCAGATTGGACCAATAAAAGAGATGGGACGGTTTAGTTCAAAATTATTGGTATCTAACATTGTTGCGCAGATTCAAGCAAATATGTTCACTTTCCTGTTAGGCCATTATTATGCTAAAACTGATGTCGGAATTTTCTCCCAAGGAACAAAATGGGCAAATATGGGTACTACCTTTATCCGAGGAATGATCAATGGTGTTGCCCAACCCGTGTTTGCCATAACAACCAACGAGAAGGAAAGGCAAGCTTTAATATTCAGGAAAACCATCCGTTTTATTTCTTTCCTATCGTTTCCATTGCTACTTGGAATAGCCTTTATTTCAAAAGAATTTATCACACTAATAGATGTGAAATGGCTTCCTTGTGTTCCCATCCTGCAAATGTTTTGCTGCACGGGGATACTGGCCTCATTACAATTCTTTTATTCACAGCTAATTATCAGCCATGGTAAATCTAACGCTTATTTTGCAAATACGGTTGCAATTTGTATAATTCAGATTATACTTGCAGGTATATCACTTCGCTTCGGAATTTATTATTTGGCACTTTCGAGTTTGGTCACAACTTTTGCTTACCATTTTGTTTGGCAATGGCTAGTTGGAAAATTGATCCCTGTAACTTTGTGGCAAACAGTCAAAGATGCTGCACCATACCTTTTAATCACGCTCGGCGTATTTGGGTTAACCTGGCTGATTGTTTCTAAAATTGAGGCAAATGTTATCCGGTTAATGTTGAAAGTGATACTCGGGGCATCGATGTACGTGCTGGTGATGTGGCGCAGCAAATCGGTTATTTTCAGAGAAAGCATTGATTTCTTTTTAAAAAAAAATAAAAGATGAGGCTGCTGGCAATTGTGATACTATATTACCCTGACGAAAAGGTCAGGACCAATATTGAATCCTACATACAATATGTGGACAAATTAATTGTATGGGATAATACGCCGGGGGGTAATTCAACCATGCGATTGCCTGAATCTCGAAAAATATCCTTAGAAGGAACGGGCAAGAATATGGGTATTGGAAAACCACTCAATGTAGCCGTAGATTATGCTCTTAAAAATCACTATTCCCATCTGCTAACAATGGATCAGGACAGTTCCTTCGCAACGGATAAATTCCTTGAATACATCGAGATAATAAAAGCAAATACTGAATCTGATATCTGCCTCTTTTCTCCAGGAGGGCAATCAGCCAAAGGGAAGCTTGCCCATTCCATAGTCGATATTAATGCCACCATCACTTCTGGATCAGTGTATAGAACTGAATTGTTCGATGAAGTCGGCTTGTTTCGCGAAGACTTTTTTATTGATGCTATTGACACTGAGTTTTGTTTAAGAATAAAAAGACACCATTATCGCATTGTGTGGGTAATGGATGTTTTGATGCAACATACTTTGGGTTACAAGCTCAAGAAAGATTTTTTAGGTGGAAGATTTAGCATTGGAAGCCTCAATTATTCTCCGATGCGGACATACTATATCGTTAGAAACCACTTGGCGGTTCGATTTATGTATCCGGAATACAAGAACATTAGATATATAGTGAAACTCTTTGTTGTAAAACGTTTTTTTGCGATTATATTTATCGAGCAGGATAAACTGCCCAAATTAAAAGCTATGTTCAGAGGGCTTTTTGCAGCCTTGACAAAAAAAATGAACCCATACTGAGAAAAATCATGAGCTTAAATAACAAAGCCAGCGTATTAATGCTGACTTACAATCAAGAACGGTACATTGGGGAAGCTATACGGAGCGTTATGCTCCAGAAAACGGATTTTCCTTTCGAATTAATTATCGGCAATGATGCTAGTACGGATCAAACAGGAAAAATATGCGGCGAATGGCAGAAACAATATCCTGAAAAGATTGTCCTTCTAAATAGGAAAGAGAATATTGGGTTGCAACGAAACTTCCTACAAACTTATGCTGCCTGTCAAGGCAAGTATATTGCCATTTGCGAAGGTGATGATTTCTGGGTTGACAAACATAAGCTTCAACGTCAAGTGGATTTTCTAGAGAACAACTCTGATTTCTCGATGTGTTTTCACCGGGTGATCAATTATTTTGAAGGCAAAGGTACAAAAAGCCTTAGCAATGGGAAACAAAAAATTGACACGGATATCCTTGATTTGGCGCAAAGCAATTATATTTCGAATGTATCAGTCGTATTCCGCAGGGTACTGGGTATCGAATTGCCAGATTGGTTTGACCAAGTAACTACTTACGATTACCCCTTGCATCTTCTGAATGCACAATATGGAAAAATTCATTACATGGCAAAGCCAATGGCCGTCTATCGCCAGCGTAGTTTGGCAATATGGAGTACAGCTGGTACTGAAAAACGGTTGATGATTGCACTCCAAGTAAGGGAACTGCTGATGGACTATTTTAAGGATAAACGAACAGACGTATATGACTGCTTGCGGACAGCGAGCACCCGTATATGCATTGCTCTTCTTGATTTTTATCAAAAAAACGGCGGAAAAGAACAGGTGGAGAACATGGAAAGAAAAATCTTATATTTTCACCCTGATTGGACAAGCCGAAATATCAAGGAGCTGTTAGCCAGATGGGACAACGAATCGAGGCACACCCTGCAAAAGCATCTAGCAAGGCTTTTAAAATTGGGCAGGGCATCAGTCTCTTATTTTATCCCTATACCTCGGATATAAATTCGTCTTATTTCATCAACAGGACAAATGCCCCCAAGCCACATGGAGAGGAAACAATAATTTCATGCAATTTGAGTTTTTAAGGATTAATTATTTTACGATTATTCTGCCATTCTTTTGAAGAGAATTATTAAAAATATATATTTGTTGAACTTTTCGCTCGAATCTAAATTGAAACGATGTTTTAATCTCTGGAAAGTGCTATCAATATGTCATTTTCACAAAAACCAACAATGAAAGAACCCCAAATAATTGCCGAAATAGGCTGTAACCACAAGGGCGACATGGATATCGCTCGCGAAATGATAATGACAGCGGCTACCTATTGCAAAGCCGATGTAGTGAAGTTTCAAAAGAGAACTAATAAAGAATTACTTAGCTCAGAGGAATACAATGCACCTCATCCAAACCCAGATAACTCCTATGGGGACACTTATGGTTCGCACCGTGAGTTTTTGGAATTTGATAAAGATCAGCATCGCCAACTCCAACAATGGTGTAATGAGTTTGGCGTGGAATATTCAACTTCCGTCTGGGATATCACTTCAGCAAAGGAAATCGTTGGACTTCATCCCAAACTAATAAAAGTTCCGTCTGCTTGCAACCTCAACAAAGGATTGCTGGATTACTTGTGTGAAAATTTTGATGGAGAGATCCATCTTTCTTTTGGCATGACTTCCAAAGAGGAGGTGGAAACAGTGGTTTCTTTTTTCGAGACTAAACAGCGGGCGAGGGATTTGGTGATCTATAGTTGCACTTCTGGATATCCTGTTCCTTTCGAGGACATCTGCTTAATGGAAATAACTCGATTGAGAGCACTATATGAATCCCGTGTAAAAGCAATTGGCTTTTCGGGTCACCATCTTGGAATAGCAATTGATTCGGCCGCAATAGCATTGGGTGCGGAATGGATTGAAAGACACTTTACATTGGATCGCACATGGAAAGGGACAGACCATGCGGCCTCATTGGAGCCTGATGGATTACGGAAATTGGTTCGTGATTGTAAAGCTGTTTATAAAGCTTTAAGATATAAGAATGAGGATATTTTAGAAATTGAGGCTGTGCAGCGAAACAAATTAAAAAAGAATCAAGTGAAATGGAGTATTTGAAATTTATAAAAAACCCTGCTGTGAAAGCGTTTCTTTGGAGAATCAAGCAGGGTTTTATATATTTCAAGACAAGGGAAAGAAAATTATCCTTCGGTCCAGATAATCCCGACAAAAGGTTCTATGTAATTTGTATAAGGTGGACTATTCCTGCCGGACTATTTGCGGTCATGAAGTCAGTTCTATCACATATCGATTATGCTATCGATAAAGGCATGGTTCCTGTGGTCAACATGAAGGACAGTGTAAACGGAACAGCCTTCAATGGACTTTCATCATTGAAGGATCCTTGGGAGGTTTTATTTGATCAGCCTGCAAATTATTCCCCAGCACTCATCCGGAACTCGAAACATGTAACTCTGAGCAGTACCAATCCTTGCCCTTGCCGAAGATATGGAATCGGCGTGGAAGTTGTCTCAGACACGCAACGCCTTTCTCATTTGAAGGCTCTATTTCACGCTTATATCCGCCCAAATGAGCAGATGAAGGCTTTTCTTGAGGCAGAATACACGAAAATGATAGAACCCCGACACCGGGTACTTGGGGTTTTGTGCAGAGGCACTGACTACACCCTTAAGAGGCCCAAAGGACATCCTGTTCAGCCCGAACCACAAGAAATACTAGAGAAGGCCTCTGAAGTGATGACTTCCTTGCGGTGCGACAAGATTTATCTTGCTACAGAAGATTTGGATGCTTACAATTTGTTCAAATCGCATTTTGGAGATGCATTGCTTGCCAACAATTACAAAAAATACAGCTCCAACGATTTTGTCGGGATCGAATATATTTCGCAGATCGTTACCGATCAGCAAAAACAGCAAATGGAATATTTGTCTTCAATTTATATTTTGTCAAGATGCTGTTGTTTTATTGGAGGAAGAACAAGTGGTACAATTGGGGTGTATTTGATGAAACGAGGTGAATTCGAATACGAATACACTTGGGACAAGGGTTCTTATTGATTCTTCAGCAAATCATTGGCAAACAAAATAATTTGAAAGAAAAGGGTTGAAAATAGTATCGATGAAAACCATAGCATTTATACCTGTTCGTGGTGGCAGCAAGTCTATACCACTCAAAAATATAAAAGTAATCTGCGGAAAGCCATTGGTCTATTGGTGTGCAAGTGCCTTGCAAAAGTCTGCAAAAGTAGATGAAATCATTATTGCAACCGATTCGGATGAAATAGAGAAGACCGTTAATTCATTTGGCTTTTCAAAGCTAAAAGTATATCGCCGATCCAATGATAATTCAACTGATACAGCCTCTACGGAAAGCGTGATGCTCGAATATATCGAAAAAAACAGGATTATGCGAGATTCGGTTTTTATGCTCGTTCAAGCCACCTCGCCACTTACCCAGGCAAAGCATTTTGATGAAGCTCTAAGCCTTTATGAATCCAGAATGTATGACTCCATCTTGACATGCGTTCGTAACTACCGTTTCTTCTGGAATGCAGATGGAACTTCAAAAAATTACAACTACAAGCATCGTCCTCGCCGCCAAGATTTTGATGGAGAATTAATGGAGAACGGCGCATTCTATATCAATAAAACAGGAAACATTGTGGATTCGGGCAACCGGCTTTCTGGCAAGATAGGGATCTATGAAATGCCAAGCTATATGGCTGTGGAAATAGACGAGCCGGAGGATTGGGCAGTGATGGAAGGGCTGATCCGCAAACATATCGTAGCCGAAGAGTCCAAATCGAACATAATGCTGGTCCTTTCCGATGTGGACGGAGTGTTGACTGATGCAGGAATGTATTATTCAGAGACAGGAGATGAACTGAAAAAATTCAACACTCACGACGGCATGGGCTTTCAGCTTTTACGCAATGCGGGCTTTAAAACAGGAATCATCACTTCGGAAAATACTAAGATTGTAGAAAACAGAGCTCGGAAGTTAAAAGTAGATTATCTCCACCAAGGCAAAAATCACGAAGGAAAGCTGTCGATAGTTCAGAATATTTGCAACAAAGATGGTTATTCTCTCCAAGAAATAGCTTACATCGGGGATGATGTGAACTGCCTGGAGCTGCTTTCGGCTGTTGGCTTTGCGGCTTGTCCATCCGATGCCGTACAAAAAATCAAGTCTATTCCTGGCATACATATATTGAGCGCAAAAGGCGGAGAAGGTGTGTTTCGCGAATTTGCAGAAAAGATTATTTTAGAAAAGGGGATTCGCCATGTATGACCAAAGAATCAAGTGGATTTATGACACGATAGAGTTTCTCCTGTCACTTGTGAGATTATTTTCTGAATCAAAAATTCGAAAGACAAGGAAAATAACAAGAACAAAGCATCAATGCGTGATTATGGGGAATGGCCCTTCTCTGAATCAATTATTAGAAGATAGTCGGGAAAACTTGGGTAAATATGATCTCGTCGCCGTCAATTTTATGGGTCTTTCTTCCGAATTTTTAATCACCAAACCAAATGTTTATGTTTTATGTGATCCTGCCTTTTGGTTTCTACCAATAGACACAGATAACGAAGGAACAAACAAGAAGGTGATAAATCTATACCAACGATTTGCCGATTTGGTGGATTGGGACATGCAACTTTATCTCCCTTATCAAGCAGAAAAAGTGAAATTGATAGGGCGATTGCTGTCTAAAAATCCTCACATCCAGCTCTCTTACTTCAACAAGACGAAAGTGGAAGGCTTCGAGTATTTCCAGTATTTTGCAGTGAGAAAACAATTGGGCATGTTTCGCGTTCAAAATGTGGTGGTTGCAGCTTTATTATTGGCTATCTTCTCGGAATATAAAGAGATCTATTTGATGGGCGTAGAGTCCGACTGGATGAGAAATTTCTGGGTGGACGAACAAAACAGGCTCAGAATCAGTGATACTCATTTTTATGGAAAACAAGACAAGATTTTGCCAATCAACATGCGTCAGGAATGCGCTTCCTTATACTATGCTTTCGATAGTTATACCAAGATAGCGGCCTATGCAACAAAAATGAAATCCAAAATATATAATCTAAATCTTTTTTCTATGATTGATGTTTTCGAGAAAAAAGAAAAATTAGACACGCCGATCCACTCTGATATGTTTCTTTAAATTGTGTTGAATGAGAGTCCTTTTACTGTCCACATTTGAAAAATCGGGTGGTGCCGCAATAGCTGCCTCACGCTTAGCCCTTGCCCTTCACTCAAATGGGATAGAGGCCAAGATGCTCGTTCGCAACAAGCAGACTGTGCGTCCGTGGGTTGTAGGATTGGACAAAACATACAAACACAATCTCCGCTTCGTGTGGGAGCGTTTCTGCATCTGGTTCTACAACCGATTTAGCAAGAAAAACTTGTTTGCCGTTTCGTTGGCAAATACCGGAGCCGATATTACCCAGTTGGAAGACTTCAAGGATGCCGACATCATTCACATCCACTGGGTGAACCAAGGCATGCTGTCATTGAAGGACATTGAAAAAATTGTGGATTCGGGCAAACCAATTGTCTGGACCATGCACGACATGTGGAATTCTACCGGAATATGCCATCATGCCCGGGAATGCGACCATTATTTCACTCAAAGCTGTCACAACTGTTTCTTTATCGAGGGGTTTGGATGGATGAAAGAGCCTTCGGCAAGAGTGTTTCAACAGAAGAAGAGGCTGTATGCCAAATCCCGAATTTCGTTTGTGGCTTGTAGCCTTTGGCTGAGGAAAAGGGCTGAACTTAGTCCGTTGATGACTAACAAACAGTTGCTGAATATTCCCAATCCGATCAATCCGGTTCAATTTGCTCCCAGTAATCAAGAATCGGTAAGAATTAAGTTGCATTTACCGAAAGACAAGAAACTTCTGCTTTTTGGCTCGATGAAAGTTACAGACAAGCGTAAAGGCATTGACTACATGGTGGAGGCTTGCCGCATCTTTTGCAATAAATACCCTTCTAAAAAGAATCAAATGGGAATCGTGATGATGGGAAACCACTCTGAAGAAGTGGTGGATCTACTCCCTTTCCCGGTATATTCTGTAGGGTTTGTGAGCGACGAAAATCATATTGTCGAGCTTTACAATGCTACAGACCTATATGTCACCCCTTCTTTGGAAGAAAATCTGCCAAACACTATTATGGAGGCACTTTCTTGTGGTATCCCCTGTGTCGGATTTGAAATTGGTGGAATTCCCGAAATGATCGACCATCGGCAGAATGGTTATGTAGCTACATATAAGTCGGCAGCAGATTTGGCCGACGGAATTTATTGGTCTATTTTTGAAGCCGAAACAGAAACATTAAAGAGAAACGCTAGAGATAAGGTTTTGGAAAATTATTCGCAAGATGTTGTGGCAAAACAGTACCTCGAATTATACAAATCAAAGCTTGATAAGCCGACCTGAAAGCTGTAAAATTTTTATTGAAAATGAATGAGATGAATCCAACCCTCTCCATCATCACAGTCACCTACAATGCTGAAAAAACGCTGCCCTTTACCCTCAAAAGTGTCGCCGAACAAACATACCGAGACATCCAATATATTCTCATTGATGGTAAATCAAGGGATAATACCCTTTTGGTGATTGAAGAATCAAACGTTTCGATTCACGCCTTGGTGAGCGAGCCCGATAAAGGTTTGTATGATGCCATGAACAAAGGGGCAGCCCTTGCAACCGGTGATTATATCTGCTTTTTGAATGCCGGGGATACCTTTTTTGCACCCGACACGGTGGAGCGGATGATGAAAAGCATTCCGCAGGGTGAATTGCCCGGGGTTATTTATGGAGAAACGGCTTTGGTGAGCAAACAGCGATTTTTTGTAGGCATGCGTTGGCACCGTGCACCTGATGAAATGACGTGGAAAAGCTTTTTGGGGGGGATGCTGGTGAGCCATCAGGCATTTATACTGAAGAGGGATTTGTTCGAGCCTTACGAGTTGTCTTATCGATTTTCATCTGATGTGGATTGGTGTATCCGCATGATGAAAAAAACGAACAATATATACAATAGCCATCTCACGCTGATCAATTACCTAAATGAGGGAATGACCACAAGCAACCACAAAGCCTCGCTAAAAGAACGCTTTCGGATAATGGTAAAGCATTATGGCGCATTACCAACGCTTATCCAGCATGGAAAATTTTTCATAAATGGATTGAAGAAGAAATTAGCAAAAAAAAGTAAATAAGCCACTAGCCAGAAGTTCCATTAATTTGCCTTAATCCTTGTCCTCATCTTTCTCCTTCTTCTTTTCCTTTCGGGGTGGAAAAGTGTAAGAAAATCCTATTCCGGTGCGAAGTCCCATCCATGATATTCTTGTCTTGTAACCATTGTCTAATTTTCCACCAAACTCTAGGTCGTAGCCTGCAAGTAGGTGAAACCCGAATCGTCCATAATTGGTTTTAACCCCAATTTGAGGCAACAAAGAAAAGGTCACCGAGCTATAATTTCCGTCATCGTCTTCGGTTACTGTTTGAGTAGCATATTCCTCATAAATGCTATGTTTGAGGTTAGATACGATAACTCCTGGTGACAATTCCCAAAACAGAGTAAGGTTCTGTTTCCCTTTCACCGTGAAATCTATGTAGTCGTAACGATAACGGGTGCCGATCCTGACCGCGGACAAAATTAATTTGTTCGTATATTTGCCCGAATAGTCGGAATAAGCGATCTTTCCCCCAGTACTCATCCTCGTAATTTGAAATCCAAATTCTTCCCGTTTATACACATAATTCAAGCCAAAAGTATGTGTGAAATAATTCGGGAAATTAGCTACTATTTTAGCGTTAGGGAGTTCCAATATCGTTGTTTGCAGTTTGGTGTCGATCAACTTGCGCAAGTCTCCCATCTGCGTATATGCTCCATATCCCCCCGTGTATTCAACAGACAATTGAGCCGAAGCTAATGTTGGGATCGATAAAAGGACAACAAGAATGAATCTATTTTTCATAATTATTCTGCTTCAACAAATTTGACATACAACATGGTACTGTCTTCGAAGTTGATACCTTCCAACCCTTTTATGTCAGCCAAACTCCCTGTTTGCGTGGAGACATGCAAAGACAATGTCAACGGGTAGGTTTCACCGACCGTGAAGATTGTGTCTATTTGAATGTAATTGTTCTCTGATGTTAGGGTCAATGTGTCTAACCGAAAAACAGCAGAAACTAATTCTCCAGATGAAATGGTGATTTGATAAGGTATCGAATCTTCTGCTGAAAGCGTTACGGTATCTTTAAGGGCATATCCCGAAAAACTGGTTGTCGCAGTTATCGAATCAGAGAAAGGAGTCACGTCATAATACACAGTAGAATTGTTATCATATTGGCAAGAGATGAAAAACAACATTGCCACAGATAAGCTGCTATAAATAGCTTTATTAAACGAATTAATCATAAGAGATTTAATTTACAGATACAAAGAAAGGGAAAAATACCAAACGCGATTTCAATTTAACATGTAAATTCGGCTCACAGATCAAAATCCCCTTTGCCGCATAGCTTCAAAGGTAAGCACAGCCGTTGAAACGGACACATTCAGCGAATCGATTTTTCCCCTCATTGGGATTTTCACATGGGCATCGGCCTGACTGAGCCAAAAATCGGACAACCCATCTGCTTCTGTTCCCATCACAATGGCGGATGGAGCAGAAAAATCGGTGTTTTGGTAAAAGTCGGCAGACCTGAGTTCGGCTGCAAAAGTTTTTATCCCTTTTCTCTTGAGCCATTCTAATGCTTCTTGTGAGCTGCAGACGGCCGTTTGTACCGAGAAAAGACAGCCCACGCTCGACCGGATTACATTTGGGTTATACACATCGGTGAGCGGATCGCAAATGATGATTGCATCGGCTTGGGCTGCATCCGCTGTTCGCAGAATTGCACCTAAGTTTCCTGGTTTTTCCACTGATTCCAAAACGATGATAAATGGGTTTTCCGAAAGCCGTAAATCTTCCAGTCCTTGATCTTGCTGTTTTGCCAAAGCAATGATGCCGTCGGAGCCTTCACGGTAGGCCATTTTTTGAAACACCTGCACAGAAACCTCACTCGTTTTGGCAACATCAACCGATTCTAACACATCGGGGTATTCCGACTTTTGAAAAATGTCGAAACAAACGAAAACGGCATCTATTTCATGGCCCGATTCCAAAGCAATGCTCAATTCACGAGCTCCTTCAATCACAAAAAGCTTTTGAGACTTTCGCTCCCGGCTTTTTCCGGCCAATTTGACAACGTTCTTTATCCTGTCATTGTCTATGCTGAGAATTTTCTCCATCCTAGTATTTCAAAAATTAGGTTATTCAAAGTTATTCCAAAAGTATAATACATTAATCGAAATATTATATTTTTTCAGATAATTTATCTTCAAACACGCAGACCTGTAATCTTATAGGTTTGTTAACCAGTTAGATATTGGTAAAAAACATTTTATTAATGCAATTAAAATCAGGTTAAATCACTTTGTTTTAATAAAATTAAATATTTTTTTAATTTAGCAGATTTGCATAGTGAATAAATATTTAATATTTTTGAAGAATTCGGAAAAATCAAAAAACCGGCACGGAGTGTCTTTCGTTATTTTACCATTGATCAACTATCATTTTGAAAACAGAATATCGCATAATCTTATTTATAATGAGAAAATTATGTCTTAGGAAAGGAACTTGTGGGTTACTACTTCTTTTATTCCTCGGCTCTTGTAGTGTTGACAGTTCATACGATTTGAGCAAAGATATAGATTTGACCATGGCTCTTGGCGGCAATGGATTAGCCCTTAAGCTCGGCAATACCGAAAAAATGTATTTGAGGGATATACTCAAAACAAATGAATCGAGTTTGTTGGATACTATTACTTCAGGGGATAATTTGGGCCTCTATTATCTAGTTGAGAGTGGCTCGTCCAACTTCAATGTCAATGTTGATAGCATAGCCCCTTTCGAGATTAATCCGATCAGTGCCCGCACAAATGCCTTGTATGCTGTGCCACAAGATGTTTCCGGGGCAAACTTTTATAAAGATACGCTTGCCTCTGCCAAGTCCAATCTGAATATTGCGATTCCGAATATTCCAGTTGAGGTGAAGGAAGTTCACTCTGTCTCGTTAAGCAATGCGTATGCCACCATTCAGCTATCAACGGATAACTCCAAATTCAAAATTACATCTTATACTGATCTAAAGGTCAAACTCCCTGATTTTGTTGAATCGTCCTTGTTGAATAGTGCACATGAATATGTTGTCAGTGGGAGCTCCGAAACGATAACCATACCTATTCAAACACTCGAATTTCCTGTTGATGGTTCATTCGGGCACGAAGTGCTTGACGGAGAGATACAACAAGACGGTGAGGTAAGTCTCGATGGCAATATCCGCTTGTCCACAGATGGGACAGTTGATCTTTCCAAGGGGGAAACCGTGAAAGTTGTTTTCAATGTCACATTCTCTAAAATTTCACCGCAGCAGATCACAGGTCTTGTTGACCCAACCCTCAATATAGATATAGACCCAATACAAATCCGTAGTGAATTACCTCAGTTTTTAAAAGACGATTCGGTTCGTTTTTCTGTAACCAACCCAACTGTAAAGCTAAGTTTTAATGGAGAGAATCTTCCATTTCCACTTCTGTTCAAGGGTATTCTTGAAAGTAGGGTAAACAGCCAGGTTATTGCTTCTGTTTCGGTTCCCCAATCGGGTCGTGTGAGTATTCCAAAAGGATCAACAAGTGTTTCATATTTTTCGCAGGCCTCCACTCCTTTTGACCCATATGGTGTTGATGCTTCCGCTAATAAAGAGACTGTAACCGACCTGAATAGCTTGATAACCAAATTGCCAGAGCAAATAACTGTCGATTTCAATGATGGGAAAGTAATTGCCGATCAAAGTGCCGAGCATTCTATCTACTTGGGGCAAGATTATGGAGTAGGTGTTGACTATGAGATTTTCATCCCATTCCAGTTCGATAAGGACTTGCAAGTACTTTACAACGATTCGGTTGTTGACATGAACAAAGATTTGAAAGATTATCAAGCTGAAGGCCTGACTATTACAGCAACGGCTCTGAATGCAATTCCGTTGAACTTGTTAGTAGAGATTATTCCTTACGATGTTGATGGAAACGTAATTAGTGGGATATCGGTTGAATCCGCAACAATCGCATCCGGAACATTGGATTCCCCAAAACAGACAGAAGTTAGTGTGAAATTTTCTCCAACGTCTCCTGCTTACGTGAGCGAAATAGAAAAGTTGAAATTTAAGTTCACAGCTTCGGCATCTGATTTAGCTACCGGAGAGGTACTCCTTTCAACACAATATATCCAGATGAACGATCTTCGTATTAAGTTGAACGGGACGATTATAACCAATTTCAATTGACAGAAACGCTAACACGAAAAAGAACCCTATGAAACATTATGTCTATCGGTCAGTGCTTTGTGCGATGGTGTTTGCTTTTGCAATCAAAACGTCAGCCCAAGAGTTGCGTTCGTCCTACTTTATGAAAACGTCAACATTCCGCCATCAGCTAAACCCTGCGCTTGCTGACCAAGCCTACTTTGGGCTTTTATTCGGAAATACGAATATCGCAACGAGGGGCAACATCGGATTATCCAATTTCGTATATAAATTGGATAACAATTCCGACTACGACCTCACCACTTTTATGAGTCCGGAGGTGAGTGCAGATGAGTTTTTGGGAAAGTTGCATGATAAAAACAGAATCAGTGTAAACGTCAACTACAACCTCTTGTCCGTTGGATTTAAAGGGTTCCGGGGTGTGAATGTCATCGAGATAAATATGAAATCCAACACAGCCTTGAGCCTTCCTTACGAGCTCTTCGAATTCATGAAAAAGACGGGTGAAAAAGAACACTATTCGTTCAAAAACTTAGGGGCGAAATCCCTCAATTATCTTGAAGTAGGATTCGGGCATTCTCACAAGATTAGCAATAACCTGACGATAGGAGGCAAGCTCAAAGTCCTTTCAGGAATAGCTTATGCAAAGTTTGATGTTGATTATTTGGACTTAACTCTCAATGAGGACGTGTGGACTATCAATGGCAACACCAAATTTTCGGCAGCCGTCATGAAATCGAAATTCAAATACGACGATGACCCCGATCCCGATACAACGGATTCTTCGAGAGGAGATAAGGTAATCGGAATGGATGATGTCGGCTTCGGCACTCCCGGATTTGGATTGGCGCTGGATTTGGGATTTACATACAAAGTCGCATCCATTGATGGGCTTACGGTTTCGGGCGCATTGACCGATTTCGGGCGCATCACTTGGAAAAATACGAACACAGCCTCTTCCAAAGGTACTTGGGAGTTTGACGGATTCAATAATCCAATTTATGCTACAGGAGAAGATACCGGGGACAATAAGATTGGCGATCAGCTTGAAGCCTTGGGCGATGATTTGAAAAAAGTGTTTTCAGTGTATGATGATGGCCAGAAAAACGAGAGTTCTTCTTTGGCTGCAACACTTTCCCTTGCAGCGGAATACGAAATGCCATTCTACCACAAGCTGTCTGCCGGGATTTTGTTTACAAAGCGCTTTGATGGAATTTTTTCCTCACATCAAACAACATTGGCATGCAACTATCGTCCCCTTAAGTTTGTGGAAGCTTCCCTTGACATTTCCAGTACCTCTGAAGGTCTAACATTTGGAGGAATGTTGAGCCTATATACAAAAGGGTTTAATCTCTTTGTCGGATCTGATAGCTTCCTCGGCAAAGTTTCAAAAGAATACATCCCCTTACACAACGGAAATGCCAATCTTGCTTTTGGCATCAATTTCCCGCTTTAAAAATGAGATAACAAAGTAGCCCACTTTCCATGAGTCTGTTTATATGGCATGGAAAAACTTGACATAAAAGTCGATCACCTATTTTCGATCGGGAAAGAACGCATAATGAGGCAAAATAAATGTTGTGATTTTCGACTTCAATCAAGGGAACGGTTATTGTGAAAAAACATAGTTTCTCTTATGAAAGAAGATAAAAGGATTCTAAACAATGGAGGCATAACCTCATAAAAAAACAAAGCATCTCTGAAAGAAGATGCTTTGTTGTAAATTATATTTTGCTAAAACTTTTGTTATTTCACAGAGTGAACAGTTTTGATAATTCTTGCGGCTACTTTGTAAGGATCGGCAGCAGAGTTTGGACGACGGTCTTCCAACCAGCCTTTCCAGCCTTTTTCTACTGTAGCGATAGGGATACGGATAGAAGCACCACGGTCAGAAACACCAAAGCTAAATTTATCGATAGACTGAGTTTCGTGTTTACCGGTCAAGCGCAAGTGATTGTCAGCCCCATAGACGTCGATGTGAGCTTTAATGATGTCAGCAGGAGCAAATGCACCACAGATTTTTGCATATGTTTCTTGTGATCCACAAGTTCTCAATACACTGTTGGAGAAGTTTGCGTGCATACCAGAACCGTTCCAGTCAGTATCTCCAAGAGGTTTACAGTGCCAGTTGATGGCTACGCCATATTTTTCAGCAGTTCTTTCCAACAAATAACGAGCAACCCAAGTTTCATCTCCGGCAGCAGCAGCTCCTTTAGCAAATACTTGGAATTCCCATTGTCCAGCAGCAACTTCAGCATTGATACCTTCCACATTCAAACCAGCTTCCAGGCAAATGTCAAGATGCTCTTCGATGATTTCACGACCAAAAGCATTTTTAGCTCCTACACTGCAATAATATTGGCCTTGTGGTGCAGGATAACCTCCCGCAGGAAAACCCAAAGGAAGGTTGGTTGCAGTATCCCACAAGAAATATTCTTGTTCGAAACCAAACCAAAAATCAGCGTCTTCATCATCTATTGTTGCACGACCATTTGTAGGATGAGGAGTTCCATCAGCGTTCAATACTTCAGTCATTACCAACCAACCGTTTTTGCGTGCGGGATCTGGAAAAATAGCCACTGGCTTCAACAACAAGTCAGAAGAGCCTCCTGTTGCTTGTTCAGTTGATGAGCCATCAAAGCTCCAAAGAGGAGCATCTTCTAATTTACCACTAAAATCTGATAGGATTTTTGTTTTGCTGCGGAGTCCTTGTGTAGGAAATGAACCGTCAAGCCAAATGTACTCTAATTTTGATTTCATGTTCGCTATTTTTATTTGCGTTTTGTTGTAAATACTTCTGCAAAGATAGCAAAAGATTAGAAATAACAACAGCAGAATGTCATTAATCTCCAATTGTGAAGCGTCTTAACATTTTTTTATTCTTTCCGAAAGAGCTAGGGGAATTGTCTTTTTGGTTATCTTGTGGCAAATCAAATAGTAATTCAAAAGAGAATGTCGAAGTACTATTGGTGGCTGTCTGGGGTAATAAAACAGAGTCGGCTGTCCTAACCTTTGGACAGCCGACTCTGTTTTATTATATTCGATCAAGTTTAGAAGAACTTGTATCTGTTGTCTTTTACTTCCAATTTGTTTTTCAACACTTCGAAAGATTGATACATGATTCGATAAGCGTTGTTTTGCTTAATACTTAATTCGATTTCTTTTGCATTAAACTGTTTTGGAAGGTTTGTGCGGTTTGTCACTTGAACAGCCAACACACCGTTGTCTCCTTTTATTGGGCCGCTTACGGCATTCAATTGCCCATGAGCCGAATACACATTCAAAGCTGATTCGTGACCCAACCCTGCCAATGAATTTGCAGCAAAATTCACAAATTTGACCGTGTCAACTTTTGAAGACATGCTTGCAGCATATTCATCCAAACTCTTCAAGTTTTTTGCTTTTAATGCAGCGATAATTTTTTCGGCTTTCTTTTCTTTAATTAGTTCTGCTTTTAGGATTTGAGAAACTTCTGCATATGGCACATAACCTGCTTCGATTTTCTTTGTAACCAAGGCTATCACCCGTTTGTCTGAGAAATCAAACTTTTTCACAGCCCCAACTTTTTCGTTAAATGCCCAACTAACTACTTGGCGAGAACCTTGAACTTGTCCAAGCGCTGGGTCGGATGTTGTGATCATGAAATCGGGAACCAAGTTGTACCCTTTTTCTTGAGCTGCTTTGGCAAATTTATCAGGTGTTCCAAAGTCGGTAACAAATTTGTTCAATTCGTTGTCCAAATTGTTTTGGGTTTTGTCGCTGGCTATGACCGGCATTTCGATAAATGCTATTTTGACTTTGTTGACAGGAGCAGTGCGGTCTGCGATTTTGATGATCTGTGCCTGTCCGTTCTTTACGATTTTGGTAATTTCTCCTTTTGCTGTGTTGAAGCATGCTTTCTGCAATTCGGCGCCTGCATTTGCAAGCATCGCCTCGGTCACCCATTGCCCGCCTTGGCCGTTGGATTGCCCAAGCTCTTTTGCTACGGCATCAAAATCTTTTCCTCCTTTGACGACATTGATAATGCTGTCTGCTTTCGAGGCTTTTCCTGCTGTTTCGGGAACAGCGATTAGCTGCACTTTCACAGAGTCGGGAGCAACTGTTTTTGCCAATAATTTATAGAGGCGATAAGCATCTGAAGATTTGATAGGTCCTTTTACATCACCTATGGCCGCTGATTGGGCAAATGCTTTTTCTTCACCGTTCAGGCTGTTGACAGAAAGGAATACGTCTTGGAATGGTATGCTTGAATATTCTGTAACGACGTTTGCTACATTTGTTGTCGCAGCCAATTTATCGTGAGCCTCATTTATGGACTTTTCAACAGCCAGATAGTCTTCTTGGCTTGGAATGACATCCTTTACGAAATAGCTCACCTTGGCCATATCGACATAGGTCTTGAAGTTCTTTTTACGGCTATCGTAAAGCTTTTTTACTTCATCGTCGCTCACATTCACCGAGTTGTCGGGGATAGAAGTATATCTTTGCAATACATAAGAGATGTCGGCAGTGTATTTCGAATCATCGAAGTTTTGTTTGGTTTCTATCGGATTCACTAATATTGCACCAGCAAGCAAAGCGTTGTATTTTTCTTCCAAGCGTTGGTATTTAATCATGCGTTCAATGAAGATCCACTGTGCCTTGTACATTTGTGCATATGCCTTTTCTTCATCCTTAAGGCCCTTGTCGGTATTGATAAACGTTAGGAATTGATCCAATCTTTGTTTGCTAAATTGTCTGTTTTCATCCAAAAAAATAGGCAGTTGGGTCAAGACCGGAGATATGTTTTCGCCGTACACCATGTCGTTCATCTCTTCCTTGGAAACAGCCAATCCTAATTTTGCGGTTTGCTTATCAAGGATGATTTCCTTCACCATTTGTTGATATACTCTTTCACGAATTTGCGTCATAGTATTTTCATCAACAGAACTGCTGCCACTAATGAACTTTTGGAAGTCTTCCCATTCATTCACTCTTCCCTGATACGTTTTTGTATCAACAGTTTCACCATCAACAGTGAATGCCTTGTCTCTGAATTTGTTCACCCAGGCGTTTCCTGATGTGAACAAGTCTGTAAGAATAAAAGCGAGAAGGGCAAGTCCCAATGCTCCGATGAGTAGCCCAGCTCTATTCCTAAGTCTCTGTAATGTAGCCATTTAGTAACTGTGAAATTATTAGATTTGTCTCTTTGTATATTGTATTTTTATAAAATAGCCCACGAAGATAATAATTTTTGTTTCTATTCTATGATTTTTTTTTAAAAATCATCTTTTTGATATGCGCATATATTGTACGGATTCATTACAAATATTGATTCCTGAACTATTGAGGCATATTTTTCCCAATTCAATGATTTATTGTGGTCGGTGATGCCAGGGCTTTAGTGGTTATATAAGCATTTAGCAAAAGCATGCGGTTATTCTTGAACTAAGAATGATTATCTTTTTTTATAGATAGTCTCCAGTAATGATGAACACGAGATGCCACGTTCCTGGATTCTATTATATAAGGACAAGAAGTTCTCCTTGAGAAGAAGTCTTTATAGCACTCCCTGCTGTACCTGTATGACGATGCGTTCGATAAGCCGGTCTTTTCCTTCGGGATCATATTCTTGCCTGAGGCTGTTTCCGAAAATGCCGGCAAAAGCGTTGTAAACTCCTGCCTTGAAAGTTCCGACCAAAGACTTTACGATCTCGTAGGTTGAGACATTACATTCCCTATCGATCAGTTTGACTAAAATTTTCCCCTGATTCTTGGTGAGCTTCTTCATCCGCGGTTTATACGCATCCATCACATATTTTTGGACAGCACTCAAGTGCTTTTTTTTAGCTTTTTCGTCAGGAAGCGTTTCCATATATTCATATGTCTCGATAATCATCTTTGAAACATCTTGAGCATATGGCATAGCCTTCTTCACGTCACGTACCAACCGCGTGTATTCTGTCCGTTGTCTGTCATTGGTGAAAACCAAAGGAGGATATATGAAGATTTCCTGAATCCAAAGAGAAGCGATCAATTCGCCGTTATACATTTCTGCCGGGCACTTGTAATACATCGCAGCCTCCTGCCCACACAGCTTGTAGATTGACAGTGTGAGCAAGAGAGCAACAGAGGGGACGATATGTTGAATAAGCTTCATTTGGCTTGAATTACAAGACAGAATTAATAGCCAACAAAATTATATAGTTTTCGATGTACTCGGTGATAAATAACAATTAATATTGTATGAATAATTGATATTTATATTTTTTGAGGAAAAGTTTGCATTAAATAATACTTTGCTGCATTGAAGTATAGGTTTTCGGGGTGGAAGTGAAAGGCGTGATAAACCTTAAAATTGGGAAAAAACGTTTGTATAGAGTGTGGTATCCGGAAAAATGTATTATCTTTGCGAACTCTTAAGTGAATTATAAGAAGTGGCAAAATTTAGTCAATATAAAATAGCTCTTCGGAACTTTTCGAATGAGCCACAATCGTATGATTTTCAGCTTGATAATGATTTTTTCAAGCATATGGACGGAGCTGCCGATATCCAAAAGGGATCGGTGAAAGTGGCTTTGGTTGTGAAAAAGACTCCTGCTGCGTTTGAATTCTCGTTCGAGCTTCAAGGCGTAGTGTATGTGCCTTGCGATCGTTGTTTGGACGAGATGCCCATCGAAGTAATTTCACAAAATAGGCTTTTTGTGAAGTTTGGGAAAGAGTTTTCGGAAGAAAACGATGAGATTGTCATCATTCCTGAAGACGAAGGGGAGATCAATGTTGTGTGGTTCATTTATGAATTTGTCGCATTGAGCATTCCGATGAAACGGATTCACCCGCCAGGAAAATGTAACAAGATAATGACTTCTAAGCTCAATAAATACAAGCCGGATGCTTCTGGTGGCGGAGATGATGGGGAAGAGGTCGAAATAGAAACCGATGATGCCCCAGTGGATGTCGATCCGCGTTGGGATAGCTTGAAAGACTTGAATTTGGAGGATTGACGGTAATTAACAGTATAAACTATAAACAATTAAATATATAATAAGATGGCACATCCTAAACGTAGGCAGTCGAAAACCAGAACAGCTAAAAGAAGAACTCATGACAAAGCTGTTACTCCAACGTTGGCTCTTTGTCCAAACTGTGGAGCATGGCACGTATTTCACACAGTGTGTGGTGAATGTGGTTATTACAGAGGCAAGTTAGCAATTGAAAAGGCGGCTATATAAGAGCTTGAACTTATAGGAAAGTCCTAAAGCGATTTAGGGCTTTTTCTTTCATAAAAATTCTAAAACCGAAATGATTAAAGCTGCAATTACCGGAATCGGAGCGTGGGCTCCCGAAGATATTATCACCAACGAAGACATCGCAAAGCTAGTTGATACTTCCGATGAATGGATTATGTCACGCGTGGGAATTAAGGAAAGACGGGTTCTCAAAGGGGAAGGTCGGGGGACTTCTGTCATGGGCATAAAAGCTGTGGAAGAACTTCTGAGCAAAACTGGGACCAAACCTGAGGAAATAGAAGTAGTGATTTTTGCCACCACTACGCCAGATTACGCTTTTCCCTCCACTGCCTCTATTGTCGCTGAGGGGGTTGGAATCAAAAATGCTTTTTGCTTCGACTTGCAAGGCGCATGTTCTGGATTTATTTTTGCTTTGGAAACGGGTTCAAATTTTATCCGTTCTGGTTCATACAAGAAAGTGATTGTTCTCGGTGGCGACAAGATGACAGCCATCACCGACTATGAAGACCGCACCACTTGTGCCTTGTTTGGGGACACGGCTGGGGCAGTTTTGTTGGAACCGACAACCGAAGATTTGGGCATCAAGGATGCGATCCTCCATACCGATGGCGTGGGGATACCCCATCTGCACATGAAAGGTGGCGGCTCTGCTTATCCGGCATCGAAAGAAACGGTGGAAAAGAAAATGCACTATGTGTATCAAGAAGGCCAAGCCGTTTTTAAACACGCCGTTTCGAAAATGGCCGATGTGTCTGCTGAAATCATGGAACGGAATCACCTGACAAACGAAGATGTGGCATGGTTTGTCCCTCATCAGGCAAATTTGCGCATCATCGATGCAGCAGCCAAACGCATGGGGCTTTCATCCGACAAGGTGATGATCAACATCCAAAAATACGGTAATTCAAGCGCCGGCACGATCCCTACTTGTCTTCACGAATGGGAATCAAAGCTCAAAAAGGGTGACAATATCATTTTGGCTGCTTTTGGTGCTGGGTTCACTTGGGGTTCCATCTATTTGAAATGGGGCTACGATCCAAAATAATTTTGAAAAATATTCAATAACTATATAGGTGAAAACGCATCTTTTGTGGGATGCGTTTTTATTTTGTACTTTTGAGAACCAAACATACATTAATCAACTTATGCATAGGTCAGGATTCGTCAATATTGTAGGAAATCCAAATGTGGGGAAATCAACTCTGACTAACTTATTGGTTGGGCAGAAGTTATCGATTGTTACTTCCAAAGCCCAAACCACAAGGCACCGGATCTTAGGAATTGTCAATACCGAAGAATATCAGATCGTATATTCTGATACACCGGGAGTCCTCCGTCCGAACTATAAATTGCAGGAATCGATGCTGAATTTTTCAGAATCGGCTCTTGGAGATGCAGATGTGTTGCTCTATGTGACGGATGTTGTTGAAAAAATTCACAAGAACGATGAGTTCTTGGCAAAAGTACAGAAGGTAGAAGCCCCTGTTTTGCTGCTTATTAATAAAATTGACCAGACCAATCAGACCAATTTGATTCAACTGGTGGAGCAATGGAAGGATTTGCTGCCCCATGCTGAAATTATCCCGATTGCTGCATTGAGCAAATTCAATGTCGAACTTGTCCGCAAGCGCATTGTCGAGTTGTTGCCCGAATCACCTCCTTATTTTGAAAAAGATGCGATGACCGATCGTCCTGCACGCTTCTTTGTGACCGAAATTATCCGCGAAAAAATTCTGCTATATTATCAGAAAGAGATTCCTTATTCAGTGGAAGTCATTGTGGAGGAGTTCAAGGATACGTCGGGAATCATTAATATAAGAGCTTTGGTCATATGTGAACGAGACACCCAAAAAGGCATTATCATTGGACATCAGGGCTTGGCCTTGAAGAAAGTAGGCTCAATGGCACGAAAGGATATTGAACGCTTTTTCGATAAAAAAGTCTTTTTGGAAATGTATGTGAAAGTGGAGAAAGATTGGCGAAGCCGCGACAACCTATTGCGGGCATATGGCTATCGTTTAGATTAATTCCTTTATGAACAATGGATTATACAGAAGTTAAATTTGTCTGCCAGCCTTACGAAGAGGCGACAAAAGACATTTTGGCTGCCTTGGCTGCTGAAATCGGATTTGAGAGTTTTGTGGATGCAGAATCTGGGGTCACAGCGTATATCCCATCAAAATTGTTCGATGAAGCTGCTTTGGAAAGACTGATTGAAGAGTTTCCTTTGGACACAGAGTTAAGCTATCAGTTTCAGGAAATCGAAGGGCAGAATTGGAATGAAGAATGGGAGAAAAATTATTTTCAACCGCTCATTATAGATGAGCGCTGCATAGTGCAAAGTTCGTTTCATAATGCGCCTAAAACCTTTGAATATAACATAATCATTGACCCAAAGATGGCTTTTGGAACAGGCCATCACCAAACTACCGAATTAATGATTCGTTCCATCCTCCAAGAGGAGCTTTCTGGCAAATCACTGCTCGATATGGGTTGTGGAACGGCGATACTTGCAATACTCGCTTCGATGCGCGGTGCAGATCCAATTCTTGCGATTGATATTGACGAATGGGCATACGACAATGCCGTGGAGAATCTTGGATTGAATAATATCCAAAATATAAATGTCTTGATTGGTGGTGCGGAATTGCTTGCGGACCAAATATTTGACGTGATTTTGGCCAATATCAACCGCAATATTTTGCTCAATGATATTTCCAGGTATGTTGATGTCCTGAACAAGGGAGGGGGCCTGTTTTTGAGCGGATTCTATCTAGAAGATATACCTGCAATCCTTGCGGAATGCCAAAAGCAAGGATTGGCTTATGTCTCGCATGCGGAAAAAGACAATTGGGTGGCGGTGAAGTTTCAGAAAAATTAGTCACAATCAAAAAAATATTCATGGACAAGCAAATTGCAAACACCGTTCTTCTGATTGAACCTTTGAATTTTGGATTCAACAATGAATCGGCTCAATATAACTTTTTGCAACAACAGGCTGGGATATCCAATCAAGAGATCTCCGCTTTGGCTCGCACTGAATTGTGTTGCATTGCCGCAGCGCTTAGAGCCAAAGGTGTGAATGTGATTTTAGTGCAAGACGATGAATTTCAAAAAACTCCGTCATCGGTCTTTGTGGCAAGTTGGATTTCTTTTCATGAAGACTCTCGAATCGTCGCTTATCCTATTGCTTGTGAAAACAGAAAGTCAGAGCGGAGAGGCGATATTTTAAGCATCATCGTGGACAACGATTTCCCCGTTTACGACATTGTGGATATTTCAACCTATGAAAATGAGGGGAAATTCCTTCACGGAACGGAAAGTGTTGTTTTTGATCGGGTGAATAAGGTGGCATATACAGCTATTTCTCCAGTGAGCGATGCTTCCGTTTTTTCTGAACTTTCGGCCAAATATGGATATTTTCCCATTTCTTTTTCAGCGGCACTCGATCATGAGGGCGAAAGGCGGCCAGTGTTTTCTACAAATCTAGTTTTGAGTATTGCGGACAGGTATGCGATTGTGTGTTTGGAATCTATCAGCAATCGGGAAGAAAGAGGGTTTGTAAGAAAAGTGCTTGTGGATGGAGGTAAAAGAATTGTCGAAATAACACAAGAACAAGCTCTTAAATTTGTCGGAAGCGCCATCCAACTTCAAAAAGTGAATGGAGAAAAGCTGCTTTTGATGTCAGAAGGAGCCTACACGGCATTGAGCGGAGTTCAA
The DNA here is from genome assembly GCA_002307185.1 of Bacteroidales bacterium UBA1309. Classification (GTDB taxonomy): domain Bacteria; phylum Bacteroidota; class Bacteroidia; order Bacteroidales; family Dysgonomonadaceae; genus UBA1309. The sequence goes on from DBTT01000002.1 coordinate 34,623, forward strand.
ATTGAAACGCTTAGATCTTTTAATGAAATTCTAACAGTAGATATCCCCATTATGGAGCAGGTCGGAGGAGCAAGTATTGGCAGTGTTGTAGCCAGTGTGTTTTTGCCAAAATAAATTGATTTTGATCTTGTAGATGAAAAGCAAATTTAGTCTGATATATTTGATTGTAGTATTGACAATTCTTTTCCAAGCTTGTCACACAACGAAATATGTTCCTGAAGGAAAATACCTGCTGGATAAGGTCGATATTAAATCCAATGTCAAGGGGATCGGCTACTTCGACTTGGTATCTTATTTGAAACAAACTCCTAACTACAAAATTTTTGCTCTTTACAAACTTCCACTCCACCTCTACAGCCTTTCGGGGATAGATTCAACTAAATTTTATAACCGCTGGTTGAAAAATATAGGCGAACCTCCTGTGTTGTACGACAGCATACTCAGCATCCGAACGCAAGATGAGTTGAGGCGGGTTTTTATCAACAAGGGATATGTGAATGCCGATATTGTAACCCAAGTGAAGTATAATAATAAAAAAGCGGCAGTCACTTACATTGCCCAACCCAACAAGCCCTTTGTTATTGTCGATTACAGGATCCAGAAACCGGATTCAATATTTCGTCGCCTACACAGTTCGCTCCTGAAGTCTTCCCGAAATGTTGAGGTTGAAATAGATTCGCTGTCGTTGATTCATGGCACGTTAGTGAAAAAAGGTATGCTATTTGATTTGAACTTGCTTGATGAGGAGCGAACACGTGTTGCTTCCTTGTTTCGAAAAAGTGGTTATTTTACTTTCAATAAAGAATATATTGGTTTCGTAGCCGACACTTTGTCTGGCAATCAATCGGTGAATTTGGAGATGGTGTTTTATCCTTTTGGCAAGCAATTGAGCAATGGCCGCATGGAGGAGAGTCCTCATCCCAAATATTTTATCAAGTCCGTCCAGGTGTATGTGGATTATGATCCCCTGCGTGATGGCAGTCTAAATGCCTATCACCCAAAAGATAGCCTCAAGTATGACAATTGCCAGATTTATTACGGGGAGCATGGGCATTATATCAAAACATCGATTTTGATGGAAAGCATTCATCTCAGGCCTGGCATGGAATACAATGACCAGTTGGTGAATATGACCTACGGCGCATTGGCAAGGCTAGATGTTTTAAGGAATATCAATATACGCTTCCTACCCCTTGAAGAAGGTGACAGCTCTAAGCTTGCTTGCATGATTAGCTGTTTTCCTGAGAAACGGCAAGGATTTGCATCGGAAATCGAGGGGACCAACACTACCGGTTTCTCAGGTTCTGCTGCTCTTGGTGCGGCTGCCAGTTTGAGTTATCGTCACCGAAATATTTTCAAAGGCTCGGAATTATTCAATGTTAAGCTTCAAGGCTCTTTCGATGCCCTTTCTTCAAAATCTTTCGACCTGAAAAGCAATTATTATGAAGTTGGAGGAGAAACTTCGTTGACATTTCCACGTTTCCTCGCTCCATTTCTTTCGGGAGATTTCAAGCGTAAATCACGTGCATCTACTCAATTTACAACAAGCTATATTTACCAGCAATTTCCTAAATACTATAAACGAACCATACTTGCAGGGGGCGTTAAATATATTTGGCAGGATCAGCGGAATCCTTTATCAAAGCAAACCTTGGATCTACTGGACTTGAGCTACGTGCATTTTCCTTATTTATCGAAGAGCTTTTATGACAGCCTACCTCAATATACCCGTGTGTATAGTTTCCAAGATCAATTTATAACAAGTATTGGATATTCTATCAATAATAGCAATTTTAATCCGATGGTTAAGACCATGCAGCCGATCCATACGTTTCGTGCCTCGGTCGAGACTGCTGGAAATTTGCTTGACTTGTCGGCAAAAATGCTTAAAGTAGAACCAGACTCAGTGGGAATGAGAAAAGTGTTCGGCACTTATTATGCTCAATACGCCAAAGCCAATGTAGATTATAGCAAGTCTATCCGTTTTGACCCGAAGAATTCGATCGCCTGGCACATAGGGGGAGGCATAGCCGTTCCTTATGGTAATTCCAAAACAATACCGATACAGAAGCGCTTTTTTGCAGGAGGATCGACAAGTGTCCGTGGATGGAATGTCCGCGAATTAGGTCCAGGCTCATACCACAGTGATAATGCGACATTCTACAACCATTCGGGTGATATTCGCTTGGATGCAAATGTAGAATACCGGAGCAAGGTGTTTTGGAAATTCGAGCTGGCGGCTTTTTTAGATGCTGGCAATATTTGGACTGTGAAGAATTATGAAGATCAACTCGGTGGTGTCTTTAAATTTGACTCTTTTTACAAACAAATCGCTGCAGCCTGGGGGTTGGGACTTCGTCTCGATTTTGACTTCGTCTTGATCCGTTTTGATTGTGGATGGAAGGCCTACGATCCAGCCGACAATACTGGTTTTACTAAATGGCAGATATTGTATCCTTATAAGTTTGCGAGAAACACTGCCTGGCACATTGCTGTGGGTTACCCGTTTTGATGATGGTGGAGGACTGCATGCCAATGGCTTGGTGGACATAACATATAAGTTCCGCTATTGATAGCGGAAAGTTAACTTGTTGCGAAGTTCAACAGAACTATGATATGGCAAGTTGGTAGATGCAGGCTTTTGTATATTATTGGCGGATAGCTGGCTGTTCATCTATTGAAATCGAACCTTCGTCTTAAATAAAATTAAGTATGTTTGTCAACGTTAGGTATATCTAAAGCCCCTATTGATTTATTTGATGTTCCACTAAAGAAAATTTATATCTTCTTTTCCTTTATTTGAAGACTATTTTATCTTCTTTTATTTATTCTACCTAACTATTTTGTTATTAAATAGATAGTTGGGTGTGTAGCCAAAGACGTATGCTTGTCCAAAAAATATCAATCAGCATATAACTACTTGTTTATTTGAAAGATCCTAAGTTGTTTTTTTTCAAAAATGACTTAGTAATAAAAAATAATATATATCTTTGCCACCAGTGGTTTAGATGGATTGGAAGGAAGGAAGATCTTGACATAATTTTTTTGTTTTTCATTCTGAAACATCGCCATTATCAAAAACATTTTACCTTTTTTAGTTTAATTGGAAGATCAAGGAAGATCATTTTGTTTTTCATCTTATTTTATTTTTTCCTGCGATTATTTCTCTGTTTTTGCAGTTTGAATGAAGAATTAATACATCTTTAATATAACTATAATTATCAATTTATGAATATTATTAGACATCTTTTACTTGCACTGTTGTTTGCTTTCAGCTTTGTTTTTTATTCGTGTACGGACAAAGATTATTACGATCAATCAAATAGTACGGCAACGGAAGCAGGGCTCTTCTCTGATAGTATAAGTATTTCCAGCTCTTTTGATTGGTCCACAACAAAGACCGTAAATCTCACTGTCACGGTGGATGATCAGTACGATGGGCAATACACGTATCGTATCGATGTGTACGATGCAAATCCTCTTTTTGACGAGTCTGCCAGTCTTTTGGGAGCTGGAGTTGCAAAATCGGGGCTTAATTTCGAGCAAGACATTGTTGTGCCGACAGCGGCTGACATCGTTTATGTGGAGCAGACAGATCCGACTGGAAAGAGGCAGATTACTGCGGTCAGCGTTTCTACTTCTGCTGTAACCTTGGATCTGAGTTCCAAATCAACCTCATCCATTAGTTCTTCTTTGAAATTGTCTAGCCTTTCCACAAAGGTTAACGCATTGTCTTCTTCTGTAACAACTGAACCATCTGTTCCTGATGATGCAATTGAGATAAACAACAGCGTCACTTCTTTTTCGATATCAGCGGATAACAGCACCCATAAAAATTATGTTATCAAGGAGGGGGTGAACTATACCGGCACAATTTCCTTCAATGGGGGATGGGGCAAAGGAATATCGCTTTATATTCAAGGTAGCTGGACAAATTCGGGTGCTTCTGCAAGCTTAGGCAATGCAGATTATCTGTATGTGCTTTCTGGTGCGACTGCTTCCATAAATAGTTTTTCGGCAAGCAACACTGCTAATTTTTACAACTATGGGACTTTTACAGTGGGGGGAATAAACTTCACGAATAGCACCGTCTTTGAAAACGATGGCACATTTACCAGCACGGGGACATCCACTTTTTCGAGTAGTGTAAGCCTTTCGAACAGCGGTACGGCTACTTTTTCCACTCTGAACATAACAAATAGTTTCACTTTTTCTAACTCGGGTACCGTTAGTGCGTCGAATGCCACTTTCTCTAACGGCAGTTTTGTCAATACAGGAACTGCCACTTTCTCAAGTTTGACAAGTACGACCTCTTCCACAACCATAGAGAACGATGGGACACTGACCGCTACGGAAGCTTCATTGACCAATGCAACTTTGGATGCTAATTGCCATACGACCATAGGAACCCTCACTACAAGTGGTGCTATTGTAAATATCGCCTCAGGGGCTTTGTTGGATGTGACCACGCTCACATCTGGCGGCACATACTATTATTTAGCAGCTTCATCCATTTTGGATGTGTCGGCAACAGCCTATTTCACTTCGCAACAAAACTACATGGTGGGTTCGGGAACTTCAACCGCGTTGGCGAAAATGACAAAAGTTACTTCCGAATGGAAAGGAATCACCTATCAAGGTTATTTGCAAATAGAATGTTCGGATCATACTGCAAATACTCTATATAATACTTATTATGTCTTGGAATCTCCTGCTGCCTTTGTTCCATCAGGTGAATCATCGATCGAAATAGCCTCTACCGATTGTAACGACGGAGGGAACAACGTGACCTCAACTGTAGTAGAAGACCAGACGGTTACCGAAGTTACTTTGGCCACCTATAGTTACGCTTTTGAAGATAACTGGCCAAGTTATGGAGACTATGACATGAATGATTTTGTGAGTGATATCACACTTACGCAAACCCAAAACACAGATGGGCAGTTAACCAAGCTGGTGATAACGGCCAAGCTCAGAGCGGTGGGTGCTTCAAGGCGTATTGGGGCCGCTATTCAATTAGATGGAGTGGAAGCAAGTGCCGTAAAATCGGTCACATATTCTAATTCTGAAATTGTCGGCACCAATTTCCCGTTAGCCTCTAATGGAGTTGAATCTGGCCAGACCTATGCAGTTGTGCCGATAGCTGATGATGTGCATGCGGCTTTTGGATATTCTACCCCCACGATATTGAATACCTCTACTGTTACGGCAGATCCCGTCACTGTGACTATTACAATTGAATTTGCTTCGGCTATCGACTTGCTGGATAACGATGATTTGAATGTATTTATTGTAACGGCTGGGTATGCGGCCTCAAAGCGGACTGAAATTCACTTGGTGGATAAAGAATCCACCGATAAGGAAAACACAGCACTATTTAGCTCTGCCAATTTGTTCTCTTCGGCAGAGCCGTACCGTTCCCACGAAGGCCTTGTTTGGGGATTGTGTATCCCCGGATCGTTTGATTATCCTTCCGAATATCAAAAAATAACAACCAAATATATCTATTTTGCAAATTGGGCAGAAAGTGGAGGGTTGGAATATTCCACTTGGTATAAAGGAAATTAAGGAAAAATATTTCAAAGCAAAGTCAGCATTTGCTGAGTAAATCACTTGCTGATTTTGCTTTCTTAGTCAATCAAAAAGTAATTGTGTTGTTCCAGTGACGGGCAACAAAAGACTACATACTTTATTTATGAATGGCAATAATGAAAAAGAGCATTCTTATAATAGACGATAAACCGTCTATAGGACAAGTAATTGCTTTGTATTTGTCTTCTGAATATGATTTCCATTATTTTGATAATCCGATTAATGGAATCAATTGGCTTCAGGAAGGCAATATGCCTGATTTGATTATTTCTGATATTTATATGCCGGAGATGAAGGGTACTGAATTTTTATCTTTTATCAAGAAAAATGAATTTTTCAAGCATATACCCATCATATTTTTGTCAGGAGAGGAAGAAAGTAGCGTGAGAATAAAGATATTGGAAGAAGGTGCTGAAGACTTTATTCTAAAACCCTTTAATCCTTTAGAATTGAAGGTCAGGATCAAAAAGGCATTGAAATGAACCCTTGTTTTTTGTATGTAGGAACCAATGTAGAAGTAATCAGATATTATGACCAAATCGTATTGGATGTTGTAGGTGAACCCCTATTGGTGGCAAACAATTACCTATCGGCAATCCAGCAGATGAATCAATTGGGGCATGGTAAACAGTTTTTCCTATTGTACGAGAAGAATGATCCTTCTACTGACGCGATCGCTTTGTCTAATTTTTCAATTGCGCATCACATAATTCTTGTAACGGATGGGTTGTCTTTAGAAGAGAAAAACATATACTTGTCCGCAGGGGTGAAAAATTCTATTTCCCCTGATGCAGGAAGAGATGTCTTTTTAGATATTATTTATTTTTCAGAAAAGATTTTACGCAAGCAACAAGAAAAAGCAGATGCTGTAAATAATCCCTCGAATAATTTCACCTATCGTTTGCCAAGAGGCAAAAGGATTTTTGATATTGTCTTTTCCTCGATTGTTATCCTTTTGCTTTTTCCCGTGTGGATGATTATCGCTTTGGCTATACGCTTGGAGAGCAAGGGTTCGATTGTGTATAAGTCAAAAAGGATTGGCACCAATTATAAGATGTTTGATTTTTTGAAGTTTCGTTCCATGTATGTGAATGCGGACAAGAAGTTGAAATCTTATACATCGCTAAATCAATATCAAAGCGGGCAGCAAGGTGCAATAGAAGCAAAAGAAACAAGAGAACAAAAGAAAAAAGCAAAAGCCGATGACATGGGTAAAATCTTTGTCAGCGACGATGAAATTATTTCGGAAACAGAATATCTCCAAAGGCAGCAAATGTCCCCCAAAAGTACGTTTCTAAAATTGGAACGGGATCCACGGGTGACTCGGGTCGGACGGATACTTCGCAAATATAGTTTGGACGAACTTCCCCAGCTGTTCAATGTATTGAAGGGAGACATGTCCATCGTTGGCAACCGCCCCCTGCCTCTTTATGAAGCGGAACTGCTGACAAGCGATGAAGCCATTGAGCGATTCATGGCTCCGGCAGGAATTACTGGCCTTTGGCAAGTGGAGAAAAGAGGGGATTCAGGAAAGTTGTCAGCTAAAGAGCGTATAGAGTTAGATGTAAAGTATGCCCGGAACTATTCTCCTTTGTTTGATTTGAAAATTTTATTCAAGACATTCACCGCTTTTGTACAAAAAGGAGATGTTTAAGAGTTAAAAAACTATTATATAATTGAATTAGGTCATGCATAAGTACTTGTTAATTGCTTTTATGGGGCTTTTCCTAACACAGACATTGCTCGCACAGGGAAGCGTCATGTTCGATTCCATCGACTACAATAAATTAGAAATTCCACCCCTTCAGGTGCTTTTTGAAAATGCTAGGAAAAGCCCTGCGGTGCAGCAATTCCAAGCAAAGATGGAAGAAGAGGCAAGTTTGCTTAAAACTGAAAAAAGAAGCTGGTTAAAGTATTTCAAGGTTGGGGGATCTTGGCAGTATGGGCGCGTAGGGGTCAACTCTGCATTTTCCGACGAATATACCCCTTTGTTTTATCAGTATTCAAGTGCCACACAAAATAACATGTATGCTACGGCTTCACTCTCTATTCCACTTGACGACATTTTTGATCGGAAGAATCGAATCAAAAGGCAGCAAATGGCGACACAGACAACACGCCTTGAGATGGAAAAATGGCATGATGAACAAAAAATCCGTATCATTGAAATGTATGAGAAAGTAAAAAAGGAGCTTGCGGTTCTGAAGGTGAAAATTCAGGGGGTAATTTTTGCTTCGGCTCAATATGAAGTTGCAAAAAAAGATTTTCAGAATGGAAATGCTAAAATAATCGATGTAAATACAGCTCAAAAGGTTTATATGGATGCTTTTGAGGGTTATGAGACTACGAAGGCAGAATTGAATGTTGGCGTTTTGAAACTAGAGGTTCTTAGCAAGACCAAAATCATTAATAAATAAAAGAGAAATGAATACGTCAGGCATATTGAGATTTGTTCAACGCACTTTCTGGTGGCTTATTCTAGGACCATTCATTGTGACACTGGTTGTAATTTGGAATACCCGGGATCTTACAAAGACATATGATTCTGCAATGACTGTTTATACGGGTGTTGTATCTGGTTATGGCATTGAATCGGAACAGCTTGAGTCCCAAAACTGGAATATTCTGAACAATACTTTGCAGAATATCATGAATATTGTTACCTCCAAGGAAACCCTGCGGAAAGTTTCGCTGCAATTGTATGCTCGGTGCATGATCTTTGGAGACCCGGACAAAGACAATGTCTATATTACCGCCGAGCATTACAGGCAATTGGTAAGTATTACTCCCAAAGAGGTGCTGAAGTTGATTGATAAATCATCCGAAAAGAATACACTTGCTAAACTTGAGAGCTATTATAAGCCTGATCGAAACAACTTTGTTTATGGCCTTTTCAATTGGTATCATCCCCATCTGAGTTACAGTGCACTCCAGAATATTAAGGTAAAAAGGGCCGATGGTAGTGACATTTTGGAAATCACCTATGAAAACAATGATCCTGGAATTGTCTACCAAACATTGGATATTCTGAACGAAGTGTATGTTGATCAGTACAAAACCCTCCAATTTGGCACAACAAACAATGTTATCAAATATTTCGAAGCTGAATTAGCCCGTATAGGGCGAGAACTTCGTGCCCGTGAGGACTCGCTTACCGATTATAATGTGAAGAACCGGGTTATAAACTACGATAAACAGACAGAGCAAGTTACAGCCCTTGATCGTGATTATGAATTGCGCTATCAAGATGTACAATCTGCCTATAGTAGTTCAAGGGCTGTAATCGCTCGTTTAGAGCTAGGAATCGACGAGAACCTAAAGACCATTAAGGATAATTCTGACTTTCTTTCCCGACTCAACCGGATTGCCGACTTGAATTATAAAATAGCAGAAACGCAAACATCTGGAATAGATTCTCTCCATTCTTCATTGGTGTCGCCTCTCTCTTATGCAGGGCAACTGCAGAGGCAGCTAAGCCAAGAAGAGCGAGATTTAAAAACTTTCTCTGAAAAGTATAGCAACCAAAAATATACCAAAGAGGGTTATCCCACATCTAATTTTGTATCTCAATGGGTGGATGAACTTTTAAAATCGAAAAAGGCTGAGGCGGAATTGAAGGTGCTGGATGACTTTAAAAAAGACCTAGACCTTCAATATTCTCATTTTTCTCCAATAGGCTCCACAATTAAGAGGCAAGAGAGGAGTATCGATTTTACGGAACGGTCTTATTTGTCCATACTTAGCAGTTTGAATGCCGCAAGATTGCGTTTGAAAAGTTTGGAAATGAATTCAGCGACGCTAAAAGTCATTAATCCTCCGACCTATCCTCTAGATTCGAAGCCAAGCAAAAGGAGATCGTTGGTTATGGCAGCTGCCTTTGGAAGTTTCTTTTTTATATTGGGAATATTTCTGCTTATCGAATTGCTGGATCGCACCTTAAGAGACCGTTTTCGAACTGAGCGGATTACTTCTGGCAAGGTGATTGCTGCATTACCAGAATCGGGCATTATAATGGGAGGTAAATTTGCTTCTGACTACAAAAGCATAGCTGCTAAATATCTGGCAAACCAGTTGTATGGTTATTTCAAACCTGACAGTCGCCCCTGTATTGTCAATTTATTAACTTTATCTGATACAGTTGACGATGATTTCATTTTGCAGGGACTGTTGAATTTCTGGTCTAATATTGGGGTGCAAGCGAATTTGCTTACTGCCGGGAAGGATTTCGAACCTGCTTCACGGGAGTTTGTGTTTGCCCAAAAAATAGAAGAGCTTGTGCCTATCGCAAAAGATCATGATATAGTCTTGGTGAAGCAGGCGTCGTTGATGTCTAATTCAATGCCTTCTTCTTTGCTACAAGAGGCTGCCGTGAACTTATTGATCGTAAGGGCAGACAGCGTTTGGAAAGAAAATGACCAGATACTTTTTGATGAACTAATCAAACAATCTGGAATCACTCCCGTTGTACTGTGTTTGTCTGAAGCCAAAAAATCAGTAGTTGAGAATTTTACAGGGATGTTGCCTCCTTACACCATGTTAAGGAGATACAGCTATCGCATGTCTCAATTAGGGTTCACTTCCTCTGCGAATGCATAGAGACATTAGTCAAAATAGATTCAGAAATTTCAGATTCAATCAACTGCTGCTCGTGGTAGTTGTGTCAGTCGGTTTATTCCTTATCCAATCTTTGGCTTTAGGAAATGGAGTGGCAGTCGCATCCCTTTTCGCACTCGTGCCTCTGCTTCTTTCCGGATTATATTTGCTTTTCAGAAATCCATTATGGACGTTCGGGCTATTGTGCCTTGTTAATTTTTTTATTCAGGGAGCAACCCGCTATGTCAATATTCCTCTTCCCATAGGGGTTGTATTCGATGTCTTTTTGTTTCTGACATTTATTGTGATTGTATTCCACGGCTATTTTCACCCGAATAAGGAAAAAAAACCGATTCCTCCTTTATACTATTTGATGCTGCTTTGGCTGGTTTATTGCTTATTGCAATTGTTTAATCCAGAATCAACAGCGGCAAATTGGATCACTACCATTAGGGGAGTAGCTGTCTATTTTGTGGCATTTCCCCTGATTGTTTTTCTATTGCTCGACAAGACCAAGTATCTAAAAAGATATATACTGTTTTGGGGAATTCTTATATTGCTTGCTGGGTTAAAGGCTTTTGTTCAAAAAAATATAGGATTAGACAGTGCGGAGAGGCTTTGGCTCTATACTTATGGCGCGCGTACGCATGTGATATATAGCGGAATCCGCTATTTTTCGTTTTTTAGCGATGCTGCCAATTTTGGTTGCCATATGGGGTTGGGGATGGTTGTTTATTCCATTGTAGCCCTTTATGAGAAGTCCATCAAGCTGAAAATATTCTACTGGATAGTTGTTGCCGCCGCCGCATATGGCATGATGATTTCCGGCACGCGGGCCGCAATGGCTGTCCCATTTGCGGGTTTGGCTTGTTTTATAGTTATTATACGCCAGTGGAAACTGGTCGTGGCAGGCTCCATCGTATTTGTACTCGCACTTTTTGTCTTTAATTTCACAACAATCGGCAATAGCAACGATTCCATGAGGCGGATGCGGACAGCATTTCAATTTGAGAAAGATGCTTCCTACAACTTGCGGAAAGAAAACCAACAGCGAATGAGGTCTTTCATGGGCGACTATCCTTTTGGTCTGGGTATTGGCTCTGCAAAGCATGCAGAAGAGGGACATCTGATGGATGATATGGCAACGGATTCTTCCTTTGTTTTTATATGGGTTGAAAATGGAATTGTGGGTGTAACTCTGTATGTCGGTCTGTTGCTGTTGGTGTTAGGATATGGTTGTTATCTTGTATTCTTCAAACTAAAGCATCCATATATCAGGGGAGTCACCAGTGCTTTTGTATCTGGGTTTGCGGGCATGCTGGTGGCGGGTTATGGAAATGAAGTCTTTCATCAATTTCCTACAGGTCCATGTATTTACATTTTGATGGGATTCATTATGCTTGCCTCCAAATTCGATAAAGAGTTACTAGAGAATGAAAACAAAAGTTGATCTGTCTATCATTACGGTGAATTATAACGGGCTGGAAGACACATTGGACTTGATTCATTCGGTACAAGCTTGCTATTTCACCTTCTCCTACGAGTTGATTGTTGTTGATAATGGTTCTCAAAATGACGAAGCAAAACTCATAAGGGACCAATTCCCATTCATCGAGGTTGTTCGAAGTAATGAGAATTTAGGCTTTGCAGGAGGCAATAATTTAGGATTACGCTATGCGAACGGCGAATTTATCTATTTTCTGAATAATGATACCCTCTTGCCCGAAAATGCTAACGAGGAAATACGTAATATGCTAGGGTTTCTTCGGGAAAATCCTACGATTGGGGGGATTTCTCCCAAAATAATGTTTGTCGTTCCTCCAAATCAGGTGCAGTTTGCAGGAAGTACACCCTTGAGTGGTGTTACATTGAGAAACTATCAGATTGGTTATCAAAGAGAAGATGATGGCTCTTTTAACCAGCAAAAAGCAATACCCTATTTGCATGGTGCTGCCATGATGGTTCCGAGATGTGTGATAGATGAAATAGGGAATATCCCGGAATGCTACTTCTTGTACTACGAAGAAGTGGATTGGTCGCGGATGATTCGACAGAAATATGAATTGTGGTATTTTCCTGGGGCTACTGTTTTCCATAAGGAAAGTGCCAGCACAGGATTCGATTCGCCATTCAAGGTCTTTTACTTAACCCGAAATAGGTTGATCTATGCGCTTAGAAATAGAACGGGTGGTGTTCGGGTGGCTTCCATTCTTTATCAGATTGGCATTGCCGCTCCTATACACATCGTGAAATATAGTTTAAATGCAAAATATGGGCAAGCAATTGCCATCTCCCGTGGAATTTGTCATTTTTTTTTATTTATTTTAAAAAGAAAATAATTGTCATGCCATGCTTGATTTTTTGAAGCTCTTGGACTGGATAGCTTTTTGTGTCTACGCACTCTTCTGCCTTTATATTTTTGTTTTTTCCCTTTTTTCTTTAAAAAAGGGGAAAAAAGAATACCCGGCAGCAGCAGCTAGAAATAGATTTGTGGTTCTCTTCCCGGCCTACAAAGAGGACAACGTGATCATTGATAGTGTCAAATCTTTTTATGAACAAGCGTATCCCGAAGATTTGTATCGTATAATCGTGATCTGCGACTCGATACAAGAGGCCACCCTCGAAACATTGAAGAGCCTCGGAGCAACAGTGATGTTAGTTGATGGGGAAGAGCGTTCAAAGGCAAAGGCGTTGAATTTTGCAACAACCCGCCTCAATTCAGAAGACTACGATGTCGTGGTTGTCATGGATGCGGACAATCAAGTGCAGCCCAACTTTCTGCAACAATTGAATGATGCTTACGCATCGGGAGCTAGGGCGATGCAAGCCCACCGGATTGCCAAGAACAGAAATACCGACATTGCCTATCTGGATGGAATAAGCGAAGAGATAAACAACTCAATCTTTCGGAAAGGGCATGTCAATGCCGGTTTGTCGTCTGCCTTAAGCGGCTCTGGAATGGCCTTTAACTTCTCCTGGTTTAAAGAAAATATAGGCAGGGCATCCACTGTGGGTGAAGACAAAGAGCTGGAATTGTTCCTGCTCTATGACAAAATTCACGTGGACTATCTTGAGGACGTATTTGTGTGGGACGAAAAAGTGCAAACCAAGGAAGTCTTTTCCCAACAACGGCAGCGATGGATTTCAGCACAAGCGGCGGTACTCGCCAAGGGAATGAGATGGGTGCCCGAAGCATTGATGCAAGCTAACATCGATTTTCTTAACAAATTGTTTCAATGGATGATTCCGCCTCGCCTAGTGTTGATGGGCGGAGGAGCTATTTTGGTACTAGGTATTGGAATTGTATCTCCAGTGACAGCCTGCAAGTGGGTCTGTGCATTTCTTTTGCTGCTAGCCGGAATACGGCTAGCCATGCCGATAGGATTCCTCGACCCGAAGAGCATGCATATTTATAGACATATTCCCAAGTTGTTTTTCAGCCTTGTGTTGAATATTATTTTCGTTAAAAGAGGAAAGAAGAAGTTCATACATACGCCTCATGGGGGCGAAAAGTAGATCAACTTAAAAAAGAGTTGTATATTTGGATAAGAGTCAAGAATATATGACAATTTGTGTAAATTACATTCTCAGTCAAATTGCTGAGGAGGTAAATACTAAGGCTCGAAAGAGAATAGGTCAGAAAATCAATTTGTCAGAAAATCAATTCAGTTTACTAACTATGAAAATAGCCATTGAGGCTCAGCGCATATTCCGTCGCAAAAAACACGGAATGGATTTTGTCGCTTTAGAGCTTATCAAGATGCTTCAGAAGATAGATACGCAAAACGAGTATTATATTTTGGTGGCATCGGGAAATGACAAATGTTTGACTTCCAGTGGGAATTTCCAAGTAGTTGAAGTCGGTAGTACAACAAATTATTTTTTATGGGAACAATGGTCTTTGCCTCGGGCCTTAAAAAGGATTAATCCGGATGTGGTGCATTGTACTTCGAATACAGCCCCCTTGTATTGTCCCTATCCATTGGTGTTGACATTGCATGATATTATTTTTTTGGAGAAGAAAATAGGAAAGAATGTATCGCCTTATCAAAATTTAGGACGCATTTATCGCCGTTTTGTAGTGCCACGGGTAGTCCAAAACGCCAAACAGGTGATAACGGTCTCCGATTATGAAAGGAAACGCATTCTGGACGGCTTAGATCGTGCGAATGGGAAAACCGTAACCGTATATAATGGTGTAGGGAGAGAGTTCCGTGTCGTTCACGACTTTGAAGCAACTGTCCATAAATATATTACAGATCGCGGCTATTGGTTCTTGTTGGGAAATACGGATCCTAAAAAGAATTTGTGCAGGACGTTGCAAGCCTATGCGAGTTATGCTGCTTTGGCCTCGGCTCCTAGACCTTTGTTGATAGCAGATCTGGATACTGATTATTTGGACAGGCTTCTTCGTGAATACGGGATTTTTTCGGTTCGTAACCTGATTCATACACCAGGATATATTCCGCACGATGACTTGCCTTATGTCTATAATGGTGCTTTCGCTTTCTTGTTTCCGTCTCTGCGCGAGAGTTTTGGGCTTCCTGTTTTGGAGGCGATGGCTTGTGGAACACCAGTGGTCACCTCAAATACATCCGCATTACCCGAAGTGGCGGGAATCCATGCTTTGATGGTAAGCCCGGAAAGTGTAGAGGAGATTATGGACAAGATGCTCCGTTTGGAGAAATCGTCAGATTTACACAAAGCCCAAGCAGAATACGGTATAGGCCGCGCCAAGGAATTTTCTTGGGGAAATACCGCTAAAAGAATGTTGGAAATATATAATAGCGTTTCGCAACATGGGTAAGTTTGCTGATAAAATAAAAGCGAATGGAAAACTCAAGGAGTTTGTCCATTGTTTGTTGATGGATCCAGTGAGAACACGTCCCCGATTCTGGTTGCGTTTGTTACAAGTGTTTTATTTGAAAAGAGGCCGTAAATCGGTCATTTACCACAGTGTGAGGAAAGATCTGGTTCCTTTCCGTTTGTTTAGTCTTGGTGATTTTTCCATAATAGAAGATTTCTCATGCTTAAACAATGCAGTTGGCGCTGTTGTTGTCGGCAATCATTCGCGCATAGGAATTGGTAACACTATAATAGGACCTGTCAGGATCGGGAACTATGTGAATACCGCGCAACATGTCGTTCTGTCGGGTCTCAATCACAATTACAAGGATATAGGTATGAGTCTTGTTGATCAAGGTGTGAGCGTTGCTCCAATTTCAGTGGGCGACAACGTGTGGATTGGTGCCAATGCTGTGATTCTTGCAGGAGTGAGTATCGGAGAGCATAGTGTTGTAGGTGCCGGAAGTGTTGTTACGAAGAATATTCCTGCTTATTCGGTGGCGGTAGGAAATCCGGCCAGCATAATAAAACAATATGATTTTGAAAAGAAAGAATGGGTGAAAATTTGCTAAACAAATGCTAGCATTATATTGATGAAAGTATTGATTGCATACCAAATTAATTCGTCAACAGATAATCCTTTTGTTGAGATATTGTACAACTATTTTGTCCGGTCAGGGATAGAGGTTGTG
This sequence comes from Bacteroidales bacterium UBA1309, assembly GCA_002307185.1. Taxonomy (GTDB): domain Bacteria; phylum Bacteroidota; class Bacteroidia; order Bacteroidales; family Dysgonomonadaceae; genus UBA1309. Next base: position 50,345 of record DBTT01000002.1, read on the forward strand.
GCTTCGGTGAAAGAATTCTGGGAGGCTTCTGTTTCCAAGTATGACATTATCCACTTTCACTGGCCGGAAGAAGTGGTCGGATGGAATGTATCCGACACTTCGGTTTTATCAAGATTGAGAACAAGAATAGGATCTTACAAGGAAGCGAGGGTCAAATTGGTGTACACTCGACACAACGCAATCCCTCATTATGGCAATACTATAATTACAGAGGCATACAAAATAATAGAAGAATATTCGGATGTAGTCGTTCATATGGCAAACTATAGTCTTTGTGAATTTCAACAAAAATATCCAAATAGTAGAAATGTAATCATTCCCCACCATTTATACGAAGGAAGAGGCGAGGATAATGTCTCCCAACTTGTGGCACGAGAAAAGTTGAATCTTCCTGCAAATTCATTTATTATTCTTTGTTCAGGAAAGTTTAGAAAATGGGAAGAAGTGCGGATGGTGCTGAAATCATTTTTCCAATTCAAGGACAAGAGGAAATTATTACTAGCCCCCCGGCTACTGCCTGGGTTTTCCCCCAACTCAAATCACTCCAACAAATTCAAAAGGAGGGTCTCTAAATTGGGATACCGGGCATTAACATCGTTGTTGAGAAAGCTACATGTAATAGCAGGTAATAACGAGCACATCGTTGCTGAGGCTTTGTTTTATCTACAACTTTCGGCTTCTGATGTATTGTTAATTCAGCGAAAGCAAATCTTAAACTCTGGGAATCTACCTCTTGCCTTCTTATTTAGAAAACCCGTTGTTGGACCAGATGCCGGAAATGTGGGTGAAATTCTACGAATTACAGGGAATCCCGTATTTGACCCAATGAAAACCGGCACAATTGTAGATGCACTGAATAAAATCAAAGATGAATGCTTCGATTTGGGACAACACAATTTTGAATATGCAAAAAAATATTGGGGTATATCTATTGTCGGACAAGAGTATATCGAACTATATTGTACATTGAGGAGAAACTGTAAGCCATGAGTATAAAGCAGCAAGTTTTCTCCGGCGTCTTCTACACAGCCCTGTCTAAATATGCAGGCATCGTCATCTCCCTTGTGGTGACGGCCGTACTTGCCCGCTTGCTCTCTCCCGACGATTTTGGGGTGGTGGCCGTGGCTTCGGTGATTATTGCTTTTTTTGGCCTCTTCACCGACATGGGTTTGTCGCCTGCCATTGTGCAACACAAAGACTTGTCGAAAGCCCAATTGTCCGACCTGTTTTCTTTCACTTTCTTTTTGGGAATAATCTTGGCCGGTTTGTTCTTTTTGTTTTCGCCATTGATCGCAGCCTATTATCAACGTCCCATGCTGACAACGATTTGCCAAATCTTGTCCATCAATTTGTTTTTCGCCTCTGTCAATATTGTTCCAAATGCTTTGTTCTATCGGGATAAGGCTTTTAAATATATTTCGATACGTGGTTTTTCTATACAATTGGCCGGTGGAATCGTAGCTATTATTGCCGCCCTTTGGGGAGCGGGGTTGTATGCTTTAATTATCAATCCCATCCTATCAAGCTGCCTGATATTTCTAATCTCTATCAGGCGTTATCCGCAAAAGTTGAGGCTGACTATGGGGATTCCAACCCTCCGCCGGTTATTTAGTTATTCGGCCTATCAATTTTTATTCAACACGATTAATTATTTTAGCCGCAACCTTGATACATTGTTGATCGGCAAATACATTGGGATGGGGGCTTTGGGCTATTACGACAAGGCCTACCGTTTGATGACTTTGCCCTTGCAAAATATCACGCAGGTAATTACTCCGGTGATGCATCCTATCCTGAGCGATTATCAGAATGACAGGCAGAAGTTGGGCGAGTCGCATGAAAAAATTGTCAGGTTGTTGGCTGCTATTGGTTTTCCTCTAAGTGTTTTTCTATTTTTTTCTTCGAAAGAAATAACATTGCTCTTTTTTGGAGACCAGTGGCTGGCATCTGTTCCGGTATTCCGCATATTGAGCCTGTCGGTCGGCGTGCAAATTGTGTTGTCTTCTTCCGGTTCCATTTTTCAGGCCGCTGGCGATACCCGCAGCCTATTTGTATGTGGGGTATTTTCATCGGTGTTGAATGTAAGCGGTATTTTACTTGGAGTATTTTACTTCAAGTCGCTCGAAGCGGTAGCTATATGCCTCTGCATCTCTTTCTCGATTAATTTTGTGCAATGTTACTTCCAGATGTATTGGGTGACGTTGAAAAGGAGTTTCTATTTGTTTTTTAAACAGCTTGTAGGACCGTTGATCTTTTCGTTCGGGCTTATTCTTTTGCTTGGAACGACAGTTTGTTTCTTACCTGTATTGGATTTGTTAACTACTCTTTTTTTTAAAGCAGCAATATTCGTGTTGGCTTGGTTAGCCTATATCCATTATTCCGGCATTTTTAATGTCGGGGGATTGTTCCGCAAGTTGTTGGACAGGTTTTGATTTCCCTTATTCCCTCATTGTGTGGTCGCCACTGGCGTGGCTCCTGTTTGGTGTTGTATCTCTTTTTCCCTGCGCTGGCGCACAGGGCTACTGATATGATGCCACGATGTGGCATGTTTGCAATGTGGAAGGTATTGTTATGGTTGTGGAGGGTATTGCAGGAGATGTGTGGTTATATGGTGCTTTGCTTGTTGAATCCGTGATGTTGAAAATGAAAAGGATCAATGGTTTCGGATGGTATAAGCAGAATCGCATAAAGCCGCATGGCGGCGACCACCTTAGTAGCCCTGTGCGCCAGCGCAGGGAACATGTGATCGTATGTGAAATGTAGCCACGTGAGTGGCGACACGGTTTAATAAAAAAAGGAGAACCGCATCCAGCAATTCCCCTTTTTCGTCAGAAGTTATCATTTGTTATTTGGTTGTTTCTCCCTTTTCATCCTTTTTTTGCGCAGCCCTTACCCTGCTTTGCAGCTTCGAAATAGTGTATTCGTCGGCTTTCGGTGTTTTTGCGTATATAATCTTTCCAGCCTTTGCAATATCTGTGATGTATTGATAGACTTGCTTGTACACCTCCTTGTTGTTGGCTGTGCTTTCTTTCGATCTGTTGATTGCCGTGTTTTGAGCATTGTTCAGTGTATCCACCTCGTTGAGCTGATCGGACAATGCAGCCAAAAAACCATCAGGCATGTCGAGTAGTTTGGAGCTGTTTTGGTCATAATAGGGTAATGCGCTCCTCAAGGTCAAGAGAGCTCCTTCTATGTTTCGTTTGGTTAATTTATAAACACAATCGCTCAGGGAATCTGTCGGGATTTTTCCACGCTGTGCATAATCTTTCAATAAGATGATTTTGCTTTTGAGTGAGTCTGCTGTTGTATAAAGTTCGGCGGTTACGTCTTTTTGCTCCAGTTTTGCAATCAGTGTTGCTTGAATGCTCTTCAAGGTAATGTTTGCAGACTTGGCGGCAGTAAGGTAGTCGCCGTTCATGGTTTTGTACTTGGCTGTAAAGTCAGCCAGATCGCGTTCGAAACTAGTGAAGATAAAATCCGCAATGGCAGGATAATCTTCTAATCTTAATTGTGCTTGCATAAGTTAAATTGTTAAGGTATGTGGATGAAAAATAATTTGATAAGTCGTGTTAAATTTAGACTTGGATGCCAATATATTGGAAATAGATGAAATAACAAAATATCTTTGCTAAAATCGCAAAATATTTTAATTTATTTCTCTCATTCTTGCAAAGCCATTTGTTTTGGGCGTTTTGGTTTTAAGAAGGGAGTTGATCCACGTCTTGCGGGATATTGTTTTAGTCTTACGGGATATGTTTTGTGTAAGAACATTTTTGGCGTATGTTTAATGGTATGTTGTCTTAGTCTGTTGGGAGATGTTCTATGTTTTATGGGATCCATGATATGGCAGCACATATATATTCTATGTGTTTAGGGAGATTGCTTATGTCTGCCGGGAGGTTTGTTTTAGTTCAAGGGAGATGGTGCATGTCGTGGCATACCTTGCTATCTCTATTTACTCCAGCCTTTTCAGCAAGGCTTCCTTGATGGTTGATTCTTTTAATTGATTGACAAAATAGCGGGCGTCGGCCAGGCTGAGTGATGTCGGATTCTTTTCATACGCTTCCACGTAGTGCGTTGCATGTTCCACCAAATGATTCCTGCAATCTATATTGAGAGTTAGTCCTCCGTTGTGGTTGCCAAAGGAAAAGCCAGTAACGGCATCGTTGGTGGAAACGGTACGAACATTCTCTGTTTGAATCCCTGACAAATTTAATGTCAGCGACGGATAGTAGAAATATTCGCCGGATGGCATAGTGAGTTGTATGCGCAGGGTGTCGCCGCTGACGACGCCGCTTATCGTGGAATGAATGCGGTAGTAGTTGTATTCGTAATATTCTTCTTGCGATGGAAACCACACCGAATCGTCCCCGTCTTTGCCGTAGGTGTTGTTGAGCCACAAGAGGAAGTTCACCCATTTGTTGTCGGTGTTATGCACGCCCACATGGATGGCTTTTCGTTCTGTTTTGGGAAGCTGCATCAAGGCTTGGATGTCTGCCACGATGGTCGCTGTGTCATTTGGAAAATAGCGGCTGAGGAGAACTTTCTACAGATCCGTTGTCGTTTGGAAAGGATATAGCTCGACTGCGCCGGATTGCGCAGTGAGGGTTTGTATATCCGGGAAGCTATTTGCCGCTGCAACATATGTTTTGTTGCCATTGGGCTCGGCCAACATCTTGGCACCTCTGCCCGGCAGGTTTTTCAGGATGCTGTCTTGTGCTATTTGGTAATGCTTGAGTATGGAATCTGTATTTTGTGTGGAGGTTGTGTTCATGTCATGAAATGCGATGCCGGTTCCGAAATTAAGCATCTCTTTCACGTTGTTCCACCTTAGTCCCGATTTCATAAAGAAACGATAATAGTTGTTGGTGAAGCCTTTGTTGACCGAGGTTGTGGCGTTCATAAAATCCGATTCGGGTGACAAGGTGGTAGTGAAATGAAACCGGACTTCATTTCCACAACCATCGGAGCTGCCAAGTGTTTTGCCAAGATAATAGGAGTTGGGAGGCAAATCGTCAGCAGCCAACTGTTCCACGTCATAGTAATAATTTGTACTGTCCACAAAGGAGGAAATGGGTCTTCCGTTGATTGCTGCCCAGGTTCTGCAATAGGCAGCTTGCTTGCAATCGTCTTGAGTAAGCATAAAGAGCCACGATTTGTTGTATTTAAGTGGTGGAATTGTCAAATCTAGATCTTTTGTAGTCTGGATGGCCCCATCTGTGATAATTGAGATCTCAACGGTGTTGTTTGTGTTTTCGGAAGAATAATTATAGAGATAGGAAATGTAGTTTTGGGTCGTTACTGGTGAGTTGGGATCGTCATCTGTCTTACCTCCTTTGTTCAAGTCTTTATCTGCACAGGAAACGTGCAAAAGTAAAAATGAGACAATAATAAGTATTGTTTTAAGAATAAATTTCATAACATTGCCAATTGATTTGTTAATGCAAAAATACGTAATAATATATTGATTCATTGGATATGTTGATTTATTTTCGTGGATACAACATATATTGTGATAAAAAAAAACTATTTTTGCCCTTAAAGTAATGTGTGTAGTTTCCAATTCATACTTCTCTTATTTAGAACTCCGTGTATTCATAGAATGATAAAAGTGTAATTATGAAAATTCGTTCACCATTTGATCGAAGTGATCTTCGAATAAAAAAGAAAGACAAAGTATTGGAGATAGGGTCAGGCCATAATCCTTCATTCCGATCAAATGTAATTGTAGAAAAATTCGTAGAAAGTAATTATCATCGTTGCGGAGATGTAAATATATATGCTCATCAAAGATTTATAAATGCTGATGGGGAGAAACTCCCTTTTAAGGATAAAGAGTTTGATTATGTCATTTGTAATCAAGTTCTGGAACATGTGGATGATCCAATAGCCTTTGTGAATGAGCAGTCCAGAGTTGCCAAGAGGGGCTATATCGAAACTCCTAGTTTGCTCGGTGAGTATCTCTTTCCAAAGAAATCTCACAAATGGGTCATCTTGGATATTGACAATCAGTTGGTAATGTTTGAAAAGTCTAAAATGCCTGGAAACTATCAAAATAATTATGGGGAATTATTTCTAAACTACTTACCTTATCAATCATTGGTTTATAAACTTCTTTGGTTGACAGAAGGTGATTTGATGATAAATAGGTATGAATGGGTTGATTCGATAGATGTAATTGTGAATCCTGATGATGAATACTATTTGTCCTTTTTTACGCAACCTTGGAATCTAGAAATGACTAAGAAACTATATCCTCAACGGAGATTAGCCAAAGAGATTGTAAAACTGTCGTCAGCCTTGCTTCATTTGATTAAAGTATCTGTAAAGAATAAATTAAAAAAGCAAAGACCAATAAATCTGTTGGGATATATTAACAAAAGGAGTGGGTGATATATGAAAGTTTTATTCCTCGTCTTTCATGGTCTATCCTCATCAAACGGGATAAGCAAAAAGATAGTAGCTCAGGTGAAAGCCATCAAGGATTTGGGTATGGAAACTCATCTTGCTCGCTATGAAGTGAAAGCAGATGGTAGCCGTTGCTGGATGCTGGATGAACATGTTTTGGTGAATTTTGGTTCGGGAACGTGTGCAAAAGTGAGAAAACGTATCGACTACAATGCCATTCTTCATTATCTTATTCAAAGCCAAACCAAGTTTGTGTATATTCGTTCTGATCACAATGCGAATCCGTTTACGATTCACCTTGTGAGGAGCATGAGAGAATTTGGATGCCGTGTGGTGATGGAGATTCCGACTTACCCATACGATCAGGAATACATAGCATTAAAATCAAAGTTTAATTTGTTTTGGGATCGCTGTTTTAGGCACAAGCTTGCAGAAAAACTTTCAGCGATAGTGTCTTTCACCAATGAAAGGCTCATATTTGGGCAAAAGACGATCGGAATATCCAATGGGGTTGATTTCGATTCGATTCCCCTTCGAAACAAAATCTTGCTGGATAAAGACGATTCCATTCACTTGCTGGGAGTTGCCGAGATACATTATTGGCATGGCTTTGATCGGGTAATAGCTGGGATGGCGCAATATTATCGAGCAAACCCCTCTCGGAAGGTATATCTACATTTGGTTGGCAAACTAAGTGGGAAGCGTGAGGAGGAAGATGTGTTGCTTCCCATATCGAAAAATCAGTTGGAGCCTTATGTTGTGATGCATGGCCCACTTTGGGGAGATGATCTCGACAAGATGTTTGACCAGGCCGATTTTGCAATAGGGAGTTTGGGGCGTCACCGTAGTGGAATAGACTCTATCCGGACATTGAAAAACCGGGAATATGCGGCAAGAGGAGTTGCTTTCGCCTACTCCGAAACAGACTCGGATTTCGATGAGATGGATTACGTGATGAAGGTGCTGGCAGATGAATCTCCATTGAATATTCCTGAATTGCTCAGATTTATTGATGGCCTTCAACTAAGTCCGGAGGAAATTCGCAACAGCATCGGCCACTTGTCTTGGAGGGAGCAAATGGCTAAAGTTTTCAAGGTGTCGGAAAAACTATGATCAACGAGAGTATTAAATATCGAATCGCTTATTGCATCCCAGCTCTTTACTATCCGAGCGGAATGGAACGAGTACTGACATTGAAGGTCAATTACATGGTTGTGAATTATGGCTATGAAATCCATATTATACTGAAGTCCTTGTCTCGATGATTATCGTAAGATTTCCGCTGAAGTTATAAAGTGAATGTGGTGGAGAGATAATAAAATCTACTCGGATGGCATATAGAAATCGAATCATAAAAGCTTAGTTTAATAGACGATTTAAGAATATTATGTTTTTTGTATATGCTTATTTTAAAATAACCGTGAAATAAACAAAACTATGATACCCAAACGAATTCACCTTTGCTGGTTAAGCGGCGATCCTTATCCCCCAAAGATAAGAAAATGCATCAAAAGCTGGGAAAAACATTTGCCTGACTATGAAATTATAAAATGGGATTTAAACCGTTTTGATATAAGCAATACGCCTTGGGTAAAGCAGGCTTTTGAGGCAAAGAAATATGCTTTTGCAGCCGATTACATTCGGTTTTATGCACTTTATAATTATGGCGGTATTTATTTAGATTCGGATGTTGAAATTTTAAAAAACTTGGATGAATTGTTGGAGCTCCCCTATTTTGTCGGGCTCGAAACTGCCGGCACAATAGAAGCAGCCGTGATGGGTGCCGAAAAAGGGTGCGACTGGATAAAATATTGTTTGGACTATTACGAGAATAAGAATTTCATATTGCCTGATGGAAAAATGGACATACGGAAGCTACCCGAAATAATGGACGAAGTCATCAAAGAACACAAGTCGATTATCCAGTTATCGGGGAAAGCCGATTTTGAGAAACTTTCAGCTAGCGATGTGAGCCGTGCTGTCCATGTATTCCCAAAAGACTTTTTTTCACCAAAAACATTTGACTCCAGGACAATCCTTGCAAATAAGAATACATTCGCCATTCATCACTACCAAAATTCTTGGTTTTCAAAAAAAGCATATTTCTACTATAGAATAAGGGCCTTGTTTATAAATTTGTTTGGATATGGCCTTGTCCGAAAAATTGAAAGAACATTTCTGACAAAATGATAATTGTTTTTTATAGCAAACGCAATATGACTTGGTATAAAACATATCTCAAAACATATAATTCTTCTCCCGAAGATATTACGGATGACATTATAGCCGGGATCGCCGATCGGCTTGCTAAGCTTCAAAGTAAGACTCCTCTTGCGACCGTTTCCGTTATCGCCTACAACGAAGAGCGAAATCTTATTGCGTGCCTTTGGGCTTTGAGCGAGATGGTGTGCAAGTATCCTGTCGAGATAATCGGAGTGAACAACAACTCGAAAGACCGCACCGAGGAAATCTTTCAAAAGGTAGGGATTCCGTATTTCAATGAAAGTAGAAACAGTTGCGGGTATGCCCGTCAATGTGGCTTGCAAAATGCCAAAGGAAAATACCATATCAATATCGACGCCGACACATTGTATCCCCCTGTATACGTAGAAACGATGGTGGAAGCTCTTTCTAAACCAGGAATAGTTGCAGCCAATTCACTCTGGAGTTATATACCAGATGTTAATCATTCAAAGGTTTCTTTGATTTTTTATGAAGCATTTCGGGATTTATATTTATTCTTTCAATCGATTAAGAGGCCAGAGATGAGTGTTAGAGGGCTTGTTTTTGCGTATGACTCAGCCTTGGCACGCAAAGTGGGCATCCGCACCGATATCAAACGGGGCGAAGACGGATCGCTTGCCTTGGGATTGAAAAAATACGGAAAAATCGCTTTTGTGAGGACACGAAAGGCCCGTGCCGTGACCGGATATGGGACATTGGCGGCTGACGGCTCGCTGATGAACAGTTTCAAGGTTAGGTTGCTGAAGGGGTTAAAGTCAGTTCCAGCTCTGTTCGCATCGAAAAGCCATTATCAGGATGAAGCTTCCAATCTGATTGATAATTCCAAAAAGGAAAAATAGTTTATTCACAAATAATTGCATAAGGTTTTGATCCAACCTATTGAAATCTTGTTTTGGATTTACTTGTTTTTAGTATTCTATACATACATCGGCTACGGAGTGCTTTTTTCTGTTTGGGCTAACATATATGGGGTAGTGATAAATAGAAAAGAATAAACTACTATTTCTTTCGCATAAATATGGTTTTAAGCAAGGATTCTAATTGAAGGACGGGGGAGTGTCTTTGCACTCTCCCGTCTTCCACAACATTAAAACTTGTATCCGACCGACAAATAGTTGGTGCTGTTGGCTACGAGGTCATTTGTCCCCGAAATCCATTCCTTTTTCATCGAACGTGTCATGCCCATTTCCGACCCCAGGGTGAATACGATTTTGTGTTTAAGCTCAAACTGAAATTCCAACCCGAGGCCTGCATCCAGGCGGTTCAAAGGTCCCCCGTCTCCAAAAGTGTCAAACGACAAAGAGGTGTTGCTTCCTGAAGGCTTGTAGGTGGTTTTCCCGGCGACGGCATAAGCCAGGTAAGGGCCAAAGTTGAAGTTTATGGAGTTGTCGTATCGGCGCAAAGGCAACTTGACCGCAAAGTAGAGGGGGGCCTGGAGATAAACTCCGTTTATCGTTATCGCCCTGTCGTTTTCATAGTCGGCATCCAGTTTGCCCCCCTTGCTGATCAAGACCAATCCGGGCTGGAAGTAAAAGGTTTTCGAGAGCGGACACTCCACGATAGCTCCCATGTAGAATCCCGCTTTCGAGGGGGAGGGGGTGTTCTCATCGTTATAGGGAGTGTCGAAACTCGCGGAAGTGAATCCGGCCCGAAGCTCGACGGGGAACTTCTTCTTGGGCGCCACGACCGTTTGCTGCGCCATTAAAGGATAAGTCGCAATCGACAACAAAAGAATGACTGAAGGCAAGCCTTTTTTTGACAAGTAATTCATTTTCAATACAATTTAGTTTTTAATAATTATTGGGTTTGTTTAATCCTGCAATTGTATTCCGGATAGCCTGGAATCAGCTGCGTTTTTATAAATATTCATACTTAAAATCCATTGGATAAGCTTCAAGGCACAGCCTTGATTTTAGCCACG